>CAZIQL010000006.1:0-58813 GCA_964541485.1 uncultured Lachnospiraceae bacterium
TCCTTTTTTATTCTGACGTCTTTGTTTATACGAAGTTTTCCTTCTGAGATCGATGTTCTTTATTGTCAATTCTCCTGCATCAATGTAGTTATACAGACTTCTAAGTGATACCGGCATTTCCTTTTCATGCTCCGCATAAATGTGAGTTAAAGGCTGTCCCTTACGCACAAGCTTTGTAATAAGCTCATCCAGCATCTTCTTGTCATCTTCCTCCAGACGTATGCCCTGTCTGCTTTCTGTCCTGCGTCTTTTTACTGCTGCATCTGCGCATTGTGCTGTATAAATGTATTTGTCCTTCCAGCAGATTCTTTTCTGGTGACAGGTATTACAGACATACGGTGCTGATTCCCACTTGTTACATTTGACCGATACATACTTTTCACAGTAATCATGGCAGTTATGTACCTTGCAAAACTTACAACGATAACTACAGAATTCATCTTCATCGCATATATGCTGTGCTGCACACTGCCTGGCAAATCTGCAATCATTGCCTCCCGGATAATTACCATGGATAAATGTACGATTTTCTTTTACCTCATGTGCAATCGTTGAAGGATGTCTATCCAACCGCTTGGCAATGGATTTAAAGGATTCCTTTCTTTCAATCCCAACTTCTATTGCAAGCCGGTCGGACAGTGTCATCTGTGGCTGTCTTTTATAGTAATTCATATCTGCTCCTTTCAGCAGATAGCAATCGATACCATTACTATAACACACATCCCTACAAACCTCGTTGCAAAAGTAAATTAGACTTTTTTAGCCATTTTCAGTTGTCAAAGTACGGGTTTAATTTTGCATTCTAGGCTTGTTTACAGTTAGAAGATATCATAATATAAGTCCATTTAAACGGACTTCATGTGAGAAAGGAGAAAGGAGGCATAAAAACACCCCAAGAGCCAGCTTTTATTGCTTACTCTTGGGGCATTTACTTTCCTGGGAAATCAGATTTTCTCTTACTCTCTATTGTTCCTTCTCCTCCGGCAGCTCCGTCGTCTCCTCATACACCGCCAGTAATTTCCGGGAAAACTCACGCATCTCATCTACCACGTCATCCGGGCCAACGATTCTTACCCATCTGCCAAGACTCGCTATCCAGCCAAAAAACTGCTTACTGACCGCCACGTCAACTGCGGTTTCGCTGCGCCGGTCTCCCGCCGGATGAATCGGAATGTCCTTACCAAAACGGTCAATAAACACGCCCACCATATAATCCGGGAAAGAAATGCGCACCTTCTTAATCTCACCATGGAACATTCCAAAATTCACATTGGAATACGCTGCCATATCAAAACTCTGAAAGAACTCCTTGCCACCGCGCGGCTCCTCCAGAATCGAAATCTTCACCATCTTGTCCACGCGGTAATGCTTGATTTTCTCCTCGTAATGATCAAACGCCACCAGATAATAATTCTCATCATCCCAGGTCAGCGCCCATGGGCTTACCGTAAAGAAGCTTCCGCCATGTAGCGGAACCAGCTTTTTATTTGTATACCACCCACAGTACTGGAAAGTAATTTTACTGTTTTTTGCAATGGCAGAGTGAAGTGTATCCACATTATAATAAATGCTCTCATTCATTGTCTTGATTCTGCCATGGACATACACCTGACGTTGCAGCTGTGCCGCCTGGTGATGGCTCACCAGACCTTTGATTTTCTTAATCAGTTCATTGGACTTCTTTTCCGTAATGAACTTTGACGACTGGATAGCATCCATCAGAAGCTTTACCTCTGCCACCTCAAAATCCCTGCTTCCGACATGGTAATAGGTCTCCCTGCCAACCTTTTCTTTGATTATTTCAATTCCAAGCTTGTCCGTCATATCTGCAAAATCATCATAAATGCTCTTCCGCTCCGCCGCCACACCATAACGCCCAAGCTCCTCTAAAATCTGTGCCATCGTAAGGCCATGTTCATCATCTGTTTTTTCGAGCATAATTCTGGTCAGATAGGACAATTTCAATTTTTGATTGTTTCCTTTTGCCATCGTAAGTTTCTCCTGTTTAAGCGTTAAGATAATCCCACCGGTTTAGGTAAATGTCTTCTAAGTCAAAAAAATTTCTGATAAAACCTCTACACCCTTCATCTAATCTTCATTTTACCACTTCTCACCGCAAAAAGAAACCTACTTATCAAAATCCGAATAAACGTTTACACTGCGGTCTTTTTGCTTCCATTTGCTAATTTCCTCATTTTGTACTATAATAAACGAAGACTTTTTATACTGTTTGGACAAACTAAATCAAAAAGAAAGGACTGCGTATCATGAAACCTGTCATACGAAAAGAAAATGTCAAACCACTGTTTGAATCCCGGTTCATCAAAGTGTTTGATTTAGAATATGAAGAAGGAAAACATTATTATGATGCAACCCGACGGTCGCTCGACCACCTGATGGCAACCAAAACCGATGAGGAGTTTAAAAACTCTCTTCCCGATGCGGTTTCCTGCGTGGTCATCTTAAAGATAAATGAAGACGAACCAAAGCTTCTGCTTACCAAAGAATACCGTTATCCGGCGGGACAATTTCTCTTAAGTCCTCCGGCGGGACTTTTGGATGCGGCAGATGAGAGCGAAGAAAATCCTCTGCTTGCCACGGCAAAAAGAGAGATTGAGGAAGAGACCGGTCTCGTTTTAACGGACAAGGATTCCATGCATGTTATCAATCCGCTTCTCTTTTCCACACCGGGCATGACCGATGAAAGCAATGCCCTCGTCTGTGCCGTACTCAATCTAACCGACACCGATGCCTTGTCGCAGGACGGCGCAGTTGGTTCGGAGTGCTTTGACGGCTTTGAGCTTCTGACAAAAGAAGACGCCCTTCGCATTTTAAGGAACGGCAGGGATGATGAAGGCATCTTTTTCTCCATCTTCACCTGGGCAACACTGATGTATTTTGTATCTGATTTGTGGAAATAGAAAGGATGAAACACGATGTTATACCATTACACCGACTTTTCTGCTTTTGACGGTATCATCCGTTGTGCAGAACTGAGACTGAACAACATTTTAAATATGAATGATGCCTCAGAAATGCGCCTTTTTATGAATGGCATCTGTAAGGCAGTCATCGAAAAACTGGAGGCTGACGGTGAAAAAGAAAAAAGCCGTGCTGCGGAAAATTTTTTCCGTGCAGAGCTTGTCAAGGAGTTCCACTATTCTGCATATGCTGCCTGCTTCTCCAAATACCGTGACGATGCCTCCCAATGGGAACGCTACGGGCACTACGGACAGGGCGTTTGTATTGCCTTCCATGATGAAATGATGGAAAAGATGACCGGCGGTGCAATTTCCCTGGAAGAAGTATTTTATCAGGAAGACATGCACGAACACCGTCTGGTAGAGGCATTTTACCAGCAGATAAAAAAGACCGAAAGCTTTACCGATGACCTGGCTCCACTGCAGGATTTGATGAATGACGCCTGGATTCAGTCCGCAGCGTTTAAGCATCCGTCCTTTGCCAGCGAAAAGGAATTCCGTCTCGTGGTTTCTCCGTTCATCTCCAATGAATTTGCAGTAGAACCGAAATACCACGTATCCAAAGACCGAATCAAAAAATATTATCCGCTCAACTTAAACCGCATGTGCAGCAAGTTAAACATGCACTTATCCGATCTGGTCGGCGAAATCATCATCGGACCGACCTCGTCCCAGTCCATCGCAATCCTGCAGGATTACCTATCCGACTGCGGACTCAACATCCTAAAGGACAAGATTCACATGTCGAATTGTCCGTTAAGAAAGCCGACATCATAAGGATTTCGGGTCTTGGGGTTTTCTCTTGATGTCCGACTCCGCACAAATGATTTTTAAGGAATTTTGCGCAAAAATATCATCACATCTTCCTACTGAAATAAACTTCGGCAAAGGTTATTACGAACAAAAAAATTCTCATGCTTTATACTCAATTGTCCTGACTCCCAGCGGACATGGACAAGAGTATAAACCATGAGAATTTGCAATTCGCAATAACCTCTTCTACGCTCTTTACTTCACTATAATGGATGTAATGTGCGGATTGATGCCATCATACCAGTATACAAAGCCTTCTACGTCGATGGTGTCGCCAACCTTTAAGTTCTGGGCTGCCTTATAAACGTCAGTGTCCTTGCCGCAAAGGTAAGACTCAATAAGGAATGTGTATGTCTTTCCGTTTACGGAAACGTTGAAGTAAACGTCATCACCTTCAGAACCGGAACCATTCCACTTGTAAAGGAATGGTACTTCATTACCCTCAGCATCCGTGGAAGCTACAACAGTGAGACCCTTGAATGCTGCGAACTCGTTCTGGTGGTTAATCATGTCGTCAGTACCAAGAAGGGAAGTTAAATCTGTAGCTTCTGCAACATAATTGCCTTCTAAAATTTCGAATGTACCTTCAATGATTTCTACTTCGCCGGCATACGCATCCTTGAAGCCCTTTACGCGGATCTTTGTACCAGGAGTTAACTTTGCAGCGTCTGCTTCTGTACAAGCCATGTTGTATGCAAAATATGCACCTTCGCCATCCTGTAAGTAAGCAACAATCTTGTTATCCCACCAGGACTGAGTTGCCTGAACGTAAGCTTCAATCGTTACCTCTGCACCAAGCTCTGCTGCAGCGTACTCTGCGTGAGTCATAACACCTTCCGACTTTGCGTTGATGTCTTCCTTTGTGCCACCGCAAGCGGTAAGACCAACTACCATTAAAACTGCTAAAAATAATGCTGTTAACTTTTTCATCTTCATCTCTCCTCTTTCGATAAGATATTTGTTTTATAACGAAGGATATTATATATCCAAACGCATCAAAATTTCAAGCCCCTACAGAGTTCTTTTCTGTTTTAGTGTTTTCTCTTTTGTTTTATCTTTTGAAAAATTACATACAAAAGGATCAACCCCCAGGCAACCAGAAGCGATACCAAAAGCACAACCGCTGTTGTCGGAAGCGGACCGAACTCCGTCGTTCCAAGCAACGTATTCAGCTTGTCAAGACCATACAGCGTAGTAACGGAATCAAACTGTGTTTCCATGAATTCATCATCCACCGTCTGCTTTCTGCTGTATGCCCTGGCTGCATTGTTAATGAGCTGTCCTGCCGCATCACGAAGCGATGCCGAGCCGTTAAACACCGGTGTCACAAAGGTATTCTCAATATTATCAAGAACAATCTTGGCTGCTTTAATTTTTACATCATAATAGGTGTCATTGTCCTCACCCATGCGGGACAAATACTCCTGATACTCTGTAGAATCCAGTGCCTTTGAAGTCACCGGTACATATCCTTCCGTCTGCGAGTAGGCAATCTGCACTTCGTTCGTCAAAAGATACTGCACAAACAGCCACGATGCCACAACCTCCTGCGGATCCTCCTTATTAAAAATGCAGATGGAAGGCCCCTGGGAAATCATCTGCGGATTCTCCGTATCAAACTGCGGAATCGCCATTACCTCTGTTTCAAACGGAATCAGCTTATCTTCATCAATTTCCTGCAATGGCGCATACGGTCCCATCCAGGTCGCACCGGCGGTGGAATCAATTGCAAACAGGCACTGCCCGGCGTTGAATTTGTTTCCCGGATAGCTCACAATATTAAACGTAGAAAATGCTCCGGTTGCCGCGTGCTCTGCGACCGTATATAGAATATCCTTGGTCGTTTCGTTAAACAGACCAATGGTTCCGTTCTCATCAGAATAACCGGCATTCTGCTGCTTTAACATCTGAATCATCATGTTGTCTACGGACTTGTAGATAAACGGAATCATTACCGTCTGACCGTTAATCAGATAAGTTCCGTCTTCTGCCTTTGCCATGGCAGCCTCAGAAACCTCCCAGACAAAGTCCCACGTCAGCTGCTCCGGCAGCGTAAAGCCAAGCGCTTCCACATAAGTTTTATTCACATAGCACGCTTCCGAGGAACGCATAAACGGCATTGTATAATAGTGACCGTTAAAAAAACCTTCCTCCAAAAACTTCGGAATGATTTCTTCCTGCGTCGGTGCATCAAACAGCACCTGACTTCCGCCAAAACCGAACATTTCATGCGTAAACAGTTCATCTAACGGCACCACCTGATTCATGCCGGTCAGATACGTTGCCACGTGGTCCGGATAACTGATGCAGACATTCGGTGTTGTCCCGGTAGCAAGGTTTGTAATGACGTCCTTGTAAATATCACCGTAGTTTGTGTACAAACGGAGTGTTACGTTCACATTCGGATACAATGCTTCAAAATCCGCAATCGCCTTTTCATAAATCCTCGTCTGCACAATATTCGTATCATTTTTTGCCCAGAAGACAATGTCATATTCCTTTGTTGTATCAAACTCCTCCGGAAGGACAAAGGCATCCGGTCCCTTCGAGCCGTGACAACCGGAAAGAAGTGCCATGCAGGCAATCGTTATCCCCATCAGAAGTACTTTTTTCAGGAATTTGTTTCTCTTTCTCATCCTTTGGTACCTCCTCTTGACACACCTTCCATGACCTTGTCCCGAAACACCAGAAACAGGATAATCAGCGGCAGCGTAACCGCTACCACTGCTGCCATCATGGCAGGAATATTTTCACGTCCGAAGCCATTTTCCCGAATGGCCTGAATTCCGTTTGACACCAGATAATATGCGCTGTCATCGGTAATGAGTCTTGGCCACACGTAGGAATTCCAGCACTCAATAATTTTTAAAATAATAATCGTCACAAAGGTCGGTTTTGAAATCGGAATCATTACCTTTAACAGATACTTAAAATCCGAGGTGCCGTCTGCCTTTGCTGCCAGATACAGCGTTTCCGGTATCTGCTCAAAGTTCTCTTTTAACAAGTACAGATAGAACACCGACATGACGGACGGCAGGATAAGACCGGCAAACGTATTCCTCATGTCGAGATTTGTAATGGTCACAAAGTTTGTGATGACCACCAGTTCGTTTGGAATCATCATCATGGAAAGAAACAGCACAAACGCAAAGTTTTTTCCTTTAAACTCAAGGCGGGCAAACGCAAATGCCGCAAGCGTAATTACCACCAGCATGATGGCAGTTGTCAGCACCGCAAACAAAATGGTATTCAGAAAATATTTGGCAAGCGGCACTGCCGTAAATGCCTTAATATAATTTTCAAAGGTCGGCTTCAGTGTAAAAAACTGCGGAATATACTCTGCATTATAAGCACTGTAGCTCTTTACCGAAGTAAGCAGCATCCAATAAAACGGAAACAGGACTATCAGTGCCCAGATTGCAAGAAAAGTATACGTAAACACCTTCCCAATCCGTCCTCTCACCCTGGCCGCTTGTTCTATTTTTGCATAATCTGTTCTTTTTTCCATCGCGGTCACCTCTTAGTAATGCACTTTCTTTTTGCTGATTAACAGGTTGATGCAGGTAATGGTCAGCACAATACTGAACAGAATAATTGCCGCTGCGGATGCAAACGACGGATAACCGCCGCCGTCTCCGTAGAGCATGTCATACACATAACCTACCATCGTGTTCATTCCGTTTGCATTTAAATCGGTACCAAACAGTGCCACTGCATCGCTGTATGCCTTAAAGGCTCCGATAAAACCGGTAATCACAAGATAAAAAATCATCGGCGAAATCATCGGAAGCGTAATCTTGGTAAAAATTCTTCCTTTTCTTGTACCGTCTACCCTTGCCGCGTTGTAATAGGTCTCATCCACAGATGCCAGTGCACTGGTCAAAATAAGAATCTTAAACGGCATAACAATCCAAATGGTATACAGACAGAGTACCAGCATCTTTGCCCAATACGGTCCGTCAATAAAATCCACTGCTGTTCCGCCAAACCAGGTAATAAACATATTCACCAAACCATCGGAATATGGTGTTTTCTTAAATAAAATCATAAATACCAGACCAACCGCCAGCGTATTCGTCACATACGGCAGAAAATAAACCGTCTGGAACAGTTTTCTGAGCGCTTTTACGGAACTGAGTGCCACCGAAATCAAAAGCGCAATGCCGGTCGATAACGGCACTGTAATAATTACCAGAATAAATGTATTTTTCACCGCCTGCAAAAAGAACGGGTCCCGCAGCACATAGGAGTAGTTGTATAATCCAACTCCCGAAAAGGTCTGCGATACCGAATTGTAGCCCTCTTCAAACGAATAAACAAATACATCAATTAACGGATATACCATAAACGCACCAAGAAAAATCATGGCGGGCAATAAATACAGCCAGCCTTTTAAGTGCTCTAATTTTTTTATCCCGGATTTCTTTTTCTTCATCATCCTGCCCCCATCTGTCTGTAATGACTTTTTCACGTCAATCGAACAAAGGATATTTTAGCATAGATTGGATGGTTTTTCAATCAATCTATCGCACCAGATTTGTCTTCTTTCTCTCCTGCCCTCCTTCATTATAACAGAAAAAGGTGTCCGCATTCCTTTTTGGGGAATGCGACACCTTCTTCCGGTTCATATTGGGGATCTATTTCAATTTTGCGGTACTTACTTGTTTCCAAATACTCTCTCTTTTGCTTCTTCTACGGTCTCTCCGTCTTTTGCATATACATGTTCCACATAAGCATCTGTCATCTTTTCCGATGCCTTTTCTACTCCTGCAAGAACATCTTCGCCTAACTTCTTCACACCTTCCACGATACCGTCTTCCATTTTCTTGTAGCCCTCTACAACTCCATCTTCAATTTTCTTGTAGCCCTCTACAACTCCATCTTCAATCTTCTTATAACCACCGACTACGGTATCCTCAACCTTCTTGTATGCTTCTACCGCATCTTCCTTAATCACTCTGCCGGCTTCCTTTAATTCTTCCTTCATATCTACTCCGTTTTCCTCTAACTCCTGCATAATCTGGTAAGTATCCTTTTCTCTGTTCATTGTCTTGTTCTCCTTTTCTTTTCTTCATTTTATTTTTGTTATTTAGTATTTCCTGTTGATGATGTTAAGATACCACCGGATTGTTGAAGAAATGTTCGCAAAATGTTTCCGAAATATTAAAAAAGAGAGTCCCGATCGGAACTCTCTTTGTATGTTTTTATTCTTTTTACAAGTTCTTAAATCTCTGTACCACAGAAATCATTTCTTCCGAAACCTGACGATTTGCATCCGTTTCGCTCTGGATATCTACCATAGCCGCAACCAGTTCGGATGCATCGGTAGCTACAACAGTTACCGCATTTGCACTCTCATCCACCGTAGTTGCAATATCATTGATGCCGGACGTCATAGCACTCATCGTCTTTTCCATCTGGGAAGCTTCCTTTGCAAAGCCGGCGAACAAGCCATTGAAGGTCTCTGCATCCTTGCGATACTGATTCACAATCTCAACAAAGGTATCATAATCCTTCAGCACATTGCTATCCATGAACGCAAGCATTTCTTTGGAGTTTTCCACCAATTTGTTTACTGCTGCGATTACGGTACCGCTGATTTCCTGAATGCTGTTTGCCGCCTGATGGCTGTTGTCTGCAAGATTACGGATTTCCTCTGCTACGACTGCAAAACCACGACCGGCCTCTCCTGCTCTTGCAGCCTCAATAGAAGCATTGAGTGCAAGAAGATTGGTCTGTCCCGCAATATCAAGAATACCGCTTGTCAATTCCTGAATCTGCTTTACGCTGGCACTTTCTGCCACGGATACTTCTAACTCTTTTTCAATCGTTCCAATGACGGAAGTCGCTGTCTCCTTACTGGAAATTACATGATCACGTATCTGTGTAACACGTTTCTGAAGCTCTGTTACTGTCTCCACGCCGGAATCTGCATCCTTACTGATGCCCTGTGCCTGCGAAAGCACGTTATTGCTTCCGTTGGCCAGCTCCTGAATCGTCGCAGCAACCGCTTCCATGCTGGCTGCCAGTTCTTCTGTGGAAGAAGATACATTTGTTACGCTCTGATTGGACGCTTCAATCTTCTCCGTTACCACCTGCATGGAGCCAATCATCAAATCAGAACTTTCCCGCATGGTTACCATATTCTTCTGAAGCAATGCAATAAATTCATTGATATCAAGCGCAAGCTGACCGATTTCATCATTGCTCTTTACATCCACACGAATCGTCAGGTCGCCTTCCTTCTGTTCAATACTATGTACAATTTCCCGCAGGGAATTACTTACCTTCTTCGTCGGTATTACAATCATGCGAAGCGACATAAGAACTGCAACTGCTGTTACAATCAGCGCAAGTACAACCAAAAAGATATCAAACACATACGTTCCGTCAATCTTTATATCAATCCGCTCCATCAGATAATTGATCTGACCGACAATCTGTTCTACATCCGCACTATCGTCTGTGTGTTCTTCCAAAGCAAGAATCTGCTCCGTCAATGCCACGTTGTACCCCTGTAACACCTGATACGCCATCAGATTCAGTACGCACATCAATACTGTAATCGCTCCTAACACCGCCAAAATTCCGATGACTTTCCTTGCTACACTGGATTTTTTCTTCTTACCCATAACACTACACTCCTTTTTCTGTCCTCCGACCATTGTCAGACACTTATACCATAATCTTACCACTCTCCTCTGTCTGTCGCAAGTTTCAAGCGAGAAACTTTTGTGAATATTCTATAAATATTCTGTGAATGTCAACTCTTATTCGTATGTATTTCTTTTAGTCAGATTACTCTTCTGTAGCTGCTGCTTCTTCCACCGGAGCTTCTACTGCAGGAGTACCTGCCTTCATAGCTGCCATCTGCGCACGCTTTTCATCGGTAATATTCCATACAAACTTAAATGCCGCCCAGGAACCAAGTACAAACACCGCCGGAACCAGCACACACAGAACCTTCAAGCCAAATACGGTTGCATCCGACTGGAATTCTAACTTGCCGTTATAACCAATCCAGCCAAGTGCATAAATGGCAAAACCCTGTCCGATGGTCTGACCGATACGACGGGAAAGATTGAATGTACCATAAATAGAACCTTCCGTTCTCTTACCGGTAACCAATTCATTATAGTCAATTGCTTCACCAACCAGTCCCCACTGCATCTGAATGGAAATCATGCCGATACCCATGGCAAGACCGGAAATGACAGAGTGAACCAGTGGATGTACATCCATTATCATGTGCATTCCGAATAAAATTACATAAATGCCGCCTCCGATTAAGAGCGAGTAACGAATCACCTTCATCAGACCAAGCTTTTTACACATGTAAGGAACCGCAATCATGGAAGCAATCATAATCGGGCTGGAAAGAGCAGTACCGATGGACTGGTATGCTGTATTGTGGAATACAGAAGAATACATGTAAATACTTAACGTCTGCGCAATGTACTGCATGGTACAGATACAAATACCGTGGATGCAAAGAGCAACGAAAGGACGATTCTTCTTTACCACAACTAAAATATCAGAGAACTTGATATCATCTGACTTTGCATTCTCGCCAACCGTAGTACGCTCCTCTGTCATGAAATAATGCAGCAGACAAATCACAAAACCGATGCCTGCGCAGATGACGGCTACAATCGCATATGGTGTGCCTTCTCTGGAGTCAAAGAAGTTTAAAATCACCGGAGCAAGCATTGCAGGAATCATGTTACCAAACATGGAACCTACACCACGGGCAGAAGAAAGAGAAGCTCTTTCTGCATCACTGGTCGACATTGCAGAAAGCAGAGAGCCCATCGGGATGTTGAACATAGTATATGCCGCTTCATAAAAAATCTTACACATAAAGAGCACAACCAAAAGTGTTACACCTTCAAAGAAGGTAGGAACAATCCAAAGAGCAATGGAAGTAATTGCAAGCAATGGTGTTGCACGAAGCAACCAAGGCCGGAATTTTCCATTTGGATTTGCTTTTCTTGCAAATGCTTTATCCATTATTGCGCCCATCATCGGGTCATTTACAGCATCCCAAATGGTCCAAATGATTACTAATGTTCCAAGAATACCTGTGTCTACTCCTAAACAGTCTGTACAATACATCGTAAAAATGGAGCTCATAAGGGTAAAGGTCATACAACCGCCCCAGTCACCAAACATGTAGCCAAACCAATGTTTTTTGGTCAAGCCACCCTTCGAAGTTTTTCCCATAACAAAATACCTCCTTTTGAAACGGAAGTGCCTTTTTCTGTCCCCGGCACTTTCCCTTAACCTTTGTTCACCGTAGAGACCTACACGGCCTTCTACTCTTTCTTACTATTCTATTTTAGCAAATAACTCATGCAATGCAAATTGCAAAAAGCGCATTATACATTGCAAATCTTACAAAAACTTCTTCTCTATTTTTGCCAGCTTTTCATTTCTTTCCCTATTTAAGGTTATAAATTCTGTTTTCATAAATGCAACCCCTTTCTACAATGTAAGTCCTGCTTCTATCTCCTCAAAATTCACCTTTCGCACCGTGCCATCCTTTAATGTCACTGTCACACATCCGTATGCTCCGGTTTTTGTACTGTCCTCATAGTCAATGGCACGTATTGGGAAAATTTCTTCTTCCGAAAAGTCCTCATGGCTTTCCTTTGTAATCACCTGTGAAATCATGGTGTAAAACTCATACGAGCCATATTGCTTTTTCTTCTCCGTCACAGCATACACCACAATGGAATGTTCCGAATCCGGATTGGTTCCCGTGCTGTGCACCAGTTGCAATTCATCCCAGCCGTCATAAATCGTCATGGCAAGCTGTTTTTCCTGTCCTAAAGAGTCCCAGCCCTTTAAGATGATTGCCTTGGCACTTGTGTCACTCTCTTCCATCCTCCGGATGTCCGTCGCACCATCATCCGGGAATCCATACGCCCCCAGCGTAAACCTCACCGGACGCTGAAACAGTCTGTGCTTATCCACACGAAGGATTCCATAAGGCACTGTAACATCCGCCAGATTTATGGCAGGAATCCAATGTGCTTCATCATTTAAATTATAATCAAAGAACTGCCGGCGATACAAAACGTTGTCCTTTTCCCCATACCAGAACGTCGCGTTGGCATGTTTTACCTGTCCGCCCGGTAATTCACACAGAACATACTGCTGGGATTCCACATTTTCTCCCGGCGTTGCCTCCCACGGATATTTTGTATTAAAGCAAAGCTTGGAGTAATTCCACATGCCATGGATATCGCCCTTGTTTTTTAGAACCTTACCGGTTCGCAAAATCGTCTCTCCGTTTGCATTGTGATTAGAAAAGCAAAGAGCCGGTCCATTGAGCGTAGTCACCTTGATGCCTTCCGGTGCAAGCTTCTCCCATGTGCCGTTGTTCTCCTTTGCTGTCCAAAACGGATGGTCCTTTGGCAAATGCAGACAAAGAAACGCCTTCCCCATCCAAAACGGAGATTCCGCACACGAATATCCCTGCACCAATGGCGAGAACTGACCATAAAAACCAAGCTCCGGAACACCGTTCCAAAACACATCCCCTCTGCCAAAAAACTGCAAAAGCGAACCGGAACAAATCCGTCTTGCCAGCCCCGGATCCATCTTCGGATTCTTTAAGAAGAAGTTACCATCAAATGCACTGGTGGAAGCGTTGCGGTAAATATTGCTCCTGCCCCACATATTCGTAAAGCCATCCCGGTCAAAAAAGTCCGCATAGGTCTCCATCAGACGGTTCGACTGCTCTTCAAATTTTCTCGCAAGCTCCGGCTCATATTCGTAGCCATACCAGAGATTCCAAAGTGGTGCATACACCTGAAACGCCCAGCACGAATAATAGTCAAACGAATGTCCGTCCCGGTACCAACCGTCGCCCACCGAATACGCCAAAATCGCCTGCGCGTGGTCCATCATAATTTCATGCGATACCGGATAGCCCTCCATGTGAAGGAACGCCAGATCCAGCATATTAAACAGCCGCCAGTTCTGCGGCACCGTGTTCGCATGAGCAAAGCTCGATAAAAATCCGGCAATCAAATCCTTTTCTTCTTTTGTATACGTATCCCAGAGTTCTTCCTTGCACACCCACAGACAAATGACAAGCGCACAGGTTTCCACCGTCTGCTGGAACGCACGGTTTGGATTGCGCCAACCGTCAATTTCCTGCAAATCCTCATAGGTCCCCACATAAATCGAGTCACCCTTTGTACAGGAACGGAGCACCTGGTTTTTATAATACTCTCTGACATTATAGCCACAGACCGTCAGCTCCGGCTCCTCATGAATAAGAGGTGCCGCAAAGAAAAAGCTCCTCGTCAAACCTTCAAACTTTTCCGCTTTTTCTTCCGCATTCAATGCCTCGGGCGAAGCTCCTGCATGTGGATAAGTAATCTTCGTTTCTTTTCTTGGCATCACTACCGGGTCTTCAAAGCATTTAATATTGGAAAAGATTCCGTTAAGCACATACTTTCCTGCTTCTATCCAGGATTCCCTGGTAAGGCCCGTATAAGGGCTTAACTCATAGTCCGTTGTTTTTGGTACAAATTTCATCCTTCTCCCCCTCTTATGCCTTTTCTTCCAGTCCTTTATATTGCCGTGGTGAAATACCGTATTCCTGCTTAAACGCTCGGTAGAAAGTCGAATAATCGCGGAAGCCCACTTGCTCCGCAACTTCTTCCATCGCCATGCCGATACTGATTTTTGTCTTTGCCGCAATGAGTCTGCGCTGCGTGAAAGTACGTACCGGTTTCTTCCCATTTACTTCCTGCAGTGTGTAATAAGAAATGACTGTTCTCTCCTTTCAAAAACACTCCGGGCAATATCGCCTTCATTCCCTGCACAAATTCTTTCGACATCCAGATAACTTCCCTATGATACGGTTCGCCCGGTTCCTTAGTCCAAATTGGACGATGCGGCACTCCCGGTGCTACCGCCACCACATCCCCTTGTTTTAAGCGATATGTCTCGCTTCCTATCAGATATGCGTATCTACCAGACGCGAACTCATCTCCAGTTCCTGGTACAGACTGTTTAAGTCATATCCCTTGTCTTTTAAGAACGCACGGACTTCGTTGACATCGCGGTAATTGCCCGACCGGACAAACTCCTCCGCCAGACGTTTCATATCCTCCGGTTTCATAGTTCCCCCCTCTGTAGTATCTCTTTGTTTAAATTGTACACCTTTTTTGCAAGATTTACAATCTAACATCTGATTATTGCAATTTACTTTGCGTTGTTTTCTTGCTAAAATAAACTCAAGTTGGAAACTTATTCTCAAAATAAAGAAAGAAGGGAACACTATGTCAGATACCATTTTGACTCCTTGCGGAGAAATCAGGGGAACCACCTGCCAATGGCCGGGTGTCAGGGCATATAAGGGTATCCGCTATGCCACTGCCGGACGTTTTGAGTATCCGGTACAGATTACCTATTGGGACGGTGTCTATGATGCCACACAGTACGGACATTGCAGCTATCAGCCACGTGCCTTCTACAACGAAGAAGACATGCCGAAGAAAATCTTTTACTACAATGAGTTCCGCCGTGGCGAAACCTACACCTACAGCGAGGACTGTTTATTCTTAAACATCTGGACTCCGGAGTCTGCCGGACCGGATGCTAAATTACCGGTGATTTTCTATATCCACGGTGGTGGATTTACCGGTGGTTGCGGACATGAAAAGCACTTTGACGGACCGGTGTGGCCGACCAAGGGTGTCATCGCAGTCACCATCAATTACCGCCTGGGTCCTCTTGGCTTTGCCTGCATAAAGGAGGCAAAGGAGCGTGACGGATTTACCGGAAACTACGGTTTATATGACCAGATGACTGCTCTTTGCTGGATTAGGGATAATATCTCCTCTTTTGGCGGAGACCCTGAAAATATTACCATCATGGGTCAGAGCGCCGGTGCCATGAGTGTCCAGCAGCATTCCTTAAGTCCTTTGACCGACGGTCTGTTCCACAAAGCCGTTATGAGCAGCGGAGCCGGTATCAATAAATTTTTATCTGCCGCTCCTGCAGAAAACCGCTTTGATTTCTGGCGCCTTGTGATGCAGGATGCCGGCTGTGACAGTTTTGAAGCTTTTTGTGAACTTCCGGCACAAAAGCTGTTTGCTTCCTGGCAGAAAATACAAAAAGAACAGAAAAAGGGGTTGGTTTGCTCGCCTTGTATTGACGGCAGATTCTTAACAGAACCTGCAACAGAAACCGTTGCTGCCGGAAGGCAGAAAAACATCCCTTATATGACCGGAATCACCAGCCACGACATAATGCCGCCGATTCTGTTTTCCATGGCAAAGTCCTGGACAAAAACACAGGCAGAGCAGGAAAGATTAAAATCCTACACCTGGTTCTTTGACCGTATGCTTCCGGGGGATGACTGCGGAGCCTGGCACTCGAGCGACCTCTGGTACTGGTTTGGCACCTTAAAGAACGGCTGGAGACCATTTAAAGAAAAAGATTATGCCATCAGCGACCAGATGACCACCTACCTTACCAACTTTGCAAAAACAGGAGATCCAAATGATGAGACACTTCTTACCTGGAATCCTGTGACAAAGACCCAGGATGAAGTACTTCGCATCGGCGAAGGCGATACCCGCATGGGCAACCCATCCAAATTAAAGCTGATCTATACGATGCTTACAAACAAAGCTGTAGGGGAATAATCGACTCACTTTTTTTCTTTCAATTTGATAAAACGGCAGCGGTCAAAAGAAAACTCTTTTATCCGCTGCCCCTTTTTAAGCATATCTCATTTACTTTTCCCCTTGCGTCCTGTGATACTCCATTAATACCTCATACAGGGTACCGGTCACACAATGTTCCGTTCTTGTCTTTTCGCACGCTGCGATATATTCCTCATATGTACAGGTTGCCACATTACATTTCACTTCGTCCCACTCCGTTACAAACTTTAATTGGCAGGTGTAAACGCCCCAGGAGGAGGTCCACCAGCCGGTCACCGTTGTCTTATAGCTCCAGATGGTCCAGGAATAATTTCTCTCATCAAACAGTGCCAGTTCCTTTGCCCACTGTTCTTTGTCCTCAAACACGGTAAACTCCCCGATATACGTCGGCACATCATAGTCGCGTCCGATGTTTAACAGGTCCTGATACGTATAGTAAACCTCATAAGGAAGCAGACTGGACCACAAATTATACCAGTGGTACTCATACTGCACATTTTCCCAGCCGTATTCCGCCGGGTCCGGTAAGGTATCAAAGCCCCAACAGCCTTCCATCGTCACAACATGATTATCTCCGTTGGCACGGATAACGTCATAGATTTTATCAAATACTTCCCAGCATTCCTTGGTGGTCTTTCCATCCTTTGTATAAAGCGGCTCATTGATAATATCATAGGTGGCAATCCATTTTCCAAGCTCCGGTTTTGTGTTAGTATAATGCTTTGAAATAAAGTCCCAGATAGCTACCGTTGCCTGCACGTTTTCTTCCGACTCCCAAAGCCCCGGCTCCTTCGACATAAAACCGGAATGCTCATATCCGTTCTGTCCGCCAGGTGCCCCGTGCAGATCTAACACGATGTAAATCCCGTGTTCGCCCGCCCTTTCCACAAACCAGTCGATATAGGCAAACGCCTCCTCCTCGCTCTTTAAGGTCAAATCCTCATGCATTATATTCAGATAATAAATCGGAAGTCGAATTGTGTTTAACTGCAAGTCCTCTTTAATGATGCGGAAATCCTCCTCCGTAAAAAAGCAGTCCCAATAATACTGCATCAACTCATCCGGATTATAATTTGTTAAATTTGGATTTGATTTTATAGCATTTCGAAACTCTTCCTCCGTAAACTCCGGATACTGGATATTGTCATCTGCGTCCTTTACATAGGAGCCATCCTCATTTTTCAGCGGTTCTGTTGCAAACGGACTCATCCAGCCCTCCTGAAGCAGTATCTGACCGGCATTTATGCCCTTTAGTTGAAGCTGATTTCCGTCCGCGTCGTACAACGACCTGCCGGATGCCTGCACGAGCCCTGTGGTGTTTTCTATCGTTGCCGCCTGCTCCGGAATGGAATAGGTTTTGTGGTAGATAAATGCCGCCAAAAGAACAAGCAGCAATGCCACAACAACCGCAAGCACTACCCATACTGCAATTTTTAAACCCTTTTTCAGCTTTGTCTTCATATGTGAATCCCCTCTCCGATGTTTCTGCCATTGTTTCTTCTATTGTATACCAAACCGTCTGTTTTCACAATGTAAAAATAGCTATACACCTGATTATGTATAGCTACTCTGCAAAATACTGACCTTTCCTTTTCCGTTTTCTTTTACCTGATATAAAATGGCGTCTGCTTTGCGATAGAGCTCCTCAAACGTCGTTTTCTGCATGCCGTAAACTCCGCCAATACTGACTCCGGCAGAAACTTCTATCTGCATCTCCCTAAGAACCTCTCTGAATCCCTCTGTCAGTTGCAATGCAAGCTCTTCTGCAAAATCCGATGTAACCTTCCCCGGAAGGAAAATAATAAATTCATCTCCACCCAATCTTCCACAGACTCCGTCTGCAGAAAACATCTTCTGCAACAATTCGGAAAAACGCTCCAGCACTTCATCTCCCCTGACATGTCCGTACGTGTCATTAATCATTTTAAAATTATCAATATCCGCTAACAAAAAGCCACAGCCGTTTTCCTTGTCCAGATATTCTTCAATTAAACGTGTCACATAACGTCTGTTATATACACCGGTCAGAAAATCCTCTGTAACATCTTCGATATACGGGTTTGACGCATGGACATGATAGCATTTTGGCTCTGTTCCTTCCATACGAAAGAAGAAACTGATCCTCTGATGTGTTTTCAGACACATCTGCATTGCAGCCTCCACTGTAATCCATGCTCTGCAAATACAGATATAACACTCCTCGGAGATTTTCTGTACATCATACTCCGGCTCCACCGGACGTGTGGCCAGCTTCCCTTCATACGGTCTTTTATGATGACCCATTCCTTCCTTTTCCTCCGTACGGATCCCTTCGTCAAAGATTCCGATCCAGGAAAAACCTTCTCCCAGATACTGCTTTACCTCTTCTCTTCCATTTTCACAAAAATGCAGATGAATAATACGATCCGCCACTTCTATAATACGCTCTTTTGTCTTTTCCCAATCCTTATTTTGCATGTTCTTCTGCCTCTCCGATACTATCTTTTTTCCTACGTGTTTATTGTCTGTATAAATATATTTCACTTATGCAGAATATTCTAGCACATTTTTTATAATATTACAATTAGACTATGCAAACATTCTTATAGACAAGAAAGAGGTGGTCTGATTGCAACAGGAAATAGACTATGTAAAATTAGGACTCAAAATTAAATCCGTACGTCAGAGCAGGGGACTCACTCAGGACAACCTCGCCGAACTGGTAGGGGTCAATACTTCCCACATCTCCAATACAGAGAATTCCCACACAAAAGTATCCTTAAACGTCCTTCTGGCAATTGCCAATGCCCTTGAAGTCACGGTCGATTATCTTTTATCCGACCAGTATCAGAACTCCGCATTAGCATTGGATAATGAAATCTTGAAAGCACTCAAAAACTGTGACGACAAGAAAAAAGAGCAGATTTTAAAAATCATTGAGATACTTTAACCACAAGGAGCATATTTTGTGCTCCTTTTTCCTTATTTTAGTAACAAAATTCTTTCAAGTTTTCTTTAATTTCCCCTTGTGCTTTTTCCTAAAATAGATATAATATATCATGAGAAAAAGCGAACAAAAATAAATACCGCAGAAGATCAAGGAGGAAAATCCGCTATGCCAAAAAGAACAGATATTAACAAAGTACTGATTATTGGTTCCGGTCCTATCATCATCGGACAGGCGTGTGAGTTTGACTACTCCGGCACTCAGGCTTGTAAGGCTCTCCGCAGCCTCGGCTATGAAATCGTGCTCGTGAATTCAAACCCTGCTACCATCATGACTGACCCTGAAACAGCAGATGTTACCTACATCGAGCCACTGAATGTGGAGCGTCTGGAGCAGATTATTGCAAAGGAGCGCCCGGATGCATTACTTCCGAACTTAGGCGGTCAGTCCGGCTTAAACCTGTGCTCCGAATTACACGAAGCAGGTGTTCTTGACAAGTATAATGTTAAGGTAATCGGCGTTCAGGTAGATGCGATCGAACGCGGCGAGGACCGTGTGGAATTCAAGAAAGCAATGGAAGCTCTCGGCATCGAGATGGCACGTAGCGAAGTTGCTTACACTGTAGAGGAAGCACTTGCCATCGCTGACAAGCTTGGCTATCCGGTTGTTCTTCGTCCGGCTTATACCATGGGTGGTGCCGGCGGCGGCTTAGTATATAATAAGGAAGAGCTCAGCACCGTATGTGCAAGAGGTCTTCAGGCATCCTTAGTAGGACAGGTTCTTGTAGAGGAATCCATCTTAGGCTGGGAAGAGTTAGAAGTTGAAGTTGTCCGTGATGCAGATAACAACATGATTACCGTCTGCTTCATCGAAAACATTGACCCGCTCGGTGTTCACACCGGTGACTCCTTCTGTTCCGCTCCGATGCTTACCATTTCAAAGGAATGCCAGGACCGCTTAAAGGAACAGGCATTCAAGATTGTAGAATCCGTAGAAGTAATCGGTGGTACTAACGTACAGTTTGCGCATGACCCTGTCAGCGACCGCATCATCGTTATCGAAATCAACCCACGTACTTCTCGTTCCTCTGCACTTGCAAGTAAGGCAACCGGCTTCCCAATTGCACTTGTTTCCGCACTTCTTGCAGCAGGCCTTACCTTAAAGGATATCCCTTGCGGCAAGTACGGCACCTTAGATAAGTATGTTCCGGACGGCGACTATGTGGTTATCAAGTTCGCGCGTTGGGCATTCGAAAAGTTCAAGGGCGTTGAGGACAAGTTAGGTACACAGATGCGTGCCGTTGGTGAAGTTATGAGTATCGGTAAGACCTACAAGGAAGCATTCCAGAAGGCCATCCGTTCCTTAGAGACCGGACGCTACGGTCTTGGTTATGCAAAGAACTTCAACGAATTATCCAAGGAAGAATTATTAAAGCTTTTAATCACTCCTTCCAGTGAGCGTCATTTCATTATGTATGAGGCGTTAAGAAAGGGTGCTACCGTAGAAGAAATCCATGCAATCACAAAGGTAAAGCATTTCTTCATCAAGCAGATGAAGGAGCTCGTTGAAGAAGAGGAAGCACTTCTTACCTGCAAGGGCGGTCTTCCATCCGATGAAATGCTCATCCATGCAAAGAAGAATGGTTTCTCCGATAAATATTTAAGCAAATTACTTGAAATTTCCGAAGACGAAATCCGTAACCGTCGTATTATCCTCGGTGTGGAAGAAGCCTGGGAAGGCGTACATGTAAGCGGTACAGAAAACAGTGCGTACTACTACTCCACTTACAACGCCCCGGATAAGAACCCGATTTCTGAGGACAAGCCAAAGGTAATGATTCTTGGCGGCGGTCCAAACCGTATCGGTCAGGGTATTGAATTTGACTACTGCTGCGTACACGCATCGTTAGCATTAAAGAAGCTCGGCTTTGAAACCATTATCGTAAACTGTAATCCGGAAACCGTTTCCACAGACTACGATACTTCCGATAAGTTATACTTCGAGCCTCTGACTTTAGAAGATGTTTTAAGTATTTACAAGAAAGAAAAGCCGGTCGGTGTTATCGCACAGTTCGGTGGCCAGACTCCTTTAAACCTTGCAGCCGACTTAGAGAAGAACGGAGTCAAGATTCTCGGTACTTCCCCTGCAGTCATTGACCTTGCAGAGGACCGTGACTTATTCCGTGAAATGATGGACAAGTTAGAAATTCCGATGCCGGAATCCGGTATGGCAACTACCGTTGAGGAAGCGCTTGAAATTGCACATGAAATCGGTTATCCGACGATGGTTCGTCCTTCCTACGTACTGGGCGGTCGCGGCATGGAAGTCGTTTATGACGATGAGAGCATGATTAACTACATGAATGCAGCGGTTGGTGTAACCCCTGACCGTCCGATTCTCATCGACCGTTTCTTAAACAACGCACTGGAATGCGAAGCAGATGCCATCAGTGACGGCACACACGCTTATGTTCCTGCCGTTATGGAACACATCGAGCTTGCCGGTGTTCACTCCGGTGACTCCGCTTGTGTACTTCCATCCAAGCACATTTCAGAGGAAAATGTGGCAACAATTAAGGAATATACAAGAAGAATTGCAGAAGAAATGCACGTTAAGGGCTTAATGAATATGCAGTATGCGATTGAGAACGGCAAGGTATACGTACTTGAAGCAAACCCTAGAGCTTCCCGTACGGTGCCGCTCGTTTCCAAGGTATGTAACATCCGCATGGTACCGCTTGCTACAGAGATTATCACCTCTGAGCTGACCGGCAAGCCATCTCCTGTTCCAAACTTAAAAGAGCAGGACATCCCTTACTACGGAGTCAAGGAAGCGGTATTCCCATTTAATATGTTCCCTGAGGTTGACCCACTCCTTGGACCGGAAATGCGTTCCACCGGTGAAGTATTAGGTTTATCCGGTTCTTACGGCGGTGCGTTCTACAAGGCACAGGAAGGTACACAGTCGAAGCTTCCACTTGAGGGAACCGTACTGATTTCCGTAAACCGCAAGGACAAAGCAGAGGTTGTAGAAGTAGCAAGAAGTCTTGCTTCCGACGGCTTTAAGATTATCGCTACCGGCGGCAACTGCGATTTATTAAATGCTTCCGGTGTTCCTGCAACACAGGTAAACAAGCTCTCCGAAGGCCGTCCGAATATCCTTGACCTGATTACTAACGGACAGATTGACTTAATCATCAACACTCCGGCAGGCAAGGACAGTATCACAGACGACAGTTACCTTCGTAAAGCTGCCATCAAGGCAAAGATTCCTTACATGACCACAGTTGCAGCAGCAAAGGCTACCGCAGACGGTATCCACCATGTAAAGAAGCACGGACAGAGCCAGGTACGTTCCTTACAGGAATTACATGCGGAGATTAAGGATAAGTAAGTCTAAGAAAAAACGAGTTCTCCTTTTCGTGGTAGATATGACAAAAACGATACAACTTTTGATGTGATGTAAATAAAATCCCCACCGGATAACTATTCCACGCGCGACTTAAGCTGACGCTTTCGCGGCCCCGAATGATCGCTGCTTAGGAATATTTATCCGGTGGGGCTTATTTTTGTATTGATTTGCTAAAGTTGTATCTTTTTCTGTCTTCTTTTAGGGTAGAACAGACCATCTTTTTGGCGAAGACGGTGTCAGGCGAATCTCCCGCATGCAATTCCTGTCATAGGAAGCGTACTCCGGGTGCGAGGCCGTTTGGGGAGGGTGTTTTCTGGCGCAGTAATGCCGTTTTTTTGGCTTTTACCTACTGATACACTCTTTTTCTTCTTTTAATAAGTAATTCCCGGCGAAAGATACAGGATTTTACCTACTAAAAGACTCTTTTTATCTCTCTAGATGGTAAAATCTCAATAAAACTTCTGAAATTCACCTTCTAAACGATGCATTTTCCTACTCTAGATGGTAATTTGATCAGGAAAATACATTTTTTTACCATCTCACCAGCAAAAAAGCACGTACAGATGGTAAATTTCCGGTTAAAACATGCTTTTTTACCATCTATGACTCCAAAAATCTTATTCAGATGGCAAATTCACGAATCGCCTCCGCCTCAAATCCCTCATATATCATACTTTGCCATTCGCATTCTCCTCGATATGCTGCAATAAACTTCTCAAATCCAAACTTTCGGATAAAGTGCCGGACATAAACGCCTGCATAGTCATATCCCTGGTTATCAACGAAATTATCGAACCCAATTAAGTCAGCTATCTTCGGACACTCAGAAACACTGATGTAGTTTAAGTCCGTCTGCCCTGCATACAAAATTGCAATTCCCTCGGCAATCCAAGGTTCGACATCATCCCCGGACATTTGTGTCGCATCGTCAAACATCATATGTACCAGCTCATGCACTGCTACCTTTTCCATGTCCTCACCCGTGCGGTCCGTAACAACCCTTGGAGAAAGAACCGCAATCGTAAAACTTTCAAAATTTGAATTTCCGACCATCCAGTCTTGATACTCCTCCCTGCGCTTTCCGGTCTTTTTGGTGAATTCGTCTACATCCTTACATAACACAAAGTGATACTTTTGTGTTGCCTTGTCCAACTGGAATTTCTTATGTATCTCCTCAAACTTTTGCTCCAACAAGGAAATAAATTCCCCTGCCAAAGCCACATCTGCTTCATGATACTCTGATATAAAATGTGTTGTTTCTCTTATCATCCTTATACACCTCTCTCATCTTTTTTATGACCTCTGCTCTACAACTCTATCACCTTATTTGCAATCCGTTTACCAAACTCCTCGTTATGTTCTACGAAAATCAAGGTTAGTTCCTCATCCATCAGTGCGGCCTCCAACTGCATTCTAAATTGTACGTCCATATAATTCAAGGGCTCGTCCAAGAATAAAATATGATGATTCCCTGCAAGTATCCTTGCAATATCCACCTTTTTTAATTCACCACTGCTGAGTGTTTCTAATGGACGTCTTTCAAAATCCTCCGGTAAATCAAATAATCTGCACAGGTCTCTGAACTTTGCGTAAATCTCATGGAACTCCTCGCCTTCTCGCAGACACTCTCGCAGAAATTCCTTTATATTTCCCTTTCGCCGGGCCGGTTCCTGTGCCACATACGCAATGGACAAGTCTCCCCTCCGATGGATTCCGCATCCTGGAAGCTGCCCTGACAGCAATTTTAACAATGTCGTTTTTCCTGCACCGTTTTTCCCACGAAGCCAGATTTTATCCCCCGGATATACATGGATTGTCACATTCTCCAGTATCGGAGCAGAAGCGCCTTCATAACAAAAGCTTATCCCATCTGTTGCCAGCAGACACTCCTGCTCCAAAACCTCCTGATAAATACTCAATTGTTTTTCTTCCTCCATGTTTCGAAGGAGCTGCTTTTTCTCTTCCAAATTGTCTTTTATTTGCTGCTCTGCCGCTTTTGCCTGCCGCATATAAGCTCTGGTTCCGTTTGTCCTCGCATTACAGGCAAACGGATACTTCTGTTTATTTCCGATATTCGACCAGCTTCTGGTCAGTTTTGACTGTCTCTCCAGTTGGTTGATTTCCTGCATCAGCCGCTGTCTTATCCGCAGTTCAAACTGTTCCTTTAACTCCATATTCCGTCGCCAGGTAGAATAATTTCCTTGCTCTATCGAAATATCCACCTTGTTAATTGCCAAAATATGGTCTGCTACCGCATCCAGAAAAAACGTATCATGGGATGCAATCACATAACCCTTTTTCTTTTTTAAATACTCCTTTAACTGCTCCTTTTTCTCTTTATCCAGATGATTGGTCGGCTCATCCAGCAGAACAAACGCCTCCTTCCGCAGGAACAACGCGATAATCAGCATGCAGGTCTGCTCTCCACCGGAAAGTGTGGAAAACTCCTGTTCCAAAAGCTCTGCCGGCAATCCCATCTGTACCAATTCCTTGCAGATACGGCTCTCCATCACGTAACCGTCTGCTTCTATGTAGCGGTTTAGTGTGTCAAGATATGTCTCGCTCTCCCCTACTAAAGAACCCACTTCGTATTCCTCCAATTGCACTTCCATCGTCCTTAGTCCACCGATACACTCTTTCACCACATCCATTGTCTTTGTAAACTTAGAATTCAGCGCATACGGAAAATAAGACACCGTCCCACTTCGCCGGATAACGCCTTCGGATGGTTCCAGACTTCCTTCTATCAGCCGCAACAGAGTACTCTTTCCCCGTCCGTTTCTTCCGACCAGTGCCATCTTCCAGTCCGTATCCAAATTCACATTCAAATGCTCAAATACCGGATGATAAAAGTCATCATAATAAAATGTCATATTCTTAATTTCAATTTGTGCCATCTTGTCTCCTATTCCAAACAATCCGGCAACAATTTGCGGATTGTTTTCCTAAAACCTGTTTCCCGGTTGCAATCCCATCTTAATAATCATTCCAATCCTCCTTGTTTTCCGAAGGAAAATGCGAGCCGCGTTACGCGAGCAGAGGATTTTCCCTCATACTTTCTACTTTAATGCAACAAAAAAAGAGCCTGAGAATTTCCCATGCAATAAAAAAACCTACTATGAAATGCAGCTTACAAAGACCACAACAAAACACCCGAGATACGCAAGTCCTTCTGTTTATAAAAGCAACTTACGTCTCCGGAATTTTTTGTTATCTTCGTGCATTTTAGTAGGAATTATTTACGAATGATCACTTTTTTCTCAACCTCTTCATTGTCTTCTTTTTATTTTCAACAAAGAAATAGTAACATAGGCAGGATGGAGTGTCAAGCCATCCTGCCTATGTTCCTATTCGTCTTTATTCTTCCGTCACAAGAAAATCGTCGATGTGATATTTGGTAACTGTTTCTTCCTCTGTCTCTGTATCCCAAACCCAACATGTAATCTCTCCGGTTGCAAACTCATACACCGACCGCTGTGTCAGTTCTCCGTCCACATAATATTCTGCGGTTCTTAAAGATGCTGTTTCTGTTATCTGCATATAGGAATTCTCACCCATTTCGATTGTATAGCTATCCAAAATTTCTTCTGTAGCCGCATTCTTTTGACATGCGACAACCGACACAAATAACACCATCATCCAACCAAGTACTACATATTTTACCCACTGTTTTCTATCCTTCATCTTATTTTCCTCCACATCATATAATTTTTAACTTTTTCTGTCTTTACAGATTTTCTAACTTTCCAGCACCGTCTTCTACCATGACCTTTAAGCGGTCATATTCCTTCTTTAGCATCTCACGTCCGATGTCTGTAATGACATAAGATTTTCTTCTGCCGATGGCTACCGTAAGCTCGATGACATCGTTTTCTTCAAACTTTGCGAGCATGGCATATAATGTTCCCGGTCCGACCAAAACACGGCCATGCGACAACGTTTTTACCTTTTCCATGATGTCCACACCACAGCACTCCTCCATCAGCGCAAGCAGAATATAGTACATCGGTTCGGTTAATGTCTGAAATTGTTCTCTTGCCATGTTCTCACCTACTTTAAGCCCATTTTATCACGGATGATAGCAATCTGATCCTTGGTCAGATATACCTCTGGCAACTCATACAGGACAAATATCATATCATCATATTTTACATAATAATCGCCACCGCCGGTTCGAAATGCGTCCAAAGCCTGCCAGTCCTCCGTGCAGTATGTGATGCCGTCAGATATTGCCTCTTTTTTGGCGTCATTCCATATCTTGTTTAACACCCAATCCTGCCGGGATTCATACGTAATGTACCGGATGATTTGACTTGTACTTTTTCCGGTCCTATACCAGGCTTCATACTCCGTATTGTTTCCAAAAATACTTCTTGTTTGTTCAATATATGCAAATTCATACTCCGACGCATATGGATATGCCCGGTAGTCCGTTACCCAAAACGGCATTTCCTGTTCCATTTTTTCCGTATCGATAGGTCTGCCGCTGTTCTGGGCAACTAACATGAGGCCAGCAAAAAACAAGGTAAAAAAAACCACCTGTATTACCCGGCTCTTGCCTCTCTCCGGACGCTCCCTCATCAAAAAGATATAGAACAGAATTATCACCCCTGCTATCACCAGAGCGAATATCGCCAATCCCGCTTCTCCCTGCAGACACAGGTCAATCAAAAAAGCAACAGTTGCAATCAAACACACACCCTGCACCACGTAAACATATAACGGACCCTTTCTCCGATTCCCTATATAGATTTCTTTTCCAGCTTTTATATCCGCCTCAAGCCGGACTCTCTTCCACACCCAATACACCCGGGAGCAAATCAGGGTAAGAAATGTAACACTTATTACCAGGAACCACAACACATTCTTGTTCTCAAAAATATAATTTTTAAATACACCGGACATGGAAAAACATTTTATCAAAAACGCCGCAACTCCTATAGTCAAAATCAAGCCTATGATTTCCCCTATATTAAATGTTGCCTTAAGTGCATTTTTCACTCTTTCTTCCGGTGTAAATAATGGCATTGCATCGTCTTTTATCTTTTTTAAAATACAAAATTTTCTCCGGGAATCGATAAACTTCCAACCAGCCGATTCACAAAACTCACTAAATTCAAAGGTTTCCTCTTCCGGTCCCAAGTCCCGTTCCTTTGCCTTATTAAAAATCTCCACTGCATAGGTCACGTCTGCCGGTTCTCCTTCTTCAAATACCAAGCCATCTTCCCAGATTTTAAAATGCCAACCCTTTGCCGCCATCTCACTCAAATACACGGCAAAGTCATCACAATTCATATAGTCAAACTGTTTTCTGACTCTTTTATATTTTGTGCCCATAGTCTCCACCTACCTCAAATCCATTTTGTCGCGGATGATTGCGATTTGTTCTGCCCCCAGAGTAACACCTTCAAACTCCCTCAACATAAAAACACAATCCTCATATCTCACAAAATAGTCTGCTTTTTCATTTTGGAAAGCTTCTACTGCTTCCCATTCTTCTGTGCAATCGGAAAGTGTTCCTCCCCACGTGGTCCATCCCCACATGTCCATAAGTTCATCCCAAACCCGGTCTAATATTTTGTCACTTCGGGATTCATAAGTAGCATACACTACACCGATATCCGTGTTTTCATCTTCTTCAAACCACAGAATATATTCCTCATGTTTACCAAAAACACTGTGTTCCTTCGTGACATCAAGCCACACCATTTTCATCGGAATCTCTCTGTAATCCGTAACATCAAGCGGCAATTCCTCTCTCAATTCCTTCCAGTCTGTTTTTGTTTCAAAAAGGTCATTCCAACTCGCACTTGAATAAAGAAAATGCGGTGCCCATGTGATAAACAGAAGCATAACAACCATTATTACACTGTAAAGATAATTGATTGTGCGTTCCGTTTTCCGTAAAAATCGATATCTGCAAAAAGCAGTAGTTGCCAATGCTATGCTGTAATAAATTGTCTCTGCCATTTCCCCCGCTGTGAACTGATATACAATCAATCCGACAATTGACACCGCTATGGCAATATCATAAAACCATACATAAGACGATTGCTTTTTCCGGTTTCCAATATAAAGTTCTTTTCCTTCTCTGATATCCTTCGTATATCGAAGCTTACACAGCATGCCATATCCATAGCACCACAACTGCGTCACAATCAAAATCCACCATATCAAATCCCTTAAAATCGCTTCGGCGGAAAAAATCTTGCTTACGAAATTCCCATTTATCCCAAAACCAAGCCAAAAGGCGAATGCTAAGCAGGAAAGAAATGCAAGTATCATTTCTCCTATCCTGTACTCTTCCTTCAATGAATTCTGAAGCCGTTCCTCCGGTGTAAACAGTGGAGCCGCGTCGCGCTTCAGTTTACGTAAAACACAGAATTTCCGCTTGGAATCCACAAACTCCCAGCCTGCCGCCTCACAATATTCCGAGAATTCAAAGGTATTCCTATCCGGTCCAAAATTACTCTCTTTTCCTTTTCTGAATATTTCCACCGCATAAGTCACCTGCTCCGGTTCTCCATTTTCAAACAGCAAGCCTTTATCCCACATTTTAAAGTGCCATCCCTTTGCCGCCATCTCACTTAAATACGCGGCAAAATCATCACAATGCATGTAGTCAAACTGTTTCCTGACTCTTTTATACTCTGTCCCCATGTTCCTACTCCTTCTAATTATCGAGTATCGATATTTCTTGTTTTTATTATATTATCGACACTCGATATTTGTCAATAGGGAATGGAAATTTTTTCTCCCACCGTCAGCACATGGGATGGTACACATTCTCTGTCTTTGGCGAAACAAATCAGGGATTCCTCATAGAACTACAACACCCCGGGCTGACAAATATATCTAAGCAGCGATCATTCGGGGACGCTTCAGGTATCCGCAGGATACCTTGGTCAGCCGAGTCGCGCGTGATATATTTGTCAGCCCGGGGTGATTTTCTCAGTTCGTAGAAATCCCTGATTTGTTTTTCAATTATTTAGATGGTACCATCCCATGTGCTAACAGTGGTCTTCTTCATTTCTTCTTCATCAAACCAACGTGTGGTTACACACTTGCTTTCTGTGTAGAACTTGATGCCGTCCTTACCAAGACAGTGTAAATCACCAAAGAAGGAATCCTTATGTCCGGAGAATGGGAATACACCAACCGGAACCGGGATACCAACATTGATACCAACCATACCGCCGTGTGTTCTTTCCATGAACTCTCTGGAATAGTAACCGTTCTGTGTAAAGATAACGGAACCGTTTGCAAACGGATTGTTGTTCATGATTTCAAGACCTTCTTCGAATGTCTTTACTCTCTTGATGCACAGAACCGGTCCAAAGATTTCGCTGGTACCGATGCTCATGTCTTCTGTTACGTGGTCAAAGATGGTTGGCCCTAAATAGTAGCCGCCTTCAAATCCTTCTACTGTCACGTTTCTACCGTCAAGGACAAGCTCTGCACCTTCGTCAATCCCCTTCTGAATCCAATTTAAGATGCTTTGTTTATGCTTTGCATTAACCACCGGGCCAAGTCCGGAGGTCTTGTCATACGCAGGACCTACCTTTAAATTCTTCGCTAATTCTACTAACTTTGCAACAAGTGCATCTGCGATTTCTTCCTGAGCCACAACAACCGGAAGTGCCATACAACGCTCACCTGCACAACCAAAAGCAGAGTTCATGATACCTGCCGCGGTACGGTCAACCGGAGCATCGTTTAATACCAGTGCATGGTTCTTTGCTTCACAAAGGGCCTGTACTCTCTTACCGTGAGCTGCCGCTACGGAGTAGATGTGCTTACCAACGGAGGTGGAACCCACGAAGGAAATACCCTTAATATCAGGATGTGTTAAGAAAATTTCAGCCTCGTCTCTGCTACATGTCACAATGTTAAGAACACCGTCCGGAAGACCTGCTTCCTTATATAATTCCGCAAAGCGGAGAGCTGTTCTTGGTGTGAAGCTGGCACCCTTTAATACAATGGTGTTACCTGCTGCGATACACATAGGAGTCATCCAACCCATCGGAATCATCGCCGGGAAGTTAAAAGGAATGATGCCTGCAAATACACCTAAGGACTCTCTGTATAATACGGTATCAAAGCCCTTGGATGCGTTCATTAAGGACTCACCCATAATGAGACTCGGTGCGGAACAAGCAAGTTCTGTTCCTTCCCTTGCCTTTAATACGTCACCTTCTGCCTCGCTCCAAACCTTACCATGCTCCTGTGCTACCAGGTATGTTAACTCTTCCATGTTCTCTTCAATCAACTGACGCACCTTGTAAAGAATCTGTACACGCTTTACAATTGGTACCTTAGACCAAGTCTTGTATGCTTCCTTTGCAATCGCAATCGTCTCTTCCACTTCTTCCTTTGTACAACAAGGAACAAGTGCTGTCACTTCACCTGTACTTGGATTGTAAACCTCGTTATATTTGTCCGTCTTAGATTCACGATACTGTCCACCGGCAAAATATTTTAACTTTTCCATTTTGATTTCCTCCTTATAAAATATATACATTTTTATGAAATGTAATTAAATTTACCATAAATATAACATAAAGTCCACAATTAGTCAATCGTTACTTCCCTTGTTTTTGTGCACTTTTCCTCAAATTCCAACCAACTTTCCATCACTCCCGGACTTCTCGTCATTCACTTTCTTCCCAATAGACCAAAAAGCCATTGACACATTTCAAATCTCATGCTATTATGGCCTTCGGATTTATTCACATCGTGAACATTCCATTTTGTGAACTTTTCACTTCGAGAACTATTTTCAGAAAGGAGCACGAAATATGCTACAGACAAATGAAGCTCTGCTCGGAGCATGGTTAAGACTTTCCACTTCCATCAACAACAGCCGTCTTGTAACAGACCTGCCGTACAATGAATCGCTCATCTGCAACGTTTTGTACCGGACGGAGCTGACAGACCCGGACAAGTTATTGACAGCCACAGAGCTTTGTGCAGAAACCAGAATATTAAAATCCCAAATGAACCGTATCCTGGAACAGATGGAAGAAAAAGCACTGATTTTCCGCGAGCGCTCACCAAAGGACAAACGAAAAATCTTTATCCGTCTGAACCACAATCCGGACACCGCATACTTTAAACAGCATAAAAAAATACTTACGATTATGGATTCCGTGATTGAAAAATTAGGCGAAGGAAAATCCCGCATCATTGTGAGAACACTAAATGACATCTCCGATGTCGCTGATGAATTATTTCAGTAACGAACATATAATTTAAACTATTGTACTGAAACATGGCACAAATGAGAAAACTATGAGAAGAAAAGAAAGGTTAGGAATAAAACATGATTCGAATTATTGTAGACTCTTCTGCAGATTTTACTTCAGAGGAATTATTTGAAAAGGACATTGAACTGGTACCTCTTACCATTAACTTAAACAACTGTACTTATCAGGACGGCATCAACATCACCCGCGACAAACTTTATGAATGGCTGATTGCCGACAGCAATCATTTTCCTAAAACTTCCCAGCCATCTCCGCAGGACTTTTTAAGCATCTTCAACGAAGCGGCCGAAAACGGCGATGAAGTCGTTTGTATCCTCTTATCCTCTGCACTAAGCGGAACCTGCCAGAGTGCATTTTTAGCAAAGAGTATGGCCGAATATGACAATATCCATATCGTGGATTCTTTGACGGCAACCCACATGATTCGTATCATGGCACTTCATGCCGACAGAATGCGTCGCAATGGCTCTACTGCTACGCAGATTGTGGCCGCATTGGAGGAATTGAAAGGCAAAGTAAAAGTATTTGCTGCTCTTGATACTCTGGAATATTTACAGCGCGGCGGACGTCTGAGTAAAGCCGCTGCTGCAGTCGGAACTTTGGCGAATTTAAAGCCTGTTATCACAGTCAGCGAAGAAGGCAAGGTTGAAGTTATCCAGAAATGCATGGGTAGAAACAAAACACTCGGCTTCCTGATGAACAAAATCCAGGAAATAAATCTCGATACTTCCTTCCCGCTGTACAGCGTTTATACGTATGGCACAGAGAACACGGAAGTGTTTGAAAAGAAGCTGACCGATGCCGGTTATCATATCTCAGAGCGTGTGCAGGTTGGCGCTACCATCGGCTGCCATGTCGGACCGGGTGTGTGCGGATTTATTTATGTAGAGAACTAAGAGGAGAATTGATTATGTTAAATGAAAGAATGGTTGGACTCGGAACCCAGCGCTCCGTCATCCGTGAATTATTTGAGTTTGGAAAGCTTCGTGCCGCCGAAGTCGGTGCAGAAAATGTATTTGATTTTTCCATCGGCAATCCAAGCGTTGCCGCACCGGACTGCGTAAACGAAACAGCAATGCGCTTAATCAAAGAGCTGGACCCGGTAGTTTTACACGGCTACACAAGCGCACAGGGAGACGCGGGCGTGCGCACCATGATTGCGGATTCCTTAAACAAACGTTTTGCCACAGCCTTCTGTCCGGAAAACCTTTATATTACGGTCGGCGCAGCGGCAGCTCTTTGCTGTTGCTTAAACGGCATCTGCTGTCCGGGCATGGGCGATGAGGTCGTTGTGTTTGCTCCGTACTTCCCGGAATATAAGGTATTTATCGAAGGTGCAGGCGCAAAGATGACATTGGTTCCTGCTGATACCCTCGCCTTCCAGATTGACTTTGACGCATTGGAAGCAGCTTTAAACGAAAACACAAAGGCAGTTATTGTAAACTCACCAAATAATCCTTGCGGTGCAGTATATTCAGAAGAAACCGTGAAGAAACTGGCAGCTACCCTTGAGAAATATTCTGCAAAGTTCGGTCATCCGATTTATCTGATTTCCGATGAACCATACCGCGAAATTGTTTTTGGCAATACGGTAGTTCCGTTCCTGCCAAACTACTATAAAGATACGCTTGTCTGCTACTCCTGGTCGAAATCCCTTTCCCTGCCGGGTGAGCGTCTGGGCTACGTGCTCGTCCCTGACAGCGTAACGGATGCAGGACTTGTTTACGCCGCAGTTGCCGGTGCGGGCAGAAGCCTCGGCTATGTCAATGCACCGAGCCTCTTCCAGAGAGTCTGTGCAGAGTGTGCAAACGAGACAGCAGACATTTCCATTTATGAGACAAACAAAAACCTGCTGGTAAACGGACTTCGGAGCATGGGCTATCACGTAGTCGAACCGCAGGGAACCTTCTATCTGTTCCCTCGTACACTGATTCCGGACGACATTGCCTTCTGCGAAAAAGCAAAGGATTTCAATCTCTTAATCGTACCGGGCTCCGGCTTTGGCTGTCCGGGCCATGTAAGAATTTCCTTCTGTGTGCCGACCGAGCGCGTCAAACGGTCATTAAAAGCATTTGAAGAACTGGCAAAATTCTATCAATAATCACAAAAGGAGGACCAATAGGCCCTCCTTTTTTATTCCCTTCATTTACTTCACGTATATTCTCGATTCATAAGCGCCAAGCATCGGCAAATCTTCCGCATCATATAAAAGCACCATCTCATGGCCATCGTGCTTCCATGCCTTACGCTCCTTATCGCCAAGGTTACAGTCAATGACAAATTCCTTACCTTCATAGGTCCTCTTATAAACAAAGCGGTCTTTTGATTTGTCAAGCACCGTGAAATCTCCATAAATCAGCGCCTGCTCCTGCCGTCTTAAGGCAATGAGTTCCTTATAATAATCAGTCACCTCTGTGCGCACCTTCTGAATGAGCTCCGGTCTGGTTGTTGCCGGGAATTCGTTCCAAGGAAGAAGAACTCTTGTATGTTCTCTCGTTCCTGCCAAAATGACCTTGAACGCTTCTTCCGGTGTCTTTCCTGCCTCCAAAAGTTCTGCATATTTGCCCTTTGCCTCAACATCCGTCACTTCATCCATAGAAATAAACGGATAGTTGGTAAGACCCATCTCATCGCCCTGGAACAAAAACGGCGTACCCTTTAATGTAAACTGCATGGTTGCAAGCAGTCTTGCCAATGGCAGAACATGCTCTTCTTTGTCGCTGACCTTGCTGACCATACGCGGATTGTCGTGATTATTGTAAAACAGCGACATCCAACAGTTATTGCCGTAGTTTTCCATCCACTGTGTCACATAGTCCCTATAATAATTTAAATCGTACTTATAATCGTCAAAACGCACATGTCCCGGAGTCTCTAACTGGTCAAAGTTAAATACCATATCAAGCTCCCTGCGCTCTTCGCCGGTAATCATACGTGCCATATTCAGTCCGATGCCCGGCGTTTCGCCAACAGAAAACGCACCATGCGGCTCAAACGCACGCTCACGCACTTCATGCAGGTACTTATGGAGGTTTGGACCATAGAAATACTGTTCGACACCGGTAAATTCCATCATGTTGCCGATGAGTTCGTTGCCCTGTGGCAATCCTTCCGGCTTTGATATGTAGTTAATAACGTCCATGCGGAAGCCATCCACACCCTTATCCAGCCACCAGTTAATCATATCAACGAGGTCATCCCGCACCGCCGGATTGTCCCAGTTTAAATCCATCTGCTTTTTGGAGAACAGGTGCATTGCCCAGAGCTTCTGCTCCTCATAATACTTCCAAGCCGGACCCGAGAAAAACGATACCCAGTTGTTTGGTTCCTTCCCCGTGCCGTCATCCGGACGGAGGATATAGTAATCACGGTACTTAGAAGTTTCATCCTGCATCGCCTGCACAAACCACTCATGCTCATCAGAGGTATGGTTAATGACCAGATCCATAATCAGGCGCATCCCCTTTTCATGTACCTTAGCCAGCAGCTCATCAAAGTCCTCCATTGTACCGAATTCCTGCATGATTTTCCGGTAATCACGGATATCGTAGCCGTTATCATCATTCGGAGAATCATAAATTGGGGACAACCAAAGGGCATCCACACCAAGGTCATGCAAATAATCCAACTTTTCAATGATACCGCGTAAATCACCAATGCCGTCATGGTTCGTGTCATGGAAGCTTCTCGGATAAATCTGATAGAACACCGCTTCCTTCCACCACTGCTTTGTAATGGCGCCGTCCGTTGCAGCAGGTTCTCCGGTTTCTGCATTTAACATTGCTAAAATTGCGTTAAGAAACGTTTCATCCAGTTTCTTTCCTGCGAGCTTTTTTAATCCATTCAGCGTAATATTCCCGACAATCGGATTGGTCACCACCCAGTCTCCAATACCCAACTGCATCAACACCTTGCCCAAAATGTCATGCCCGACCGGGCTTGCATATATGTCCTTCAACCTGCTCTGCATGGTCAGTTGTTTTAATTCACCCATAACGTAAACCTCCGTTGATTTTTCTTTGTTATTTTCCCGTCTGTTTCGTCTTTCTCTCATTCTCCTCCATGTTACCAACAATTCTTCATTCTTGCAAGAATAATTGCCATTTGTCACATATACGAGTTTATCTCCTTCGTTCCATCATTTTTTTAGCATTTCTTATAAAATTAAGAAACAAAAAACAATTGATTTCTGATACTACATAACTTATAATTAGTCTATCTTTTAACCCACTTTTTAAGAATAAATGGAGGCTATTATGAATTCTAACGTGAGACCGGAAACAATGGAACGTATTACGACTCCTGCTCTTGCAAACGCATTTATCGAAGAGCAGATTGCTCTTGTTCGTGAGCAGGTAGGAAGCAAAAAAGTATTATTAGCTTTATCCGGAGGTGTTGACAGCTCTGTGGTTGCTGCCCTCTTAATCAAGGCCATCGGCAAGCAGTTGGTCTGCGTACACGTAAACCACGGCTTAATGCGTAAAGGCGAAAGCGAACAGGTCATTGAAATTTTCCGCAATCAGTTAGATGCCAATTTGATATACATCGATGCAACGGACCGTTTCCTTGACAAACTGGCAGGTGTTGCCGAGCCGGAGAAAAAGCGTAAAATCATCGGTGAGGAATTTGTTCGTGTCTTTGAAGAAGAAAAGGCAAAAATCGAAGGCATCTCCTTCCTTGCCCAGGGAACGATTTATCCGGATATCTTAGAGAGCGATGGTGTCAAGGCACATCACAACGTAGGCGGACTTCCTGAGGATTTCGAATTCGAAGGTCTTGTTGAGCCAGTGAAGTTATTATACAAAGACGAAGTGCGTGAAGTAGGACGTGCACTCGGTCTTCCGTCCAATATGGTAGACCGTCAGCCATTCCCGGGTCCCGGCCTTGGAGTAAGATGCTTAGGCGCCATCACCAGAGACCGCTTACACGCATTAAGAGAGTCCGATGCCATTTTAAGAGAAGAATTTGACAAGGCGGGCTTAACCTCCCAAATTTGGCAGTTCTTTACCGTCGTTCCGGATTTCACCTCGACAGGTGTAAAGGATGGCAAGCGTCTTGACTACTGGCCGGTTATCATCCGTGCCGTAAACACCGTAGACGCTATGGTTTGTACCGTTCCGGAAATCGACTGGGCTGTTCTTAAGAAGATTACCGACCGTATTTTAAACGAAGTAGACGGCGTATGCAGAGTCTGCTTTGATATGAGCCCGAAGCCAATCGCCACGATTGAGTGGGAATAATTGCGAAGGCTACGAGCCACGCGTAACAGACATAAGGAAAGCGCCGGGGAAGTTTACTTCCCATCGGCGCTTTTATTATGGATGTAATGCGGGCGACAGCCCGCGTAGCTAATAAACTCTCTCAATTTTTCAAACAACCAATTGGCACTACATATACCCCATCCTGACGACGATAGGCGTAATCCCCTGTTCCTGTCAAAACCATAAGAAATGACGGTGCATTCATCTTATCTGTATCAATCTTCATTTCCATCATCTTCAAACTACTTGCACCTTCCTCAATCAGTTTGTCCCCACCAAGCTTGACTTCAATCAGACCGTATTTCCCATTTCTCAAATGGATAACTGCATCACACTCCTGTCCGTCTTTATCCCTATAATGATAAACTTCTCCATTAAGAGCATCTGCAAAAACCCGTAAATCTCTAATACAAAGTGTTTCAAACAGGAAACCAAACGTTTTCAAATCATTTAGCAAATCATTCGGACCAATGCCTAATGCCGCTGCAGCAATCGACGGGTCGACATAATATCTTGTGTCAGACGAACGAATTGCTGTCTTTGACCGAAGATTCGGATTCCATGCAGGCAAATCCTCCACAACAAAAATTTTCCGAAGTGCATTCACGTAGGATGCTACCGTTTCTTCGTTGATAGGAGTCTCATCATTTGCCGCTATATCTTGTGCGAGTACGGTATTCGGTACTTGTCCACCTTGATTTCTCGCGTAGGAACGCATGAGTCTGCGAACTCTTTCCGGGTTCTTTTGTACATTGTCAGCCCGGTTAATGTCAGAGTGAACAACAGCGTCGTAATAATCGACTGCCTGGTCTAATGCTATTTCATCACGCATATCTACTGCCTGTGGCCATCCGCCGCGACACACTAAGAATGCAAGTCGTTCAATGTTCAAATCAGAAGCACCATCAACCTCCATCTGTCCGTCAAACAAAGCCTTTAAACTCACATCCCCCGAAGAATCTCCCGATTCATACAAACTCATTGGTCTCATAGTCAACCATGTAAAGCGACCTGTCCCTGAGTGTGTAATTTCTTTTGTATCTGCCGGAACAGCAGAACCGGTAAGAACAAATTGCCCAAGTTCACCACGATGATCAACTTCAAATCGAATTGCATCCCAAAGCTTAGGCGCAAGCTGCCATTCATCAATAAGTCTCGGTGTTTCTCCTTTTAACAATCTCTTAGGATTTAATTCTGACATAGTAATATTCTGTTCTTTCTTCTCAGGGTCATCCATATACAAAATACTGGCTGCAAGTTGTTCTGCCGTCGTGGTTTTACCGCACCACTTAGGACCCTCTATGAGCACAGCACCTTTTCCTTCTAATTTCCGTTTTAAAATATCATCAGCAATTCTTTTTCTGTAGTTTTTCATCTAGAACACCTCGTTTCCATCCTCGATGTCTATATTATACACCAAAAAAATAGTTTTTACAAACGTTTTCCGATGATTGGCGAAACATTTTTCCGACGATTGGCGAACTATTTTTCCGATGATTGGCGCATTATACTGCTCCTATTGTATAGTTATTGCTATATTGGTAGAATGTATTCCAAAAAAGATGAACGCCCAATATCCATTCTCTTTTTGCGACTTATAAGGTAAGAAAACAAAAAAGGAGCAATTTTGCAAGAAGCACCGCTTTGTTTCCATCGGCATCCCTGCAATCGTGTCTTCGCTCATGACACTCCTGATGTACATCGGTGAGATGTTTCTTTTGAACGGCCATCTGTACCTCCTGGGGAAAGGATTCCTGTTTGACAGTATCCTCGGAATTGTACTTGCTCCTATGGATTGCCTTATTATTATTGCATCAGGATGCGTAACTGCCTTGATTTTCGCAAAGGAAGCTTCCCCCGCACATTCCGCATAAAAAATTTGCAGCACCGCCCATCGGGCGATGCTGCTTTGTCACTTTCCTTATAATATTCCATCAGCCGCACTAAAAAAACATCCTCTTTGCATTTCTAAAGCAAATCTTTTCATACGCTTCCCGGCTTAAGTTTCCCTCTGCCACCTGCTCATCCAGCCACGCGCCCAAAGGAAATACCATCTCTTTGTTTACCATGTCGGTAGCAAAAAATAACCGGTCCGCATACGTTTCCAAAAATTTCAGACCAAATTCCGGGTCCCGCATCATTGCCTGCCCGGCACTGTTGGCACTTAAATCTCCGTAAAGATTCGGGTACTTGGCAAACAACTCCGGCACACGCCCTCCCGGAACAACCGGACCTTCTCCCCAACTGTTCCGTCCTTCCTTATCCTTTGGTGCATCCCCACTGATTTCAATCCAGAAGGTCTGACTGTGTCCAAGAATTTTTAATTTAGGAAATTGCCGCAGTGTCTGTTCCAGAAGCGGCAGCCCTGCTTCATCTACCACTCCGTAACTATATCCCACTTCCGGACTCATATGAATCGTCACCGGCAGTTCCAGCTGTTCCGCCGCCGCAAACAACGCCTGTAAAAACGGGTCATCCAGACGTTTATTGATGGCAAGCTCCCCAATACCGACGGCTCCTTCACTCTTATACTTTTTCAGGCGTTCATACAACGTCTCCGGATGCTTTGGCGACACATTGCACATCCACGCAAAGCGGTCAGGATAGTTTGTACAAATGGCTCTGTTTTGTGCATTGGTCCCAAACGGCATCCACGCTTCCCCCGTAGACATCAGAACTCCTTTTTCAATTCCCAGTTCTTCCAGATGGGAAAGCATGTTCTTTGCCGACGAGATATTTATCTTTCCCATTTTAGGGAACTGATACCGGCTCAAATGCAGGTGGAGGTCAATCTTTCTCCCACAAAGCTTCCCTGCATTTTGTTCTTTACTTCCTACTTCCATAACCGTCTCCTCCACATTTTCCTGTATAGGTATCGTCCTAACGATAGTTTTTTATTTACATTTACTGTATCGCCCGGATGATAGTTTTGTCAAGTACTCCCTTTTTAACATTTCCCAAACAATTCTGAAACGTCTCCAAAACATTTCTTCACTATGCTGACTATATATGCAACAAAAATGAAAGGAGAGAGCCACATTGCATCATAAAGAAAGTCGGAAGAAGTACCTACACTTCGTTCCGACTTTTTTTATGGATGTAATGCAGTCGACCACCGCTTCTTTAATACAGCATTTCACCCGTGAGCTCCGCGAGCGTTGTTTCACTCCAGCTGTAGTTCGTCAGATAGCTTCCTTTAAACAGCTGTGCGTATTCCTCCTTGCCGGAAAGGTAATCGTACAAATCACACTGTACCTTTTCCGTCACGATACGGCGTTTACCGTCTATCACTTCAACGATATCGGAGATTCCGTACTCTTCTAACATGTTTTTCAAACGTAACGCCACCTTGCGGTATCTGGCAAGTGTCACCGGATTTACCGGCTCATCCTCCCACAAAAAACTGATGGCTTCTTCCGAGGTCACATAGCCTCCCCGCCGGTCAACCAAAAGCGCAAACAGCTCCTTCGACTTTTTGTTCCGGAATGCAATCGGCTTTTCACCGACAAACACATCAAAATAACCAAAGGTACGAATCGAAACCGCACGCGCTGTTCCTCTTTCGCTGCTATTTTCCTTCTGTGCGGCATCCATTCTGCAAAGCACAACATACCGCGGTGAATCCTCACTCTGCATCTTCTGCGAACAGATGGCACGGATTTTCTTTTCTGTTTCCGTCTTTAAATCATAATAGGTAAACTCCGCTTCCCCGTTCTTTAAAAGCTCTGCAAACTCCTCATAGTCCACATCGCTTCTTGCCACAAACTCCGCAAGCGGTGTACTCTTTTCCATGAGCGGCATCCACTCCTCTTTTGTGACACCAAAGAATTCACAGACATTGTCGCTGGCATATAACGGCGTTACCAAATCGCCTTTTACCTCAAACGCGGCAAGCCCATCCGTAAAGCGCATCATCAGTTCCTGCATGTTTTCCTTTAGGGAAACATTTTCATTGCGCAACACTTCCGCATCCTCTAAATCCTGTACGCATCGGCAGCAATACAGACTCAGGTTCGCATCCTTTTTTAAAAAGATACCGCTGTACAGCTTAATCTCACCGGTGGATGACCTTGCATGGTAGGTAATCTGTGGTGGTTGCTTCTCCTTTTCCGGAAGTCGTCTCTGTCCAAAATCACGGAAGAACTTCTTGACCCGTTCCAAATCCTCCTCCACCACCGTGGCTGTAATCCACTTTTCTGTTGCATCCTCCATCTGCATCGGAATATTCTCAATCCACTTAAACATCGGAGAATTCTGACCATGCAGACAGACAACGGTATTGTTTGACAGGTCAAACTCAAACACCTTATCATAGACATCCTTGAGTGCCCTTAAATAACGCTTATTTTCATTTGCCTTCTTTACCTGATGACGCTCCGTCACATCCATACAGACACTCTGGAACTCTTCCACACCCTGCTCATTGATGCACTTTGTCACCCAGCCGAACACGTGCGCTCTCGTTCCGTCACAACGAAGTAATGTCATCTCACCGGCAATCGGCACACCCGCCGTATAAACACGATTTAAATACAGCGCAAACCGGCGGCGCTCCTCCATCGGTATCATCAAAAAGATATTACCCTTATAAAGCTCCAGATAATCCAGCTCCCCCGCTTTCGCTTCCGGAAAGCGCAGAAACTCCATCATCTGCTTGTTGATATAGGTTACCTTAGGCTGTTTATCACACGTATATTTTAGAAATCCGCAGGGAATCGTCTCATTTAAGAACTGCAGATTGTCGTTTTCTTTTTTTATGTCCGTAATATCCGTCAGCACGGAATATCCCACCAAAGTGCCGTCGTCCAGTCTCTTGGTCGTCACCGTGTCACTTACATAAAGTACCGCCCCGTCTTTTTTGATCAGGCGGTACTCTGTGGTCAGTGTCTGTTCTTTCTCTTTCAAATTATGTACAAAATCGGAGTATACCTCTCTATCCGCAGGATGCACCAGAGCAGCATAGCAATCCTCACGCTCACTCAACAGCTCCTCTTCCGAAAATCCGGTCATGGCACAAAGATTTTTGCTCACAAAACTCAAATGTACCGGAGCTGTCAAGACATATTGGTGAAACCCACTGATATTATGGTTCAGTATCTCCTCCATATTGGTTAAACTGTTTTTCATTGCCTCTCCTTACATGCGAAGCACTGCCCCGCCAACCTGTATTCCCTTCAGAAACACAGTTTTAGATTATAGCATATTCCCGGAGCTTGTGCAATCCGCGCTGCGCACTAATTCTGTCCGCGAAGCACGGTCTTCTGAATCTTGCCGCTGATGGTTTTTGGCATTTCCTCCACAAACTCCACGATTCTGATCCATTTATATTCTGCGAGCTTCCGGTTACAGAACTCCTTGATTTCCAATTCCAGTTCTTTGGATGCTTCATACCCTGCACCAAGCACCACAACCGCCTTAATTGCCTGACCGCGAAGTGCATCCGGCACACCGATGACACTGCACTCCACCACAGCAGGATGCTCCATCAAGACATTTTCCACCTCATAAGGGCCCACGCGGAAGCCACCGGTCTTTATGATATCATCAAAACGGCCATGGAACCAGTAAAGTCCGTTCTCATCCATGTATGCCGCATCGCCGGTATGGTACACGCCACCTCGCCATACGTACTCATATTGCTCCTCATTGTCAAGGTACGCACAAAATACGCCCGCCTGTCTGCCGTTTTCCTGAGGGACAATGACAACCTCTCCGACTTCACCGACCGGTACCGGGTTCCCATGCTTGTCTCGAAGTTCAATCCGGTAAAACGGTGAAATCGTTCCCATAGATCCTTCTACCGGCGTTCTTCCTTTAAAGTTTGCCATCAGAAGGGTTGTCTCTGTCTGGCCATAGCCTTCACAAAGCGGCAAGCCCGTGCGCTCGGTAAACTTACGGAATACCTCAGGAGCCAGCATTTCGCCCGCCGTGGACGCATGCTTTAAGGTCGGCATCTCCGGAATTCCTTTGCGGACCAGATAGCGGTATACCGTTGGCGGTGCACAGAATGAGGTCACACCGTAACGGTTGATGATATTCGTCAGCTGCTTCGGGTCAAAGTTGTCAAAATCATAGACCATCACTGCACTGCCAACGAGCCACTGCCCGTAGAGCTTTCCCCAGGATGCTTTTGCCCAGCCGGTTTCAGCCACAGTAAAATGAAGACCCTCATCCTCTGCCTGCTGCCAGTACTTCGCTGTAACGATATGTGCCAGCGGATACGCATGGTCATGGATGACCCCCTTCGGGTATCCGGTTGTACCGGAGGTAAAATACAGCATCATCGGATCGCTCACCTTTGTCTCGATACGCGCAAGCTCCTCGCTCGCTGATTTCATCGCTTCGGTCAGATTTTCAAACCCATCCGCCTCTGCCTGCACACACCAAAGCCTTGCCGTCATTCCGGCTTCCTTTAGTGCCGCCTTGATTTTTTCCGGCACCTCATTCTGGGAGGTGCAGACAATTCCCTTTACCTTGGATGCCTTCATACGATAGACAAAATCGTTTAACGTCAACATGTGTGTTGCAGGAATCATCACTGCCCCAAGCTTATGAAGAGCAATTGCCGCAAACCAATACTCATAGTGACGCTTTAAAACCAGCATCACGCGGTCACCTCTTGCAATTCCTGCCTCCCTGAATACATTCGCCATCCGGTTGCTGTACTCCTTGATATCAGAAAATGTGAAGACATGCTCCTCATTCTCTACATTACACCAAACGAGAGCCCGTTTCTTTGGAGTTTCCTCCGCTATCGCATCCACCACATCATATCCGAAATTAAAATTATCCGGATACTGCAATGTAAGCTTTTCTAAGTTTCCGAGCTCATCGGTAATTTCTGTACAAAACTTCTGATAAATACTCATATAATCCTCCTTGTTTTGCGGAGCAAAATGCGAGCCGCGTTGTGCGCGCAGAGGATTTTACTCCTTTACTAAGGCGTTCACACCGATACGGCGAAAACGTTCATATCGCTTACCGACCAAATCAGGATCGGAAGAAAGCTCATTTAATTCTTCCGTCAAAAGTGTGCGGATGCGGTCGTAAAATTCTTTTTTCCCAATTTCATTTTCTGAGAGGATGCGCTCAATCACACCAAGACTTTTGGCGTCCTCTGCCGTTAATCTAAGGCTTGCTGCCGCTGCTTCCGCTTTTGTGGCGTCCTTCCAAAGGATGCTCGCACAGCCCTCCGGCGAAATCACGGAATATACTGCATTTTGCAGCATCCACACGCGGTCTGCCACAGCCAGTGCCAATGCACCGCCGCTGCCGCCTTCCCCGATCAGAATCGAAATCACCGGAACACAGAGTGTTGTCATCTCCATCAGATTTTCTGCAATCGCCTGACCCTGACCCCGCTCCTCCGCTCCAATGCCGCAGAAAGCTCCGGAGGTATCAATAAAGCAGATAATCGGTCTCCCGAACTTCTCCGCCTGCTTCATCAGGCGAAGTGCCTTGCGATACCCCTCCGGGTGCGGAGCTCCGAAATTCCGGTGTGTCCGCTCCTTTGCCGTGTGCCCCTTTTCAATGGCAATGACCGTTACCGCATTCCCATTTAATCTTGCAATGCCGCCGACAATCGCCGGATCATCCGCATAGCGGCGATCTCCGTGAAATTCAATAAATCCTTTAAAAATATGTCTGATATAATCAAGCCCGGTAGGCCGGTTACTGCCGCGGGCAAGCTTTACTCGATCATAAGGTACCTGACTCATACGCTCACTCTCCATTATGCATTTTCAAAAGCTCTGCAAGGAGCTTTTTCTGATTTGTCCGGACGGCAATGCTGTCGATAAAGCCATGCTGCAGAACAAATTCAGAGGTCTGAAATCCTCCCGGCAATGCCTTTTTCGTCGTCTGCTCAATCACTCTTGCTCCGGCAAAGCCTACCGTTGCACCGGGCTCTGCCAAAATGATATCCGCCTCCATCGCAAAGCTTGCGGTCACCCCTCCCGTTGTCGGGTCAGTCAGCACCGCAATGTATAATAGCCCTGCATCGCTGTGACGCTTTACTGCCGCACTTGTCTTTGCCATCTGCATCAGGGATAACAGACCCTCCTGCATTCTCGCACCACCGGACACCGTAAAGCCGATGACCGGAAGTCTGTGCTCCGTCGCATATTCAAACAACGAGGTGATTTTTTCGCCCACGGCACTGCCCATGCTGCCCATCATGAAATAAGATTCCATGACAAACAAACAACACTTTTGCTTGCCGATTTTTGCGGTTCCGCAAACGACTGCTTCTTCCTCGCCGCTTGCCGCACGCACGGTCTCCACCTTATCCGTATAGCCCGGAAAATTGAGCGGATTGCCCGATTTCATTTCCGAATACAGTTCGTGAAAGCTGTCCTTTTCCACCAGCATCTTGATGCGCTGGCGTGCCTTCATGCGGAAATGGTATCCGCAGGAGCAGACTAAATTGTTTGCCCAAAGACGCGAAAGCGGAATTTCCCTGTGACAGTTGGGACATTTCTTTTCCGGTTCGCCCGCGTCTTGCTGTACAGGAGCTGCTGACCTGCCGCCTTCCTCCAGCTGGTTTTTCGGTTTTAAAAAATTGATCAAAGCCATCGCAATCACCTATTACCCATAAATGTTAAGTCATAATTTCCTGACGTAAATCTCTCATCCTCTACAATGCTAAGCTGTTCCTCCACGTTCGTCGGAATTCCGCGGATGACAAGCTCACACAAAGCCGCGCGCGACTTTCTGAGTGCTTCTTCTCTTGTCTTTGCATAGACAATCAGCTTGCCAAGCAGGGAATCATAGTAAGGAGATACCGTCGTTCCCTCAATGAGACACGTATCAAACCGTACCGCCGGCCCCCCCGGCACATGGAGCATTTCAAGACTTCCGCACGCCTTTGCATTGATACGGCACTCAATTGCCGAGCCCTGAAAACGGATGTCCTCCTGCGTAAAGGAAAGCGCAATCCCTGCCGCAATACGGATCTGCCACTTGACGAGGTCGATACCGGTCAGCATTTCCGTGACGCAATGCTCCACCTGCAGCCGGACATTCATCTCCATAAACCAGAAGTTTCCTTCCTTATCCAGCAAAAATTCCAACGTTCCTGCTCCGACATAGTCAATCTGCTTTACTGCCTCTACCGCAAGGGCGATAATTTTATTTCTCTGCTCCTCACTCACAGCAGGAGATGGTGTTTCCTCAATCAGCTTCTGATTCCGGCGCTGCAGGGAACAGTCTCTGTCGCCAAGGCACACCGCATTGCCGTGTTCATCCGCAAGTATCTGCAACTCCACATGTCTTGCTGGAAAAATATACTTTTCCAGATACACACTTCCGTCACCAAATGCACTGATGGCCTCGCTGGTTGCCTGCAGATATGCCTCTTCTAAGTCATCTGCCGTCCGGATTAAACGGATACCTCTGCCGCCGCCACCGGCACACGCCTTTAACATGACCGGATATCCGATTTTTGCCGCAGCTCTCTGTGCTTCCTCCACGGATGCCACTGCCTTTGTCCCCGGAATAACCGAAAGACCGGTCTCCCTGATTAGTTCCTTTAAACTCGCTTTATCACTAAGACGCTCCATGTCCTCCGGATCCGGCCCGATAAACACCAGGCCATTCTTTCTGCAAAGTCTTGCAAAGTGTGCATTTTCCGACAGAAAGCCATAGCCCGGATGAATCGCCTGGGCTCCTGCTAAAAGCGCCGCACTGATAATCCGTTCTTCATTTAAATAACTCTCTGAAGCCTCCGGTCCACCGATACAGTAGCTCTGGTCTGCCAGCGCCACATGAAGGGCATTTTTGTCTGCCTCAGAATACACTGCCACCGTAGCGACGCCCATTTCCTTACATGCACGGATGATGCGCACGGCAATCTCTCCACGGTTAGCAACCAATATTTTTGAAAACATATTAATTCTCCTTGTTTTCCTCTGTTATCGCAAAAGAAAATTCCGCTGATACACAAAGCCTTCCATCTACTGTAACCTTGCCCTCAGCAAAATAGAATGGATGCTTTGCCCTCGTAATATGACACTGTGTTTCAATCGTATCGCCCGGCTTTACCGGCGAACGGAACTTCACGTTGTTAAGTCCTGTATAGACAGGCGTTTTGCCCTCGCTCATGGCATCCGCCAAAAGAATGCAGGCAGACTGTGCCAGAATCTCACACAGAATCACTCCGGGTACAATTGGATTGCCCGGAAAGTGACCCTGCAAAAAAAACTCATCCCCCCGGACCGTATAACGCCCTACCGCATTACCGTCCCGGTTCTCCACCTCATCCAAAAGGAGCATGTGCTCCCTGTGCGGAAGTATGTTCATGATTTCTTCTCTGTTCATCTGCTTACCTCTTAATACGGAATAATTCTGTGCCAAATTCCACAACCTGACCGTTGGCAACACAGACTTCCACAATCTCTCCGTCTTCCTCTGCCGCAATTTCATTCATCAGCTTCATCGCTTCCACGATACAGAGTGTCTGCCCCTTCTTCACACGGTCACCGATTGTCACATACGGATCGGCATTTTCGGCAGGTGCCGCATAAAATACGCCCACGATAGAGGATTTTACGCTGATGGTATCACTGCTCTCCTTGGTTGCAGTCATTTGTGCTGCCATAGCTGCCGCTGCGGTCACCGGATTCGCAGAAAGCGCATCTACCGTCACCACTTCTCTTGCCACAGCAGGGACCGTACGCTCCAGACGTACCTTTTTATCGTCCTCGGTAATCTCAAGACCGGTCAGGCCAAGCTCCTGCATCAGTCCTGCATATTTACGGATATCTGTCTCATTCATAGCTTACACCTTTCTAAAAGCCAGACACGCATTGTGACCGCCAAATCCGAGAGAATTGGACAACGCCAAATCAATGTCTGCTTTTATTGCAGTATTCGGTACACAGTTCAAATCACACGCCTCATCCTGTTCGTTTAAGTTGATGGTTGGCGGGATAATGCCTTCATTTAAGGCAAACAGACAAGCAAGCGCCTCAATCGCACCTGCTGCACCAAGCATATGGCCGGTCATGGATTTTGTGGAGCTTACATACGCCTTCTTTGCCGCTTCTTCTCCAAGTGCCTTTTTAATCACTACAGTTTCAATCTTATCGTTCATCGGCGTACCGGTTCCGTGTGCATTGACATACACTCGGTCGTTTTCTGTATAGCCGGCTTCTCTCATGGCATCTGCCATCGCTTTCGCGCCGCCTCTTCCTTCCGGATGCGGTGCTGTGATATGATGCGCATCGCAGGTCGAACCATAACCGCACACCTCGCCGTAAATCCTCGCCCCTCTTGCCTTTGCATGCTCGTATTCCTCAAGCACCAGGGCAACCGCGCCCTCACCGATAACAAAACCGCCTCTGCGCGCATCAAACGGCAAGGAAGCCGCATTCGGGTCTTCGGACGTGGAAAGTGCCTGCATGTTGACAAAACCTGCTACCGCTGACGGGGTCACCGTCGCTTCCGCACCACCGGTAATTACCGCGTCGGCATAGCCATGACGAATCAGTCTCATTGCTTCACCAATCGCATTGGAGCCGGAAGCACAGGCAGTCACCGCCGGCATTGCCGAGCCCTGACAATTGTGGCGAATCGCAATCATACCTGCCGCCATGTTAGAAATCATCATCGGTACAAACAGGGAAGACACACGACGCGGTCCTCTCTCCATCAGCTTGGTATGCTCTGTCTCAAACGTCATCATACCGCCGATTCCCGTACCAAACATAACAGAAAAACGCTCCGGTTCTACCGTCCCTTCAATTCCACTCTCGGTCACCGCCTGCTGTGCTGCCGCTACCGCAAACTGCGCATAGCGGTCCGTACGGAGCACATCGTTGACTTCCAAATATTCCTTCGGGTCAAAGTTTTTCACTTCGGCACCGAGCTTTGCCTTAAAATTGGTTGTATCAAAAAGTGTAATGGGAGCAATACCGTTCTTTCCGGCCTTCATGCTCTCCCATGTTTCTTTTGTAGTGTTACCGATTGGTGTCACCGCACCAATCCCGGTAACAACGACTCTTCTATTTTCACTCATTTTTGCTTTCTCCTTTTTTACATGGCAATACCGCCGTCAACACGGAGCACTTCGCCCGTAACATACTTTGCCGTTGCAAGATAACCTACGGCATCCGCCACGTCGGCAGCTTCTCCCATTTTCCCAAGCGGAATCATCATAAGTAACGGATTCTCCGTTTGATTGTCCGTCATATCGGTTGCAATAAAGCCCGGAGCCACTGCGTTACAACGCACACCCTTTGGCGCGAGTTCCTTGGCTACACTCTTTGTGAGCCCGACAAGTCCTGCTTTGGATGCCGCATAATTACACTGTCCGGCATTTCCCATAAGACCTGCCACTGACGTAATATTGATAATGCAGCCCTCACGGTTTCGTACAAATAATCCTGCTGTATGACGGATCATGTTGAAAGCACCTTTTAAATTGATATCCAGAACCCTGTCAAAATCCTCTTCCTTCATCATAAGAACCAGGCCATCCTTTGTAATCCCTGCATTGTTCACTAAAATATGTACGGTTCCAAAATCTGCCTTGACCTGAGCGACAACCTCTTTTGCCGCTTCAAAATCCGACACATCGCACTGATACGCTTTTGCTTCTACCTTGTACTCTCTTCTGCACGTTTCACAAACTGCTTCGGCAAGCCCCGGGTTACTGACTGCAAGGACCGCAACATTTGCCCCCATGGATGCCAGCTTATATGTAATTGCCTCACCAAGGCCACGGGAGCCTCCGGTGATGATCGCTACCTTTCCTTCTAACATGTTTTTTCCTCCGATAAAAACTCCGTAACGCTATACACCGCTACCCCGGTATCAATCTTCTTTATCATATTGGTCAGAGTCTTGCCAGGACCGATTTCAATAAAGGTATCCACGCCCTCCGCCATCATATTACGGATGCTCTTTTCCCACTGCACCGGACTGCAAATCTGTTTGGAAAGCAGCTCCGTTACATCCTCTGTATATGGTTCCGCCGTCATGTTCGAATAGAGCGGAATGCATCTCTCTTTCTTTCCGGCCTGCTCCAGTTCTCTTTTAAATTGCGCTGCTGCCTCTTTCATAAACGGAGAGTGAAACGCTCCCTTTACTTTAAGTGGCAACGCCCTTCCGCCTGCTTCCTTCACTACCGCTGAAAACTCCGCCATCTGCGAAGCAAGACCGGAAACCGTAATCTGTCCCGGACAGTTAAAGTTTACCGGGTAGACATCAGAAAACCTTGTGCAAAGCTCCTGCACCTGTTCCGCTGTCAGCTTCACCACTGCCGCCATCCCCGTATCAAACTTTTCTGCCTCCTGCTGCATCAGCTCACCGCGCCTGCACACCAGACGGAAACCGGTTTCCTTATCAAAGATACCGGCTACCGTTGCCGCCACTACTTCGCCAAGTGAAAATCCTGCTACCGCATCCGGCATGACTCCTTTTTCCAAAAGCACCGATGCCGCCGCAAGCTCTGTTGCAAACAGACAGGGCTGTGTATTCTTTGTTTCCTTTAATTCCTCTTCCGTGCCCACGAAGCACTGTGTGGAGGTTCCCGGACGGATTCCGTCGCACATCGCATACACCGCTGCCGCAACCGGATACTGCTCCGCCAGTTCCTTTCCCATACCTGTGTACTGGTCACCCTGACCGGAAAAAACAAATGCTAATTTACCCATGATGATACCCTAAGGAGGATAGACTCTGCCTCCTCCATCACTTCCTTGATAATTTCAGCCGCCGGCTGTTCTTTCTTTACCATTGCCGCAATCTGTCCTGCCAGGAAGCATCCCTTTTCATTGTCGCCTTCCTGTACCGCAAGACGAAGTGCACCCGTGGCAAATGCTTCTAATTCTTCATCCGGCACCCCGCCGTATTCAGCCTTAGAGTAATCTCTTGCAAACTGTGTACGCAGACTACGGACCGGATGTCCTAACCTCTTTCCTGTCACCATCGTACAAAGATCGGTTGCCTTTAAAATCTTTTCCTTATAAATAGGATGAATGCTGCACTCTGTAGCAGAGAGGAAACGTGTTCCCATCTGTACTCCCTGCGCACCAAGCATCCACGCCGCTGCAACACCTCTGCCATCCGCAATACCACCTGCCGCAATGACCGGAAGTGTGGTCGCATCGCAAATCTGCGGAACCAGTACCATCGTCGTCAGCTCACCCACATGACCGCCGCTTTCTCCTCCCTCGGCAATCAGTGCCGAAGTTCCCAGGCGGGTCATCAGTTTTGCCATTGCGACCGAGGCTACCACAGGAATGACTTTGATCCCCGCATCCTTCCAGGCCTGTATATACTTTGAAGGATTTCCCGCACCGGTCGTTACCACTTCAACCTTTTCTTCTATCACAATACGCGCTACCTCATCCGCGAATGGACTAAGCAGCATGATATTTACACCAATCGGTTTTTGGGTCATTGACTTGGCAATGCGCACCTGCTCCCTGACGTAGTCGCCCGGAGCATTGCCCGCTGCGATAATGCCAAGACCGCCGCCCTCTGATACGGCAGCGGCCAGTTTACCGTCTGCAATCCAAGCCATACCACCCTGAAATACCGGGTACTTGATACCCAGCATTTCACAAATCTCTGACTTTATCATAGGCTTACCCCTGCTTGCTCTGAATGAACTTATCCAGATCGTCGATGGTATCTACCTTCTGGTCGAGTTCGATTTCGATACCGATTTCATCCTCAAGAGCCATCAAAAGCTCTACCGTATCAAGGGAATCGATACCAAGCTCCGCAAATCTGCTCTCCGGCTTTACGGTAGCCACATCACAACCGGTACGTTCTGCAACAATTTTCGCGATAACATCAAAATACATAATTTTTTCCTCCAATCATTTTTTCAAATATATTTTTTTACTTGCCGGCAATCATTATAACAACGCACTGTTCCCTAAATATTCCAACAGAGTTCCACAAGCGTTCCAAAAAATAAAAATATTTTTAATTTCCTGTATTGTTGCCCGTTTCGAGCCTACCGACATGAAGAAGCTGAGTGAAAAGATTAAGGAGTGCTTATAATGCGATACGAATATAAGACAGAGAATACTTGCTCACAGTCTATTTCTTTCGATCTGGAAAATAACACCGTTCACAATATCGAGTTTTACGGCGGTTGCAACGGAAATTTAAAGGCAATCTCCAAGCTCCTTGAAGGTGCAACTGTAGAAGAAATCGAAGAAAAGCTGCTTGGAAACACCTGCGGCAGACGCCCAACCTCCTGCACGGACCAGTTAGCGATTGCTGTCAGAAAAGCGTATAACGAAGCTTTAGCCAACTAAGCCAAAAAGAAATATATCCGAAGAGACCGTAGGGTAACATCCATAATTCCCCTGACGGTCTCTTTCTCTATTCTCCTCTTTCACTCAGATTTCTTCCTTTTATTCCGCCCTTTTCTATGCTATAATTGTCTAAAGAACAATACAATTGGAGGTTTACATATGGAAGATTTAAACACTAGGAAAAAGAACCTGCTGATGTTCCCTCTGGGCACCATCGGAAGAGACATGGTGTACTGCCTTGTCACCAACTTTCTTTTGACGTACATCTTATTTACGAAGGGCCTCACTCCGGCGCAGCTCGCTGCCGTTACCGCAATCATGGTGATTGCCCGTGTGTTTGATGCATTAAATGACCCGATTATGGGTAACATCATTGAAACCACCCATACCAGGTGGGGAAAATTTAAGCCATGGCTCGTTAGTGGTATTCTGCTTACTTCCGTAGTTGTTACTATGGTATTCTCGACGAATTTAAAGGGCTGGAATTTTATCATTTTGTTCGGTGTCTTTTATTTTTCCTTTAGTATTGCATATACCATGCATGACATCTCCTATTGGGGCATGGTTCCGGCGCTCAGCTCCGATGCAAACGCAAGAGACCAGTTCACCTCCCGTGCCACCTTATGTGCAGGTATCGGCGGTACACTTGCTTCTATTTTGATTCCGATGCTCACCACCGGTGAGATGACAATTGGCGGCAGTGCTTCTACTGCTTATGCCTGGATTTCCGTTGCCATCGGTGTTTTGTCCCCGCTGTTCTTATGCTTTACTATCTTTGGTGTAAGAGAGCGCAGAGAAACAGCAAAAGCCGAAAAGGCTTCCGGCGGTCTTAAGAAAATTGTAAAGACAATTATGGCAAACGACCAACTCCGTTGGATTTCCCTGATTTTCCTGATTCAGCAGATTGGAAACGGCCTTGTAGTGGGCGGTCTCGGTTCTACCTACATTTACTTTGAATACGGATATGATGGCGGTCTTTACTCCATTTTTACAACCATCGGTATGTCCGCCACTGCATTTCTGATGATTTTCTACCCAACCATTTCAAAGAAAATGCACAGAAAGCCTCTGATGACTGTTATGGCAATCATCTCCGTAGTAGGTTACGCGCTGATGCTGGTATCCCGTCCGGTCACAGGTACCGCAGGCTTCTGGGTTCTTGTCATCGGTTACATGCTCTCTAACTTCGGACAGTACTGCTACTACCTGATTATGATGATTTCCATCATCAATACCGTAGAATATAACGAATATAAAACCGGCACACGCGAAGAAGCTATCATTGCTTCCGTGCGCCCATTCTTCACCAAGATGAGTTCCGCTCTGATTGTCATCATTACTTCGGTTAGCTACATGATGTTCGGCGTAACCAATTATACCAATCAGATTTCCGATTACGAAAGCGCTGCTGCCAGCGGTTCCATTACAGAAGCAGAAAAGCTTACAGCCATTGAAGGTATCATCAGCGGTGTGGAACGCAGTCAGACCTTGGGACTTCTCCTCTGCATGACCGTGCTTCCTTGTGTACTGATGTTGATTTCCTACTTCTTGTATAAGAAGAAATACACTCTGGATGAAGAAGAATATAACCGCATCTGTGCAGAGATTGCAGCAAAGAAAGAGGCATAAGCCATGGGACTCACCAGACTCATTTTAAAATTTGCGGCTCCACTGCCAAAAATAGAATCCTATCAGCGTTACTTATTTATCGGTCCACACCCGGATGATATTGAAATCGGTGCCGGAGCTACCGTTGCAAAGCTTGCGGCGAGTGGCAAGGAGGTCTGTTTCTTAATCTGCACCGACGGACGCTTCGGTGATGGCAATGCCCCAGATGGCATCAAAGGTCAGTCCTTGGTTGAACTCCGGAAGGAGGAGGCAATTCGTTCTGCTGCCATGCTTGGTGTAACAGATGTGCGCTTTCTCGGATTGTCGGATGGTGGTTTTTATGAGATGCATGATTTAGAGCAAGGCATTGCAAACGTTATCGGCGATTTCAAACCGGACGTAATATTTGCTCCGGACCCATGTGTCACAAGCGAATGTCACAAGGACCATTTAAACGTGGGAAATGCAGCGAGGCAGGTTGCTTACTTTGCACCATATAACGGCATAATGGAACAATACGATGCCGAAAGTGCTAACGTACAGGCTCTTGCTTACTATATGACCGCAAAGCCGACCCGTTTTGTAAAAACAAACGGCTTTATAAAAAGACAGCTGGCGGCTATCTTTGACTGTCACCAAAGCCAGTTCCCGAAAGGCTCTGCCGATGGAAACTCCATCCGCCTTTATCTGACGCTGCGCTCCATTGATTTCGGATTGCGTTCGTTCAAGGGCCGAGCAGAGGGCTTTCGCGTACTCGGTGTCACTCATATGCACTGTCTGCCGGAAGCGGGACACTGAACCTATGCACAATTTCTAAACATATTCTAAACAAGTGGTCTTTCATTGAAATAGACCTGCTTTTTTGGTAAAATATCATTGAATCTGTTTTGCAGAACATAATTTATACAAATACTATATAGAAAAAGGAGAAGAAACTTATGGTAGATTTAAAAGCAAAACCTTATCTCCTCTCAGATGAGGACATCAAGTGGGTAGAAAGCACGATTGCTTCCATGACCGACGAAGAAAAGGTGGGTCAGCTGTTTTTCCAGCTGTGCGCCGGAAACTCCGAAGAGTACTTAAAGGAACTCATGGAAAAGTATCACCTTGGCGGCTGCCGTTACAACAACATGCCGGGTAAGATGGTACAGGAACAGAACCGCATCTTACAGAAATATGCAAAGATTCCGGTAATCATCGCATGTAACACAGAAGCCGGCGGAAACGGTGCCTGCAGCGATGGTCAGTTCATTGGCTCCGGTATCAAAATCGGTGCAACAGGAAACGTGCAGTACGCTCACGACTTAGGCCGCATGGCAAACGAACAGGCTGCTGCCATTGGTTGTAACATGGCATTTGCTCCGGTCAGCGATATCCACATGAACTGGGAAAATACCGAAGTAGTCGGACGCGCTTTCGGTAATGATCCGGCGCGTTGTGCCGAAATGAGCAAGGCTTACATGGATGGCCTTCATACTATTCCGGGATTTGCCTGCACGGCAAAGCACTTCCCTGGCAACGGTCTTGATTTCCGTGATGCCCATCTTTCCAACAACATCAACGATTTATCCGAAGAAGAATGGATGAATTCCTTTGGTCATGTTTATAAGACACTCATTGATAACGGATTAGACGCTATCATGGGCGGTCACATTATGATGCGTACCTACATGAAGGGCGTAAGACCGGACATCACAGACGATGAATTGCTTCCGGCAACTCTTTGTCCTGAAATCATGACCGGCTTATTAAGAGACAAGCTTGGTTTTAACGGTATGGTAGTCACCGACGCCTCCCACATGGTAGGTATGACCGACCGTATGACACGTAAAGAAATGCTTCCTGCTTCCATCAATGCAGGCTGTGACATGTTCTTATTCTTCAACGATCCGGACGAAGACTTTGCAACTATGCTGGAAGCATACAAAACCGGCGTTATCAGCGAAGAGAGAATGACCGAAGCATTAACCAGAATCCTTGGCTTAAAGGCTCACATGGGTCTGAACAAAAAGGCAAAGGAAGATATCGTTCCGGGCGAAGAAGCACTTGCCGCTCTTACCAGTCAGGAATATAAGGACGCTTCCGCTGCTATCAGTAAGGATTGTCTCACTCTCGTTAAGTACAAGGACGAGGGCGTACTTCCTCTGAACCCTGAGACAAAGAAGCGCGTTATGATTGTTTATGTCAAGGGCTACGACGGGCCAATGGCTGCTCTGATGGGCATGGCAATGGGCATGGGCGGTGCCAAATTAAACCCTGCTGAAAAGCTGCGTGACCGTCTGATTGCCAAGGGCTTTGATGCATTTATCTATGAAAGCCCGATTGATAAGATCAAAAAGCAGATTGCTGCCGGCGAAAGACCAAGCCTCAACTTATACTTTGCGGGCAAGAACGCGATTGAAGACTTTAAGGCAGGTCAGGATATTATCATCTCCCTGTATGATGTCATGAACGGTCGTCCTGCCTTCGGTTTAAGTAAGGGCGGCGGAGAAATTCCGTGGTATGTATATGAGCTTCCGGTTATCGGTATCAGTGTCAACGCACCAACCATGCTTGCTGACGTTCCGATGCTCCGTACCTACATCAATGCATACGACAGCAATGATGATACGATGGATGCACTCGCAGATGCACTTGTTGCCGGTCCAAAAGCCTTCAAGGGTAAGGATCCGATTGACAGCTTCTGTGGGCTTTGGGATACACGACTGTAAATGATTTATTGCGGAACTGAGTCAGGTTACTTCTTTCAGGTTTCGATGCAAAAAAGTATTTAAAAGTATTAGAATAAAGAATGAGGAAAATCACATGTCTATATTCGATAATTTTACAAGAAAGCACGACTACCTTGTGTGTGTAGACTCGGACGGTTGTGCGATGGATACCATGAACTGCAAGCACTTTCATTGCTTTGGTCCGTGTATGGTAACAGAATGGGGACTTGAAGAATGGAAGGATGACATTCTGACGAGATGGAATGAAATCAATCTGTTCCAGATGACCCGTGGTATCAACCGATTCAAGGGGCTTGCACAGGCGTTATCGGAAATTAACGATAAATACACACCGATTGAGGGTGTGGAAACGCTCATCGACTGGTCAGAGCATGCTCCGGCGCTTTCCAATGACGGCGTTGCAAAGGCCGCGGCAGAGTGTAATGATCCATCCGGAAAAAAATGCTTAGAAAAAGCACTTTCCTGGAGCAAGGCAGTCAATGCAAGTATCGTTGCTCTCCCTGAGGAATTAAAAATTCCGTTTCCGGGTGCCAGGGATGGTCTTGCCGCAGCGCATACTTTCGCAGATGTTGCCGTTGTCTCCAGCGCCAACCGTGATGCCGTAGATGAGGAGTGGACAACACATGGACTGCTTGAACACGTGGACATCGTTTTGGCACAGGACTGCGGAAGCAAAGCACACTGCATCAGCGAAATGTTAAAGTTCGGCTACGACCTTGACAAAGTGCTGATGGTAGGTGATGCACCGGGCGATTTGGATGCCGCAGAAAAGAACGGCATCCTGTATTATCCGATTCTTGTAAACCATGAGGGTGAAAGCTGGATAGAATTCAAAGATACGGCTCTTCTTAAGCTTCGTGACGGTATTTATCAAGGCGCTTATGCCGAGGAGAAGAAAAAAGAATTTTTACGTAATTTGGGTGGCTGATAAAGCAACCGCCTAAAACAAGATATAGGACACTTTCTCCTATATCATAAAATATAGGACCGAGGGAGAGCTGCTGCTCCTTCGGTCCTTTTAAATTTAATCCATATCAAATGATCCTGCCATGCCTTTTCCTAACGTAGAAGCCTTTGTCGGCCGATTGACATACGCTGTATAACCCGATACGTAAGAACTGGTGTATTTGATAAGGTGCTTTTGTACTACACAGTTTAACTGGTTGCCGGTATTCCAGTTCGAATCCACTACCACAATACCATCCTCTTCTACCGAGTACACTACAACCGAGTGTCCGTTAACACGGATTACATCTCCCGGTAATACATACTTTTGCACATTTGCTTTATTAAATTTAATTGTAGCTACCCTCTGTCCAATGACATCTTCATCTGCACTGTCCGCAAACAAATACCACTGTGCAAAACAGGCAAAACCGAAACAGGATTTTCCATGGTAGGCACGTCTGCTGGAATTTACATCATGTGTCGGGAAGTAATTGACATTCACATCTCCAAACAGATTTTTAAACCAGGATGCCTGTACAATATCCGCCACATTACAATTCGTACATCCATGTGAGCTCTTTCTGACAGAGCTACATGCTTTTCTGTTCACAGTAAAATATGCCGTTCCATCATCTGCTCCCAGCTTTTCAAGCAAATGATCCAGCTTCTCCTGCACTGTAATCTGGTCGGTTGAAGAAGGCTTTGGTGTAGCTGTCGGTGTTGGCGTTGCCGTCGGCTTTGGTGTTGCCGTTGGCTTTGGTGTCGCCGTTGGCTTTGGTGTCGCCGTTGGCGTCGGTGTTGACGTTGGCTTTGGTGTCGCCGTTGGCTTTGGTGTCGCCGTTGGTGTCGGTGTTGACGTTGGCTTTGGTGTGGCTGTAGGTGTCGGTGTCGGTGTAATTA
>CAZIQL010000006.1:58913-71897 GCA_964541485.1 uncultured Lachnospiraceae bacterium
GTCGGTGTTGACGTTGGCTTTGGTGTGGCTGTAGGTGTCGGTGTCGGTGTAATTACCCCCTCCTTCATCTGATGAAAAAACTGCGTACTCTTGACTGTAATGTCTGCATCTGTCACACGATCCACAAGAACAGACATTTCCTGGTACATACCGTCATATAGCAATTCTCTCTTTCTTACCACACAGTTTAAATCAGAACTCTTACCATCACAATCCACAACAGTCACCGAGTTCTCATTTACCTCATATACAATCACCGAATGCATTTCTCCGATACGAAGCACATCACCCGGCTGAACATTCTTCTCAACAAATTCCTTTGTAAATTTTCCATCCGCTACTTTCTTACAATCTACTTTCTGTGTGTTCGCGGAAGCATATACAAACCACTGGGCAAACATTGTAAAACCCAAGTCCGATCCGCCAACGTTACTGATCATCTGAGTATTATAGTGCTGCCTTGGTAAGTTACTGAAATGAATTTCCCCAAAGAGGTCTTTAAACCAGTTTCTTGCCATGACACTGATGTTGACACAGTTTTCACAGGAATGCTGATTTTCATCCCTGTATGCATAGCAGGCTTCTCCCGATACGGTAAAATACTCTCCTTCCAAAACAGAAAGCAGTTCATCCAGTCTCTTCTGCACATACGCTGCATCGTCCTTGCCGGTCGGCTCCTTTACCGTTTCTTTCACGGTCTCTTTTACCGGCTCCGGTTCCTTTGCTTCCGAATAGGTACCTTCCACTCTGGCTACCCATTCCTCCAGGGCATCAAGCTCTATCTTTACGTCATCATCAGCAAGCATTTTTTTCATTATATCAACACTCAGGATGCCATCCTGTGTATAACCGTTCTTTTTCTGCCACTGCATCAGTGCACTTTGAGTGCCGGTTCCGCTGATACCGTCAATGCTGCTTGAGTAATATCCCTTTTCCTTTAAATAACGCTGGACATCCATCACGGTCTCCTGGACAAATTCCCACTGGGAATTTGTCACGATACCATCGGCATCCACCTGTAGTTCTCTCTGCATTTGCAACACAGCGTTCCGCGTTTTATTTCCAAACGATGAATCCACTCCACCTGTGGAATAACCTAAGAACGTCAAATCCAGCTGCAGCCTCGTTACCTCTTTTCCGCTTGACCCTTTTTTCATGTCTGCTGCCCAGGCGCTCATTGTAGGTAACATCGTCACCAGCATCCCTACTACCAGAAGCACAGCAAGTATTCTTTTTTTCATAACAACAAACCTCCCTGTCCTTATCCTTGGTTCAGCCTCGTTTCCCTCCTTGGAAACAACTAGTACATTGTACCTATATTGTACTATCGATTTAATTATTTTGCAATATTTTTGTAACATTTCACAGCGATACTGCTTCTAAAATATGTCTACTTGCAATCTCCCTCAAAAAAAATATAATATAATTAGTAGGCATATTTTTGACAGGTTTACGTCAAAAATAGAGCAAAATCAAAAGATTCCCCTGCGTAAGGGGTTGCACATTACGCTGCGTCATGTGCTATATTCACAGACGTAAGGAGGTGAAAGTGCTATGCCCGATAGAATAGAAACATCCAATCTATATACTACCGGTGAGGTCGCAAAACTCTGCGGAGTCTCTGTTCGAACCGTACAGTATTACGACACCCGCGGCATTCTGGTTCCAAGCGAACTAAGCGAAGGCGGCCGACGACTGTATTCCGGAGATGATATCAAACTCATGAAAACCATCTGCTTTTTGCGCGATATCGGTCTCCCGATTAACACCATCAGCGAACTGTTAAAGGAAGAACATCCGGAAAAAGTTATATCTATTCTTTTAGAGCAACAGTCTACAGTTCTAAAGGAAGAAATCGAAGAACGCGAAAAACAATTACATTTGATTTTCGAACTGGAACAGGGCTTAAAAACCTTAAACCGTTTCTCCGTAAACGCTATCGGCGACGTAGCCACAATCATGAAAAGTAAGAAGAAATTGCGGCAAATCCGCATTCAGATGCTACTTCAGGCAATTCTTTTGGAAATCTTGGAAACCGGTACACTTCTCCTATGGATTTTTACCGGAAACTGGATTCCGTACGTTGCCTGCATTCCGGTCATCTTTTTATTGGCGTCTGGTATTACATGGCTGTACTTTAAAAAGATTTCTTACCTTTGTCCGGAATGCCACGAAGTGTTCCGACCGACCTTTAAATCCGCATTTTGGGCATCGCATACACCGACTACCAGGAAGCTTACCTGTACCTGTTGCGGTCATACCGGATTTTGTGTGGAGATTTATCACGAAAAAACAACATAAGGAGACTTCGCTATGTTAAACATTACTCATCTTACCAAAACATATAAAGGCGGTAAAAAAGCCGTTTCTGATTTGTCCCTCACTGTAAATGCCGGCGACATCTGTGCATTCATCGGTCACAACGGTGCCGGAAAAACCACCACCATCAAATGCATTGTCGGCATCCACGATTTTGATGAGGGTGAAATTTTCATTAATGGCATGTCCGTCAAAGAACAGCCGTTAGCCTGCAAGCAAATCACTGCATACATTCCGGACAATCCGGATTTATATGACTACTTAACCGGCATCCAGTATTTAAATTTCATTGCTGATGTGTTTGGACTTACCGCAGCAGAACGCAAGGAAAGAATCAGAAAGGAAGCCGGTGATTTTGAAATTGAATCCGCACTTGGCGATTTGATTTCGTCGTATTCCCACGGCATGAAGCAAAAGCTCGCCATCATCAGCGCTCTCATCCACAAGCCAATGCTGCTTATTCTGGACGAACCGTTTGTCGGGCTTGACCCAAAGGCAACACTGACACTCAAAAATAAAATGCATGCCCTCTGCAAAGAAGGCACTGCCATTTTCTTTTCCACACATGTCCTGGATGTTGCAGAAAAGCTCTGCAACAAGGTGGCAATTATCCGGAACGGTGAACTGATTGCTGCCGGGGATACAAAGGAATTGACGGGAGGAGCCTCCTTAGAATCCGTCTTTATGGAGGTGACCAAAGAATGCTAAAGCAGGTTGTTTTATTAGCCAAGCTCCAGCTGCAGAATCTTTTTGGGATTAACGAAGTCCGTTTCACCAAAGACCAAGGAAAGAAGCTGCGCTACGCAGGACTCTGTGTTGCCTGGCTGATGGTTTTTGCCATGGTTATCTTGTATGTGGGTGGTTTAGCCTATGGTCTGCATTTTCTCGGCGTGGGTGAAATCGTACCAGTTTACTTATACACATTAGTCAGCCTCGTTATGGTGATGCTTTCATTTTTCAAGGCTGGTAGCGTCCTGTTTTCCATGAAATTTTATGATGTCATGGTATCGCTTCCAGTTTCAAGACACGCCATTTTGGCAAGCAGGTTTTTTACCATGTACGTAAGCAATCTGCTTATCGGAACGCTTGTCCTGCTTCCCGGCATGGCTGTCCATATCTGGTTTGCAAAACCGGATATCACGTTTTATCTGATTAGTTTTCCGGTTGTTTTGCTGACTCCGTTACTTCCGCTTACGGTCTCTTCTGTCATTGCCGCACTGATTAAGTCAATCAGCTCCCGTATGAAGAGTAAAACTCTGGTAGAAACCCTGCTTATGGTGCTGCTTGTGGTCGGTGTTCTGGGTGGAAGTATGTTCTTCGGTGAACAGGCGGAGGAACTTTCAGAAGAAGCACTCCGCAATCTTGCGGTTACCCTTACCGGAACACTGGGAAGTATTTTCCCTCCAGCCGTCTGGTATTTTAAAGCCTTGCAGGGAAATTTTCTTTCCCTGCTTCCACTGCTTTTGCTGCCGATTGCTGTATTCACCTTATTTATTGCACTGCTTGGCAAATTCCATCAGGACATCTGTACACGACTCAATGCCGTTTCTGCAAAACAGAACTATAAGGTCGACCACCTGGAATCCTCCGGCATCTTATGGTCACTTTGCAAAAAAGAAGCCAAGCTTTACTTTTCCTCCAGCCTGTATGTAACGAACACAATTGTCGGCTACGTACTTGCCGTGCTTTTGGCGGCAGGAGTTGGCATTGCCGGAGTAGATACTCTGACCGGTTCACTTGAATTGCCCGGAGAGTTCACTCCTCTGCTTGAACAATTGCTACCGTTTTTCCTAACACTTCCGCTCTGCATGATGAATCTTACCTCCTGCAGTATTTCCATGGAAGGAAAACAATACTGGCAGTTTCAGGTATTACCGCTTCGTGCAAAGGACATTTATGATGCTAAAATTTTATGGAATCTGATGGTGGCAGCACCGTTTTATGTAGTTTCCGTCCTCTTGCTTCTGATTTTTGTAAAGCCATCGGGCCAGATGATGCTCCATTATATTTTGCTTCCGCTGATTTATCTTGTATTTGATGTGGTGCTCGGCCTCTTTGTCAACCTATTGTTCCCGCTTCTTAACTGGGAAAACGAAACGCGTGTTGTCAAACAAAGCGCCTCTGTCTTTGTTTCCATGCTCGGAGGCATGGTTGCTGTCATCGTTCCGATTGCACTCACTGTTGTACTAAGACCGGACAACCTGACCTTGTACCTTGCATTGGTGGAGGTTGTACTGGCTCTCCTGACAGCAGGATTATACTTGTCTGTTTCTAAGAAGGAACTTTGCATAAGATATTCGGCCATTGAGTAATCAAAGAAAATGGTATATGAAGCTGGTCTATACCAGCTTCATCCTTTATAAGGAGGTATTTTGGAACTTATAGAATTTATGCATCCTGCGAAAACGGCTTTCCGGAAATAGCTGATTCAGGTATAAAGATTTTTGTAGATGAAGAAGAGTATCAATACAGTGTAAATAAACCTACCTATTTGTGCTGGAATGGAAATTTGGCGGTGTCCGAGAAAAATATTGACCATGCCCTAATAATATGGTACGGTATATTTGGCATTCACAAAGAAACTGGGGTTATTTTAACTTCCGAAAACGGAGAAACCTTTCAAATTGAATTAAGTAGCAAACAGACACCATTGGATTCTCGTAATCAGGAAGTTGTAACAAAAAATAGTGAGATAATAGAAATATTATATGACAAAGCCAACAAAAAATGGAAATTGGAGTTAGAATAGATGAAAGTAGTTAGAAGCATCATTATCTTTTTTGCTTTAATATTTGGATTTATATTGCAAGCAGAAGTATTTCAGACCCAGTTATGGAACTTTGACAGGTCATATTACTTATCCATGGAGTACAATGTTTCCGAAAACGAATTAGAGAGTTTTTTGTCAGAAGTTTCTAATGTTGCACAAACATATGGGGTATCGCTTTTTTCAACACATATACAAATGGAGAGCAATTATAAGACAAGTCTAACTATATTTGGTAATGAACCGTCTGTAAAAGACACTCTTTATCGAACTATGAATATAGCAGAACAGAAATATACTTCTTTACTAAACGGAACTACAGAAGTCAAATACCATAGTCTGTCTGAATTGATATCCCTGAATGGAAATTCTCAGAATCGTCTAAGCTTTATCGGTAACCAAAAGGATATTCTTAAAATATATGAAGAAATAGTAGATAAATACGATGTAGGCTATCCAAAATATACAGAAGCCACCGAAAAAGATATGATTCTTATTGTTTGGTTGATGATAGATTTCTTAGCAATTGTAATGAGCTGTATCGAAGTATTGCGACGAAAAAAAGAGGTAGTGATACGAGTATCTTTAGGCGAAGACGTAAGGAGGATTATTGTTAAATCTGTTCTTTCCGATATAGCAATGTACACATTGGTCTATTGTTTTGCTCGCCTTTTTATATATCAATACATTTCAGGAGAATATGAACACAATTTAGCGCTGATGGTTTATTCCGTTGGTATACTTCTTTCGGTACTACCTTACCTGACCTTTTGCCGCTATGATATGAGAATGGCATTTGCTAATGCTAACGAGTCCAAAGGAGTACTAAACTTACTGTATGCTACAAAAATAATAGTAACTGCTTTAACAATAGTGACATTAAGTACAAATCTAAGTAGTATTCATTGGAATGCTCTTTCAGATGATGAATTAATAGAACCGTATAAAGACTGCATTTATATTAATTTAAGGAATACAGGTTCCGGAGATTACAGCAATGAAGAAGCCTTCTGGAATAACGTATATGCAAATAAATATGACAGAATCAATCCCATCCTTTGCATTAACATTTTGGATGACAAAACGGATTACATTCTGCTAAATAATAATGCCAAAGACATGCTGCAGGGTTTTTCAGACATGCTTCCAGACACTAATGACACCGTAGATTTCATTATTTTTATACATAAAAATCTGTCATTAACAGGAGAAAAAGAAATGGCATTGCTTAGCATGTCAAGCTTTATCGAGAATACTGTAACCGAATTAAACATACAGGTAATAGAATACGACGAAAGGCAGGTTTTTTCGTATATTGCTTCAAGTGATGTTTATGGGATAAAGGATTCCACCAATCCGGTTGTCATATTTCAAACCAATAGTAACGTAAAGTTTGACGGAGCCTCTCTTCAACGCTATGCAAGCAATGAAATCATGTTTAGAGTTTCGCAAGAGGAATTTGAAAACATCGTAACAGATTATACTGAATTAGTATCCGGTTTTGAGACTGTGACAACAAATGTGAATGAATACTACACTTATCAGAAGAATTTCATTGTTAAACTGGTAAGTTTTCTAAGTTCATTATGTGTGATTGTTTTGTTGCTGGATGTTGCCATCGTCATCTCAATCAGTTCGATGGAATATCGTATTCACTCGCTGGAGATTTCGCTAAAAAAGATCTCTGGATATTCTATCTTTGATAGAAATAAAAAGTTGTTTGTGGCTAGTCTGTTATCTGATTCTTTAATAATTACCGCATTGAGTATTTTAGGACTGATAACAGATATTTATTCTGCGGGATTAAGTGGAATTATCGGGGTACTTCTTATAGCATTTGAGACCTTAATCCTCTGTGGAAATATAACAAAGGTAGAAAAAGAAAATATTCATAAGATTTTGAAAGGAGGCTGCTTATGATTGAAATCAAAAATTTGTGTAAGGCATATGATGATAAGGTTTTGTTTGAAAATTATAATTTAACAATCCCTACCGGAAGTTTTGTCATTATAAGCGGCGCAAGTGGTTGTGGAAAAACAACTCTTTTAAACCTCATAGGAGGAATTGAAAAAGCGGATCAAGGTGAGATTTCTATTGATGGAATCAATTTATGCAAGACAAAAAACCTTAGCATGTATTATAGAAATACCGTCGGCTTTTTATTTCAAAATTTCGCATTGCTCGAAAACAAGACTGTGAAACAAAATTTAGATATCATCAAAAAAAATGGAAGGTCAGAGACTTCTATCGAAGATGCATTAGAAAAGGTTGGTCTCATAAAGGAAATAGACAAGAAGGTTTATAAGTTATCCGGTGGAGAGCAACAACGAGTTGCATTAGCCAGGTTGATGATAAAGAAATGCTCGTTGATTCTTGCAGATGAACCAACAGGGTCATTAGACGAGGTCAACAGCAAAATTGTAATGCAGATTTTACACGATTTGAATGATATGGGAAAAACTGTGATTATGGTTACACACAATCAGGAAATTGTAAATACTGAAAAATTTGTAATTAGAATTTAACAAAAGAAAGAGCACGTCATCTAATTTAATCACAAGCATTCACTAGGCGGAGAAAATTTTCCGCCTAGTTTAATCTTGTCATATCAAATCTCTGCCACTCTCCTTGCTCTTATCCTCTTCTCCTTAATTTCAAGCCACCAAATACTGCAATACCCACCACTGCAACTGTTGCAATTACAACATAAATCATGGAAGAATTACCTGCCGGCTCATTTACATCCGGTGTCTGTGTCGGCGCCTCGGTTGGTTCTCCTGTAGGTTCACTTGCCTGTTCCTGCTTTACAAGAACAACCGCACTGCCCTGAATCTCTGCTTTGTATTCTGCTGCTCCCACAATTTCCACACTGTCAAAGCTTCCTGTCAGAGAACCTGCACTCAAGACTGTCATTCCGCTGACAAGTTCTGTACCTTCTGCAACTTCAATCATCAGCTTGCCGCCAAGCGTCGCATTTCCTGCAATATTCAGTACATCGTCTTCACTGTCTACCGTCAGCTTCAACGTTCCGCCCGTCTGCTCAAAATCGCCTGCGATCATTGCAACGCCGTCTACTGTCTCAGACAATACGCCCCCGGTGACCTTTACATTACCTGTACCAAGTGCGGTATCCGATACCATCACAAGCTCACCGCCTTCTACATTTACACCACCGGTAAACGTATTCTTACCCACCAGTGCCAGTCTTCCGGTCCCCTGCAAAGTAAGACTGCCGCCACCGGAAATATCATTCAACCAGCTGTCCGATGCGTTATATGCGCCCAAGGATGCATCCATGTTCACCACAACATCCGTAACAAACGCGCCATAACCGGCTGCAGCTTTATAATAATTCACACGACCCCAGCCCTCTGCATCATCAAGAAGCGGATATCCGGATGGAAGTCCCGTTGTATAAATAACATATCTTCTCTGCTCATCGGTCAAATACGGAAGTCTTGTTTCAAGAACCGATTCTGCACCCTTTGGCACTCTCATAGCAAGCGTTGTATCACCTATCTGGTCAAAATCATAGGTCAGATAATAAGTAAACAGTTCTAAATTCTTCTGGTACTCTTCGTAATCTGCAATCGTTGCCACCTCAGGAATGACATCCTTAAACAAGGTTTCATATGCCGCATTATAAGCATCCGGCATAACATGGTAATTTCCGTCTTCCTTATCCGCAAAGATAGATGCAGCCATTGCTGTTGCCGTCATTCTTCCACCCATGACATCAAGGCAGGAATGAACACCGGCAATAATACGATAATTACCGCTTTCTGCCGCATTCATCATAATCTCATGGAATTTCCACGGGAAGCCGTATGCCAACCCATAGCTGGTCAGGAAAATCGCATTGGTATGTCCGCTCGGAAAACCCGCACCGCTTGTAGATGCTTCATCTAAGAAAATGGAATGTCCGATGTTCTCAATCTCCGGAAGAATCGAAGCTTCATAACCGGATGTAATGACCTCTATTGTATTTACATTCCAGCGGTATGGTCTTGGAAACGAATAATAATTCTTTGCCGGTGTCGTTGACACATTCGTTACCGAACGCATAAAACGCACAATATGCGCTGTGGCAAACAACGGATAATTGTCTCCCTTCTTCGGACTCCACTGTGTCTCATTGGTACCAATGCCGGAAAGTTCAATCAATATATCCTTGTACTCACCGATGCCCTCAAACGAAATACGCTGTGCAAGCCCGGTCTCAATCTCATATGCTCTCTGCGCTTCCTCTTCTGTTCTCGCAAGCGCAATCTCATAAGATTTTTCAATATTCTGACGAATAATCGTTTCATTCAGGATAGTTCCGTTGTTCCAACTGCTACCCGCTCTCCACAATTTATTGAATTCCGACAATATACCAATGGTCGGATTCGTTTCCGGTGTGGTATTGGAGGTCGCATTACTTCTGTATGTATCCGCAAAATACCCATATACCGCCTCATATGGTGCAATCACGCTCTCCTCTGTCTCTTCTGCCTGTGCCGTCATTCCCATTGGTGCCAGCAGCATGGATGCCACAAGTGTTAAGGCTAAAAAACCCGTGAATTTTCTCTTTCTCATTTTTACCCTCCATAGCTTATATCTTTTGGTTGTGTAAACCTTACCTTTTAGTATATCACACTTTCTCGTTCCTGTCTTGTAAAATCTTTGGTGAGTGTAGCATCGTGTCATCGGCATATCGCTTACGCGACATGCCGATGTGTTTGGGCGGGGAGTGCTCGTGCGCGCTGCTTTGGGCGTAGAAAAAAGGAGCGCGCGCTCGCACTCCCCTTTCCTATTTGTCACTCTCCTATTCCCTTGTCCCTATCACAGCGGCGAACCGTTCGACTGCTGCCGTCCTCTCACGAACCGCATCCTCAAGATGATAGCCTCCATAAACACATTCGACATCCTCTGCCTCCCAAACGTCTCCTATCATTCCCATTCGTTTGATAAATTCCTTAATGTCGCGTTCTGTCATCTTGCTTTCCTTCCTCTCCTGTGTTGTCAAAATTTCCTTGACCTTGCTCCCTTTTCTATCCTGTCGACCGGCTCGCCGTGATAAGTTGATTTATTTTCAAGCCCCAATTTCCTGCTGTAGCTTTTCTGTTTCTCTATTCGTTCCACAACCCTGCAAATCATAATCCGTTCTCTCACACTCATGAACATTTTTCTCCCTGCTTTTTTTATTTTCTGCTTTTCTCTTTTGTAATTTCAGTATATAATAAAGGCGTTGTGGGTAACACCTGAAAAAGTGCGACTTAAGAGGTGCTATTTCCGCAAAAAACGCGAGATAACTATCATGGGAATTCAATAGGAGAAATCATTCAAATGGCAAAGAAATCCACCAAAGAAAACAAAAACATTTACCAGACCAGCCGCGAAGCTGCCGGTTTCACCCGCGAAGCAGCTGCAGAAGCTTTAGATTTTATTTCATCCGACCGGATTGAACGAATTGAACACGAGAAATCACTTCCTCACCCGGAAGAAATTCTGGCAATGGCGGATTGCTACCGTAATCCATCCCTTTGTAATTACTACTGTTCCCACGAATGTCCGATTGGTCAGGAATATGTCCCGGAAGTAAAGTTTAAGGAATTATCACAGATTACATTAGAAATGCTGGCATCCCTCAACTCTCTTGAGAAAGAGAAGAACCGCTTAATTGAAATCACCGTAGACGGCGTGATTTCCGATGACGAAATGAAAGACTTCGAAAAAATCCAAAAACAGTTATCGCAGATAGCGATGGCTATTGATTCGCTGCAGCTATGGGTGCAGAAAGCAATTGCCGATGGAAGGATTGAGGCATAGTACTTTACAAACAAAAACCTACTACAGAGTTTTTTACTCCTGTAGCAGGTTTTAATACTTCCTCGACAACTGCGCCTGCGCTTCTTCTTTCGTAATCTCGCCTGCGTTGCACTTTGCCATAATCTGCACATCCGCATCATTCAGCTTATAGAATGCAAAGAATATTGCGCTGATAATCAAACCGATCACCGGCATGAACGCATACACAAACCAAAGCCCCTGCATGGCAAGCGGACTCTGGGTAACGCCCATGGCCTCAAGCTCGGCAAAGCTTTCTGCCTCAACATTGACCCAGGAGAACAAACCGAGTAAAAACAGCGCCAGCGACGTTGCCACCGCAGACGTAATCTTAACCGTAAAGGTCTGGATAGAAAACGTAATTCCCTTTGCGGAAATTCCTGATTTGTACTGCCCGTATTCGGCGCAGTCCGGCGTAAACATAAAGTAAAGGTTTCCGGCAATACTCAGCGGAATGCTTCGGATTACCGTCATCACCAGGAAGAAAATCCGGTTTTCCCAACCGGCAAAATAAATCACAAGGCCAAGCACAATATTGGCAATATTGCACCAGACAAGCATCTTAAACTTATCGAATTTGCGAATCAGCATCGGCATCATAAGAGCCACTAAAAATCCCGGTACCATCCCGACAGCCGAAAGCACAATGTTAAAATTTGCACTGCCAAACAGATAAAATGCTGCAAAGAGCGCTACCGCACCCGAGGTTTTCAACCCATCCGTGGCAAAATAGCCGCCATAATAAATCAGCAGATACTTATTCTTTATCAAATAGAAAATCATCTGCCGGATAGAAAAATTTTCTTCCTCCTGCTCCGGCTTATAATTCCTCTCCTTGCCAAAAATACAAAGCGGCACCATTGTAAGTGCACTGAATACAGACAAAATCACTACAGACCAGGTAACGCTAAGTCCCACTGTCTCGCTGATTAAAAAGGTAAGCACCACACTGTAAAGTGCTCCGCCCACACCGGAAAAAATACGGTTAATCGCAAGCAATGTGCCACGCTCCTGCAAATTGTCCGTCATGGTAGTCAACATGGAATATGCCGGTACATCCGTCAGGGTATATACAGAATCCCACAAAATATAAGCAACTCCAAACCAGACAAGCTTCCCTGTTTCAGAAAGTCCCGATGGAATAGCAAACACTGCAATTGTCACAAACGGAATAAACAACACTGCAATGCGAAGCCAGGGAATGCTCTTCCTTCCGCTCTTAAATTTGACCTTGTCAAAGATGTAACCAAACAGCGGGTCATTGACAGCATCCCAAACCTTTACCAATAATAAAACGATACCTGCCTTGGCAAGAGACACGCCCTGCATTGCAAGATACGTTGTAATAAACGCCGCCGTCAAATTGTAGTAAATATTCTGACCGACAAAATAGCTCCAATAGCTTCCTCTTTCTATCGGCTTTGTCATCCAGCCTTCCGGATTTTTTATCTTCCCCATATGTTTCTTTCCCTTCTCAGTTTTCCCGGATTGTAAGGAAAACGAGGCTGGTTCAACAGCCTCGCCTTTGTATTTACGCCTGTTTTCTATCGTAGAATTTCTTCACAAGGAACAGTCCTCCGAACAACATTGCCACAGAGCAAAGAAGCGTAATCCATGGATTTCTTACAAAGCCTGCGATAATATAACCGATAAAACAAATTACAGCCACAAATGTTGCATACGGAATCTGGGTCTCTACATGACGGATATGCTCACACTTTGCACCGGCAGACGAAAGAATCGTCGTATCAGAAATCGGAGAACAATGGTCTCCGTACACAGAACCTGCAAGTGTCGCACCGAGTGCCGGAATGAGCATCAGTGCCCCCGCTTCACTGTCACAAATCATGGAAACAATCGGAATCAAAATACCAAATGTGCCCCACGCTGTTCCCATGGAAAACGAAAGGAAGGCTGCCACTGCAAATACAATTGCCGGTAACAGATTGAGAATTCCCCCTGCCTCTGCAACAAGACCGCTGACAAATTCTCCGGTGCCAAGCATATCTCCACAGACACCGCTTAAGGACCATGCAAGTACCAAAATCATAATTGCCGATACCATAAAC
>CAZIQL010000007.1:0-69337 GCA_964541485.1 uncultured Lachnospiraceae bacterium
GGAGAAGCCGGACGCGGTTTTGCCATCGTCGCAAATCAGGTGAAAGACTTATCCACCAATACCGGTCAGTCCGCAGAAACCGTTGTTGCTTATGTGACTGAGTTGCAGGAAAGTCTTGCCGAGCTCAGAACCTTAGTCGACTCTACGACCGCTCATCTTGAAGAGGGCAATGCAAAGGTTTCCCAGTCCGTAGAAGACATCCATAACATGAGCAGCCACATGGACCACATCAACAATCGTTTGGAGAACATCTTCCATGCAGTGAATACCCAGACAGATGTTACTAACCGCTTTGTACAGTCCATCGAATCCATGGCCGCCAGCTACGAAGTATTGGAGCGTGACTGTCTGGCTACCGGAGACCATCTCCACAGCATCAGCCGTTATGTAGACAGTGCAAGAGGCGATATGGCAAGAGGTTTTTCTGACCTCACCATGCAGGACTGGATTCGTGTCTTCCAGATTGACCACCACATTCTCACCTGGAGAATTTACAATAACATTGCAGGCTTTGAACATCTGAAGCTTGAGCAGGTAAACAACAACACCGGCTGCAAGCTCGGCAAGTGGATTGCCGCACAGACCGATACACGCATCACCACAAGCCGCGAGTTAAACGAATTAAAGAAGTGTCACGACGACTTACATAAACATGCTACCGATTCCTGGCAGGCACAGGAAGCAGGCAACCGCGAAGAGGCCCTGCGTCACTTTGACTTAACGCTCGCTGCGTATAAGAGATTTTATCAGGCAATTGAGAATTTCAAGGCATTCTTACGGACGATTGGACATGTAGAGGAGACTCCGATTAAGGCGTTTAAGAAGTAGACGTGTTCTAATTTTCAAACAACTGCCTTATTGCACACACAAAAAGCATCAGCATACGTTTTGATACTTCACAAAACCATATGCTGATGCTCATTTACTTTCTTACTCCTTTAGCTGTTTTTTATCCTCTTTTCGAATTTCCAATACAACCCAGCACACCGGACTACATCAGGAAACAAGCATGATATCTATATAAGCAAGGCAAGTTTGCATACAGGCACTGTAGAATTTTTTACTAATGTTGCAGTAGCTTTATAGTAGTGTGCATTGTATTTTCCAGAACGATAGCGGTGGATATAACAGACAGACCCTATGGAATAACTACCATCTGTGTTATATATTTCAGGTGACTCAAAAAGCAGTTCAATATCGTCGTCATAAATGTAATAATTGTACCCAAATGAATTCATATGAACTTTTCCATCAGGATAAAAATATGCTTTTATGTACAGCCGAATTGCGTACAAAGTAACTCGATATCCTTCATCGTTCTCAGTATTTATATAAATTGTTTTAAACATTTCTTTTACTTCATAATTATTTACTGTTCTTGAATTTTTTGTTAAAGAACCAGGCGTTGATTCCGATTCAAAAAAAAACATAAAAGTGTTTAACTCTTCGGCAGAGAAACTTTCGTTTTCAACAATATCAATATAAATTTCATTTTCTGATAATTCCTCAGCGCGAGCAACGTTAGGATTAGAGCAGAACAATACACCTATGAATAACATAAGCAAGAAAACCATTTTTTTCATATGCCTTTTCCTCCATTTTGCCAAGGTCAGTATATACCCTTAATATTATGTTTTAGTACAATATATTGAAAATTATTCTTCAATATAATAGTTCCAAGAATCTCCTTCAACAACAGGTTCCAATGCGTTATAATTTATTTCCGACAGCCATGGGTTTGCTTCAATTACAGTAGCAATTTCGGATAAAGTTATTGTTTCACCCGTTGAAGATACAAAAGTGCATTCAGTTATATTTTCGCCTACGGTAGAAATGTAATCATAATACAAAGAAGCTAATCTGATGATTTTGAGTTCTTCATCGGAATACTGAGTTGCAGGGGGGGCTTGGTTTTTACCACAAGCCGTACCGAAAACAAAAATACAACATAACAAAAGCCAAACATGTAATTTTTTCATTCTATCAGTTCTTCCTTTCTTTTGTTTTTCGCTTAAGCTTGCTTTCATTATAAGCTTTCTTTTTCATAAGACCATAACAAAAGTGGCACAAAATATTTTTAAAATTTTGTGCCACTTTTGTTATGGTCTTATTCTTTTTCTTATTGTATAGTAGCCATATCATCATAAGAGAAAGAGAGAAAATAAATCATGAAAAAACAATTAATCAAATTATTATCCGCATTACTTCTTACACTTGCTGTCCTGAGCACGACAGCATTGGAGAATCCCACCATCTTGCCTCCGGATACCGATACACGAGTTGAGTTTGAAAATGATATTTTTGAAGGCTAATTATTCATAATAGCGTTTCCAATACTTTTCCATATACGCAACAGTAGCGTCGTTTGCATATATGCGATTCAATATTACAGCCGCCCTGACATAAGGTCGGCTGTCTTCTTTTGTATAATCTCCTTCCTGCCATAACCGCTCCATATTCCAGCCTCTTCCATATGTTGTCAATCCCAACACATTTGCCTTGTCTGCCTCAAGTGCAAGTCGAATTGCTATATCTTCACACCCAATTGCTGCTTCATACTCCTGTGTCTGATCCAATATATTCGCCAAATTACATAGTGTAAGCTCATACCCTCTAATATAATGATGTACTCCAAATGGTCGTTGCTCATAATATTCCTTTAATATTTTTAGCCAGTCTATTGTTTTTAACACATTACCTGTCTTTTTACAACCATATGACAACGCATTAACAATCATTGCTTCTGTTCTTGTAAATACCCAATTCTTTAATTTTCCCGGCTCACACAATGGTACCGTCTTGTGTAACGCTTCTTTTTGATTCTTCCAATGCTCTGCTTCGTCAATCTGCTTTGTATTCTTTTTGATTGTCGCCTCCTTATGTAACATAAATTGTTCCACACAACGATCCTGCAATGTCTTTTTCTTTAGTTCATCAAATAGCGGCACACATTCCTCATGCCGGCCAAATCTAGCCAACCGTTTTATTTCCTCTACAAGCTCGTAGGCATCCACCCGTCCCGTCTGCACCGAAAACACCGCCGCCCCACCGGGCAGATGTAGCTTATCCATTAAAGCTCCGACTCTTCCTTTCTTACAAGCAGATACTCCATTCTCAATCCGTGACATCGTTACCGGGTCACAAATTCCCTCTGCCAGCTCCTCCTGTGTCATCCCAAAGCAGATTCTCCGATTTCTTATGGTTTCTGATAATACAAACACCTCTTCCTTCCCAAGTAGTTGTTGTATCAACCAGTTCTTCCTTTTCACGTTATAGGTATCATACAGCCATTGCAGCACCTCAATCAGATTCTCCAGCTCCGCAATTTCCTCTTCCTCATCCGCTGTACACTCTTTTTCCAAAAGAAACCCGCGCCTGTAGATGGACAGCTCCAAAAGATACGACATGCTTCCCTCTTTTTTCATTACGTCCAGACACCTTTGATACAATTGCTCCTGTTCCTCTGACTTCTTCTCCCGCTCCAGCAAAAGCAATATCTGGTACGTCAGCCTCGGGTAATACTTTACGCCCTCTGCTGACTCCATATTCTCTTCGACAAATATTAATAATCTTTTGTATTCAGATAATGCAGCCTGCGTTCTACCTTTCTCCTCCTGTAACTGGGCATAAAAAAACTTGAGTAAAAGCTCCATCGTACTCATTACGTTCGGACACTCGCCCTCTAACGCGTAATTTCCCCTTGTCAGCTTCCAACCATCCGTAATTTCTTTCTCCAAGGCTTCAACATCTTCCTGGTTCTGCTCTGATTTTTCCTTATATCGATCCCACTTCAAAAGACTCTCTAACAATACTAAGAACTGCTTATGTAAAACGCTTTTTCCCTTGGTTATTTCCCTATACTCCTTAAACAGATGCTCTGTTTTGCAGTCATCTCTTTCCGCAATTGCCACCAACAGCTGTTCTTTTATCTTCAACCACTTTGCCTCTTTCGCTTCCAAAAAATAAAGCATTTCATCCGATGCAAATCCTGCTCTTTGTAACAATGCCTCTGCCACAATCTTTTCACAACCTCTCCCTCCATTTTCCAGACGTCTCATGGTAGAGCTATCACAAATTCCCTCTCCAAGCTCCTCTGAGCTGATATTGCGTTTTCCTCTTTGATATGCCAATAATAATCCAATCTGATTGATATCCATGTCCTGACCTTCTCCTATATGTAAAACCCACTGTTTATCTGTATTTTACCCCTGTATGCAGGAAAAGTCCATAAACCTATTGTAAAATCGTTCGGGTAATCAAAGTTTTTGAGGGGCTGACTCAGTGAATTAGCGCGCAGCTCCTTTTCTGTGCAAGTTTCCTCTCTATTTTTCTAATATTCTTCATCAGTTCTATGAAAAATATTTCGCATAGACCACTCATAATATGAAAAATCCCTCACATCTGCCTGTCGTGATGATGTATTATAATAAGCCGTCATTCCTGTATCTTTTTCACAAAACAACCGGCTTTTTACCGTTGCATATTTATAAACAAACACTTTTTCCGTTGTTCCATCTTCATAATAACGATACGCCACACTTAAATCCTCTGACACATCATCATCAAACTCACACAAAAGCCCCACCTGAAAGTACATTTCATGCGGATTTTCCTCCTCGTGCTTTGTAAGTATTACATACTCGACATTCAAATCCGAACTTAACGTCATCCTCTCAAGAAAAACCTTTTTTCTGGCATCTTTAAACTCCTCCATTTTTTCCCGATCGGTATAGTGATGAAACAAAAGTTCCCTCTCTTCTTCCGTCAGCTCTTCCTCTTGCGTCAGTACAATATCCTCACGCAGTTGTTCCATTCGTTCATCCGCAATCTTCTGCTGCCGATTCCATGTTATGAAAAACCAGATTGCCAATAGCAGTAATGCTATCAAAAAGGAAACAAAGTTAAAAAGCTTTCTCGGGACACGATTCCGAATGCACTCTTGATTTTTTAGACGACCAACCAATTACTTTCCCCCCTTCCTGTTACTATCTAAAAGAATAGCATAAAGCTATAATGATTTCAAATCATTTCTCTGATATTGACTCCTCTTGTTCTCTTTTCTTTAATGACATTATCGATGTTATCGGACCATCCCATCCGCATTCTACACACTTGTCCAAACGCAGCACATGGCTTTTCTCTTCAAATACATCGCATCCCTCTCTTGTGCAATATCTACTGTGATATGTCGAATTAACTGCACTCCAATAAGTAAACGCATGATTTAAAGCATCCGAACGTTTCTCTTGGCACACATTACAATACTCATCACAAACTGTACTATAAGAATGACTAGAAGCATCTCGTCGGTAAAAGTTACAGTTATTGCAGTATTCGTCGCAGGATGTGCTATATATATGGTCATGGCGATTAGATGGCAATTTAATCTGTGCACCTGCCAATCCATTATAAGCATTTACACCATTCGTCCAACTACCATTAATTACGCAATTTCTATAATATATATCCGCAACATACTCTGCATATTCTTGTGCATCGTTTCCACACGGATACCATGTCTTACTCCTATCTGCCACAGCCCACGTTGCATCTTTATATTCTCCAGTTGAAATATCTTTATCCTGAAAAACTAATAAAATTTGCTCCACGTACATCATTTCCGGCAATTCGACATCTGTCATTTCACATGTATAGTCCACTGTGGTTGCTTCGCGATATACTTGAGCTTCATAAGCATGTTCACACACTATCTCTACATCTGAAACCAGCGCATCAAACGCTAAATTCAAAACATCCGACGCAGATAATGCATCTTGCACAATGGTAACTGCAAGTTCAATTGCAGATGCAATACTTTGAATTGTTTCCCCGGCTTCAAATAATTTCTTTTTCTTGCTTATCTCACAAAAATATGTTCTTGAATCATACACGTCTATTGCTATTGAATCCGTTTCCTGTAAAGTATATTCTGATGATCCTTCTATATCTACATAATATGTACCTACATGTTTTGCCAAAACTTCCTTGTAATTACTATCTTGTATTGATACTATCTCTATCTCCGGAATGGCACTTGTTTCACTAGACAAAGCAAAGGTACTAATCGTCGCATCCTCAGCGCACCCCTCACTTAAATAATTTTCAATGTACTCAATCGAATACACGTTCTTATAAGGCACCTTTCCATTTCTCACATCCTCGTTGAATTCATCTAACTCCACCTGCAAAAGACACTCTATGACTTCTGTTCCACTCGGCGTAGTAACACACACTTTCTCATTCTCTATGTTCATCAAATAAAACTCTTCTCCCGCCTCTTCATAATACAATGTTTTTATTAAAGCATTTCCTTCACCCAACGAATATTCTACACAGACACCTTCTTGAACGATCGCATATACTACTTCTTCCTAGTTACAAGTCTCTTCCATTTTATCTAACACAAGTTCCCTATCCTCTTCCGTAATGTATAAATATCGTTTCATTTTGTCTGCAGCTTCTTCTGGCAAACTGTCCTTGACACTTCCTTCCTCCATCATATATTTTTCTATAAAATCTGCCTCTAGCTTTTCTTTCGTCCACTCCGTTTCTACTTCCTCTTGAAGGTAGTCAATTGGACTTTCAGCAGAGACCATAACCGAACCTCCTCCACTTAACAACATGACTCCCATCAACAATATTGCTACTATTCTTTTCATTTGTCTTCGCTCCTTCTTTTATTATATCCTTTTATATATTAGGATATATTCACATTACCAGTAGATCATATTTATTTCCATAACAAAACTGGCACAAAAAGAAATTCTCAGGAGGTTCTATTATGGCAGTCGATTTTAAACGATGAAAAACCTAATGAAAGACTTTACCGGCCAAAGTCAGGCAAGAAACCGCTACACCTTTGCACAGGGACAGGCAAAGAAAGAAAACCTGTATATCATTTCTGAGGTGTTCTGCTTTACCGCAGACCATGGAAAGGAACACGCAGAAATCTTCTATACTCATTTAAAGGAAATGGAGGAATACGGCGATGTCTACAAGCACTTTGCAGAGGTTGCCGCTTAGGAAGGCTTTACCAGGGTCGCCAGTGATTTTGCAAAGATTGCAGGAATCGAGAAAAACGCACGGCAACCGCTTTTCCTACTTTGCAGATTTATTGAAAAAAACAAGCTTTTTATTTCCGATGTAACATGTAAGTGGATGTGCTTAAACTGCGGCAATGTCATCGAAGCCACACAGGCTCCGGCAAAATGTTCGGTCTGCGACCATGACCGCGGCTATTTCATCCGTCTCGAATTTGCACCGTATACCGTATACCGGGCATGAGGCATAATTGCGTAAATCAAATAACACTTGAATTCTCCATTAAAGACGGTTCCAAGCGTTTCATTTACTTCTCTTCTGCAATTTCGGTCGTATATGCTTTTATTTTCGTTTTCCTTATCTTTGTACGTCAGTTTCCTGTCCCGCGGTATCTTAGCAATTGCTCTTCTGTTAATATTGCCTGTAGCACTTCATTTTTAAACGCCACCAGCTTATCTACGGTTTCCTGTGTATCACACAAAAACTCACTGTTTTCATAATCATTGTATGCAATCGTTTCTAACGGCACGTCAATAGGTTTGGAGTAGTCGCTGGACAGATTCCATTGACTGAACGTAAATGCTTCCCGGTATCTCTTTGTTTCCGAATAAGCATTCGTATCCAATGCTTCTGCAAATACAAGATAATAATTATCCTCAAACATTAAATTGACAAAACTATACTGTACCGGTCTCTCATTATTGTACTTACGATATCCACCTAATATAGATTGATCAAAAACACCGCCGCTGGATACAATCTCAACAAACTCTCCTTCCCTGACCTCTCCATTAATCACTTCTACAATCTCAACCTCCTGCGTCATCGTAAAATCATACTGGCGAATGACATCGGTCGGCTTCACAATCATAACCGTCATTTCTTTTGCTGCCTCTTCAAAACGAGAAAGCGGATAGCTGACCATAAACTTCTCCACCGTTTCTTCTTCAAAAATCTGATTTACATTGCAGTTCAGCTCCCGAATGTCCTCCATGTTTTCAATGTCAATCACTCCAACATTGCGGAAAGTACTCTTTCCAATCATACCTGCCCCAAATGCAAGTACTACAAGCACCATCATTCCAACGAACCACTTTTTCATTCTACCAGCCTCCCGCAATTGATATGATAGATTTCATCACATAAATACTCGATGTCCTCTTTGTTATGACTGGACAAAAATACAATCGCACCTCGTTTCGCTTCTTCCTTCAAAATCCCACGTACAAGTTCTACGCCGGACTCATCAAGTCCATTGGTTGGTTCATCTAAAAGTAAAATCTCCGGCTTTTCCATGAATGCCTGCGCCAACGTAATTCTCTGCCGCATACCAAGCGAATACTTTTTTATCGGACGTTTGTCGTCCGGGTCAAGTCCTACCCGCGCAATGGAATTTCGGATATCCTCATCCGTGATGAGCTTTCTGATGCCCGCCAAAAATTTCAGATTACGAAATCCGGTAAACTCCGGATACATTCCCATATTTTCAATCGTAATCCCTACAACCGGAGGATTCTTTGTCTTTTCAAATAAATTTTCTCCGTTATATAAAACCTCTCCGCTATTTACTTTCATCAATCCCGCAATGACGCGGAACAGCATGGTCTTTCCGGAACCGTTTTTCCCGACAATTCCATATATTTTCCCCGGAAGCAGTTTTAAACTGATATCATCTAAAATCACATTTCCGTTAATCTGTTTTGAAACATTTCGTATCTCTAACATCGGTTCTCTCCTCCTAATTTGCTCTCTCCTTATTCTCTAACCCAATATCCATTCTCTGTACCACAACTCCTCCGAGGAACATGGTGATTGCAATCACTGCCAGGAAGTACACCACATGAAAAACAGCATCCTCTATGCCGCCCTCCCACTGAATCACCACATTGGCGACAGGATTCAGTTTAAGCAAAAACGGCAGCTTCTTTATCACCGGAAGCTTCTCATGGTGAATCGCCAATACAGACATCAACAAGGTGAAGCCATAAGTAGCAATAAAAGAAAATGTCTCTCCGAACCGAAACGCCAAAAGATTAATCATCAGTGTCGTCCAGAAAGTATATAGCACTAACATAATGTAAGTAATCATGAAAAACTTAATCGCCATGGCATCTATCCCGTACTGCGAGTAATCCTGACAAATCACAAACACAGTTCCCGTGTACAGACCATGATACAGCATCGTATACAAAAACAATTCAGCAGCTCGCTTCCATAACCATTTCGTACGATTTTTCTGCCTCGTAAAAATGTACACCGTATTCTCATACAAATCACGATAAATATGTGACCCATACAGAAGATTAAAAAGAATGATTTCAAACATTCCAAACATGATAAGCACTACATTGCTTTCCTCTCTGGAAGGATTACTAAAGAAAATCTCTTGTATAAACATTTCTGCCAAAGGGGCGACTCCCTTACCGGAACGCCCAAGCATTCCTGCTTTATCCACAAATAAAATCGGCATAATAATAAAACTTTTCCATATATCTGACTTGCGTACCATACTTATCCTCTTACTCTATCTGATCTTTTTGTATCTGCCTTCCAATCAAAGCCACCGTCACAATTCCCATGACCACAAAAAATGTATACATAAACATCGGATTTTTCCCATACATTGTGTTCCCCGTGATATAATATAAAATCTTATAACAGGTAAACGGATACCTGTTTCCCAGCAACAGTTCAAATGTATTACACATTGCAATAATCACATACAAAGGAACAAACAACAAAATTTTATGCTTGGTAAGATAAAAGGATACCGAGTACACAAACACGCTGAATACACCCATTGCCACAGAAAAAATAAACGCAATCAGTATATTATACAATTCCGGAAATTTCATAAAAAGCTTCGGAAACCATATTCCCACCCACTTGGTTGGCATCATTATATCAGTTCCCGCAACGCCTCCATCGTAATTCCAGTCATACAAATCCCCGATAAAGGTAACCCCACTCTCTGGGAACGTAATCTCATTCAAAAAAATATTCAGTAAAAGCGGAACTAAAAAGGCGAACACACCCCCAAGAAAGCACGCTACCGCTTTGGTTATGTAATAAGTCTTCACTCCACCTCTGACTTGTAATGCAGGCAATACCATATTGGATTTATCTGTCACGTAAGACATTGCAAATGGGAACACTACTATAAAAGGAACTATTGTAATGTATATATCAAACAAAACGTTGTCCTCCAAAAGCAAGAACGCTGCACTCGGCGAAACGATGGTTGACACGTCATCTCCCCATGCGGTAAATACATTCCAAAGGTATGCTCCCAATGCAAAGCACAAATTCAATGCAAAAGCAAGTTGAAATCCTTTTTTATTACACATGAGGTTTATCTGCATATTAATCGATTTTTTCAGATGAAACATAATTCCTCCCCGTCAGCGTCCGTTCTTTTTTGAACGTTTTCTCTTTACGCTTACTATAGCATGGCGATTCTTGCGTGGTCAACCAAAGAATTCTTAAGATATTTAAAAGAAATCTTTAGAAATCGAGGATGTCCCAAAACTATGATTTTTAAATCGTAGCGAGGGGCATCCTCGGCAGTCTTCACAGGTATAGTAATCCCGACTGGTTTCATAACCGGCTTCTGTCACATATCTCCGGCTCCCTTTATGGACCAGTCTTTTTTCGTTTTTACAGATAAAACTGTCTGTTTCTGCATAATCTAAAATTTTTTCGTATTTTTCTTCCTTGTTTAAGTAAAGCTTCCACCGCAAAACACTCTGTATCAAAATTAAAAACTGCTCGTGTAAGACACTTTTCTCGACTGTAATTCTCTTATACTCCTGAATGAGTCGCTCTATCTCTTCAAGCTTCAGTGCCGCAACAGCCGCTAACAGTTGTTCTTTTATCATCAGCCAATCCGCTTCCTCTTTCTCTAAAAAATAAAGCATCTGGTCTGAAGCAAATCCTGCTCTCTGCAAAAGAGCTTCCGCTACAATCTTTTCACAGCTCCGTTCTCCATTCTCCACATGTCCGATAAATCCGCGCGAACATATCCCTTCACAAAGCTCTCCCACACTAATATCCCTTTTGGTTCTTTGATATGCGAGCAACAACCCTATCTGATTAATATCCATAATATAACTAATCCCCTGTGTAACTTTTTCCTTTATTTTACTCTTTCAATTTCATAAAGTCCATAAGGCACGCGCTAATTTTTAGGTTCAAAAAAGCCTGTAATGTTCACACGTCCATTACAGGCTTTGTCCCTTATTACTTTTCGTTTGTAGGATACACTATGTCATACAATCCGGCATCATATAATGTCATTGACGACACATCAATTCTTTTTGTTACATCGTCATATCTTATCGTCAAACCGTTTCCTTCTTCCCAAAATAGTTTGCTTTTTACCGTATCATATTCATAGCAAATGTACTTCATCTGCCTTCCCGTCTCATAATATCGATATGCATAAAACACCGGACCAGAAATATTGTCCTCAAACTCACATATGAAACACAACTGTAAAAAAGCCTCTTCTCCCTGACTCATTGAAAGAACAGCTTCCTTCAATGACATTCCATATACACCTGTCATTCTGTCAAGAAAAATTGCTGTTTGTTCCTCTTGAAACTCTGCTGTCCATGTATCGTTTCCATAGTTCTCATAAAGCGATGCTACTTCTGCATCTGTTAATTCTTCTTCCTCCGTCAGCACCACTGTTCCCAACAAATCATCCATGTGCATATCAGCTACTTTCTGTTGCTGATTCCATGTTATGAAAAACCAGCATTCTACCAACACAAAAAGTATTAACAAAATCCAGCCCCACGGAATATTTCTCTTTTTCTTTTCCTGATTAAGCTTCATTGTTTCCACGATAGGAACTTCTTCTATTTTTTCTTTCATGTATTCGTTTCCTCCCTGTTTTTTCTAATATTCTTCATCAGTTCTATGAATGATATTTCGCATGGACCACTCGTAGAACGAAAAATCCCTCACATCCGCCTGCCGTGATGATGTGTTATAATATGCCGTCATTCCCGTCTCTCTCCACTACTATCCAAAATATACCATGAAACTATAATGATTTCAACTCATTCCTCTGGCATACCCACTCGTTTCTTTGTCCATACTCTTTCTATCACAATGAAACATTCTCAGGAGGTTCTATTATGGCAGTCGATTTCAAAAACAGCGAAACAATGAGAAACTTGATGCGCGCCTTTGCCGGAGAAAGTCAGGCAAGAAACCGCTACACCTTTGCGCAGGGACAGGCAAAGAAAGAAAACCTATACGTCATTTCCGAGGTATTCTGCTTCACCGCAGACCAGGAAAAGGAGCATGCAGAAATCTTTTATAATCATTTAAAGGAGATGGCAGGAGAAAACATTGCAATTGACGGAACATATCCGGTTGATATCACCCAGTCCGTCATTGAACTGCTCCGCTTCGCAGAGCATAATGAAATGGAAGAATACGGCGATGTGTATAAGCATTTTGCCGAAGTTGCTGCACAAGAAGGTTTCACCAAGATTGCTGCCGATTTTACAAAGATTGCAGAAATTGAGAAGACGCACGGCAACCGTTTTGCCTACTTTGCCGATTTATTGGAAAACAACAAACTGTTTATCTCCGATGTAAAGTGCAAATGGATGTGCTTAAACTGCGGCAATGTCATTGAAGTTACCCAGGTACCGGAAAAATGTCCGGTCTGCGACCATGACCGCGGATATTTTATCCGATTAGAATTTGCACCGTATACAAGCCACGAAGCATAAAAAAATGAGGGAGGCTGCAAAAGCCTCCCGTTTTTATGTTACCCTTCAATTCCTTTAATTCTTCTGATGTGTCTCTCATCATTCGAAAACGGTGTATCTAAGAACAAATCCACTACAGAAAGGGCATGTCCTGCTCCGATGACTCTGCCGCCCATCGCAAGCACATTCGCGTCATTATGCTCTCTGGTTGCCTGTGCACTGAAGCAGTCATGGCACAAAGCGCAACGGATGCCCGGCACCTTGTTTGCTGCCATGGAAATGCCGATGCCGGTACCGCAAATTAAAATACCCTTTTCACATTCTCCGCTGACAACCGCATTTGCTACCTTTTTTGCAAATTCCGGATAATCGCAGGACTCCTTTGTGAAGGTACCGAAATTCATATATTCGATCCCTCTCTTTTCTAAATGAGCCATTACCTCCTGCATAAGTTCAAATCCACCGTGGTCACAACCTAATGCTATCATATCACAAATCCTCCCTTGTTTTCCGAAGGAAAATGCGAGCCCGCACACGAGCAGAGGATTTTCCTCCTAATACTTTTCTCCCAAAATTCTATTTTGCCTGTATGGTCTGATACCCCGCTGCCTTGCGCAGACGGTTCATAATTGCCTGATGCAGCTTTGTATTCTCAAAGCTCTCTGAGTATATCACAGTAATATGTTCTGTGTCAAAGGAACGCAGTGCCGCAAACAGATGCGCCGAAATTTCCTTTTCACTCTTTAACGAGCCAAGAGAGAAAATCCTTTCACACGTATACTTGTCCTTTGTCTCTTCGGCACAGAGCACTGCTACACGTACTCCTGCATCAGCTGCTACTTTGGAAAGCTCGTTAATCATCCGGGTGACACGCTCTGTCTCACCCTCCACAATGTAAATCTGCCCCTGTGGTGCATAATGCCGGTATTTCATGCCGGGTGCCTTTGCCACCACTGATTCCTGCGGCTTGGTTGCAAGGACTGCTTTGTCATATTCTACTTCCGCTACAACCTGTTCAAAATCCTCTTTTGTAATAAAGCCCGGGCGTAAAATCATCGGCACCTCACCGGACAAATCTATAATGGAAGACTCCAGACCAATATCCGAAGCTCCGCCATCCACAATCATCTCAACCCTGCCTGCCAAATCCTCTACCACATGCTCTGCCGTGGTCGGGCTTGGTCTGCCGGAAAGATTCGCACTTGGAGCCGCAATATAGGTTCCCGAAGCGCGAATGATTTCCCTTGCAATTTCATCAGACGGCATCCGGATAGCTACCGTATCAAGTCCTCCTGTGGTCGCATACGGTACAATCTCGCTCTTTTTTAATATCATGGTCAGTGGTCCCGGCCAGAACTTTTCTGCGAGACGGTACGCCAGCTCCGGCACCTCTTTCGCCAGCACCTTAAGTGCCGAAAGCTCTGCAATATGCAGAATCAGCGGATTGTCCGAAGGTCTTCCCTTTGCCGCATAAATTCTGGTGGCCGCATTTTCTTTCAGGCCGTCACCGCCCAGGCCATATACGGTTTCTGTCGGAAACGCTACCAGCCCCCCGTTTGCCAGAATCTTCCCGGCTTCTTTGATTGCCTCCATATCCATATGGTTTCTGTCGATTGTTACAATCTTTGTCCTCATATCCTATCTTCTTTCTAAATCTATGTCCTTTGTATTTATTTCTCTCCGGATGTATTAATATACTCCATAATTCCAAGAAGTAAAGAGAACGCTATTTTTTCCTGATATTCCTCACTTGTAAGCAGTGCCGCTTCCCGCTCATTGGATAAAAAACCACACTCCACAATGACAACCGGTGTCTCCTCTGTGGATTGTTTGAGCAGATAATACTCCTTGTTTGCCTTTGCCACGCGGTGATTCCCATCTGCAAGCTCCGACTTAAGGTTTTCCTGCAAAATGGTTCCAAGGCGCTTCCCCTCTTCGGAACCCGCAAAATAAAACACCTGCGCTCCGTCCACATCTTCCTCTGTGAAACTGTTCTGATGAATGCTCACCACAAGGACCGGTGCCGTATCCCGTATGAGCCGCGCACGCTCTCGCAAATCTTCATTCTTTCGGCTGGACGCATCCTCCGATGCCAAATCCTTATCCTCGCTTCTCGTCATAACTACTGCTACATCATTTTGTAAAAGCAGCGACTCCAGCTTCCGGGCAATCGAAAGATTGATCTCCTTTTCCAGGGCACCATTGACACCGACCTTCCCGGGATCCTTTCCCCCATGACCGGCATCAATTACCACCACGGGCAGCTCCTCCCCGGAACCCATCACTGCCACTGCCTGTTCCTTTGCCCTCTCCATATACAACGACAGCAAAAACAGACTGCATAAAGCCATAAGTAAAGTAATGCTCTTTTTCATGATTCCCTTGCCTCACTTCCATCACATTACTCCACTCTATGTTTATTTACTTTATATAATTACCGATAATCGACCAAATTTCTTCTGTTTCAAATCCAAGACGCCATGCAGCCACACCTGCCACATCCGCACCACCGATGACATTCAGACGTTCCGTCAGCGAATCCACATCCTCCAGCCATATTTTATAGGTCACTCCGGCAAGCGTATACTCTGCATAATTCTGCCCACACTCTGCGTCCCACTTTGCCTTCAGACCGTTTCTCTCAAGCACATCCTTGCCGCCGTTCATAGTCAGTGCTTCCGACGTCACCTTTGTTGTTCCTGCCACTGTTTCCTCTGCCCAGAGTCTGGTGTAGAATGGAATCCCCATCACAATGCCTTCCTTCGGAATCACCTTCAGGGAATTGTTCACTGCATCCTTTAAAAAGCCGATGGAAGCCACAGAACCCGCCTCTGCAGAGCCGCTGTAGTGCTCATCATATGCCATGATAATCACGTAGTCTGCCACCTTGCCCTGTGTCTCCAAATCATAAAATGCATTATATGGAGCAGGTACATAGTTGTCTACTGATAAAATCAGCCCTGCCTCTTTACAACGGATTGCCAGTTCCTTCAAAAACTGTATATAATGTGGACCGGTTTTAGACGCTAATGACTCAAAATCAATATTCCATCCGTCAAATCCGTACGTTTCTGCCTCTGTCATCATATTATCAATCAGGGTATCTCTTGCTTTTGTAGATGACAACAGTTCATAACTGTCTACCGTATCCTCAAAATTATCAATCAAAGCCCAAACCTGCAGTCCCATATCATGTGCCCTCTGCACATAGGACGCATCGGCAAGAGACTTGAAATTTCCTTCATTGTCTGTCAGCGCATACCATGTCGGTGAGATTACATTCATCGACTCGGCATTTGCAACCACCTTTTCTAAATTATCATTTGCCTCCGGCACCGTCACCACGTGCCATCCGAGACGTACCTTTTCCTCCAGACGGATATGCTCATATACAGGCTCAGTAAAACTGCTCTGTCTTGCCTCATAATACGAATCCGAAAGGAATTTCTTCTGGATATAACCATAAATACCGTCTTCCAACATGACCTTGATAAAACTGCTGCCGCTTGAACCGGTGCCCCCAATATAATAAAGCTTTTCTCCCTCGGACACGTTACGGATAATATCGCTCTTGATATCCGGTTCAAAACGTACCGAAGCCTCCTCTACCACGTCATAATACAGGAATTCAATCCAGCGGTGATGAATCACAACGCGATTGGGATTCTCATAAAACTGATACTGCATATCCGCAAACATCGAAACAAATTCCAGCGATATATGGTACCCATCCTCCAACAAAAGGAGTGCCGGAGCTTCTAATTTGCAAACCTCACCATTGCTGTAATAAAATGCTTTACCTACTTCTACCCGGATTAGTTCCTCCGGCAGGGCATAGCTTAAAATATTTTCTTCTTTATCCAGATAAAACTCATCCATCAGCAAGCTGGTTACCATATCATAGGAGAGGTAAACGCCGCCATCAAGAATCAGTGCATTCTTCTCATATCTTTCATTTTCCACAATAATGACTGCTTCTTCCGCAGTCACATCATAATATCCCTCTAATGTTCCCATCGTTTCACTCGGTGTGAACTTCTCCTTCAGTGCAAATCCCATTGCAGCAATTGCACCAAGGACTAAAACTGTACCAATCAGTAATTTTATTTTTAAACCCTTTTCCATAATTCTTTGTTACCTCATTCAAGTATAATTTGTGAAAAATCCTATTCCATTATGAGTATAACAAATTTTTTCCGTACTGTCATCCTATTTTCCGACACAAAAGCTTATATTTCCGACAGAAAAATCAAAGACTCCTCTGGTTTGAGTGACCGGGAAAACTGATTTTTCTGCCGGATGTGCTTGTCTTTTATTTACTCACCGATTGGATAAAGCGTGACGAGTTTTTCCATTCCTGTCAGAAAATACAACAAGTTACTTTAACCGCCTGCCAAGCAGCTTCTTTATCTGCCTGTGCAGACGCTCTGAATTACCAAACCCCTCAAAATACAGAGACACCTTTTGGACAGTGCACTGCCGATGAAATAACTTCCGCGCAAGGCAAGCGTCTCCTCCGGTGAGTACGAGCACCGGTGCAACCTCCCCTGTAGTTTCGGTTATCCTCTGCTGCCACTGTTCTTTTGTCCACTGCATGAATGGTCCCGCGAGATAGCACCCGGAAAAAGACAGGCCCGAAAACAACGGATTTCTGTTCCCAAAATCGCAAATGATGTAAGAATATCCTCTGTCCCGAAACCCTCTGATTTCTTCCGGAGCCACTCTGCCGGCAATGGTAATTCCATTTCTTTCTGTTACAAAACCGTCCTCTTTGTTCCTAAGCTGTTCTAAACTTTGCCCGCTTGAGCAGTCCAGATACAACACGCTTTTCTTATGCCGTTTTCTTAAATATCTGGCAATTGACACCGCAAGAAGGCTGCTGTCCGCTTCCGAAAACACCGCAGCGACACCAATCCAGGTTTCCCTTGTCCGCTCCGGCCGTTTGCTTTTCTTCAGCTTCTCCAGCTCATTTTTTACCTGTTGCACATCGCGATATCTTTTTTGCCCCCTTCTCAGGCAATTATCAACGATAGTACGATATCCTTTTGGCACATGCTTCGTGTGGCAAAGCAGATACTCCATACACCTTCCAAGTCCGTAAATATCGGTTTCCTCCGACAATTCTCCTGCCACCTCCTGTTCCGGAGCGCAATAACCCGGTGTTCCGAAAAAAAGCCGATTTTTATTTTGCTCACTCCGGCATATGGCACTGCCAAAGTCAACCAGCTTCACTCTATAATCCGATATCAGCAAATTTTCCGGTTTTAAATCCAGGTGCAGAATATTTCTCGATGGGTGATGAAGATACTGCAGTATTTCACATAGTTGGGTGGAAAAATTAAGAAGTAAAGAATCAGAAAGACTCCTTCGTCTTAGAACGTATTGTCTGAGGGTTTCTCCTTCGATGAACTCCTCAACAATACAGGTTTGTGTATCAAATTCTAAAATATCGTATATGATAGGAATAGAAGGATGATGACACTGCTGCAGTATACGGGCCTCTTGTATGAGGATGTCATGCCATGGGTGAGTGCGGTCAATGGATTTTATCACTCTCCGTCCGGAAAGTCCCATGTGTTCCGCCAGCAGGACCTCTCCTCCCAGTCCGCGATGCAGCACTTTCAGTACTCTGTACTTTTTTAGTAGTTCCTTATGTAACATAAACTCCTTTCTGTCGGAGTCCGGTTTTGTACTCTGATTATAACCCTGTCCAGCGATTTTGACAATGCCAAAAATCAGGGGTGTTTTTTGTGCAATTTGACGAAAGAAATCTGTTATTGACTTTAGAATCAATATCCATTATACTTTTTGTTACCTATAAGGAAGGAGGTATGACAAGTGAAAATTGAGAGAATCAGCGATACCCAGATACGTTGTACACTTGACCGGCAGGATCTTGCCGAACGCAACTTAAATCTCAGCGAACTTGCTTACGGCTCCGACAAAGCCAAGGATCTGTTCCGTGAACTGATGGTTCAGGCTTCCTACGAATGCGGATTTGAGGCAGATGACATTCCACTAATGATAGAAGCAATTCCAATCTCCGGTGACAAGCTTGTACTCCTTGTAACAAAGGTAGAAGATCCGGACGAATTAGATACCCGTTTTTCTAACTTTTCTTCGTTCCGCGATTCCGCCGACGAAGATGTGCCTGTCACTTCCGTGGCAGATGAAATTTTAGAATGCTTTGGTCAGCTTGGCGCACTGCTTGGCAAAGGAAAACCCTCCAAAGAAGAGCCTCTGATTGGAGAATCTCCTGCTCATGATGCAAAAGAGCCGGCTGCCACCCATTTTGTAAAATCATTCTCATTTGCAGACTTAAACGCGGTTACTACACTTGCAAAACTCATTTCTCCTTACTTTTTTGGAGAAAGCACATTATACAAGGACGAAACAGAGTCCTGTTATTATCTGGTCATCCATATGTCGGACCACACACCGGAAGAATTTAACCGTATTTGTAATGTTGTTTCCGAATACGGCACACCGGAGCACACAATACCTGCTGTACTGTCCTATTATGCAGAACACTTTACTGTAATTCTTGCACAGGATGCCGTACAGACACTAACCATTCTGTAATAATCAAAACGGTTATAAAAAAACAAAAAGTTTTTTTATAACCGTTTCTAATTTCCTTATTTGTTGCTTAAATATGCGTTGATCTCTTCCACAAGCGGACCAACCTCAAGACCATGCACCATACAAGCCTCTTCTAAAGACTCTGCCTGCGCAGACGGACATCCGACACAGTGCATTCCGTAGTTTAACAGAATTCTGATGATTTCCTGATCTATAGTAATAATTTCTCCAATGGTCATTTCCTTTGTTACTGTCATGATTCTAATCCTCCGCTTTTTAATTTCTTTTCATGGCACTCTGCCACGACTTCCTTATTATATTCCAGACATTGTCTTATCGTCAAGTGAATATTTTGCTTGTATTTTCAGACGATTTATATTAGAATGAGTACAGAAACAAAAAACTTACGAAAAGGAGGACTTTACTCATGGCATACAAGATTACTGATTCCTGCGTAAGCTGTGGTGCTTGTGCAGCTGAATGCCCAGTTGGTGCTATTTCTGAAGGTGCAGCTCACTACGAAATCGACGCTGATGCGTGCTTAGATTGTGGTGCTTGTGCAGCTACTTGCCCAACAGGTGCTATTGAAGAATAATCGTAAACAAAAAGAGTGTCGCGGAATCCCGTGGCACTCTTTTTTTCGTCTGTTAAGCACTATTCTCTGCTGACCCCGCCTAAAGGAACCGGAATTTTCTCTTTTTCCGTTCCTCCTCCAGTGAAGTCCTCTGCCTTGCCGCCTGGTACTCCCTTATCGTGCGATCCAGTTTTCTGTACCGTTCCTCCTCTAAGTTTTCCCGCTCCCGGAACAAATAATTCATCTCCTTCAAAATTCTATTTGAAATTCTTTCATCCATCTCCTGAAGCAAGGATTCATTATTCTGCTTCAGTAATTCCGTCACCGCACCGCCAAAGCCCATATACATTCTCTGAAAGCTCGTCTCCGCTTCGGACCTCACGGCAATCTCTTCTTTTGTCTCAGGAAGTAATTGCTCCATCCGCTCCTTTAGTTCCTTCCGATCCTCTTCCTTCAGTGCTGCCACCTCCTCAAGCTTTGGCAACAGCTTATCAATCTGCTCTGTCGAAAAGCCTTCCTCTCTCAGTTTCTTCACATATTCGAGCGCATTCTCACATTCCACGGGCCTATCATCCTTTCCGTCCTTTATAAAGTATCCTTCCCATGCTTCTATGATAAACTTCCCCGTTTCCCGTCTCAAGAGAGCCTGTCCGTATTTTTCATTTTTTCATCGACAAAAAATACAAAAAGCTCTTTCCCCTCGACATTTCTGCCGGAAGAAAGAGCTCTTAAATGACACTTTATTGTTCGCGCATCTCCAGATTCCCGAATTTCTGAATCTGACCCATCCACTTTAATTTTACGGTACCGGTCGGACCGTTTCTCTGCTTACCGATAATGATTTCGGTAATGCCCGGTTCCTCGGTATCTTTATTATAGTATTCATCACGATAAATAAACATAACAACGTCGGCATCCTGCTCGATGGCTCCGGATTCTCGAAGGTCAGATAACATCGGGCGCTTATCCGGACGCTGTTCCACCGCACGGGAAAGCTGGGACAGTGCCACCACCGGACAGTTAATTTCTCTGGCCAGTGCCTTTAAGGAACGGGAAATCTCAGAAATCTCCTGCTGTCTGGATTCGGACTTCCCGCTACCGCTCATGAGCTGCAAGTAGTCGATGATGACAACCCCCAGGTTCTTTTCCAGTTTCAGCTTTCTGCACTTCGAACGAAGCTCAGAAATTGAAATCCCCGGAGTATCGTCAATCACAAGACCCGATTCACCGATATTTCTTGCACTCTCCATCAAATCTGCCCACTCGGAATCCTTCAGATCACCGGTACGGATATTCTGGGAATCCACACGGGAATTCATGGCAAGCAAACGGTTAATCAGCTGTTCCTTTGACATTTCAAGACTGAAGATGGCTGTCGTCACATGAGAGTGCAGAGCAATATATTCTGCAAGGTTTAATACAAACGCCGTCTTACCCATAGAAGGACGCGCTGCAATCAACACCAGGTCAGAACGCTGCAGACCCGCCATTTTATAATCCAGGTCACGGAAGCCGGTGGCAATCCCGGTAATTCGTCCCTGGCTCTTTGCTGCTATTTCGATATTTTTTAACGCACGAAGTACGACATCCTTGATGTCCTCATAGTCTCCGCCGCCACGTCTCTGAATAATATTAAAAACCTGCTTTTCGGTCTCCTCCAGCACCACATCCATGGATTCCTTATCCAGATAGCAGGTGTTTGCAATTCCTTCGGTAATCTTAATCAGCTTACGGGCGAGTGCCTTTTCTGCTACGATTTCTGCATAATATTTGATGTTTGCCGAGGTCGGAACCGCATCCGTCACATCACGGATAAATTCCATTCCGCAGACCTCCGGAGAAACATCCTTTTCCTTTAATTTATCCAGAATAGTAACTAAATCGGACGGCTTCCCCTCCTGAAACAGCTCTGTCATCGCTTCAAAGAGCACACCATACTGACGGATATAAAAATCGTCAGCTGTCAGCAGCTCCGAAGCGACCACGATGGCATCCTTATCCATAATCATGGATCCGATGACCGACTGCTCCGCTTCTTTACTATGCGGTTGTACTTTCTTAATTAAAGATTCTTCCATGGTTACTCTCCGGTCTATGCCTGTTCTACTTTCACTGTAATCTCTGCTGTTACCTTCGGATGCAGACGAATCGGCACATGGTAGGTACCAAAGTTACGGATCGGCTCTGCAAGCTGAAGCTTCTTTTTGTCAATATCTAACTTTAACTGCTCCTTCATTGCAACCGTAATTTCCTTTGTGGAAACAGAACCAAAGGTTCTTCCTCCTTCGCCACCCTTGATCTTTAACGAAAGGCTGCCTGCTTCAATCTGCTTTGCCAGTGCCTGTGCCTCCTCTAGGATTTCCTGCTGGCGCTTTTCCTCCGCTGCCTTCTGAAGCTTTAACTCATGCATCGTCTTATCTGTCTTTTCCACGCCTAATTTCTTTGGAAGAATAAAGTTTCTGGCATAGCCGTCATTTACCTTTACTACCTCTCCCTTTTTTCCAAGGCTCTTTACGTCCTCTAATAAAATTACTTCCATTTTATAAATCTCCCTTCTCTGCCATATCAATAAGTACTGCCTTTAAGCGTTCCTTGGCCTCTTCCATCGTGCAGTCCTCTAACTGCGTAGCTGCTGCGCTCATATGACCGCCACCGCCCAGATGTTCCATGACAACCTGTACGTTGACTTCATCAATGGAGCGCGCACTGATGCAGATTCTGCCATTGTGCTCTGTAAATACGAAGGATGCCTTTGTATGGTCAATATTTAACAATTCATTTGCTGTCTTTGCTGCCAGAACCGTAGGAGCATCAAAGCCCGCCCCATCCGACTCAGCAATTACAAAATAATTCATAAACATCTCTGCCGAAGACACTGCCTGTGCCTTTGCCTGATATTCCACAAAATCCGTACGGAATAACTTGCGGATACGGGTGACATCCGCACCGTTTCTTCTTAAATAAGCGGCCGCCTCAAACGTACGCACACCGGTCTTTGTAAGAAAATTATTGGTATCAATCATAATTCCGGCATACATTGCATCCGCTTCCAGCGGACGTAATTTCAATCCTTCCCCGATATACTGGAGAATCTCTGCAACCATTTCACATGCAGAGGACGCATACGGCTCAATATAGGAAAGCACCGCATCAATTGCCTCCCCGGTCTGCCTGTGATGGTCTAAGATTACAATGGTCTTCGTTAAATCCAAAAGCTCCCTGCACTCTGTCTGTGCCGGACGGTTTACGTCTACAACCACCAGGAGTGTCTTATCATTGACAATTTCCTGCGCGCGCGAGCCGGAAATAAACATATCCTCATCATATTCCGGATTATCACGGAAACGCTCTAACATCGGACGAATGGCACTGGTCACCTCGCTGATTACGATATGTGCCTTTTTATCCAGCGTTTTTGCAATACGATACACACCGATAGCGGAGCCTAAAGAATCGATATCACCGATGGAATGTCCCATGATGACTACCTTTTCTTTTGTCTCTACGTATTCTTTTAAGGCATGGGCTTTTACTCTTGCCTTAACCCTGGTGTTCTTTTCTAACTGGACACTCTTTCCTCCGTAGTAGGAAATCTTGTCGCCTTCCTTTACCACTGCCTGGTCACCGCCTCGGCCCAAAGCCAGATCAATCGCGGTTCTTGCCAGGTCATAGTTTTTATTGTATGTGGATGCACCGACACCCACACCGATGGAAATCGTCACTGTCATCTCATAAATATTTAAGTTTCTGATCTCTTCCAGAATTGAAAAACGGTTAGCTTCAATTACACTTAAATATTTCTGCTTAAATACGAAAATATATTTATCCTTTTCCAGACGTTTGATAATCGCATCAATACTCTGCATATACTTATTAATCTCTCGCTCTACCCAAGCCGTAACAAGAGAACGACGCACCTCATCCGCACCTTCAAAGGCTTCTTCATAATTATCAATGTAAAGAAGGCCAACCAGCATTTTTTCTTCCACATTTTCCTTCTTTAACGCATTAATTTCCGTTTCGTCATACAGATACATACCAATCAGTGTATCTCCGGTTTCTTCCGAACTCCACTGTTCCGTCCATAATACATCGTCACGGTAATCCTTCATCTCAATCATACGTAACAGGACGCGGTACTGCTTTCTTCCGTGAGATATCTTTACCGTAACATCCTCTTCAATCGTCGGCATCTGCTCCAGGGAAAGATCCGGGAAAATCTCCCGGATAGACTGTCTTGCCGTTTTTTCAAATACGACAATGTCCTTTAATTCATTGTTTGCCCAAATCAGATGACCGTCCTGGTCTAAAATTCCGTACGGAACATCCAGCTCCTTTAAGAAGTTGTGCTGGATATGACCATACTCCGATGCAAAGCGGACCAATTCTCCTGTAATGTATTTGCGCTTAAAAATATACAGATTCATAACAATCAGAAAATACACACCGGTATAAAGGAGCATAATTCCCGCTGCTTCCTTGTCTATCAGTGCAATACTGACTACCATACAAAGCAAAAGTACAGTCAAATAAAGCGGCCACTGCATATACGTATTCAATGCACCCTTCAATCTAATCCTTGATTTATCTTTATCTTTTTTCATTCTGCCTCTCATTCTGCCGGTTTTCCCCCGGCACCATTTACTCAACAAAAATCAGGTCCCTGTATAAAAAAAATTGATATACAGAATTGATTATAACACAGATTCAGAAAAAAATATAGTGAAATCTCACGATTCACATTTCTTCCGTTCATATAGCAAAAACAGGCGGAAGCTATTGCTCCCGCCCATCAGTTCTGATTATAAACGTGTATTTACAAAAATATCGTAAATTGCTTTGATTGCCTCTTCAAAATCTGCGTTTGTCACACCAATGATAATGTTTAACTCACTGGAGCCCTGGTCAATCATCTTAATGTTGATGTTTTTGTGTGCAAGGGATGCCAATACTCTTGCAGCGACACCACGGTTTGACTTCATACCGCGTCCTACCACGGCAACCAGCGCAAGGTCTGCATCAATTTCAATGCTGTCCGGCTGTGCCAGTCTGTGCAGGGTGGATAATACCACCTGCTCCCTGCCTTCAAATTCCGGCTGGTGAACAAATACAGAAAGTGTATCAATTCCGGACGGCATATGTTCAAAGGAAATTCCGTTTTCTTCAAATGCCTGCAATATCTTGCGTCCGAAACCAACCTCAGAGTTCATCTTATCCTTTTCAATATTAATAGAAACAAAGCCCTTCTTTCCGGCTACACCCGTAATAGTGTACTCCGGCTGCTTGCAGGTACTTTCCACAATCATCGTACCCTCATCCTCCGGCTTGTTGGTATTACGGATATTAATCGGAATACCGCTCTGTCTTACCGGAAAAATGGCATCCTCATGGAGTACAGTCGCACCCATGTAAGAAAGCTCGCGGAGTTCTTTATATGTGATGGTTGTAATTGCAACAGGATTTTCAATAATTCTTGGATCTGCCACAAGGAAACCGGAAACATCCGTCCAATTTTCATAAATATTGGCATGCACCGCTCTTGCCAAAATGGAACCGGTAATATCAGAACCGCCTCTGGAGAAGGTTTTCACCGTACCATCCAGCTTTGCACCGTAAAAGCCCGGAAGTACTACATTTTCATATTCCTTCACACGTGCAGCAAGCACTTCATTGGTCTTCTCTGCCAGGAAGTTTCCATTTTCATCAAAGAAAATTACCTCAGCCGCATCCAAAAACTGATAACCGAGATATTCTGCCATGATAATACCGTTTAAATATTCGCCGCGGGATGCCGCATAATCCACACCGGCACGGTTTTTAAAATTTTCACGGATGGTTGCAAACTCACTCTCCAGCGAAAGTGCCAAACCAAGCCCTGTAATAATCTCATCATATCTTGCTTTAATCTGCATTAATTCGTTTTCAAATTCCTTGCCTTCCTCTGCAAGTGCATAACAGCCGTATAACATATCCGTTACCTTGGTGTCCTTCGAATTGCGCTTGCCCGGAGCAGACGGAACCACATAAATCCTGTCCTTATCCGCACGGATAATGTTACCTACCTTTTGAAACTGTTCTGCGCTGGCAAGCGAGCTGCCGCCAAATTTTACAACTTTACTCATCCTTGTTTCTCCATCCCTAATTTTAATGCACTAAAGCAAAATTCTTAATATCTTAATATGATACACGTTTTTTCGAGATAATCAAGTATTTTTTTACAAAATCCTCTGTCCGTTCATCACCAGGCGGAACTTAAGCCCCAGTTTTTCCGCTGCTTTCCGGCACAGGATCATCCGGTTGAGGAATATCTCAAAATAATCCATCACTGCACAGACCGAAGTATCAATCGTCAGATTCAGTTCTATATGCGAGTCTTTTTCTATCGTAACATAGGATTCTTTTACAGAGTAATTGACGCGGTCATGGATATCAAAGGTCGCAAAATCCTGATTCCTCTCCTTTACCTTATGCTCTGTTTTACCGATGGTTCCGATTTTATACGCCGGCAGGAAAAACTATCGTCACTTTCGTTCCTTCCCCCGGTATACTGTCAAGCAGAATCTGTGCCTCATGCTGCGTCACAATATGCTTCACAATAGCCAGACCCAGCCCCGTGCCTCCGGTTTCCTTTGACCTGCTTTTGTCTACACGGTAGAAGCGTTCAAAAACCCGCTCCTGATGCTCTGCCGGAATTCCGATTCCGGTATCACATACGGCAAATATTACCGTATCTTCATTTTTTTCCACCTGAACCTTCACCGTACCGTTTTCTTTATTATAACGAATGGCATTGTCACAAAGATTCCACAGAAGTTCCTCTAACAGCTCCTTATTTCCGTAAATAAAAGCTGGCTCTCCGACATACCGTAAGGAAACTCCTCTTTTCTCTGCCACCAATTTCAAAGCTTCCATCCCATTTTGTGCCAGTTCTGAAAGATTTACCTTTTCCATCGGCACCTCATACTCTGCACGGTCCATCTCGGACAAATGAATGATATCATTAATTAAAGAAAGAAGACGGTCCGAGTTGTGATGGATTTCCTTCGCATATTGTTTCACCTGTTCACCCTCTATCATACCCGTTTCCATCAGTTCTGCATAGCCTGAAATTGCCGTAAGCGGTGTTTTTAACTCGTGGGAAACATTTGCCGTAAAATCCTGCCGCACTCTGGCTGCCCGCAAAATATTTTCATGCTGCATACGAATGGTTTTCAAAAACGGTTCCAGCTCTTTGTATTCCGTTGACAGTTCCGCATATTCCATATTTCCCGCCGTTTTTTCCAATGGCCGGACAATATTTCTTGCCAGATATCTCGTAGTAACAAAACAGATTGCAAGCATCAGAAGCAGGGCAACAAGCATTCCAGGAAGGATAGAAAACACAATCGACCAAATACTGCGGATGTCCTTTGCCACACGCAGTATTGTGCCGTCTTTCAGGCGCACGGCATAATAAAATGTACTCTCATCCAACGTCTCTGAATTTCGGACATCATATCCTTCCCCATATTCCAAAGCCGCTATTATCTCCGGACGCTCTGCATGGTTTACCATATCGTCCTGATTGGCATTCGTATCACCAAGCACCGTACCATCTGCCGCAATCCAGGTAATACGGAAATCTTCTTTATCTTCTTCCTGCTCATACAAAAGCTCCTGCTTATATAAATCTGCCTGTTGCATCAGAATGGCATCCGACTTCAAATCTGCGAGCACCTGCCTCTGTAACAGCTGCCAGAATGCCGCGGTCAGCAGAAACATTGTAACCAATGTTGCCAGCACCGTCATTATCATCAATTGTCGGTTAATTCGTTTTCTCATTCGATCACATACCCTACATTTCTTACTGTTTTTATTCTGGCACCTTCCTCTGAGAGCTTCTGACGCAGTGTCTTAATGTGCATATCCACGGTTCTGGTCTCTCCCTCAAAATAAGTTCCCCAGACATGTTCCATCATCTGCTCTCTTGTCAGTACCACGCCTGCATTGGAAATCAGATACCGAAGCAGTTCATATTCTTTAAAGGTCAGCTCACACGGAATTTCCTTCACATAAGCAATCCGCCGCTCACCGTCCATATAAATATCCCCAAGCCGGTAAAACTTTTCTTCCGTACCCTGTTTTGCACGACGAAGCAAGGCATTGACTCTGGAGATAAACTCCATGACTCCAAACGGTTTCGTCAAATAATCATCGGCCCCCACATCCAGCCCTTTTACCTTATCCAGTTCCGTGGACTTTGCCGTCACCATAAGAATAGGTAACTTCTTGGTGTCCCCTCTGGCTCTTAACTTCTGGACAATCGCAAGTCCATCCTCATCCGGCAGCATGACATCAAGCACCGTAAGATCCGGTGTCTTCTCCTCCAGTCCCTTATAAAAGGCTTTTGCCGTTTCAAACCCCTCTACCTTGTGACCGTTGTTTTTTAAAGCTATCGTCTCTATTTCCCGGATGTTTCTGTCATCCTCTACAATATAAATCAATGCCATCTGTTTTCCTCCGTCTCTCTACAAAAGCACCGCACACCGGGCAGTCTCCTCCCCAGTCTGCGGCACGCATGTTTACTTTATTATATTACTTACTCTCCGAATCAGGCAAGCGATAATTCTTTTTTACCTGCTCGTATTCGCGCTCGAACTCATCATGGTTGATGTTCTTAACCTTGTCGAGATATTCATGTGCTTCCAGCTCATAATCTCCGGTCTGGATAATGCTGACTGCCACATTGGAGCAGTGGTCGGAAACCCGTTCGTAGTTCGTCAGAATATCATTTAACACGAAACCGAGCTCAATCGTACAGTCACCGGCGCGCAGTCTCTGAATGTGACGATTTTTAATTAAAAGATTCAAATCATCGATGACTTCCTCTAACGGCTCAACCTTCTTTGCCATGTCAATGTCATCGTACTGGAACGCTTCCACCGTCATATTCAGTATATCCTTAATCGCTCTTGTAAATACTGCGAGCTCTTCATTTGCCTGCTTGGAAAAGGTAATCTTCTTCTCATGGATTTCCTTCGCCGCATCACAAATATTTAACGCATGGTCAGAAATCCGCTCCCAGTTGCCAATGGAATGCAGCAGGGTATTGACCATACGACTTTCCTTGCCGGACAAATTTTTGGAGCTCAATTTTACCAGATACGAACCAAGCTCATCCTCATAACGGTCCACCAGAGTTTCCATCTCAACCAGCTCTTTTTCCCTTGCCTCACTGTAATTGCCAAGAAGCTCCAGCGCACCAAACAGCGAATCCTTTGTAACACGTGCCATCTCATCGGTCACGTTCTTACACTGTTCCAGAGCAAAGCCCGGTGTTTCAAGGAAGCGCACATCCAGAACCTGAAAGAGGTTGTCCTTTTCCATATCTTCCTTAGAATCCTTAATCGTTGCAATGGCAAGCTTTTCAAGCAGTCCTCCAAACGGCAGCAACAGACAAGTCGCCCCGACGTTAAACAAGCTGTGCACAATCGCAATCCCCTTTGCATCTGCTGCATCATTTAAAAATTCAAACGGGGCAAATGCATTAATAGTGTAAAATACAATCATAAACACCGCTGTTCCGATTATGTTAAAATAAAGATGTACTGCCGCAGCTCTCTTTGCATTTTTGCTTGTTCCTGCACTGGAGATAATTGCTGTTACACAGGTACCGATATTCTGCCCCATGATAATCGGAATCGCCGTAGCAAACGGCACGGCTCCGGTTGCACAGAGTGCCTGCAAAATACCAACCGATGCGGACGAACTCTGGATGACCGCCGTCAAAACAAGACCTGCCAGCATTCCAAGGATTGGATTGGAAAACATCAAAAGAATATTGGTAAATTCCGGTACATCCTGCAGTGGCTTTACTGCCGCACTCATGGCATCCATTCCGGTCATTAAAATAGCAAAGCCCAGTAAAATTCCACCGATATCCTTTTTCTTTTCACTCTTGCAAAACATAATGAAGATAATACCGATTAACGCTAAAATCGGTGAAAACGAACTCGGTTTTAACAATTTAATAAAAAAACTGTCCCCGCTGATACCGGACAAGCTTAAAATCCAGGAGGTCACCGTGGTACCGATGTTGGCACCCATAATAACACCGATTGCCTGGGAAAGCTTCATAATTCCCGAGTTTACAAAACCAACAACCATAACCGTTGTTGCAGACGAAGACTGAATCACAGCAGTTACCAAAAGACCAAGTCCTACTGCCTTTAAACGGTTGGAGGTTAATTTCTCCAATAATCTTTCCAGACGGCCTCCGGATAACTTCTCCAGACCCTTTCCCATCGCATCCATTCCATATAAGAATAACGCCAGACCACCTAACAAAGAAAATACATTAAAAATATCCATGTGATACTCCTTTTCTCTAAAATAAAGTAACTCCGAAAGCATTTTTTTGCCTCCGGAGTTCATCATAAAATAGATTTTTTTGCATTTCAATGGCCGGACTTCACATTTTACCGAGAAAACGGTGGGATTTTACATGGATTTTACATTTCTTCATAAATGTCAAAGTTCTTTTCTCCGCGCACAAACACCGGAATGACATCCATCGGAGCCTCAGCAACCACAATCTGTCCGCCTTCATATTTCTTTCCGGTGTAGCTCTCCGTCCAGACTTCACCCACCGGAAGATATACGGTACGTGTTGTCACGCCCTCTTCCATGACCGGCGCCACAAGTAAATCCGGACCAAACATATACTGGTCTTCCGTTTCCCAGGCTGTCTTATCCTCATAAAAGTCATAGAACATCGGACGCATCACCGGAGAACCGTTCTCACTCGCCTGCTTCATGCACGCACGGATGTATGGGCGAAGCTTTTCACGGATGAACAGATACTTCTTTAAAACCTCATAGTTTTCCTCCCCAAAGCTCCAGACCTCATTATCCTGGCCGGATGTCAGCTGACGTACGCCATCAATGAATTCTTCTTCTCTTTCATACCACGGAGAGCGCTCGCCATGCATACGAAATACCGGACAAAACGCGCCCCACGCAAACCAGCGCACCAAAAGCTCTTTAAACTTCGGGTCAGAAATATCGCCGCCGACAAAACCGCCGATATCAGAGGTCCACCAAGGAATCCCGGCAACACACATATTAAGTCCTGCCTGCAGCTGTTCCCGCATCGCACGGAACGAAGAGTGAATATCTCCGGACCAGGTCAGTACGCCATATTTCTGGCTGCCGGCCCACGCACAGCGCACCAGACTTAAAATCTCGGTTTCGCCCTCTTTTTTCAGACCATCATAAAAGCCCTTTGCATACATCACCGGATAAATATTGGTACACTGCAGTGCAGGACCTGCGAAATACCGGTAATTATCAAAATCATACGGACCGTACTCCGGCTCTGCCTCATCAAGCCAGAAGCAGCGGATGCCCTTCTTATAATAATTCTCCTTACACTTTTCCCAGACGAATTCCTGCGCGCCCGGGTGAGTTGCATCGTAAAACACGGTATTGCCCATCCAGCTCATGTGATAATTCATGCCGCGGTCCGGGTTTACCAGATAGCCCTTGTCTAACATCTCACCGTAGTTTTCACTGCGTTCATCAATGGTCGGCCAGACAGAGACCACTGTCTCAATGCCAAGCTCCTTCAGTTCCTTCACCATTGCATCCGGATCCGGCCAGTCTCTTGTTTCAAACTTAAACTCGCCCTGTCTGGTCCAATGGAAGAAATCCACTACAATCGCATCCATTGGAAGCCCAAGCGCCTTGTGTTTTCTTGCCACAGCCAAAATCTCGTCTTGATTGCGGTATCTTAATTTGCACTGCCAATAACCAAGACCATACTCCGGCATCATCGGTGTTCTGCCGGTTGCCGCACTGTACTGCTCTTCTAATTCTGCCGGAGAATCCCCCGCAGTAATAAAATAGTCCAGCTTCTTTGTGCTCTTTGCCACCCATTCGGTCTTGTTTGTACCAAAGGTCGCCGTGCCGATGGCCGGATTGTTCCAGAAAAATCCGTAGCCGCGGCTGGAAATATAAAACGGAACACTGGCCTGTGAATTTCTATGCGCCAGCTCTAATGTCGCGCCCTTTTTATTCAGATGCTTTTCCTGATACTGTCCCATACCAAAAATCTTTTCATCATCAAACGCCTCAAACCGCGCCACAAGAGTATAATCCGTACTGCCCTGGATTGGCTTTAACTCCCTTGCATCGACTCTGAGCGGCACACAGTAGCGGTTGATGCGGTTACGGTTTCTCCAGTACTCTGCCGTCAAAAGCTCACCCTTCTGATTATAGAAGCTTATCCATCCCTCGTAGGACACCTTCGCAGTAATTTTCCCATTGGTCAGCTGCCATTCTTTTGCCGTCTGATGGTAATGGGCATATTCTTCTGCCTGATACCACGGGTCGGTTACATCAATTTCCATAAAGCTGATGTCTGCCTTACACTCCTCTACTTCTTCCGTCAGTGCCCAGTCATTGTTATCCATCACAGGCTCTGCCGTCATACGCACACGCAGGGAATTTTTGCCCCACGGCTCAATCCATACCTGCGACTTGTTCTCCGCAATAATGAGCCGATTGTTCTCTTGATATATTCTCATGTCATTTTCCCCTCTTCCTTAATATGTTCTCCGGTCATCCGATGCTTATCCTTGTATGTCATGATGACCGGGGTATATACAAAATTTTATCGTTCACTTACCCCGATTTTTCAAAAAAACAGGGTATAGAAAGTTATTTTTTTCTGTATATGCCCTGTAAGTGATGAAATCCAGAAAAAAAGCAGACGTTCACGGGGCACCGAAAATGTTTTTTTCCTCCTATACCCCTCAAAACCAAATCCATGTCACCAAAATAAAACCTACGCTTCTTCCCCATAAACAAGCCCTCTCGAGCCTGTTGCCAGAAAGAACCGCCCGAACGTCCGGCTGTCCCCGTCAATACTTAAGATTTCACCAAACATCTGCTTGTTCGTATTAATCCGCTCCCATGTCGCACCGTCGTCAAAGGAACGGTAAAAACCGTATTCTTTATTCACAAGACCGCACATATAAATTGCCTTGTTTTCTCCAACGTATTTCCCGTATGGGCGCATCACGCCAAGTCCCGCGCGGTATACCGTCTCACCGTTTTTCGTCAAATGCGCTGCGGTTATCTCATCGGTTTCCTCATCATAACGCAGCTTCCACAGGCCATGTACCCCAAGTGCCATATAGAAGATTCCGCTGCGTCCCGCATCTGCTCTTACCTCTGTCTTGTTCGCGCAGTCAATCAGGTGAAAATCCACCTCCGGAAAACCTTCCGGTAACGTCTTTTCTAAGAACGTATTGCCACCGTCCTTACTGACATAAACCTGTGATGCCTCTCCAAAACCATAAAACAGATGATTTCTTGCACGGTCGGAAAATACCTTCAAGCCTTTGCATCCGTCCAGCAGTCTTCCTGTTTTATCATAAACCTTACTCTGACAAAAGGTCTGTCCGCCATCGTTGCTTACCAGCACACAGTCCGCCTGTAATTCAATTCCGTCTGCCACCGTCCACACGATATTTCTGCAATTCGGCGACATTGCCACCCAGCCGGAATTCACATTCGGATGCTCCATCCGGTGCAAAAGCTCATCTGTTTTTCCCGTCACACCAAACGGCATAGGAAGGCGGGTAAAGGTTTCTCCCGCGTCCTCCGTCAAAATCAGACCACCCTTAGTCTTTCCTTTCCAGTTGCCCCGTGGTGTTACCACAAAACAACTTGGATTCGCCTCGGAATAATCGGCATTGATGCAGGTAATATAACGGTTACCGTCTTTATCGTCAAAGGAATTGCGACAAGGAGTGTTCAGTTCACGGAACGCAAATCCGCCCAAATCTCCGACAATATCAATACACTTTACCGGACCATCGTTTGGGCTGTATACATTTAAATGCACTGTCTCCTCAATACCGTCACACCAGTCGGAAAACTCCACTTGTTCCGCGGTCAGATTCTTCGTCCGGAATACGCCCGTTCCCGAATTAAACCATGCGGTATCTTTATCGTTTGGATCAATCTTTATGTCACTTAACCAGTGGAGCAGGGAATGTCCGCCGTTAAACTCCGGTTTCATGTAGGAAGCACGGAAGTTTAACTTACCAACACTCAAATCATATAAAATGCATTCCCATGTTGTTCCATAGTCAAAGGAACGATAGACAAGGTCCGCATCGCTTTTACAAATCGTCGTGCAGACCAAAAGCCCCGACATTGCCCTGGTGCTGGAAATGCCGCTGAAACCATAGGAGAGGTTTGTTCCCTTTTCCTCCTGCTTTTCCACTCCGTCATAAATAGTGTTGTAAGGAGTAATATCCTCATAGTCCTTTATTTTCCCATCTGCATCAAACGAATATCTCAGCACCCTGCCTCCAAGCGTATCGCCGGAGTCGCAGCTGTAACCAAGCTCCGTAATGTAGGAATACTGACCCGTATGCGCCAGCGTAATGTACAGATATTTTCCGTCATAATCATAGCGTTCGCCCACATAGCCTGCCCATTTGGACTCCGGTATACAGACATTTTCCGGCTGCGGCATCGCCTCAAAGGTAACGCCGTCATCATAGGAAACGTAAAGCGCCGTGCCGCGGAGTTCTTCTCTGGCACCTGTCGTTACACCCGCCGTACCCACCACGAGCATGCCCTTTCTTTCTTCGGATACCCATACAAATGTCAGATATTCTTCCCCACAAACCGGTTTCTGCTCCCAGGTCTCGCCTTCATCCCTGCTGATGAGCAGTCCCCCCTGCTGGCTGGCAAAATAAAGCGTATCGTTTACACAAACCAGACGATATCCCGTACCGCGCCCGTTCCGGTTTCCGTGCACAGAAGTCGGAATATGTTTATATACAAAATTTTCACCGTAATCTTCCGATACCGCCAAAACACCACAGTCTGTATGGTCTACGCCGCAGGCAATGTACAGTTTTCCTTCCCTCGACTCATCCAGTGCAATCGCAATCGGAAATGTTTCATCAAGTCTTTCCATGGTCACATGGTCTATGAGGCTTTTCCAAGAATCCGTCTCCTTCTCATAGCGATAGGTCCCGCCGATATCCGTGCGGCAATAAAGCACGTCCGGATGCTTTTTGTCAAATAAGAATCCGGTTACATAGCCTCCGCCCGGAATCGGAGCGTTCTTATATATATAAGGTACTTGTTTCATATTCGTCGCCTCCCCGTTGTCTTACCATTGGTAAAGTTTCACTTAGTACCATTGTAACAGACTTACGTATTTCTTCCACTGTCAGAATTATAGTAAAAATGCGGTCATTTTTCTTTGTTTTCTTACTTAATAATTCCGTGGGAGGATTTCCTTGACGTAATGTTGCACATTGGATAAACTAATAGATGATGAATGTACTAAGAAAATTAACTGCACAGAAAGAGAGAATACATCATGTCCGAAACACACCTTGATTTTTACCCGACTGACAAAAAAGAATTATATGCCCTTTTAGCAGAACAATTAAAGGCACTGACCGACGGCGAATGTCATGTCATACCGAATTTGGCAAACTGCTCCGCACTTATTTTTAATGCACTGAACGATTTAAATTGGGCAGGATTTTATATCGTAGAAACCGATGAAACCACTGGCAAAGAATATCTGCTTCTCGGACCATTCCAGGGAAAAACCGCCTGCATCCGCATCCCTTGCGGCAGAGGTGTGTGCGGTACAGCAATGGCTACCGGTAAAATCCAGCTGGTAAAGAATGTTCACGAATTCCCGGGACATATTGCCTGCGACTCCGCATCCAACTCAGAAATCGTTCTGCCGATTCATAACGACGGCAAAGTGGTTGCCGTGCTTGATATTGACAGTCCGAAGCTTTCGCGGTTTGACGAGGAAGATAAAAACGGATTGCAGGACTTAGTTGAAATTCTTGAAGAGGCATGTGAGTTTTAATCTCACAGGCCTTTTTCTTTTTTAAACTTTTCTTGACAATATCGTTTTATTTTTTTATTATATTAGTAATAATTATCGTTTATTATTACATACACTGTAGAAAGGAGCACTTATGGCAGGAACAAAATTCAGCAGACAGCGACAGGCAATTATAGATTATCTTTGCAGTACCAAAGAGCACCCGACTGCTGACATGGTTTACACTCATGTCAGAGAATTTTATCCGAATGTCAGTCTCGGTACGGTTTACCGCAACTTAAATCTGCTTGCGGACGAAGGAGAAATCAGCAGATTGACCTGTGGAGACGGCTCAGACCACTTTGACGGCAACCCGAATCCACATTATCATTTCTTATGTACCGAGTGTAAATCGGTGTGGGATTTGGAAATGGATCCGTTACATCATATCAACATTTTGGCAGGCACCGGATTCACCGGAACCATCGAGGGACATACCCTTCTGTTCCACGGAAAATGTCCTCGTTGTAAAAAATAAGAATGATTATCATTTTGTTGTTGACAAACAGAATATCTTATTGTAATATAATATCAGTAACAATTACTGATTTTAATCACTCATGTTATTGTTACCCGGCATAAAGCAACTTAAAACAAAGAAATAAATTATTCTAACAAAAAGGAGATTAAAATTATGGCAAAGTATGTATGTAGTGTTTGTGGTTATGTTCATGAAGGTGATGAGGCTCCGGCAGAATGTCCGGTATGCCATGTAGGCGCAGAAAAATTTAAGTTACAGGAAGAAAAGATGACCTGGGCAGCAGAGCATGTGGTTGGTGTGGCACAGGGCGTTCGCGAAGACATCCTCATGGATTTACGCGCAAACTTCGAAGGCGAATGCAGTGAAGTCGGCATGTACCTTGCAATGGCAAGAGTTGCTCACAGAGAAGGTTATCCGGAAATTGGTCTGTATTATGAGAAGGCTGCCTGGGAAGAAGCTGAACACGCAGCAAAGTTCGCTGAATTGCTCGGCGAAGTAGTAACCGATTCCACAAAGAAAAACTTAGAGCTCAGAGTAGCAGCAGAAAACGGTGCAACCGCCGGCAAGTTCGACCTTGCAAAGAGAGCCAAGGAATTAAACCTTGACGCTATCCACGATACCGTGCATGAAATGGCAAAGGATGAGGCTAGGCATGGAAAAGCGTTTGAAGGTCTCTTAAACAGATACTTCGGCTAAGAATGAACACTTGAAATCTGTTTTATTTATGGCACATTCTTCATAGACAAAACGAGATTAGCATATCCATGAGTATGCACAAACAAAAAACCCACGAGCGTGTGATATGCTCACATGCATCTCGTGGTTTTTTTGTCAAATCATTTTGGATGACAGACTAAACCATCAGGCCCATTACCGTTCATTCTCTTCCTCGTCGAGCCATTTGCATATGCAGCAGGCAACTACACCAGCCATAACGGAGAGTACGTTCTCCCGATTCATCTGCACAATTCGTATGTATTGCATTGCAGCACCCAACACTTTGTGTTATACTAAACCCAATAAAAACTTTTCGGAGGATAGGTCGCATGGACAAAGACTGTTGCAGAAAAAAAGAATTATGGCGTTCCATTAAATTCCTGTTGTTTTCTATTAGTGCAGGAATCATACAGGTTACAACTTTTACCCTGTTCGAAGAGGTGTTCCATTTTACGCACTGGGTATCCTATCTGGTTTCACTGATTCTTTCCGTACTGTGGAACTTCACCCTAAACCGCAAGTTTACTTTTTATTCTGCCGGTAATATTCCGGTAGCAATGGTCAAGGTCGGTCTGTTTTACATGGTATTTACTCCTCTCTCCACCTGGTGGACTGCTGTTCTTACCTCACCGGAGGTTTGCTGGAACGAATACCTTGTGCTTATACTCACCATGCTCATAAATTTTGTGACAGAATACTTGTTTGACCGCTTCTTTGTCTTTAACAAAAGCATTGATACAGCAAGTCATACAAAGAAATCTGATGCAAAGTAACCTCAGTTGTATTTTCTTGTAGACATTCACAAAAAAAATACTGTATAATATTCCTATAGAGCAATGCTCAAAAAATGATTCCACATAAGGAGGCTTACTACTATGGCAAACAAATACGCAGGAACAAAAACCGAAAAAAATCTGTGGGAAGCGTTTGCCGGTGAATCTCAGGCAAGAAACAAGTATACATACTTCGCTTCCGTAGCAAAGAAAGCAGGTTATGAGCAGATTGCAGCATTATTCTTACAGACAGCAGAAAATGAAAAAGAACACGCTAAGTTATGGTTCAAGGCTCTTGGCGAGTTAGGTGATACGGCAACCAATCTTCTCCATGCAGCAGAAGGCGAAAATGCTGAATGGACCGACATGTATGAGCGCATGGCAAAGGATGCCGAAGAAGAAGGCTTCCCTGAACTTGCAGCTCAGTTCCGTGGTGTAGCTGCTATCGAAAAGCTGCATGAGGAAAGATACCGTGCATTACTTCACAATGTAGAAGCTATGGAAGTATTCAAAAAGAGCGGTGTTACCATGTGGGAGTGCAGAAACTGCGGACACGTAGTGGTTGGCTTGGAAGCTCCGGTTGTTTGTCCGGTATGTAAGCACCCACAGGCTTACTTTGAAGTAAGAAAAGAGAATTACTAAAACATAAAAAACATGCAAAACCCCACGGAAAATCCGTGGGGTTTTCTGTTATCCTAATTACTGATTCCACATCTTACATCACATAAAATGCCATCGTAGCCGGCGCAAGCTTTGTCTCGCGCACATGCCCGCCATATCAAGACACTCTTCTGTGGTTGCTTCTGATAACAGCGTTAGACAAACGTTTGTCACTGTGGTATAATAAAGCATTAGAATAATTCGCAAACAAGGAGACAACATTCATGGCACAAGCATTTTTATTTGTACACTTTAAAGAAAAAAGAACCCCGGATGGCGAACAGGTATACTTCGGCATCAGCACAGATGGTTATCACTGGGAAAAGGTCAATGACGGAAATCCGGTGCTTTGGAGTTACGAAGGTGACCGCGGCGTGCGTGATTTTACCATCACAAGAACCAAAAACGGAAAGTTCGTTATCCTGGCTACCGATTTAAGTCTTGCCTATGGATTTAACTATAAATATAAAAAGGATTGGGGCGTTATCTCCACACAGGGCAGCAAATGCCTTGTCATGTGGGAGTCGGATGATTTAATCCACTGGTCCGACCAGAAAATGCTTGAACTCGGCGATGATAATTTCGGTTGTCTTTGGGCTCCGGATATTATTTATGATGCAAAAAATGAGGATTATGTGATTCACTGGTCCTCCACGCATAAGGCGCACGGCTATCATCCGATGCGCATTTACTTTAGCAGAACCAAGGATTTTAAAACCTTTTCAAAGCCGCAGGAGCTTTTCAAAAAAGATGACAGCGGCATCATTGATTCCGCCATGTATGAAGAAAACGGCAAATACTATCTCTTTGTAAAGAGCGACCGCAACCCGGCACGCATTATCCTCTTAGAGAGCGACAATGTCACCGGACCATTTACGAGAATTCCAAAGTTTGACGAGAGCATGTCCGTCTTACAGGAAGGTCTTTACGAAGCTCCGACTGCCTGCCGTACCGAGGATGGCAAATGGTGTCTGTTCCTTGATTTTTACGGTGCCGATGCCACCGGTCAGGGCTACATACCGTTCCTCGCAGACACGCTTTCCTCCGGAGACTTTAAAAGAAGCGATGCTTCCTTTGATTTTCCGTATGGCTACAAGCATGGTACAATTTTACCGATTACCATGGAAGAATATGAACGTTTAAAGGGCTATAAAAAGAGTCCAAATGAGCATTAGAACTGTCATTTGCGGATTTCTTTACTTCCCGAGCTTTCTTCTCTGCTGACCTGCCGTCACTGCTACCGCCAGCTTTCTTGGCATCATCGGTGCAAAGGTTGTCAGCAGTTTAATCAGCACCGTCGGTATAATGACCGTTTTGCGTTCAAACATCTTATCCAATGCATAACGTACACAGCGCTTTGGGCTGATTCCGTTTAAGGTAAATTCCACATCTGCCACGTCATAAAACTCAGTATTGACCGGGCCGGGGCACAAAGCTCCCAGATAAACATTGCTTCTGCTCTCTTTCAGTTCCTGTGCCACTGCCTGGGTAATACTTGCCACATAGGCCTTTGTCGCATAATAGGTTGCCATATACGGGCCTCCCGGGAGAAGCCCCGCACAGGAAGCCACATTTAAAATGTAGCCGGATTCCTGCTTCTGCATTTTCTGTAAAAACAACTTCATTAAAATATGCATTGCCTTAACATTGACGTCAATCATGTCAAGTTCCTTGGTCAAATCTCCGTCAAGAAACCGGTTACAATCGCCAAAGCCTGCGTTGTTGATAAACACTTCCATCGGCTTGTCCTTCACTGCCTCAAAGAAGCGGAAGCATTCCTCCTGCTTTGACAAATCCGCCGGAACAATCATGCATTCTGTCTTCAGCTTCTTTGCAAGCTCCTTAAGACGGTCTTCTCTTCTTGCTGTCAGAATTAATTTATAACCTCTCTTTGCCAGCTGCTTTGCAAACTCCACACCAAGCCCGGCACTTGCGCCGGTCACTACTGCCCACTTTTCCATATATTTTCTCCGTTCTTAAATCAATTCTTTTTAATCAATACTCGCTCTTTATCCGGCTACTGGTCACCCAGATGGATCCAGTATTTTTCTAACCATACGCCTTCTACATGCTCGTATACCTTCTCTTCATATACACCTCCGCAGGATAAAATTGTCCGGCGGCTTGCTTCATTTTCGACCAGGCACGAAACCATGACACACGGAAGATGCAACTCCTCCCTGCAAAATTCCAAAGCCATGGAAAGCATCTTTTTTGCATAACCCTTTCTGCGCTCCGACGGCCGTACCGAGTACCCGATGTGACCGGCAAAATTACGCAGATAATCATTCAGTTCATGTCTTACCTGAAGCATTCCGTAAATCCGACCGGTTTCATCCGTCAGAACAAACTGGGAACTGACCACTCTGCCCTCCGGTATCGTTGCCGCATCAGAAAGCAGTTTATTGTAAGCAATCCAGTCCTGCGGATTACTATGACGTCTTAATGAGCCACATCCATCCATCGAACTTTCCGCTGCAAGCATTTCTTCACGGTAAGCAGCAATTTCCTTGGCATATAACATATCCGGATTTTTTACCAACATAAAATTCATCTTATCCTCTCCTTTACCGGTTCCGTCTTTCCTGATTCAAAACACGTCCTATGCCTCTGTCTGTGCCGCAATCCTTCCCATTGCTTTCTTTTTCCAGTTCCCCTTAAAATAGAAGATGGTCGTCAGAACAGCTCCCAGTACCCAGGAAATCAATAAGGAAATAAAAATACATTCCTTGCGTCCGTCCGGGAACTCCGGCGACTTGGAAAGGTACACAAGACCATAGGCAATCGGCACACGGATTGCCACCGTAGTAACCATTGAAATCCACATCGGAGTCAGTGTGTCACCTGCACCACGCATGACACCGGACAAGCTCTGTGTCACTGCCATCGCAATATAGCCCACCGCAATAATACCCATCATATCACGGCTCAGTTCTACCAATTCCTGTGTATCTGTAAAAATTCCCATCAGACCCTTGCCAAAAATCAAAATCATTCCGGTCAGGAAAGTAGAGGTAAGCACTGCAAGAATCGTACCCTGCTTCGCACCCTTTACCACTCTGTCATATTTTCCCGCACCTACATTCTGCCCTGCATAAGTGGTCATTGCGGTACCAAATGAGAAGTTTGGAAGCATCGCAAAACCATCGACACGCATTACAATTACATTCGCAGCAATAAACTGCTCACCAAAGCTGTTGGTCAGAGACTGTACCACCACCATGGCAAGCGACATAATCGCCTGAGTTACACCGGATGGAATACCAAGGCGGATAACACCCATGGAATACTTTTTCTCAAGCTTCAAAAAATTCGGCTTTAAATCAAATACATCCGTCAGCTTTAACAAACGCAGGAAGCAAAGTACCGCAGACACTGCCTGTGCGATAATGGTTGCCCACGCAACCCCCGCAACTCCCATGTCAAATTTTGCCACAAACAAAATATCCAGTACAATATTGATTACTGTTGCAATCAGAAGATACATCAGAGAAGAAAACGCATCGCCAAGACCTCGGAGAATTCCACCCAATATATTATAGTATGCGCTGCCTGCACTACCTAAAAACAGAATCATCAGATAGGACTGGCACCAATCAATAATACTGTCGGGTGTATTTAACATCTCAAGCATCGGTCTGGTAACCACAAGAGAAAGTCCCATAATAATCAATGTCGCAATCGCAGTCAGTGTAATACAGTTACCAATGGTCTTAGATAACTCTTCTCTCTGTCTTGCACCAAAATACTGGGAAACCAAAATTCCGGCACCCATACTGATACCGACAAACAATACCAATAACAGGTTTAAAATCGGTGCCGCACTTCCTACTGCAGAAAGCGCATTGTCACCCACATATTTTCCTACTACAATGCTGTCTACCGTACTATAAAGCTGCTGTGCAATATTTCCGAGTAACATCGGTGCCGTAAACGCTACAATTTTCTTCCACGGTGTGCCAACTGTCATGTCGGTAGCGCCAAATAAGCCTTTGATTTTCTCTAACATGGTATTTTCCCCCTTATCTGCCCTTACCGTTTGCAGGTTCCACATTGATTGCCTTGCCCTTAATTTTTGCATTTTTCATCACCTGGATGACTTCTGCGGCGTATTCCCTTGGAACCTCTACAAACGTATATTTATCGTACATATCAATGCTGCCGATTAACTTGCCCGGCATTCCGGTCTCACCCGCAATCGCCCCAACAATATCCCCGGCACGCACCTTCTGCTTTTTACCGAGATTGATAAACAGACGAACCATGCCTGCCTGAGCCCCGGTATCGCCAAACTCCATCCCCGGTCCCTGTTCTAAGGAAGCATCGGAATCGCCCATCTGCATCTTAAGGAATGCGGCTGCCACTTCGAGCGAGGTGATTTCGCATTCATTCGCCCTCTCTTCAATCAGGCGCATCATGTGCTCCAAGTCCTCATTCTCAATCGTTTCGCACACGCGGTCCAAAATCTTTTCTGCCTTAATCGCACTGACATCATTCAAGGACGGAATCGGTTGCAGATGAATCTTTGTCTTGCAAAACCGCATGATATCCTTTAACTTGTAAATTTCACGACCCACCACGAAGCTGAATGCCCGTCCGGTCCGTCCCGCTCTTCCGGTACGTCCGATACGGTGTACGTAGTACTCATCATCCTGTGGAATATCGTAGTTAAATACCGCCTCGACATCATCCACGTCAATGCCTCTTGCCGCAACATCAGTCGCCACTAAAATATCCGTCTTTCCGCTGCGGAACGTCTCCATAACACGGTCACGCTGTACCTGCTTCAAATCACCATGCAAGGCTTCTGCAAAATAACCGCGTAACTGCAATGCAGAGACCAGCTCATCCACCTGCTTTTTTGTGTTACAGAACACGAGGGATAACTTCGGGTCGTACATATCAAGCAATCTGCAAAGCACTTCTAATTTTGTATTCGGGCGCACCTCATAATAGTACTGCTCAATTTTTGGTACGGTTAATTCCTTTTTCACGACTTTGACAAGCACCGCATTTTTCTGGTAGGTGTGGGCAATGTCCATAATCGGTTTTGGCATCGTAGCAGAAAACAAAAGCGTCTGCCGCTCCTCCGGCAGTTCCTTTAAGATTGTCTCAATATCTTCGCGGAAGCCCATGTTTAACATTTCATCCGCTTCATCAAGTGCAACCATACGCACCTGATCCATCTTTAAAGTATGTCTTCTCATGTGATCCATCACACGCCCCGGCGTTCCGATAATAATCTGCACCCCGCCCTTTAAGGAACGAATCTGCTTACTGATATCCTGACCACCGTAAATCGGCAACACCTTAATTCCGTGCATGAATTTTGCAAGCTTTCTGATTTCCTCTGCCACCTGAATAGCAAGTTCTCTCGTCGGACAAAGCACCAATGCCTGCAACGCCTTGCTCTTTGGATCCACCAGCTGCAACAGCGGAATACCAAACGCCGCCGTCTTACCGGTTCCGGTCTGCGCCTGCCCGATAATATCTTTTCCTTCCATGACCACCGGAATGGCTTCTGCCTGAATCGGTGTCATCTCCTCAAATCCCATCTCTTTTACGGCACGAAGAATCGGTGCCTGCAATTCCATCTCGTCAAATCTCATAAAATTTTACTTTTCTCACTTTCTATTTACACTAATCAATTAGTTTATCATATAGAGTGGTTTGCAGTCAAGGTCTGGCGCATTTCGGTCTTGATTGGGCAATTGCACACGAGATACTCATTTATTGCCCAACTTTCTTCCTCCCCCATCGGTTTTTGACCACTTTTGGGCAATAAGCCCTCGTCTAATCTGCACATGCCCAAAATAGCATTTTGATAATTGAAACCCTAGCAGGCGTCAGACACTCTTTGTCCGCAAATCATCTTCCCCGGATTTTCTACTATACTTTTGAAATAAGATAGATTATAATGTATGTAATTCATTTTTCGTCTTTTTACCCTCTATCACATGCTCCTTCGTCGTTAGAAGGTAAAAAAACAAGCTATTTTAGAAATTTTACCTTCTATTCCTTTACATGCACTTGTTAGATGGTAATTTTTCAAAAAAAGAAGCCAAATTTACCATCCGGCCAAAGAAAAATTTATTTTAGAGGGTAATTTCAAAAAATCAAGGTGCATTATTACCCTTTTGAATGAACTTTCCTTTAAAAAAAGTAAAAACCCAAAAAACAAGAAAGGAACAAAACCACCATGTTAGAATTCAAATACGATACCCAGTTATTAATCGAAGGAGAAAATCTTGACGAAGATGTCATCAGCGAATATTTTACAAAGAACTTCAAAGGCGACTGTCTGCTAGCGGTAGGCGATGAAGAATTGATTAAGATTCACTATCACACAAATGAGCCATGGAAAGTGCTGGAGTATTGCTCCACCCTTGGCGAAATTTATGACATTGTCATTGAAGATATGGACAGACAAGCAAGAGGTCTGCAGGGATAGGAGGCTCACCATGGAACATTCCTACCGTTTCTTTGAAAATAAAGACTGCAAATATTTCCCGTACCATGAAAAGGACGGCGACCTTAACATGTCTTTTCTGTTACTGCCCGCTTTATACAATGGAGCATTGCCCGGGACAATACAAATACCATGAGGCAAACGGCAGACGCATCAAATTCTGTACGGATTGCACTTTCCCGCACAAGCCGGAAAACTATGATACGATTATTCAGCTTTTAGAAAGAGGACTATAATCCCCCCGATTCCCAGCACAGTGGATTGCAAAATTTGCTTGCGTCCCATAACATAAGGGCAGGGCCCACGCAAGAAAGAAGAGGCAAATCCTCTGCTCGCGCAGAGCTCGCATTTTGCTTTGCAAAACAAGGAGGATTGTCATGAACAAAGAAAAAACAGGACTTTTAATTAAAAACGCAAGAACGGAAAAGGGACTGACCCAACTAGAATTAAGTGATATTCTGGGAGTTTCCAACAAGGCAGTTTCCCGCTGGGAATGCGGAGAGACCTTTCCTGATGTCGGGTTACTTGACCATTTGGCAAATACCCTTGAATTAACCATTGAAGAACTGGTTCTTGGGGAAAGAATAGAACCGCAGAAAGACAGTCAACCATCCAAAGAGAAAACCTACCAGGAAATCATACAAGCTGTAAAACTACAGAAAAAACTACATGCCAGACAATGCATGTGCATACTTGGCGGAATATTTGTATGTACCCTGCTTGGATTGGAAGGTTTCTTTTGCCTTGCCGGGAAAAGCACCGAGTGGCCTTGGCCTGTCTTTGCACTCTCTCTTAGCATTCTGCTTTTGATTTCCGGAATCCTTGCATCGAAATCCGAACCCGGAAAGCCGGAGCGAAAAAGCAAGATACTAAGCCGCATTTCGCTTGTTACCTTCGGGTATAGTTTTATTTTACTGCTTGCGGCAATTTTAATCGTTAGGAACGGGAGCCTGCCGTTTTCCTTGGACCTTAACCAGTTTGGACCTTTTCTTTCTTATCAGTTCAAGGCAGTCTGGTTGTTTAACGCTTTTACCACGGCATTCTTCCTATGGAAGCTGAGCAAAGAAGCGTCCGTCCCGGTATTCGGTTTATTTCTCAGTGAAGCAACTGCATTTTTAGCCATGCTTTACTGCAACGTTTTAGGCACCCCAAGCTCCGCAGAAGTTTCTCTTATTGTGACGTTATGTTACACCGGACTTGTCGTACTTCTGTTACTCATTGCCACCGGAATCACTGTTCTTTATCGCAACCAAAAAGGTTACAACAAGTAGCAAGAATCAACAAGCGGCTGCTAATCCATCAGAGTCTGGATTCTCATTGAAATTCAGGCTCTGTTTTTATATAATGAAAACAAGAAATAGAAGAAAGGACTACACCTGATGAAAACAAAAAAACTCGCAACAGTCTTTGCCATCCTGGCAGCAGCGTTATATGCAATCAATATACCATTATCCAAATTACTGTTAGGACACGTCGGCTCCACAATGATGGCGGCATTTCTCTACCTTGGCGCCGGCATCGGCATGTTCCTGTATTGCACTATCGGTGATTTGACAGGAACGCGCAAGAAAAAAGAACGCCTGACGAAAAATGAGTTGCCGTATACCATTGCCATGGTGATTTTAGACATTATCGCACCGATTCTTTTGATGATTGGCATTACAAAAACCAACTCAGCGAATGTTTCACTTCTAAATAACTTTGAGATTGTGGCCACCTCGCTGATTGCACTCCTGATTTTTAAAGAGGTGATTTCAAAAAAGCTCTGGCTTGCCATTGGGCTCGTAACTGCGGCCAGTGTAATTTTAAGTTTTAGCGGTAATGATGCTTTTACCTTTAATGTAGGTTCTCTGTTTGTCCTCGGTGCCTGCGTCTGCTGGGGGGTTGAAAACAACTGTACCAAAATGCTAAGCTCCAAAAGTTCGGAGCAGATTGTCATTATTAAAGGCTGCTTCTCGGGACTTGGAAGCCTAATGGTAGCACTGATTCTGGGAGAGAGCATCCCCGCACTGAAATACATACTCGCCGTACTGTTGCTCGGCTTTGTTGCTTATGGCCTCAGCATCAACTTTTACATCATGGCGCAAAAGGATCTGGGTGCGGCCAAAACCAGTGCCTACTACTCCATTGCACCATTCCTTGGTGTAGCATTCAGCCTGGTATTGCTTGGTGAACGACCGGCTGTACAATTTTATATCGCACTTGCCATTATGATCATCAGCACTGTTCTGATGACAAAAGATACCATGGAACAGGAAAACTGATTTCAAAAAAGGGAAAAACAAACAGAAGGGAGAATAACAAAATGAGTTTGTACGTAAAACAACACATCTTTACCTGGGGAGACAAGTTCTCCATCTACGACGAAGCAGGAAACGAAAAATACTATGTGGAAGGCGAGGTTTTCACCTTTGGAAAAAAGCTGCACCTGTTTGATATGCAGGGCAGAGAGCTCGCTTTCATAGAGCAGCAGGTGTTTACCTTCCTGCCGCGTTACTATGTATACCGTAACGGCAGTCAGCTTGCGGAAGTAGTCAAAGACTTTACCTTCTTCCATCAGGAGTACACCGTAAACGGCCTCGGTTGGTCCGTTACCGGCGATTTCTTCGACCACGACTACGAAGTAACCGACGCTTCCGGTCATACGGTTGTTTCGGTATCCCGTGAATGGTTTACACTCGGCGATGCCTATGAGCTCCGTTTCACCGGTAATGCCGATGAAGTGGATGCCCTTGCGGTTTGCCTTGTGATTGATGCCTGCATTGAGGCAGCGAGAAATAATAATTAAAAGAGATTCGCAAAAAATTTACAGGTCTGGACAGCTGCCCAGACCTGTTTTCTCATTTCTTCCTGTTTCCCAAATACCTCTTCAATAAAAATGCACAAAAATATGGGAAAGTACAAATTTCATCACTGCATCCAATATTTCCTCCCGTAAACTTAACTCCCCATGATATGTCCGGATATTTCTCGCTTTGAATCAATGTTCTAAGCGTTTTGGCTGTCCCTCTCGTCGCCTTTACCTCAACCGGAATTAAGCGCTCCTGCGTCCGGACAAAAAAATCCTCCTCCAATGTGGAATCGTCTTTTTTATAGTAATATAAACCGTATCCGCACTTTGTTAACGCCTCACCGACAATGTTCTCGTATAAGGCACCTTTATAAACTCCCAGATTCTTATTTGCTCTCAAATCCTCCTGCGCCTCTTCATCCAGCATTGCTACGAATAATCCGGTGTCAAAGAAGTATAGTTTGTACTTTGAATCATCATAGTTTCCTTTCAGTGGCAACTCCGGTGCATTCAGACAATAACAAATATTCACGATGCCTGCATCCTTCAACCGCTCAATGCAGCCGCGGTAATCCTTAAACCGTGCTCCGCTGGCCACCTTGGATATCTGAAACTTCTTGTTATCCTTTGCAAGCTGTACCGGAATCTGTTCAAATACATTTAAAATTCTGGTCTGATCAAGCCCCTCTGCATACTTCCGTATGTCTTCTTTATAATCTTCCAGTAGCTGTCTCTGGATTTCTAGAGTCCCCTCAAATGTGTCCTTTTTTATATATTCCCGCACAACAGCCGGCATTCCGCCCAAAATACAATAATCCAAAAACAGATTGCTATAGATTGTCATCTCTGTTTCATTGAACGGTTTCTGCGTTTTCATATGCTCCAGCATTTCTTGAATTACAGAATCTCCGTACCCCTTTGCCCACAAAAACTCTTCAAAATCCATAGAAAACATTTCATAGTCCGTCTTATATCCGACACTATTACTTTCAATCCTCTTATAATGAATCCCGAGCAAAGAACCACTGCAAATTACATCATAACGTCCGTCCGTTTTAAAAAATTTCAGTGAAGTTGCAATCTCCGGATATTCCTGCAGTTCATCAAAGATAAAAAGCGTTTCCCCTTCTTCAAATCTTTTTGATGGGTCAATCCGGGAAATATTTCGAATAATATCGTCAGTCTTGTATCCATCCTCTGTAATCTTTTTATACTTTGGTTCCTCGACAAAATTAATATAAATCACATTCTGATAAGCTTTTTGGGCAAAACGGCGAATCGATTCTGTTTTTCCTACCTGCCGCGGTCCCTTCACAATCAGAGGTAAATGGTCTTCTTTTTCTTTCCACTCAGCAAGATACATATCAATCTTTCGTCTCAAATACAACTCTTCCATCAACAGCCCTCCTTGCTTTTTCTCCCTTACAGTTATAGTATAGCAAAAAAATGAGCGAGTTTTCAAGAAGATTTACAAAAAAATGAGCGAGTTTTCCGTGTTATTTTACATTTTTCGCATAAAAAAGTGCGGGTACGCTTTTGAGACCATCCTTATTTCAATCGGTATCTGCTACCGTTTCTTTCCATGATATGCTCTGAAATCATATCTCGGCGGATTGTACAGAAATCGTCATGAAACTGAAGAATCTTATCATTGACTTCTTTTTCCTCATACTCTTTCCCACACTCAAATACCTTTGCAATTTCCTCCAGACAAATGCGTTGCTTCCCGCTGCTTTTGCTCATCAATTACCTCTCCTTTTTGTTTAGATAGATATCTAATTAGATGTTTTGAGTATACTACTAGCAAAAGATTCTGTCAATATTTCATTTTGATATTCATCAAATTAATTTGTCCGTCTGAAGATTCCGCTCTGAGGTAGTGTTGGCTTAGTGATATTAGCCTAGTTGCCAGACCTATTTTTCGTTGACAATACAACTTTTTGTTGTATTTTAAAGATAATTCTATATAGGAGGGATCTTATGCCTTTTACTCAAATTGATATTCAAGAACAGATTACAGCACGTCAAAACGAATCGGAAGAATTTAAAAAGTTATGGAATGAAAGTCGGGAAGAGTACCGGCTTATAGGTGAATTCATTGCCCTCAGAAAGCAGGAACAGCTTACACAGAATCAGATTGCTGAGCGTACCGGCATTAAACAGCAGGTTCTCTCCCGTATGGAGAAAAGAGAAAACAGCCCTTCCCTGCGCATGTTTTGCAATGTTCTTCAGGCGATGGGATACGAATTGCAAATTGTAAGAAGAAAAGATGCGATATAATAAATAACCACACAAGATATTTCATTGGCTGCTAAAAAGCCCATGCATATTTAGTTATAAAAATGCATGGGCTTATATCTTAAATGTGGTTTACTATCAAAAACTGCAAGTTTTAAGTGTGTTGTAGAATTGAGATTTGATTTTTAAAAATTTCTATCAAATTCTTTTACAACTCCTCTATTGAGTTCATCATTATATATATCTGATTCATAGTACCTGCCACCATAAGCACTTGCTAAATAATCTGGTACTAACTCCATTCCCATAAATGCAGGATAATTGTACCCCTCAGAATCTGTGATACCAAATATAGAAGCTTCCTTAAATCCGAACTGCGGATAATACTCAGGTCGACCAAAGAATAAAATAGCACCATATCCTAATTGTTTTGCTTTATCAATCATACTATTTATAAGCGCCTTCCCTATACCTTTCCGTTGGTATTCCGGCAAAACGCTAATTGGACCAATGTTCAAAACAGGAGTTATTCCATTTAATGACCGAACTTCCCCCTTACTACAAATAATATGACCTACTAAGTTTTCCTCAACCGTAGCAACTAAACTTAAATCAAGAATGCCATCTCTTTTTCGCAATTCATTAACCATCCAATGTTCGTAAGGACAACCAATTTCCCCACGTTTAATTCTTTCCGGATATGCAAATGCACTTCTGGTAACTTCTTCTACTCGACGGTAATCTCTTTCGTTTTCTAATCTGATTATAATATTCATTATGTTTCTCCTTTTCTTCAGGAGTTACTCATAGAGCCTCCTGCTCGTGTTATAAATTTTCATTATTATATCAACCCTGCCTTTCCTTAATTATATTTATTATACGCTTACGCAATATAAACAACTTAAACAACTTCAAATTCATGCGTGCTTTCAGACTCACCAGAAGACCGAAAGCTCCCGACTTCTTTATCAAACAAGCCTATCCATGGACTAAACTGCGAATCGATATCATATTTCTTCTCTGACACCGTACAAAATGCTAATAATAAATCGCCATCTACAAGTAACAGTACCTTAGCAAAAGAACCTATTTTTTCATGCAATGAATTTGATTTCAATAATTCATACAAATATTTACCTGAACGCCAGTCTGTTTTGGCAATTTGTTCTAACCAATAGTTTCTGTTGTTACATTCAAAAAAATCTATGACTTTCATTTTATCAAGTATTCCTCAGTAATATATTTATCTGTCCAAAGCTGAGCTTCTATATAGTGCATACCTGTTGCTTTCCTAAAAGCATCAAAATTGTTACCATACTTCAGTAATTGCTCTTTTATATCCTCCATTGTCAGTAATTTTACACTTCCGCATTTCTCGTATTCAGCCCCACTATCCCCTATTGTAAAACTAATATGACAAGGCAGAATATCCTGTAAACGCAATCTTGATTCTATTCCTTTTCCAAACCAATCAAGAAGATAATCGCTTCCTTCTATTACAAAAGAGAGCGGATGTTTTTCTTCTGGCATACCACCTAATTCAATGAATTGTGAATATAAATATTCATCTTGTTTTTTACGCAATGAATAATAATTTTCGAAATCTGCAAATCGATAAAAAGCTGTAGTTTCAGGATGCGATTCCGCAAACGTAGCAGCCAATGCAAATGCTTCTTTTAGGGGAAGCCTCATTATATTCATTAATGGAATACAATCTGGATAACAATAATTAACAAGAATTAGTTCATCAAATGTCTTCATTCATATTCTCCATCAGCTTCAAATTTATCGAACTGTTTTACAAATTTCTTAACTCATTATAACATAATTCATTCAACAAAAATAGCCTCTATATCATGTCCCATTTAATATATAGGGGTTGCGTTTAACATCCTCTTTTCTACAGTCTAAGAGCCGATTCCTTCGAACCGGCTCTTCCATTATACATTATTCTTTAAACTTTACTTCCCTGCAATCGTCATTTCCTTCACCAGCACACAAGGCGAACCGCATCTGCTTGCTCCAAGCGCAAACGGACTAAATTTTAAGTCCTCGCCCACAGCTACGATGTCCTTTAATAAGCTGAAGAAGTTACCGGACACTGTAATGCTCTTGACCGGAGTCGTCTTTTTGCCGTCTTCAATACGGAAACCACTGGCTGCTAACGAGAAATCACCTGTGATTGGGTTCGCACCTGCATGCATACCCTCAACGCTGGTTACATAAACACCATTTCCGGCCTGTGCCATGATATCCTCCAAAGTACCCTTCACCGGATTGATGAAGAAGCTGTACGGACGGATACCTACGGTGGATGCGTAGGATGCCTTTGCACCGTTACCTGTTGTCTTAACTCCTGCTGCCGCAGCCGTCTTTAAGTTGTGAAGCAGTGTCGTAAACTTACCGTTCTCAATGACATTCTTCTTATAGGTAGCAACACCTTCTGCGTCGAATGTACACTTCACCAGTGCATCGCTCTTCATTGGGTCATCGGTCAATGTAATAATGTCTGCCGCAATCTGCTCGCCCTCTTTTCCTTTTAATAAGGAAAGGCCCTTCTGTGCTGCCTCTGCGGAGAACACGGAGGAGTACGTCGATAACATGGACGCCATTACCTTGTTGGAGAAAACAACCGGATACTTGCCGCTTTCTACCGGAGTTGCACCCATAGTTTCTACTGCATCCTTTACTGCTTCCTTAGCTACCTTCTCGATATTAAATGTCTCCATCTTACCGGAAACCACATCCATACCGTCAAACATTTCACCGTTCTCTGCAACCACTGCCATACCGTATGCAAATGCAAATTTGGCATCATCCTGTAAATCAAGTCCGTTGGAATTGTAAAGTGCACTCTTAGCTTCCATATATCCGGCTGCCGCCTGTGTGCCGTCTACGACACGGTTATCTGTCGCATATAACTGGTTCTGGATAGCAAGTGCCAAATCAATCAGTTCTGCCGATGTCGGTGCCTTTGTTTCTTCCTTTTCATAGGTGGCATAAGTATCACCCTTTGTATGGATAAACGCCATATCTTCACTCTCAATGGAACCTGCATTTTCGAGTGCACGCTCCACTAAAGATGCTGCCTCTTCCAAAGACATATGCTCTGTGGAAGCGTAGCCCATCTTACCGTCTACCAGGCACTTAAAGCATACGCCAAGGCTGTTACTTGTTGTGAAGCCTTTAACCTCTGTCTTAAAAATCTCGGTCTGAGTCTCTGCGGACTCGCTGTAATATAATTCGTAATCCTTTACCTGCTTTGCTTCGGCTGCCGCAATGACTGCCTGCTTAAATTCTGTATAATTCATATTAGCGACCTCCTACTGTAATGGATGATACACGGATGAGCGGCTGACCAACATCAGTTGGGATGCTGCCGGAGGAAGCACCGCACATACCCTGGCCGCGGTCTAAGTTCTTGCCTACCATATCAATGTTCATTATAATATCGGAGCCCTTACCTATTAAGCTTGCGCCACGTACCGGCTCACAGATTTCACCATTTCTTACAATGTAACCTTCCGCTACGGAGAAGTTAAACTGTCCGGTCAGCGGATTGACCGAACCGCCGCCCATCTTCTTTGCATACAGACCATATTCGATGGAGGAGATAATATCCTTATCTTCATCGTCACCTGCTGCAATATATGTATTCGTCATACGGGAGGTTGGCTCGTACTTATAGCTCTGTCTGCGGCTGTTACCGGTGGATGGCATACCCATACGTCTGCCGTTTAACTTATCTACCATGTAGGACTTTAAGATACCGTTTTCAATGAGGACATTCTTCTGAGACGGAGTACCCTCATCGTCAATATTAATGGAGCCCCAGCCGTTTGGAATCGTACCGTCATCGATAGCCGTAACCTTAGGATTTGCAATCTGCTGACCAAGCTTTCCTGCAAATACAGACTGTCCGAGTGCCACACAGGACGCCTCCAGACCATGGCCGCATGCTTCGTGGAAAATAACACCACCGAATGCATTTTCAATGGCAACCGGCATCACACCGGCATCGATGTAACCTGCGTTAATCATGGTAATTGCCTGTCTTGCTGCCTCTTCACCGACTTCCTTTGGTGGGAACATCTCAAACAGTTCCATGCCGACTCTTGCACCAGGAGAGCAGCTGCCGGTCTGGTTTTCACCGTTCTTGCTTGCAATTGCACTGACTGCGATTCTCGTACGAATCTGACGGTCCTCTGCAAAAAGACCTTCGCTGTTTGCAATCATGATGTTATGGTCTACATCAAGAAAGCTACCTGTCACCTGAGAAATATCCTGGTGATAGTTCTTTGCGGTCAGACACGCTTCCCGCAAAAAACCAATCTTTTCTTTATTCTCTACAGATGCAGGAACAATCCTTACCGGATGGATATCTCCAAATCTTCTCTCCCTAAGCACTACATTGGCTACCTTGCCTGTCCCACCGAGTGCATCCGCTACTCTTCTTGCACATGCAAGTACTGCGCCTCTCTCTAAAGAAGAAGCCGAACCGGAAATGCATCTGGTGCCCTTAAAAATACGGATACCAACACCTGCAATTACCGCATCTTCAATCTTGTCTACCTTCGCAGAAACCATCTGAATCGCCTTCTGATTCGTATGCTCTGCGAACACTTCTGCATAATCTGCACCGGTGGATAATGCAATCCCCAGTGCCTCTTTTACGAGATTTTGTGATAACATACTATCTTATCTCCTTTTTTCTTTTATTCCACATTTGCGGTTAATTCCTCATCTGCCGCATCCAGCACAATTGTCTGTCCCGGTGCCACCATATCCGATAAAATCAGACGGGCACTCATTGTCTCCACGGTCTTTTGCAAGTAGCGCTTTAGCGGTCTTGCACCGTAAGCAGGATCATATCCTCTTTCGATGGCAAGCTCCTTTGCACGTTCCGTCATGCGGATTGCAATCTCCTTATCTGCCAGTCTGCGATTAAGATCAGAAATTAACAAGTCCATGATACCACAAATATTCTCTCTTGTCAGTGGTCTAAAAGTAATAATTTCGTCCAGACGGTTTAAGAATTCCGGGCGGAAATGAGCACGCAGTTCATTCATGACAAACTGAATATTTTCCTCAGCGATGCTGCCGTCTTCTCTGACACCGTCAAGCAGATACTGCGAGCCGATATTGGACGTCATGATGAGAATTGTATTCTTAAAGTCCACCGTGCGTCCCTGAGAGTCCGTCACACGACCGTCATCCAAAATCTGCAGCATCACGTTAAACACATCCGGATGCGCCTTCTCAATCTCATCAAACAGCACGACGGAATATGGCTTTCTGCGGACTGCTTCGGTCAACTGACCGCCCTCTTCATAGCCCACATATCCCGGAGGCGCTCCGATGAGTCTGGATACCGAATACTTCTCCATATATTCACTCATATCAATACGCACCATGTTCTGTTCATTGTCAAACAGACTCTCTGCCAATGACTTTGCAAGCTCGGTCTTACCAACACCGGTCGGGCCAAGGAACAAAAACGAACCGATTGGTTTCGTCGGGTCCTTGATACCTGCCTTGGAACGAAGAATCGCATCTGCCACCTTCTCTACTGCCTCATCCTGACCAATCACACGCTTGTGAAGCTCCTTATCTAACTGCAAGGTCTTATTTCTTTCGCTTTCTGTCAGCTTTGCAATCGGAATGCCGGTCCAGCGGGACACAATCTTTGCGATTTCTTCTTCATCCACATTTTCATGGACAAGCGTGTGTCCTTCCTTTGCAACCCGTTCTTCCTCTGCCGCGAGCAGCTTCTTGATTTCCGGCAGCTTACCATACTTTAACTCCGCTGCCTTATTTAAGTCATAATTACGCTCTGCCATTGCAATTTCCTGATTCACCGCCTCTAGTTCCTCACGAAGCTTCTGGACGCGCTCTACGGACGCTTTTTCATTGTCCCACTTTGCTTTCTCCACCGAGAACTCCTCGCGCAGCTCCGCCAGCTCTTTCTGAAGATTAGAAAGTCTTTCCTTACTCAGACGGTCATCCTCTTTTTTGAGTGCTGCCTCTTCAATCTCCATCTGCATAATACGACGCTTCACATCGTCAAGCTCTGTCGGCATGGAATCGAGCTCCGTCTTAATGAGTGCACACGCCTCATCCACCAAATCAATTGCCTTATCCGGCAGGAAACGGTCCGAAATATAGCGGTTCGACAAGGTTGCTGCTGAAACCAATGCACCATCGTTAATTTTGACTCCATGATAGACCTCATAACGCTCCTTTAAACCACGCAGAATCGAAATCGTGTCTTCCACGGTCGGTTCGTCCACATGTACCGGCTGGAAACGCCGCTCCAGTGCTGCATCCTTTTCCACATACATGCGGTATTCATTGAGTGTGGTTGCTCCGATACAATGCAACTCACCTCTGGCGAGCATCGGCTTTAGCATATTGCCGGCATCCATCGAGCCTTCTGTCTTTCCGGCTCCGACAATCGTATGCAGCTCATCTATAAATAAAATAATCTTTCCGTCGCTTTTTTTAACTTCCTCAAGAACCGCCTTTAAACGCTCCTCAAACTCACCACGGTATTTTGCTCCCGCAACAAGTGCACCCATGTCCAGTGCAAACAAGGTCTTATCTTTGAGTCCCTCCGGCACATCCCCTGCCACAATACGCTGAGCAAGGCCTTCGACCACTGCCGTTTTACCGACACCCGGTTCCCCGATTAAGACCGGATTGTTCTTTGTCTTTCTCGATAAAATACGGATGACGTTACGGATTTCAGAATCTCTTCCAATGACCGGGTCGAGCTTCTGTGCTCTGGCACGCTCGACTAAATCATAGCCGTATTTTTCCAGCGTATCATACGTAGCCTCCGGGTTATCCGATGTCACCCTCTGATTGCCGCGGACCTCAGAAAGCACCTGCAAAAAACGCTCCCTGTCAATACGGAAGGTCTTAAACAGCTCCTTTAACTCCCTGCCCGCATGCTTTAATAAGCTTAAGAACAGATGCTCCACCGATACATACGCATCGCCCATCTGCTTTGCTTCGTCCTCTGCATAAATCAGAACTTTATTCAAATCATTACCGACATATACCTGTCCGCCGGATACCTTCGGTCTCTTATTCAGTAGTCCCGTCAGCTGCGCAGTAAATACTTCCGGCGCAATCTCCATTTTTTCAAATAACTTGGCAATCAGGCTGTCTTCCATCTTCAACAAACTATAGAGCAAATGCTCCGGCACCAGCTCCTGATGCCCATAATCATACGCGAGCTTCTCACAATCCTGCACCGCCTGTACCGACTTTTGCGTAAATTTACTGATATTCATTGCAATCCCTTCCTTTCGTTACGCTCTCTTTCTCCATTTTTCCCACTGTATTCTCATTCAAAACAAGAAATTCCCTCTTGTTGATTTCGTTATAACACGAATTGTTAGCACTGTCAAGAGGTGAGTGCTAATCAAGTTTATAAAAGTTTTCTTGCTATTTTGCCTCTTCTTCTGTATTATAAACCACAACAGCAATTATTATGAACAAAAAGAATGGGAGGAGAATAATAGAAATGACATTAAAGGCTATTTTATTTGATTTGGACGGCACCCTGCTTCCAATGGACCAGGAGAAATTTATGAAGCTTTACTTCGGAGGTCTTGCAAAGAAGCTTGCCCCTTACGGCTATGAACCACAAAAGCTGATTGATGGCATCTGGGCAGGAACTGCTGCCATGGTAAAAAATGATGGCAGCCGTACGAATGAGGATGCCTTTTGGGATACCTTTGAGAAAAGCTACGGAAAGCCGTGCCGTCAGGACGAGCCGGTATTTGATAATTTCTACCGGAATGAATTTATTGCGGCAAAGGATGCCTGCGGCTATGTCCCGGAGGCAAAAGAGATTGTGGATTTTCTGAAGGAACAGGGTGTTACCGTTATCCTCGCAACCAATCCTCTTTTCCCTAGTATCGCTACCGAAAACCGAATTGCCTGGGCAGGCCTTTCTACAGAGGACTTCGCACTTTTCACTACTTATGAAAACAGTTCCTTCTGTAAGCCAAATCCAAAATATTATGAAGAGATTTTAGAGAAGTTTAACCTTGACCCGACAGACTGCCTGATGGTAGGAAATGATGCAACGGAAGATATGATAGCAGAAACACTCGGTATGAAGGTGTTTTTACTGACAGACTGCCTGCTGAATACGAAGAATCTGGATATTTCAAGATATCCTCAGGGCGGATTTGCAGAATTAAAATTATATTTAAATAGTTTATTATCCTAAAGAAAAGTTCAGGGGCTGCATGATGCAGCCCCCTTCCTAATTATCAATATATTATTTCCACTATCACAACTTCCTCTTTGTCCGGAAAATCTTCTGCATTACTACTGAAAAAACTGTCTGCTATTCGCGAAAACGAAATATCTTCTGAATTACTAAGGCAAATGAACGTTGTGTCCAAAACAGCATTATGCATTCTTCCGGTCAGTGCAAGCTTGAATTGATACGAATATTCCTCTGTCTTCCATGTTCCATCTTCCAGTTCATAGTATGTCATAAGACGTCCGTCCTGTTCTGATGCTGTGTATGTGCGTAGTATGTTATTCTCACTTGCAGATCCATCTTGAACATCTGCTTCTCTTGCGCATCCAGCTAAAACAAGAAAACTAATGAATACGAAAACTATTATTCTCTTGAAAAACATCTTAAATCACCTCACAAATTATCAATGGGATTTTATCTGCTCTTAGTTATAATAATCTGACTCATAAAAAACATATGGCGTAACCAAAGCAGCATAATAATACTCCTTTCTTAATGAAAGACAGCTTTTCTCTATAATCTAGCATTTCATTTGTCCAATAGCATCACTTCCTCTAAATATATTCTTATATTTTCATTTTCTCAGCTTCCATTTCATCACTTCATTTCCGTCAAAATCCTTCCAAACAAACAAGCCGTCCTCCAAAAGCATATACCCACGATGGCTGTCCTCCTTCGGAATCGATGCCGAGCCCGGATTCATATAGACAAATCCCTCGTGCTCCACGCACTTTGGCACATGCGTATGACCGCAAAGCAGGATGTCGCCTTCATGCAGCGGCGGCGGATTCTGCTCGCCGTATACATGTCCGTGTGTGGCGTACACTAAATGTTTTCCTAAATCTATCACGCAGTAATCCGACAGAATCGGAAACTGAAGTACCATCTGGTCCACTTCTGTATCGCAATTTCCTCTCACACAGACAATGTCCTGCTTTCTTTCATTCAATAAGGCAATCACGCTCTTTGGTGCATAGTCCTTCGGCAGATCATTACGCGGACCATGATATAAAACATCTCCAAGCAACAGCATTCTGTCCGCCTGTTCCTTATCAAATGCAGCGAGCAGCTCTTTACAATAAAATTCCGAACCGTGAATGTCGGATGCAATCAACCATTTCATCTTAAGCCTCATCCTTTCTGAGTGCTGTAAGCATCTCGCTTCTTATTTTTAATACCTGACGGACATGGTAATTCATTACGATGTCGCGTTCGGTCGGCTCCTTCGGACAAGCTGCGGATACCGGTGCTTTCTGCTCTTGTAAGCCCACATCTCCTTGCCCTTCCTCCTGCATCTCACCTACCTGCGGCAGACAAATGCCGCATTCCAAAAACCGCTCCCGGTTTTCCTCGCTCAACTCGCCCGGTTCTCCCATCTGCCGGAGTAATTCCATTCGCGCCAAAAGCTCTTTTCCCTTTTTCTCACAGGTATGAAAAATTTCCAACTGTTCTTTTTGTCTGCGCAGATGTAACACCAGCTTTTGATTGGAAAACAGTGTGAGCTGCTCTGCAAAATTAGCCATTTTCTTTTCCATAATCTCCGGGTCCGGCAGATGTGCATCACCATCAAACATATCTTCCAAAAAGAGAAGAAGCTCCTTGTCCAGGCTTTCTGCAATCGCATGGATTTTCCGGCTGTTATCATATGGCGCAATCAGAATGTTAATTAACAGTCCGACCAAAAGACCGATTGCCGTATCCCAGATACGCCCAAAAGCATAGGAAAACGGATCTGTCCCCGGTGACGTACAAAGCATTACGACAACAAAGCAGGCAAGGGATGGTGAAAATTGAAAGTGCAACACATTGTAAAGCGTAATAACCAGAATTACACCGATTCCCGTTGCCACCAGATGTGGCATCGGAAGGGAAATCAAAAGCAGACCTGCCATTGCACCAAACAAAACACCGACAATCTGTGACAGACAGGATTCCACCGACTCCTTAAACGTCGGCTGTACTGCTGCCATTGCGCCAAGCATTGCAAAAATCAGTTTCGATGTGGTTGCCCCGTAAAAATCCACAATCACCATCGCAACAATAATTGCCATCGTTGTCTTTAATGTTCTCATTCCGATATGAAGCCGAAACCACCTTTTCCGCACGATTTTCCTCCTATACATGATGAGTCACAGAACCCCTGCCCTGTGACTCATCCATAACTATCCCTTATTATTTCACTAACTCTTCCATTTCATCGATAAGTCTGCCAAACATTTCAAGACCTGCATTGACCGGTTCCGGAGTAGTCATATCTACCCCTGCAATCTTTAACAGCTCAATCGGAGACTTCGAACGTCCGCCGGAAAGGAACTTCTTATAATCTTCTACCGCCGGTGCACCTTCCTTTAAAATACGGTGTGCCAGTGCTACTGCTGCCGAGAAGCCGGTTGCATACTGATAAACATAGAAATTGTAATAGAAATGAGGAATTCTTGCCCATTCCATTGCAATATCTTCATCCACTGTCATCTCGTCCCCGAAATACTTCTTATTTAAGTCATAATAAAGTGCACTGAGTGCATCCGGAGTCAAACTCTCGCCGCGTTCACACATTTCATGTGTTCGAAGTTCAAATTCCGCAAACATGGTCTGGCGGTAAACCGTACCACGGAAGCTCTCTAAGAAGTGGTTGATTAAATATGCTCTCTGTACCTTGTCTGTCGTCTGCTCAAGCAGGTGCTCCATTAAGAGAACCTCGTTACAAGTAGAAGCCACTTCCGCAACAAAAATCACATAGCGGGAATCTACGTGCGGCTGCGTCTTGTTAGACAAATAGGAATGCATAGCATGTCCCATCTCATGAGCCAGTGTGAACATACTGTCTAACGTATCGTTATGATTTAACAAAACATACGGATGAACACCATACACTCCTGCAGAATACGCACCACTTCTCTTGCCTTCATTTTCATAAACATCAATCCAACGGTTTTCAAAGCCTTCCTTAATTACTGCGCGGTAATCTTCTCCAAGAGGTGCAAGTGCATCATATACAGTCTGCTTTGCCTGTTCAAAAGGAATTTTTACATCCGCTTCCTTTACGAGCGGCACATACAAATCATACATATGAAGTTCGTCCACGCCAAGAATCTTCTTGCGAAGCGCCACATAGCGGTGCATTTTATCCAGATTATTATGCACTGCTTCAATCAGGTTGTGATATACAGAAGACGGTACGTTAGTGCCATCCACGGCTGCTTCCAGACAACTGTTGTACTTTCTCGCCTTCGCAGAGAAATTGTGAGCCTTTAACTTGCCCGCATAAACCGCACCAAGGGTGTTCCTAAAACTCTTATACGTCGCATACATTGCCTGAAACGCTTCTTTTCTGACTCTGCGGTCGCTGCTCTCTAAGAAAGAAATGTATCTTCCGTGTGTCAGGCGTACCTTTTCTCCGTTTTCGTCCGTAATCTCAGGGAATGACAGATCCGCATTATTAAACATGGAGAATACTCTGTCTGAGGTTCCCGTTACATCACCTGCGGATGCCATAAGCTGCTCCATCTCCGGAGTAAGCATATGCTCTTTTCTTCTTAATACGTTGTTAATGGCATTGCGGAACACCTCTAATTTCGGTTCATCGGCAAAAAACTTCTCCAACATTTCTTTCGGAATCGCAAGGAGCTCCGGTACCAAAAACGCAGACTGCTCGTCAATCTTTACAAACAGGTTGGATACCTGCATAACCAGTGCCTGATTCTCGGTGTTGGTTGTGTCCACATCCGAACAACGACTTGCGTAACTGTATGCCATGCCTCCGATACGGCCTATTTCATCGTCCAGATAAAATGCCTGGTACAAATTTTCTGCAGATTCGCCTAACTTACCTTGATAAGCCACTAACTGTTCTGCCAGTTCTTTCACCTTTTCCAAATCTGCTTTCCATGCATCGAGGTTTGCATACATATCTTCTACTTTCCATGTGTTTTCTAACTTTACTTCACTTCTTTTTGGTAATTCCTTTGCCACTGTTTTGTCCTCATCTTTCTTCCATTATTCAATAGTATTAAAAATCTGTGCAATCGGCGAATCCTCATCCAAAATGAGCGTTTTGTTCCCACCGATCAATGCCACCTTTGCTGCATCTAAAGATAATACAAACGTATAAAAATCGCTTCTCGCTTCATCTGCATACACATTCGAAAGGATTCTCATATACTCCGCTTCGCCTTCTGCAATGATTGCCGCTGCATTTGCATTTGCTTCAGAAACACTGATGGCTATCTCATAATCCGTCTGTGTACGGATTTTGGTTGCCTCCGCTTCGCCTTCTGCAATGTAGGAAGCTGCAATATTATTTCTTTCCGAAATCATACGTTCATATACAGCAGCCTTATTATCATCCGGCAAATCCAGACGCTTAATCTCCACATCTAAAAGTTCAATACCGTACTGCGCCATGGAATCTCCCAGATTGTCCATAATCATCTGAGTCAGTTCTCCGTCACGTCCGCTGATGACTTCTGCCTGATCAAGACTGGAAATTACATTTTTCATTGCCATGAACACAGAGGCATTAATTCGGCTTTCTGCATTTGCCACCTGGGAATTTAATGTCTGCACAAACAACTGCGGATCATTAATTCTCCAAAGCACATAGCTGTCTGCCACCATCGTCTTTTTGTCCTTTGTGATGACATCCGAAGGTGCCAGGTCATAGAGTAAAACCTGCTTCGGAAGCGTGTCCACCGTCTGTACAAACGGCACCTTAAAGGTAAGACCTGCTTCATCCACGATGTGATCAATCTTTCCAAATTGCTTAATTAACGTGTATTCATTCTCATGGGTAACTACCATCGATGTTCCGAGAACCATAATGGCAGCAACCGCTACAACTGCAAGGACTACTTTAATCACAGAACCCCTGCTGTTATTTCTCTTCTTTTCCGGCATTACGTATTCTTCCATGTCAGTCCCTCCTATTCTGTAAAGGAATCGAGCGGCAGAATCTTCTGCACACTTCCATCCCCGTTGTCGATGATGACTTCCATATTCGGAAGAATTTCCTGCATGGTTTCAAAGAACATACGCTGCTTTGTAATCAGAGGATACTTTATATATTCCTCATACAATGCATTAAATCTGGCAGCCTGTCCCTCCGCTTCGTTGATACGTGCCTGCTTTTCTGCCTCAGCCTGCTTTAAAATCTGGTCCACCTGAGCCTCTGCCTGCGGAAGCATCTCACTGCGATATTTATTTGCATTGTTGATTGCTGTTTCCTTGCCCTGTTTTGCAGTTTCTACTGCCTTAAACGCTTCAATTACCGCATCTGTCGGCGGCTCAGCATCCTGAATGGATACATTCACAAGCTGGATACCGATATCCCGAATCTCCAGCTGCTCCATCAGCTCTGTCTTAATTTTTGACTGAATTTCACTCTTTCCGGTGGTGATGACACTGTCTACGTCATACGAACCGATAACCGAACGGATACAACCCTGTGCCATATTCTTTAATATTGTCACCGGATCCTCCGAAGCATACAGCGCCTTAATCGGATCGCTTACCTTGTACTCAAGAAAGAAATCCACATTTACAAAGTTGTAGTCCGAGGTAATCATTAAGGATTCCTCTTCAATCGCCCTATCTGTCTTTAAATCGTAACCGATGGCAAGGCCCTTAATTGTGGTATCCACCTTGGTTACCTGCTGGATGAACGGAAACTTAAAGTGAAGCCCCGGTGTACTCACCGATTCCGGCTTACCAAAGGTAGTAACCACTGCCTGCTCCTGTTCACCGATGGTGTAGTAACAGTTAAATCCAAAAATCGCAACCACTACAACCAGCACGACGATTTTTACTACACGCATCAACTTTTTTGTGTCGTTTGCATTCATTCTCCTGTCAGTCCTTTCTTTTGGCATATGCCTATTTCTCCCATGTTACATGTACACAATCTGCTGTGCCATGTCCTCTACGGTTTCTGCGATATAGTCAGCACCTGCTGCCTCCATTTCTTCCCTGTCGCCAAAACCATATAAAACACCCATACATTTCAGTCCGCACGCCCTGGCACCTTCCACGTCAAATTTCCGGTCACCCACCATAAGCACGTCCGACTTGTCTGTAATGTTATGTTTTTCCAGCGCATAGCGGATGACCGCTTCTTTACTGTTACGCACATGGTCGGTAGATGCACCGCAAATATCATCAAAATATCCGTCCAGATGAAAATGCTGCAACACCTTCTCTGCCATGTGCTCCGGCTTAGAAGTCGCAACAATCAGAACCTTTCCTGCTTCCTTAAGGCGCTGCAACGCCTCTTCCATCCCCGGATACACGGAATTTTCATACAATCCGATTGGAATGTAACGTTCCCTGTAAAGTTCCACAGCACGTGCCGCCGTCTCCTTATCAAAGCCAAAACCTTCCCTGAAGCTTTGCTCCAGGGGAGGTCCGATAAACTGCTCTAATGTACTTAACTCCTCTACCTCAATTCCAAAGTGATGAAGCGCATACTGGAAGCACTTTGTAATCCCTTCTCTGGAATCGGTAATCGTACCGTCTAAGTCCATAAAAATATAATCCATGTAAACCCTCTCTTATACATCCACCTTAAAAGGCGTTAATCATCGCATTTACGCTGTCAGCCAGTGCCTTGGACTTTGCATCTGCATCTGCAAGGGAGGTACCCACAACACCGTAATACAGCTTGATCTTTGGCTCTGTACCGGATGGACGGATACAAATCCATGTATTGCCTTCCATATCAAAGTACAGAACGTTGGAGGATGGAAGACCGGTTGATGTTTCCTCTCCTGTTGCAAGGTTCTTAATGATATCCTTCTTGTAATCGCGGATAGCTGTAATCTTGTAGCCGCCCACTTCCTTCGGAGGATTCTCACGAAGTGCGGTCATGATGCTCTGAATCTTTTCAAGACCTTCAATACCCTTCATGGTAACGGATACGATGCCATCCTTATAATATCCATAGCGCTCGTAGAGCTCAATCATTGCATCCCAGAGCGTCATGTTCTTTGTCTTATAGTAAGCTGCTGCTTCACAAAGAGCCATCGTAGCCACAATAGCATCCTTATCTCTTGCATGGTCGCCGATTAAGCAGCCGTAGCTTTCTTCAAAACCGAATAAATATGTGCCGGTGCCCTTCTGCTCAAATTCAAGCATCTTCTGTCCGATGAACTTAAAGCCTGTCAGACATTCGTACAGGGCAACACCGTAGTGCTTAGCAATTGCCTTTGCCATATCGGTACTAACGATTGTCTCAATCAGCGCACCGTTTGCAGGTAATCCGCCGTTTACTTCCTTCCTCTGGCCGATTTCATAGTCTGCAAGAAGACAGCCGGACATGTTACCGGTTAAGGTAATGTATTCGCCGCTCTTTGTATCCTTTACATAAACACCAAGACGGTCTGCGTCAGGGTCAGTTGCAAGAACTAAGTCTGCATCGATTTCCTTTGCAAGCTTCAGACCAAGCGCGAATGCTTCTGCCGCTTCCGGATTCGGATAGCTTACGGTTGGGAAATTACCATCCGGCAATTCCTGCTCTTTTACGACATATACATTCTCAAATCCAAGCTCTGCAAGTACGCGTCTTACCGGAATATTACCTGTACCGTGAAGTGGTGTGTAAACAATCTTTAAGTCCTTTGCCACAGCCTTGATTGCTTCCGGATGAAGCACAAGCTTCTTTAAGGTTTCCATGTACTTATCATCGATTTCCTTACCAATCACATGATAAAGACCTGCTGCCACAGCCTCTTCCTCCGGCATTGTCTTTACGTTATCAAAGCTTGTAACAGCCTTTACTTCCTTTAAAATCTCTACATCATGAGGAGGTGTAATCTGTGCACCGTCCTCCCAGTATGCCTTGTATCCGTTATATTCCGGAGGATTATGGCTTGCGGTGATATTGATACCTGCGATACAGCCAAGTTCTCTTAAAGCAAAGGATAATTCCGGAGTCGGACGTAAGCTTTCAAAAATGTAAACCGGAATGCCGTTTGCACAAAGACAGAGCGCTGCTTCCTTTGCAAACTCCGGAGACATGCGGCGGGAGTCAAATGCAATCGCCACACCCTGCGCCTGCTTGCCCGCACGGATAATATAATTTGCAAGACCCTGCGTAGCCTTACGTACGGTATAAACGTTCATACGGTTGATACCTGCTCCGATAATACCGCGCAGACCGCCTGTACCAAATTCAAGCTCGGTATAAAAACGTTCCTTAATTTCCTTCTCATCCCCGCGGATAGCCTCTAACTCCTTCTTTGTTGCCTCATCAAAATACGGATTGCTTAACCACTCTTCATAAATTGCTCTGTAACTCATTTGAATCCTCCTTAACATTAGAATTGTAACTGCTTTTATTTTATCAAATTCAGTTCTTCCCTGCAACAGTTATTACGTTGCAGGATAGACATTACGGGAAACTGTACCAGGAATCCATTCCATCATCCTTTCCGTCACACTGGTATTTGCTCACCGTGCCGTCCTTCTTTATAATCATCAGTTCATAAGACCCGATAATTTTCTCAAAATCAATTGGTACAATACCAAGATAAATCTCATCCAGATATACTTCTGCACCCTCCGGCTCAATAATGTAAATCGCGCATTCAAAATCTAATTCATACATCTCTAACCCCTGAATAGAAACCGACATCTGTCCCGGCGTCGGTGTTGGCGTAGGCGTTAAAGTCACCTCCGGGGCCTCGGTTATGCCCGGCGTTGCCACCGGTGTCGTTGTGACCTCCGGGTCGGCTGTCGGTGTCGGAGTGGCAGTCGGATCAGGCGTCGGTGTCGGAACATTCTCCTTTAAATACACCGTCAGGTGCATTGTCGGTTCCTCCACCCGAAGTGTCGCAGTATAGGACACATAACCGCCTTCGGCAAATTCAATCTGGTACGTACCGTAATCCAGCCGGATCCCGTCACTGTATGCCGTTTTTACACCGTCGATATAAAGGGTTGCCCCCAATGGCTCCACAGCAAACGTCACATCACATACCTGTATCGGTCCGCGTCCGTACTCAAACAGATTAAATTCCGTTCTGGTATCTCTTGAAACAACCAGCGTTTCCGTTCCACTGTACTGCCCGCTGCTTACAGTAACCACATAGGTACCTTCTCTTACCACATAAGTGCCTGTCTCAGTCACTGTATCAATTCTGGTATTCCCGATTGTGATTGTTCCACCGACGAAATCCTCATGATTTGTCAACGCAATCGTTCCGTGTCCCTTCGTCACCACAATCTCATAAATTTCTGAGCCCTTGCCGCGTACGGTCACAATATCTGTCTTCGTATTTATGTCGGCAAGCGAAATCTGCTTACCGTTATTCATCACGCAGACCGATTCACTATAACGGTAATTCTGGTTACGGAACGAAATCTTATCCGAAGTAATGGTCAGGGAGTCCACGCCGGTTTTTTCCCAAATACCGTTGTCCTCCTTGGATTCGGTACGCACAACCGCTTCCTTTCCTTCGGAAACAGTCGCTTTATCTGTATTCACCGTAAATATATAAAGACCTCCGACCTCTAGCTGTCCCGCCGTTATCTGTGTGCCGTAGCCGTCAAAAAACGCTGTGGCTCCGGTATAAACAAGTGTTGTTTTTTCTCCTTCCGGTACCACACAGACAGTAACTATCTTGTTTTCTTTCTCTACCCCCAGCACTACCGCCACACACTCCTCCTCCGGTGACGGTGTAACAGACAGTCCGGACGGATTTTCCGCTTTTTTTGTCGGTTGGTTTTTCCCTACCTGCGTCTCTTCCCCCTCCGGCAAAAACAAAATGACAACACTGAATAACATCAGAATAACCAATGTAAACATCAGGGCAATCGCACCGCTGTGAGATGTTCTCTTTCTTCTTTGGTTCTCCATTTTCTTCTCCTTCCGCTCGGTTTATGTAAATAAAACTTGTATCGTCTCTTCTTTTTTTCCCGCCTGCTCCATCGTCTGGATCAGTTTCTGCATATTCTTTTCCGGAATCCAGGATTTCCGGTTGTTATAATACTGATTTGCCACCTTCCAGAATTTTTCCGGATACGAGAGCAACACAAGCAGCAACCGCCGCTCTTCCCCGGAAAGCGGTCTGATGTCCTCATACGCTTCCAGCATCTTCTGCCCCATTGTCACATCCCAGTCCCATTTCTCAAGTATTTTTCGAAACAGCAGGTAAAAATCATGTATCTGTACTCCCATCGCAGCTTTTTGGAACCCTGTCACGGCAACTGTATCTTTGCCCAGTATTACGCTGTGATGCGTAAAATTTCCATGAAGCATCGTTCCGTTTTCCACTGCCTTCCGGTAACATCCTTCGTACTCTTCATCATCCAGCAGTCCGGTAGCTCTCTCTGCCTGTTCATACTGCATCGAAAACTGGCTCAAAAATTTCTGTTCAAAACTGCTCTTCTGTTTTTTTGCCCTGATATAGGCACGTACCCTGCGAAGCTCCCGATTTCTTCGCTCCAACAGCTCCGTCACCCTGGGTTGCATGCAGAATGTTTTCTCTTCCTCCGTCAATTCCATTCCAATCAGACTGTTATGCAGCTGTGCCAATGCTTTTGTTGTTGCCAGTACATGCCCGATGTTTTGTGTATCACACTCTTCTCCGGCATACCAGTCCCGCATTACAAAGCCTTCCCCGTATGGTCCCTGAACCAGATAGCTTCCTTCTCTTGACAGGACATAACTGTCTACCGCAGGAAAACCATGTTCCCTTGCGTGATTTTTTACTCTCTGCTCAAATGCCAGCTTACCTTCACTGAACGGACTGCCGCCAAGCAGCTTCAGCCCCTGACCGGTTTCCAGCACCCAGGCCCCCTTCATTCGGTTTGCCCGGTAAATCTCAAGATCATATTTGGACAGCAAATCCGCCTGTTTCTCATCCATACCTCTCCCTCCGACCAAGATTCGTACTCCTTTCATCTTATGTCGAAGGTTCTGTCCTTATGCTTGTTTCTCCTGTAACTTACTTTTCAAGCAGCCCAAGCAGGGTTTCCCGCTCGTTTAATTCCGGATGCTCCAGCACTTCTTCTAACAGAGCCGTAAGCTTTTCTCCGATTTCCTTTCCCGGCGTCACCCCAAGTGCAATCAAATCGCGCCCGTTT
>CAZIQL010000008.1:0-12622 GCA_964541485.1 uncultured Lachnospiraceae bacterium
GGATTTGAAATAGTTGATATATACAAAGACTATGTATGGAATAAAGCAGATGAGACAGCCGGCAATTGCATTTGGGTTTTGAAAAAGAAATAAAGGAGGGCAAAACTGCATGAGCAAAAGAATAGAAATAGTAAGTTCATTTTATGATGATATCGATGAGGATAGCAGATTAAGCCGAAGCCGCCACGGACAGTTGGAGTATGCGACGACAATGGAATATATTCATCGGTACGCAACGCCGGGAGCGAAGATATTAGAGATTGGTGCAGGAACCGGGAGATATTCGATTGCCTTGGCAAAAGAAGGATATTAGGTAACGGCTGTTGAACTGGTGGAAAGCAATCTGGAGGTGTTGCAAAAAAACAGTGCGGACGTGCGAAGTATAGAATCCTATCAGGGAGATGCATTGAACCTTGGCAAATTTGAAGACGGTCAATTTGATGTAACGTTATTATTTGGTCCCATGTATCATTTATACGATAAAGAAGATGTACATAAAGCGATAGAGGAAGCAATTCGGGTTACAAAAAATGACGGAATTATTTTAGTGGCATTCCTTTCTGTATATGCCATTATGAATGACAATTATCTTAACGGAACTCTGGCAGCAGGCTTAGAGGAAAACTTTGATGGGAGTTATAGAGTAAAGCACTTTGAGGAGCAATTGTTTACAGGATATGATATCGTGGAATTTGAGCAGCTTTTTGAAACACACAAGGTGAAGCATTTAACTACGGTGGCAGCAGATGGAATTCTGGAATTGGCAGAAGGAAGAGGCGATTTTAAGATGTCAGACGAAGAGTTCGAGCTATTTGTTAAGTATCACTTAGCTACGTGTGAAAAAAGAGAACTGCTTGGTAGTTCCAGTCATTTGCTTTATATTTGCAAGAAAGAAGATTTGTAGGATTAGAACGTATTTCAATAGTAATAAGTTTTATTTTTCTTTGTGTTTGGGTCGCACAAGCTCTTTTGCTATTCTTGCGACCCAAACCAACAATCAATTTATAGTATTGTTTCTATTGCCGTCTTTAAGTGCTCAAAGGAGAATGGCTTATAGACAAAGTGTTCTGCACCATATTCTAAAGCGAGAGTACGCACTTCCTCACTTGTATCGGCTGTCAGCATAACAACATGAAGGTTCGGGTATTGTTGCTTGAGGCGTTTTAAAATATCCAGTCCGTTTTCATCAGGGAAATGTACATCCAAAAAGATGCCGTAAGGCAGACTGGTTTCCAAGGAGTGAAAGAGTTGGTCGCTGTTCTCTACTGCCCTTGCGGAATATCCAAGGTGGTGTATCATATCGGTCACCATGCCACCCATAAAGGAGGAGTCATCACAAATCAAGAAATGACTCGGAAGTTCTCTGCCTAACAGATAATCGGCGGAGACGTGAAAGAAGTCAGCCAAAGCACATAGCATGGGAATGTCGGGAATAGACGCTCCGGTTTCCCATTTGGACACTGCACCGATAGAGACACCCATTTCATTCGCAAGGTTTTCCTGCGTCATATGATGTCTTTTTCGTAGTTCTAATATTCTTTTTCCTAATACCATCAGATTTTCTATCATAATATTCCTCCGTTTTATAGATAAATGAAGTTGTTAAAAGATTTTGTACATGTACAGATTTATTATAAATTCGACGAAGACAAATGTCTATCGAAGTGCAAGAAAATAAGAGGAATAAAATTTTCCTGCGGTTCAAATTTTATAATTTGTTCGATTGACTGATGGAGTGTGATTTGATAGAATTTACGTAAAATCGAAAAATGATGATAAAGCGTATTGTGGACGAAGAAGAGGGGGAGGTTTAAAAATGAGTGAGTTCATAAAAGTGGATGAAAACTATAGGAAATGGATCGAGGATGTTAGTAGTCGGTTTAAGCAGAGTCAGATAAAGGCGGCAATGAAGGTAAACGAGGAGATGCTGCGATTTTACTGGACTTTGGGACGTGATATAGAGCAACTTAAGAGTCTTTATCCCTGGGGAGATAATATGTATGCAAGAATCGGCAAAGATTTGAGAGAGTTACTCCCAGATATCAAGTCTTTCTCGAGCCGAAACCTTAGATATATGAATTCATTCTACAATTTTTATAACAATGTGACAATTTTGCCCCAAGTTGGGGCAAAATTAGATGGCGCTGAAAGTACGACTCGGGTCAGTGCAGAACTATCGGAAGATGTAATTTTTCTTATTCCATGGGGACATCACAAATTGATTATAGATAAATGCAAGGGAAATCATAAACGAGCACTGTTTTTTGTTAATAAAACGATAGAGAACAACTGGTCACGTGCCGTATTACATAATTTTCTGAATACAGACCTATATGAGCGACAGGGCAAGGCAATAACTAATTTCGCACAAACTTTGCCTAAGATACAGAGTGATTTAGCACAGGCTATCACAAAGGACCCATACAATTTTGATTTTTTGACGCTTCGGGAAAGGTATGACGAAAAAGAATTAAAGGAGGCTTTGCTGGAGAAGGTTCAATCGTTTTTACTTGAACTTGGAACTGGTTTTGCATATATGGGACGGGAAGTGCGTATTAAGGTTGGTGAAAAAGAAAAATATATGGATCTACTGTTTTACAACACGCAGGTTCACTGCTATGTTGTTGTAGAAGTAAAAGCGGGAGAATTTGATTCTTCTAATATGGGACAGCTTGGGACATATGTTGTAGCAGTGAATCATCAGATAAAAACGGAATATGACAATCCTACAATTGGGCTTGTGGTTTGCGGATTACATAAAAGAAGTTGATTTTAGAAAGGAAATTGAGGATGCAAAGATAAGCATAATTGAAAAAAAGGATTTAATCGAATGTTATAATCGTAGTAAGGAGAACCTGGAGGGGAGAATTGATTATAAAGTACTTGATCAATATAATCTGCAAGTTCAGCAATATATACGCATAAAGGACGGTGTACCATACTTGGAAAGTTTTATTGTAGGGGAAGGAATCTTTTTTTCAGTGTATGATTCTGACTATGCATTTGAACATTTAAGAATTGATAAGCAGGATTTGATTGTTCCTACTTATGATTATGATATAGGTTGTCTGGATATAAATTATGGACACGATATAGGGAAGAGAGATTATAGAAAATATGAAACCCTAGAAAACATAAGATATTTGATATCGTGTAAAAATGTCGAAGAGGTGGGAGTTGATTTGTTGTGTTGTGAAGCACCGGGAATTAGTTTCTATATATCACAGGCAGAAGTTATAAAGTTGTTCAATCCCAACATGTATAGAAACATAATCTTGATAGACGGATGCATTGAGTTTGATTATTCCAAGGTGGTCACACAGGGAATTCATTAAAAAACAAGAATTTGTGTTATAAATATGATGAAATGTGATATAATGGCTGAAATGTAGCACTTATGACGGCTTTTTCCATTATTAAGCCGGTATTTTTCATTTTCCGACAGCCCCTTTTTTACTGTTTTTTCATGATGGTATCCTCCTTTGGCGTTTGTGTTGTTAGCCTGATTATAGTAATTATTTCTCTATGGAAAAACGGTCAAAAACGGATACTTGTGTAAAATACGGACAAATCTTTAAATTTACTGGTCAGATGTCCGAATTTATCCATTGAACAAGATTATGAAAACGAAAAGGTTCTCCCAAATAACCATCAGTGATGGGATGATGGATGTTTTGATAGCATAGAGATAGGGATATCGATGCCATAAAACAATAGAGAAGAAAAGGTTAAAAACAGGAGTTGGCAAAACCGCCAACTCCTGTTTTGTAAAAGGAAGGTTTATTGTTTCTTGTCAATTTTTTTTACATCCTCACGAAGCAGCCGATATGCCGTAGCTGCTAACGGAACACCCAGCAACATACCTAAAATTCCCATAATACCGCCACCAATGGTTACCGCAGAAAGTACCCAGATGGCAGGGAGCCCCATGGAAGAACCAACCACACGAGGATAAATCAGATTGCCTTCCAATTGCTGCAATACCACAATGAAAATGAGGAAAATCAGTGCTTCTACCGGGGATACCGTCATAATCATAAATGCACCGACTCCGGCACCAATATATGCTCCGGCTACAGGAATCAGTGCTGTAAATGCGATGACAGCGCCAATCATGGTTGCATACGGGAGACGTAAAATCATCATGCCGCCGGCACACAGAAGACCCAAAATAACTGCTTCTGTACACTGGCCCACAATGTACTTGTGAAAACTGTCATTCAGAATGGAAATCACATATTTGGTCTTAGAGTAGATGCCTTCCTTGATATACCGTCTCATGAGTCGATCCATCTGACGACCCAGTTTTTCTTTTCCGGTCAGCAGATAAATAGAGAAAATCACTGCCAGAAGCGCAGTCACAATCCCGGAAAATACAGAGGAAATCAAAGTAATCGCTGTTCCCATCACATTTCCAACACCGGTGGTAAGTACACTGATAATCTGCTCTGTTTTAGATTTCCAATCAATGCTCTGTAAAGGAGTCAGTAAGTCCTCCGGAACAATATCCATGGACTCTAACCAAGCCAGCAATTTGTTAATTGCACCCGGAATCTGTGCTAATAACAGTTCCATACAAGCAATCAGTTCAGGAACCACCAGTCGGAACAGTAAAGCAACCAGCACTACTAAGGTGACAAATGCAGCCAGCATGCAGACAATTCTTTTGCTTTTTAGAACGATGGCTTTTTTTGATTTTGGGAAATAGTGCCTTTCATAATAACTCATTAAAATATTGATAACATAGGCAATGGCACAACCAATTACGAGTGGCATGGCGGCACTGAACAGCATTTCCACAAGACCTGCGAAGGATGCCCAATAGGTGATGCACAGGTACAGCAAGAAAATGCTGACCCCGATTCTAAAACAGGATTTCCATTCTACTTTCATAAATAACTTCCTTTCCGTCTTCTGTTTAGCTCGCATATTCTGCGATTGCTTTGCTAATTGCGATGATGTCACTGTTTCCGGCAAACTCAAATTCTGATTTAATTTCGGAAACTATACCGGGTATGCTTAACGCACATCTTCTACTTTCTTTTCCAGACGTGTCTCTAAAACAGATGGGTCGCGCATAATCTTTCTGAGTTCACGCAATGCAATGGCATAATATAAACCATCGCAGAAACGCTCGTCGGAAACCAGGCTGAAGCCCATGCGCTTTTGGACCTTTACTTCGCCTTTTTCTGCAACAGGAACCTCTTTTTCTTTACCCATAGCAAAGAATAAACCGTTGGTACCGAATTCGCAGGTGTGATGGTATACGTGGTTGATACCGAGTGATTTTAAATTAGTAATGTAAAATGAGGTATGGAACGGGCTGAATTCAATAATGGATTTTGGAAGTATATTGTGACGATCCATCCACATTAAAACAGCGGAAACGATATTTAACAGCCAGCTTGGCAATGCGGTAAAAAAGCGTGCCATTTTGTCTGCATCATTCTCTTCGGTACGAAGGACAGTTTCCTTCCGGATGGCTTCGTTGATGGCTTCCGCAATTTCCAAAATGGTTTCCGTTCCTTCAAAGCATAGCTTGATGGTAGTATCCGGACAGTCAATGTGCAGCTCCGGATGAATGGTAAAGCTAACCCAGATTTTTGGACGGGCATAAATTTTACCGTTCATGACAAAACGGTTCAGTCGAGGCTTTAATGCCAGCATACGGACAATGCCCGCAATAAATATGTGCATATAGCCCATTTTAATTCCCTGGGCTTCCTTTTCTTTGATGTAGTTGTCCCATGCTTCACAGTCGAAAGTATCCTCGTACATATTCATGGAATCATAACGTTTTTTCATTAAAAAGCCGGTAATCATCTGCATTGGATCAACACTGCGGATTAGACGGCCATCGGGCCTTTTTCCAAACATATTTTCTCCCACACTCCCTAAAAAAGTATATATTCTCTTATATGTATATATGAACAGTATCATTTTACAGTAAGAAAATGAAAATGACAAGTTTTAATAAATAAATTAAATGTAAAATCTATATTAAAAGATAATTAGAAACGAAATAAACGAAAAAAAATGTGGTATAATTCTTCATTATTGCGTGTGAGAACGAGGAGAATAGGAATGGAAGAGAAAAAAACATCGGTAATGTTTCGTATTGTGAAAGGATTGGTACGTCTTTTTTACGGGAATGTGGAAGTAATCGGTCTGGAAAATCTGCCGGAGAGAGAGGCTGTGATTGTTGCAAATCATACGCAGATGAATGGTCCGATTTCGGGAGAACTGTTTTTGCCTGAAAACTGTTACACCTGGTGTGCCGGTCAGATGATGAATTTAAAGGAAGTACCTGCGTATGCCTTTTCTGACTTCTGGTCGCAGAAGCCAAAATGGCAGCAACCGTTATTTAAACTGGCATCATATCTGATTGCTCCGCTGGCGGTATTCCTTTTTAACAATGCCAGGACCATTGCGGTGTATCGTGATATGCGGATTAAGTCTACCTTTAAGACCAGTCTTTCGATGCTTAAGGATGGAGCGAATCTTTTGATTTTTCCTGAGAAGGATGAGAAGTACAATAATATTTTATACAAATTCCAGGAGAATTTCATTGATATAGCAAGACTGTACTATAAAAAAACAGGTGTCGGGTTAACATTTGTTCCGATGTATATTGCACCAACGATAAGGAAAATGTATATTGGAAAGGGAATAGTTTTTCAGGGAGAAAACAATATAGAAGAGGAACGGAAAAGAATTGCGGAATATTTGTCCGATGAAATCACACGGATTGCCAGAGAACTTCCATTACATAAAGTAGTTCCTTACCGCAATATTCCCAGGAAATATTATTTGACGAATAAAGATGTTACGGAGGTGCCGCATGAGAAAACCCGTTGTTGATTACAGAGAATTCCGGTTATCCAGATTAAAGGAACCACAATTTTATCATTTGTTATATCTGCTCGGCTGGGTCGGATATTTTATTCTTTATTTTATTACTGAAAATCTGATACCGCGGGAAAGCTGTTACCCGGTTCATTCTCCGTTAGATGACATGATTCCGTTTTGTGAATACTTTGTGATTCCGTACGTGGGCTGGTATGTACTGATTGTTGTTTCCCTTTTGTACTTTATGCTGTACAATCCGGATAACTTTAAAAATCTTATGAAATTTATTATCGTGACCCAGGTGGTTGCGATGGCAATTTATATTATTTTCCCGAACCGTCAGGACTTGCGTCCGGACGTATTTCCGCGGGATAATATTTTTACGAGCATCCTGGGGCTGATTTATTCCTTTGACACCAGTACCAATGTCTGCCCGTCCCTGCATGTGGCATACTCCATCGGAATTGCTTCGACATGGTTAAAGGAAAAAGGCGCATCCGGATGGACAAAGATTTTTGTCACGGTGTTCTGTTTCTTTGTTTGCATCTCGGTGGCATTTGTAAAACAGCATTCCGTCGTGGATATCTTTGCGGCAATTCCGGTTTGTGTGCTGGCGGAGTGGATTACGTTTGGAAAGAGCTATTGGAGACCTAAATTGATAAAAAAGAAATCGTAAAAAAGGAAACCGATGCACGGTGAAAGGCATCGGTTTTTTTGTACGCTATTATTCTTCGGTTGTAGAGGTATCGAGGGTTTTTGTCAATTTTGCGTCGGAACGGATAAAATCATGAAAAACGGGAATTGTAATAGAAAAGAAAGGGAGGAATTTTTATGGAAACTTCTGATACAATCAAGCTTTTACGTGAATGTGATGCCGGAACCAAGATGGCGGTGACCTCAATTGATGAAATTTTGGAGAAGGTGGAGGATGAACAGTTAAAAAAGCTTTTACAGAAGAGCAAGTCGCATCATAAGGACTTGGAGGCAGATTTGCATGAAAAGCTCGATAAGTATGATGCCGAGGAAAAGGAACCGAACCTGATGGCAAAGGGAATGTCGTGGATGAAGACAAACATGAAGCTTGGCATGGATGAAAGTGACGAAACGATTGCAGACTTGCTGACGGACGGCTGCGATATGGGAATCAAGTCTTTGTATAAGTATAGAAACCAGTATAAGGCAGCAGAAAAGGAAGCAAAGGATATTTGTGAAAAGCTGATTCTTATTGAGGAAGAGCTGGAGAGGGATTTGCGCCAGTACCTGTAAGAGGGTATTGTCAGATGGATTGACGTATTAAAATTTGAGATAGCAGAAAACAAACTCCCCGCTTGATGGTCCAAGCGGGGATGGGTTATTTTATTTGGCTTTTTTACAGATGATAAATCTCTGTATATTTCTTTCTAAAATAGTTTATGAGCGGCTTTGCATCTGCTTCCTTGCCACAGACTGCCATCAGCGCTTCCTTTGGTTCACGGAAGCCGCCATAGCGGTGGATGTTGTCATGGAGCCAAGCGGTCAGTTCCTTTGCACGGCCTTCTGCAAGAATGGTGTCAATATCACCAAGCTCTTTTTCCATGGTCTCAAGGAACATGCCGTCATACACACTGCCAAGCAGGTAAGACGGGAAGTAGCCGAACGCACCGCCTGCCCAGTGCGTATCCTGGAGCACGCCAAGAGTGTCGGTTGGTGGGACAATTCCCAAATATTCTTCCATCTTTTTGTTCCATGCTGCCGGAAGGTCTTCTACGGAGAGTCTGCCGGAGATGAGTTCCTTTTCCAGTTCGTAACGTAAAATAATGTGGAAGCAATACGTAACCTCATCCGAATCGCAACGGATGAAACCATTCCGGATGTGATTGATTTCGGTATAAAACTCATCCAAAGAGATATCGTTGTATTCCGGGAACAACTCCTGTACCTTGTAATAAATCGGCTTCCAGAAGTTTTTGTTTCTGCCGAATACATTTTCCCAGATACGGGACTGGCTCTCGTGCAAGCCCATGTAACCGCAGTCGGAGTACGGAGTCAAATCATAGCATGCATCCGGACCCTGCATAAACAGACCGTGACCGCCTTCGTGGATGATGGAGAAGATGCCGGAAATGATATCGTCCTTTAAGTAGTGATTGGTGATACGTACGTTGGTGCGGCCGGTACCGGTAGTGAATGGGTGTACACTTTCGGCAATACAACCGTGTTCAAAATCAAAACCGATGTAGTCGAGTAAGAACTTTGATAATTCTTCCTGCTTGTGCTTGTCAAATGTGCCCTTGAATTTGGAGTCATCCGGCTCCGGTTTACTTAAGATTTCTTTGACAAACGGGATGAGTTCTGCCTTTAACTCAGAGAAAATGCGGTCGATGGTAGCCTCGTCCATTCCTTTTTCATACGTGTCAAGCATCGAAGCATACGGATCCATGTCCGGATGCATGTATTTGTGCAGTTGAATATTGTTTGCAATGTTTTTTGCAAGGTGTGGGGCAAACAGGGCGTAGTTGTTGGTTTCCTTTGCCTCCTCCCAGATATGTTCTGCTTTTGCGGAATCTTCCACATACTGTGAGTAGAATTCTACCGGAATGCGCTTGTTTTCTTCAAAGTCATCCTTCATCTTGCGGACTGCCTTTTTCCAGACATCATCGAGCTGTGCGTATTCTGCTTCCTCATTGAGTGCATATACGAGGTTTTCCATCTTTTCCGAAACCGACAGTTCAAACTGCTTTGTGGAAAGCGCTGTTAAGCTTGCTACGATGACGTCGGCAGCACCCTTTGGAGCCTCCGTCTTTAAATCCCAGTCCATTAAGATACAGGCAGTGGAGAGATTTTCCATTTCCTTTAATAAGTCTTTTAATTCTTCTAATTTTGTCATGGTGCTTTTGGAATAACCGCAAAGGAAAATGATGCGGTTATTCTTTTCCTTTCCTAGAATTTCGCTGATTTTATAGTAACACGAAGAAGGGAAATGGACAAGTGGGAAGGGACTTGCAAATTGTGCTGTGGCATGTTATAATTCTCGTGCAACTGAAAATCAGTCGCAGAGAAGGAGGCGCATATATGATTGAGGTGATTCATAAATGCCTAAGAAAGAAGATTTGATTAACAAACTTTGCAGGAAGCCCAGTCCGAAGAATTTTTCGAAGAAAGAATTGGATACACTAATGGGTAAGTGTGGCTGCAAAAAGTTTCAAGGCGGAAGAGGATCCGGAATTGGGTTTTATCATGAGGAGACCGGGCGTGTGTTACAATTTGATGAGCCACATCCGGGAAATGAATTGTATGGGTATCAAGTAAAAAAGACGATACAGTTCTTAAAAGAAATCGGAGAAATGTAGACACCGAAGATGTGTGACTTGCAGATTCAATTTGCAAGGAAAATTAATGATGAATGTGTAGCCATATCTATAGTGTGTAAGAATATACATAGATATAGCGTTGACAAGTTGGAACTTGGGAGATGAAAATAATGAGCTCGATGTTAGAGTATAGAGGATATCATGCGTCTATTGAATATGACGCAGAGGATGAAATTTTCGTTGGAGAGGTTTTTGGAATAGCAGATTCTCTTAGCTTTCATGGAACCTCTATTGATGAATTAAAGAGGATGTTTGAACAGAGTATTGAAAATTATTTGGAACTGTGTTCAAAAGTAGGAAAAGAACCGGATAAGGAGTTTAAAGGGAGCTTTAATGTAAGAATTACACCGGAACTTCATAAAAAAGCGGCGCTGGCAGCGACAGCAGAGAAGATGACATTGAATCAATATGTGATGCGTGCGATAGAGCGTTCTTTTGAGGCGGATGTACCGAGAGAAACCACGGTTTATTATGTGCCGTATGAGATCGAAAACGTGCAGCTGAAAGCGGTAGAAGATAAAGCGTATGTGTTTTCGTGTAATGATTATAAGAAGCCAATTATAATGGAGGATAGGATTTTATATGAAGCTTAGTGCAGAGATTAGAAAAATAAGGATTAAGAGAAGCCAGATTGAGGTGAATTGGGAAAACGAAGAAGCAATGACGTTAAAGATTGCTTGTGAGGCAAGTATTGCTGAGCCCAAAGAAAAAGAAGATAAGAGTGCGTTGGTTACAATTACCCTTTTTGTAGATGATGAAAATGCAAATTTCAAAGCGGAATTAGAGGCAGAAATTGTCTTTGAGTTTAATGAAACGCCAGAGGAATACGGAAAAGAAGTCATGGGTGAATGTGTGCCGATGGCTGCTAAGGCATTGCTGGTGAAGTTGGATGGTATGTTAATTCAGATGGATGAAAGGAAATTGGGATTGGCAGATATTATTTAGGACAAAAGAAATGGGAGACAAAAAAATGAACATAGAATTTACAAAAGAAAAGAAGAAACAATTGATCATCTGTTACATCGTATTTATCTGTAACGGTATGCTGGCACTGTCCATCGGTTCGCTGATGCCGTTTGTGTCGGAGGCAAGAGGGCTTGATTATGTGATGTCCGGCATGTTAGTGAGTCTGCACTCCGTCGGCAACTTTTTATCGAGTTTTTTTGCAGGGGCGCTGGCAGAAAAGATTGGACGAAAGAGAAGTATTCTGATTTTTAATGCGATGTTTGCAATTTCCTATGCGATGATTCTGCTGACCGGAAATCTGCCGTTGCTTGTTGTGGCATTTTTCATGACAGGTCTTGCAAGAGGAGCCACCAGCAATTTCTGTAACACGGTTATCAATAACCTGGCACCGGGCAAGGCAGGGATTATCAACGGTCTGCACGCGATGTTCTCCGTCGGTGCGTTCCTGTTCCCGATTCTTTTGATGTTTATCACCAGCGGAAATGCAGAGAACTGGATTTATGCGTCGCTGTTTATGCTTATCATGGGTGTCATCAGCTGGGTGCTGTATTTTACGATTCCGATGGATGGTCTTCAGATTCCAAAGAAAGAGAAGAAGGCTGCCAATTATGGATTTTTTAAAGAACCGCTGTTTTATCTGGTGTTTGCCACCTTGTTTTTCTATCTGTGTGCCGAGCAGGGCGTGATTGGCTGGCTGGTGACGTACTTTAAGGACACAGGACTCCTGAGCCCGGCGCTTGCGCAGCTGATGGCAAGTGTGCAGTGGATTATGATTCTGGCAGGCAGACTGACGACCGCAGGATTGTCAACGAAGGTACGAAAAGACCGTCTGCTTCCGGTGATGAGCGTGGGACTTGTGGTGTTCTTTGTCATTCTGATTTTGAGCAAGAGCACCGGTATGATTGTGTTTGGTATGATGGGCTTTGGTTTTAGTATGGCAGGCATTTACCCGACCACCGTTTCCTTTGCGGGAAAGCTGATTCAGAAATACTCCCTGGCATGGAGCTTTATCCTGACCTTTGCCAGCCTCGGCTCCATCTTGATGCCGTCTATTATCGGAAAGATTGCAAAGGTGTCCGGCATTGCCATGGGCATGAGCTCCGTTGGTGTGGTAATTGCGGTGGATCTGGTGTTTGTGCTGATGCTGACAGGATATAGCAGGAAAAGGGATATGTCGGAGAAGTAGCGTTGGAGGATAAAAAAATAAGGAATTTGTGGCAGAGTGCACAAAAAACGAGGTGTTTTTTGTGTATTCTGCTATTTTTATTTGTGCAACATTTACAATTGGTGTGATTTGTGATATAGTCAGCGCAAAGCATATTTTTTCTTTGGAATCTGTTGGGTTTCCAGTCTTGTCATCTAATGATAGTATCTGAGAATTCGTGCTTTTATTTTCAATGTGGAGGCAGGAGTTTTTGGATAGAGAAACTCCTGAAGTTTTATAGTTACAAAGGAGG
>CAZIQL010000008.1:12722-68194 GCA_964541485.1 uncultured Lachnospiraceae bacterium
AAAATCCTCTGCTCGCATAACGCGGCTCGCATTTTCCTTCGGAAAACAAGGAGGAAAATCCTCTGCTCGCATAACGCGGCTCGCATTTTCCTTCGGAAAACAAGGAGGATTGCATGGCAGAAAAGGATATTGCTGAAAAAACATTTATTGCGTTGGATGATGTGTTTGCAGACATTTTTAATGTGCTTGTGTTTCAGGGGGAACGTTTCATATCGGAAGAGACGTTGGAGGATATTGTAGCCACCAGTCAGTACAAAGCAGATGATGAGAAACTGCATGAACAGGAGAGAGATTCATATAAACAGTGGAAGGGGCATGGTTTTAATTTGATCCTTGCCGGGATAGAAAATCAGACAAAGCCGGATAAGGACATGCCATTTCGCGTGCTAAGTTATGACGGAGCATCCTATCGTTCCCAATTGTTATGTACAGAAGAAGTAGTAATAAATGGAGAAACAAAGAGAGTTTCTGTGAAGGAAAGATATCCGGTAGTGACCATTGTTCTGTATTTTGGAAAAGAACTTTGGAATTATCCTAAAAATTTGAAAGGTTGTTTTGAGCCCACGTTACAGGATAATGAAATAACGAAATTACTGGATCAATATATTCAAGATTATAAGATTACAGTGTTTGATATTCCGCGCTTGCCCCGGGAAACTGTACAGCAGTTTCAGAGTGACTTTAGGGTTGTGGCGGAGTATTTTACAAATGTATATACTAATGAGGAATATGTGCCTAGTGATATCGTTATAACACATGTTGATGAGTTTTTAAAACTGATGAAGGTGTTGACCGGGGACATGCGGTATATGGAGTTTGCATTAACAGATAACGTAAGGGAGGATGGAATAAAGATGTGTAGAGTTTTAGATTATAGAGAAGCAAAAGGAAAAGCAGAAGGAAAAGCAGAAGGGTTGAATTCTCTTGTAATAAAGGGACGTATTTCTGTGGAAGAAGCTGCTGCAGAAATGAATCTGACAGTGGAAGAGTTTGAACAGTTTGTCAAGAAAATAGTGCCAAAGGAATAGTGATATTCTACAAATGCATAGTGTGGATTGACAAATCAAGGGTCAGAGATTAAAATTAGTCCGTAAACACGTATTTGTGGATTGAGAGGACTAAAAATGATTATCAGTGAACGTATTTTTCAGCTTATGGAACAGAGAAAGATGTCGCAGAAGGAGTTTTCCGAGCGCACCGGCATTTCGCCGAGCACCATCAGCGACTGGAAACGCAAGAAAACCAATCCGGCATCGGACAAAATCATGCTCATTTGTGATGTACTGGATGTGACACCGTACGAACTGCTGTCCGGTATTGAGAAAAAGAAATATACGCAGATGGACTACGTGATTGTAGATAAGGCGTCCGAGGACTATGTATTCCTCGAGGATATGCGTAGTTTGGATGGCAAGCGCAAAGAACGTCTGGCAGGGTATCTGCAGGCGCTGAAGGATATGGGGAAGTAGAAAAGACTAAAATACAGGGTGAAACGAGAAGCGGTGACTGAGAGAAAAGGGTCATCGCTTTTTTGATGTACGAAATTAAACGTGCCGTCTTATAAAAGACGGCACGGGGTATTTAGGATAAATCCTGTTTTATATGCTCATAAAGCGGACGTATATCATCCACAGGCATCTCAACCTCTACGGCGATTTGTTCGAGGGATTTACCGGCTTTGAGTTTTGAGGTAATCAAGTGAATGAGCAACGCGTTTTCAGAGGCAAGAGCTTGGATGGTTTCTTTGTTTTTCTTTGCCTCGTCTTCATAGGTCTGGAGAATACGATAATGCTCCTGGCGAGACGCACACCGTTCGCGTACCAAATCATCTTCGGATAAACGATACATCGTCTGTGCAGCTTCTGCAATTGCGGTGTTCTTTTTGGCTAACATCTGAATCTCCTCCCATGTGGTAGATTTAAAGAGAGCGGCCCAATAATCAATGCCATATTTACGGTCAGCATCTGTGGCAAGCTCTATTCTCTTTAAGTTTACCACGGAAAGCGTAAATTTACTAGTGTAAATTCGATGGGTTACATCATTGGCAAGATGATAGGTGGAGTAAAACTCCGGCTCCTCCGGGCAAAGGTCAAAATCAATAAAGCCGATGTGGATAGCCGGTTTGATTTTTGAATAGCTTTCGCCCTCTTTTAAATGATTAAAGGCACGACATAAATAAGTAAGGGAACGCTCCGGCCAGAACGCCTGTTTCGTTACCTGCATTTCTAAGTTGATAAAAGTATTGTTGTTTAAGTTAACTTTAAGGTCAAATATCATATCCTTTGAGTCCACGGAATCCCCGGGCTCTGTTGGATTCATCACATCAACGGAGATTACTTCTTCTGACGAGAGATGGAGAAGGGAGCAAATGAGCCCCTTCAGTGCAAGTGGGCTTTTGCCAAGGGTGACCTTAAACATATAGTCATTCATAAGTCCGTATGGAACAGGACCTTTTGCGTTAAAAAAACTGTCTGATGTAGCTGTCATTCAATATCCTTTCGTAAAAACTGGCTGTCATGACAAAGTAAGATGAATTAATTCAAAGGTAAATGTTGGGTGGAAATTTCTAAACATGTTTCGTAAACACATTATAGTACGAAAACACACAAAATAACAAGTGCTGGGAACGTAGAAAAATGAGGGGGGTTTTTGTGAAAGTTGCACAGAAAAAATGAGGGAAAATCGAGGGAGAACGCGCTGGAAACCGCATAAATAAATGGGCTGCAGGACTTAAAAAGTGCCGCTTCCGAAGAAGTGGCACAAAATCTTTTTATAATGATTACTTTACTACAGTGGCAGCAGCCAAAGATGCGGCATCCTCCACCAGCTTAAAGTCTAATACGCCGGCACTGTCTGCAACATAGATTTGACTATACATGGATTCAAAGACGTCCTCTTCAAAACCAAGCAGACGCAGATATTCGTCCCGTGTGGCATCAATAGCATCCAGAAGAGGACCTTTGCTCATGCCGTCCAGCTCCGGGAAGCCGGAATTGTATTTAAAGATAATAAGCTTGTGGGAAGAGCTTGCTTCCAGCCAGTCTTTTAATAGAACCCAGCGGCTCCGGTCTGTCTCGCCAAAGGAGATGCCGTACGTGCAAATCACATTGCTGGTAGCGATGGTGTTTGCAAATTGTTCCTCTTTTGCCTGAAAACCATTCTGGGCATTGATGGTTTGTTTTACGCAATGACGGGCAACGCGTGGATTGGTACGCAGGCTCTCATCCTGAAACTGGTCTAATGAGTCAATGCCGACGATGGTATAACCTTCTGCCAGACTTCCGTGCAGATGCAGAACGGGCTGTAAGTAATAGTTATACTTTGTGTTTGAAATAATGTTTCCGGCAGGGAATCCTTTTTTGAATTCCGGACCAAGCAGATGATCCAGAGTGTCTGTATAGTTTAGGGAAACAAAATTGAAATACGTGGACTCCCGTTCATGGGTCTTGTAAAAAGCGGTCATTTCCTGCTGGTCAGCAAGCGGTAAATGCTTGTACGGGTACAGAAGGAACTTTTGCAGGATGGGGGTAATCACCGGAAAGTCGTACTCACACTTTTCGCACTCTGCTTTTAGATGCGAGGCAAAACGATTGTCAAAGTCGGCCAGAATTTTGCCAATTTCTGTATAGGTACCGGTAGCAAATTGAGAAAAAGCGTATTCGAAGTCGCTCCAGTTTTTGTAGTCCTTATCAATCTGCATGCAGAACTTTTTGATGCAGTTATCATCCGGCAGATGTTCGTTTGCCTTAATGTAGGTTGGATAGAAATCAGTATAGCGTGTGGCAAGACCAAGATTGACATCAAAGCCGTTGCCGATTAGAAAAGTTATATTCATACAATTCTCCTTTGTGTCGCCGGGCGCGAAGTGCGAATCTTTGGTTACAGAAACATTATAGTATGAATGCGGGGGAAAAGCAAATGGATAACAAAAAGATATAGGTGGATAAACAGAGGTAGGAAAACAGAGGTAGGAATATACCGGTAAGAAAACAGAGGTAGAAATATACCGGTAAGAAAACAGAGGTGGCAAGATAGATGTAGTGAGATACCTATAAGAGAATACATATAAGGAAACACATATAAGAAAGCATAGGTAGGAAGCAACAGGTAGCCAGATATACATAGACTGGCACATATAGACTGACAGAGGTAGTAATGTAGATGTGTTGAACTATATGTAGCAAAACAGAGGTGTTTAAATAGATGTTGTTGAATAGATGTGTGCTGATAGAGGTAGTTTATTAGAGGCAAAAAGCGGTAGGTAGTAATCTAGATGTAGTGAGATAGAGGTAAAAAGTGGAAGGTAGAAAAGTAACGATAGCATATTACCGGTAAAACGCGATAGCTGGGTAGTCAGCGATGGGAAGATGGAAATAGAAAGCAAAGCAGAAGAATCAAAGGTCTATGCTTTATAGCGAACATTTGGTGGAATTTGTTTGTCTTATGACCCAAAATGAAGAGAACACTGTCAGAAGTGTCCCGAATGATGCTATCAGAGGAAAAACGAGAAAATACAGACGTGCTGCGTAAGGCTTATGCAGCACGTCTGTTGTAAGCGATTATTTTACAACTCCCTTTTTTATGAGGATGTTGCCATATTGTGCAGTTTCGCCCGTAGCGATTACTGCATAAGCTTTCTTGGAACGCTCGTAAAAGGCATAGCGCTCAATAGTGGTTACACCTGCATCGGCATCATATCGTTTTAAGGTCTCTTTGTACTCATCCCAAATTGTAGGGACCACAGGGTCGCCCTTTACTACTTCCATTAAAACAAAGTGGTCATCAACATAATGGTCTAGCGGGAAAACACTCAAAACAGCGTTCAGAAGGTCGTTTGCGCGAATGCCATCCGCACGGATTATGCGCTGACTGATGCTTGCAGACGGAAAGTTTGCGTCTGCAAGTACAAGTTCATCTCCGTGTCCCATTTCGCAAAGAATCTTTAATAATTCAGGAGAAAGTAATGGATTAATTCCTTTTAACATGTGAAAACTCCTTTCGTATCATACCAATCAGGCAACAAAATGACTTACAAATTAGTATCATCAAAATACTAGACTAATTCGCAGTCCCACACATCAATTCCGGTTTCTTGAAAAACGGACTTTAACCGATTGCGAAGCATTTCTTTGGAGATTCCCTTTTTTAAAATTACCTGAAGGAAACCGCCGCCTCCGGCACCTGCAATAAATTTACCGTCAATATAATCCTCACAGGCGAGGAAAATATGGTCAATGCATGTGTTGGTAGCACCGGCATCTAACTTAAGAGACAAATCCCAGTGGCGATTTAACAGAGCGGCAAAGGCATCGATGTTCCCCTGCTCTAATTCAAATCGCATTAATACAGCAATGCGTTTCATTTCTGCTAAAGCGTCGACAGATTCTTTTCTGGCACCAATGTAGTTTCCTACTACATCGCGCAATAGGTTTCTGGCGAGTCGTCTTTGACCGGTATAAATCAAAGCGAATCTTTCATTTAACTCCTGCATGGTTTCGGGAGAGAGGGCCAAATAGTCTACTTTTATCTTTTGGTCAAGGCTAGGTTCGGTAGTAATAAATTTAATACCCGGGGTAACTCCGCCTACCTGGTCCTGCCAGCCGCCACCGGTACTCATCAATTGTTCGATGCAAGAAACTGTACTGTAAATTTCTGAATCAGAGACCGTTCGTCCGAAAAAGTCGAAAATGGCTTTTGCACATGCAGCGGCTAAGATGCTGCTGGTTCCAAGCCCGGAGCCCTTTGGAATTCCCAGTACCTGTGTGGACAATTCAAACCCACCACCAATGTCTGTTAAAAGCTGTTTCAGCGTCTTTGAATGGTTAGTTATGGAAACTAATCCGCAGGCAATCAGGGCTGCTTTGTGCAAAGCAAAATAGTCGTATGGATTGTTGCAGTCTAAAATTTCTTCGATAGAGGAAATGGTGCCTTCAACACCGATATCGCCACTTGAAACTTTTATATAATTTTGCGGAATACGGCGGATTTCTACACGAATAGGGGCAATCCCATTCAAATGAAGCGCTGCATTTAAGACAACGCCGCCATGCTCCAAACAATACGGAGGAGTGTCAGTCCAGCCGCCACCCCAATTGACACGCACAGGAAGGGCAACGGTTACTTCATCCTTTTGTATACGATAATCGGAGGCAGGAAGAGTGTTCCCCGTCGTTGATTTGTAAATAGCATCACTGATAGAGGAAAAACACTTTTTGCTATAAGCCTCCCGTCTGTTTTTGTCAAGCTTATTACACATAGACAGTGCATAATAAATGCGGATTTTTAATGAAAAATCTGCGCTTTTGGCAACCTCCTCCAGTGAATCAAAGAAAGTAGCATTGTCCGGAACCGGTTCTAAAACGGAAAGTGCTTCCTGGAAAGGCCTTCCGCTTCTGAGACGAGTCAAAAACCGAGCTTTCATAACGGATTCCGCAAGTAAAACTTTTCGCTTGCAGACAGCATCGGGGTCTGCTTCGTTGAAGCTGGAATAAAGACTGGTTCGATTGCTGGAAAGCCACTCGGCAACCTCGGCTTCGGATGCAGTCATCTGAAAGATACGATATACGTTCAGTGCCTGGTGCATAGCCTCGTTTACATCTTTGGCAGGAACATAAATGTTTGCAAACCACAGATAGTCTTCTGTATCAGGCCACAGCTGCTTTGGGTCAATTTTATAGTAAGCCAAAACATCGCTGACAGGGTGCCCGAGCCAGAATGCGTTTTTACAAAGGCGAGCCTTCGGATTATCGTCAATTCCATAGATGCGGACAACGTGTGAGCCATCCTGCAAAGCAGTTCCGTGCAGAACAACTTCGGAAGGAATATCTACGTTGGAAAGATCCAGATTTGCAATGATAGAGCCGCTGCCGACAGAGGAGTCGTTTATCTGTGAGTTTTCAATATAGCAGTGTGTGCCAATCTCCGAAGAATCAACAACACTGGTATTGGTTGCATAATCGGTTTCTGTTTCTATATTCGATGCAACATGGGAATTCCAGCCTAAAAAACTATAGTTTTTAATGTCGTGAGAAACTAACTGCAATAGCTCGGTCGTAGTTCCAAAGTGGATAAATTCAGCCGGAGACAGACTGAATACCTTCATCTGGTATTTGCTTAACTTTTCCCAGATTGCCGTCCGGCAGGAAAGAAGCTCATCACACATATCGCCTTCCGGTGCCTGGGTATAGTAATCCTCTAAAGTAGCATCTGTAGCAAGAGGATATAAGAAGTCGCCATAAAAGCTGATTCTTGCGCGGTCGTTGACAAAGGTATCAAAGCGAGCAGAATCGCAGTGTCCGTTTTCGGAAATCAGACTATATAAATCGTTCATGATATCAGAATCCAACAATACTGCACCTGTATCCAAATCGACATTGCCGTTTTCATTTACGGCACCGAGTTCGCGTAAAGTAGTTTCTGTCTGCTTATGGAGAAACTTGCAGACAGAATTATCGTCGCCGCGTAAGAAGACACCATGGTCTTTGCCGATTTGAACACTTTCTTTAATGGAAATGGCAGCAGCACCTTTGAACTGGAAGTCTAACTGCAATGGGTTGAATAATAAGAGGACATCCCCGGATAAAACGAGCATGCCTTCGTTAATTCTTCTTGCAACAGAGGACATCACAATCATAAATTCGTCAAACAGAGTAGAAGATTTTCCGGTCGCTGTTTCTCTTGGAACCGGAGAAAATAATTTACCGCAGACACTGTATTGCGGTACTCGTTTGCTGTCGCCGCCGGAATGAATGATTAATACTTTTTTGTTTTTAAACGGCTGAGCTGAGCTGCCGTTTTCGGAAGCAATATAGTTCAGAACATTTAAAGTAGCACCACCGGAGCCGACGCGTTTTCCGTCTGGGTCTGCCAAAACGACATACTCGCAATTCAAAGGAATCGAATGCTCCTGCCTGCGCAATTCGATTTCATTACGGTAGGTTCTTGCCTGAGATTCATTGGAGGCAGTAAGGACGACGTAGTCCCAGCCCTCCTGTTCGTTATTCAGAAAATGCTCATAGTCCCGGATGGTATCCAGATAGCTTTGGCTCAGGAATAGGTTTTTTAACTGTTTAATGTTCATGCTTGTGATTTTCTCCTTGTCGTGTCTGTATTACCGGTCATACTTTATTTTATCAGCCACATTGATTTCTTTTCCAAGCTGCACTTCGATGATTTTTAATTCGGTATCAGCGATGACAGTGTGCCGACAGCCGATAGGCATGGAAAGAATATCGCCGGGCTTTACTGGGATTTCCTTTTCATCAAGGACCGCAGTGCCGGTGCCTTCGATGACGGTCCATACCTCGTTGCGGAATTGGTGACTATGATAATTCATACGATGTCCCGGGTTTAAAGTTACTTTAATGGTCATGCTGTCATCTCCGACATCCAGTACACGATAGCTTCCCCATGATTTTTCGGCAAACATGACCTGTTGGTCGATGGAGTCTACAAACGGCTTGATGTAACTGGATTCCCCTTTGTCAGAAACCAAAATGCCTTCCGGGCTGGCGGAGACCACAATGTTTTTTAAGCCCATGCAGAGAATTGGGAGATTCAGTTCATTGAGAACATGTACGTTCTCACATTTTTCATTGAACATGGCATCGCCGATGTTTCTTTCCTGCATGGATTCTGTCAGAGTGTTCCATGTGCCGAGGTCTTTCCAGTCGCCGTGAAAGCGCATAACCTGAATGTTGCTTTCTTTTTCTGCAACAGCATAGTCAAAACTGATTTTATTTAAAGTCTCATACCTATTATATAAATCATTGTAATCGGTAAAGTCAATCAATTCATGTGCTTTTTTAAGAACATAGTTTATTTTATAAGCAAATACACCGCCGTTCCATAAAGCACCCTGTGCAATATATTGTTCGGCAGTTTTTTCGTCCGGTTTTTCTTTGAATCCTTTGACAAAACTGACAGGAGCTTTGCTTTCCGGGATGATATATCCGTACTTGGCACTTGGATAGGTTGGCTCCATGCCAAGGAGGCAAAGGTTGGCATCTCCTTTCGCTGCCAGCTTGGCGAGCTTTTCCACTGCTTCGAAATATTCTTTTTCTACGTAAGGGTCAACCGGACAGACAACAACAGCCTCTTCGCCGGGAATGCCCATAATATCATGCAGGTAGGCAGTGGCAAGTGCTATAGCTGGAAAGGTATCTCTGCGGCATGGTTCTACGCATACGTTTACATTTTCACCGAGCTGATTGTGAATGGCAGATACCTGTGATTTTGAGGTAGCAATGGTAACCGTGGCGGAAGGGTCAATCTCACAAATCTGTCGGTAGACTCTTTGCACCATGGATTCATAGTCGCCGTTTTCCTTTTTAAAGATTTTGATAAATTGTTTGGAACGGATTTCGTTGGAAAGCGGCCAAAGGCGCTTCCCGGAACCTCCGGATAATAATACGATGTTCATGTAGCGTGTTCCCTTCTAACGTTCTGCCCGCATTGGGTTGTTTAAGAAATCCTCATAGGACAGGCGGATGCCGTCTTTGAGTTCGGTCTGATAGGTCCAGCCAAGAGCCCTGCTCTTGGATACATCCAGCAGCTTTCGCGGTGTGCCGTTTGGCTTGGTTGTGTCCCAACGGATTTCACCGGTGTAACCGACTACTTCGGCAACGAGCTCGGTCAGCTCCTTGATGCTAAGCTCTTTTCCTGTGCCGGCGTTTACGGTTTCATTTCCGCTGTAATGGTTCATCAAGAAGACACACAGATTGGCAAGGTCGTCGACATATAAAAATTCGCGAAGAGGGCTTCCGTCACCCCAACAGGTGACAAACGGAAGGTTTTGTTCCTTTGCTTCGTGGAATCTGCGAAGCAAAGCAGGAAGCACGTGGCTGTGCGTCGGATGATAATTGTCATTTGGTCCGTACAGATTGGTCGGCATCACGGAAATGTAGTCTGTTCCGTATTGGCGGTTTAAAAATTCACAGTATTTCAGACCGGAAATTTTGGCGAGCGCATATGCCTCGTTCGTCTTTTCAAGTTCAGAGGTGAGAAGGCAATCCTCCTTCATCGGTTGTGGAGCCATGCGAGGATAAATACAGGACGAACCTAAAAATTCAAGCTTTTTGCACCCGTTTTTCCATGCTGAATGGATGACGTTCATTTCAAGAATCATGTTCTCGTACATGAAATCTGCCAAGGCATTCTGATTGGCGATGATACCACCGACCTTGGCGGCAGCAAGAAATACGTATTCCGGCTTTTCCTGTTCAAAAAATGCCTCTACCTGATCCTGTCTGCATAAATCGAGCTCAGCGTGTGTGCGTGTAACAATGTTTTCGTAGCCCTGTTTCTTTAATTCTCTCACAATGGCAGACCCTACCATGCCTCGGTGGCCTGCTACATATATTTTTGCATTTTTCTCCATCATAACGTTCCACCTCGTCTGTTATTGTAATGCTTTTTTTAAAGCGGCGTCTCTTTTCGCAAGTTCTCTGTCATGCGTTGCCATGATGGTTACAAGTTCATCGTAGCTTGTTTTCTGCGGATTCCAGCCGAGGACCGTTTTTGCTTTGGTCGGGTCGCCCCATAAGTTATCCACATCTGTCGGACGGAACCATGCAGGATTTACACAGACGAGCATTTTGCCGGTTGCAGTATCATAGCCCTTTTCCTCGATGCCGGTGCCTTCCCAGCGAAGCTCGATACCGTTTGCGCGGAAGGCTCTCTCGGTAAAATCTCTTACGGTGTGCTGTTCACCGGTTGCAATCACGAAATCCTCCGGTGTGTCATGCTGGAGAATCATCCACATACATTCCACGTAGTCCTTCGCATAACCCCAGTCACGCAGGGAATCCATATTTCCGAGCTCTAAATGGTCCTGAAGTCCTTCGGCAATTCGTCCGGCAGCAAGCGTGATTTTTCTTGTTACGAAGTTTTCGCCACGGCGTTCGGATTCATGATTGAATAAGATACCGTTTACTGCAAACATACCGTAGGCTTCTCTGTATTCCTTTGTAATCCAGAAACCGTACTGCTTTGCCACGGCATAAGGGCTGTATGGGTGAAACGGTGTGGTTTCTCTTTGAGGGACTTCCTCTACCTTGCCGTAAAGCTCGGAGGTGGAAGCCTGATAAATCTTGGTTTGCTTCGTCAGACCAAGTATGCGCACGGCCTCTAAGATGCGAAGAACACCAAGAGCATCCACATCGCCGGAATATTCCGGAACATCAAAGGAAACCTGTACGTGGGACTGTGCTGCCAGATTATAAATTTCATCCGGCATTACCATATGGATGATGCGAATTAAGGAGGAAGAGTCGGACAAATCGCCATCATGCAGGGTAATAGCATTTTTTGCAATCAGGTGATCGATTCTTCCTGTGTTCGAGATGGAAGAACGTCTGACAATACCGTGTACCTCATAGCCCTTTTCTAATAAAAACTCTGCAAGATAAGAACCATCCTGCCCTGTAATTCCTGTAATTAATGCTTTTTTCATACTATCCTCATTTCTGCATTCGGGGAAATTCCCGGAATGCGTATTTTTATTTTCAAAACAAAATTTTATCAGTTTTATGGAAAAAGATAAGGGGTTATTTTGTGGATAACTAGCATTATATTGACTTTTATGGTATGATGACAATAGGAAGGAGAAAAAAATATGAACTCATCGGTTTATCAGGGGAATACAACGGTATCTAACCGTATTTTATATACGCCATCCATATTTGCCAGAACAAATCTTTTACATCTTCAGGAAACGGGAACAGTAAAAGCAAAGGAGCGTCATACCCTGCGCAGAGAGCACCTGGCATCCTATCTTTTCTTTGTCGTAAAAGAGGGCGAGGGAATGTTAGAGTATGACGGAGCAAGTTATCCATTGAAGGCAGGAGATTGCGTGTTTCTGGATTGTCAAAAAAACCATGCGCATCAGACCTCCGAAAACCTTTGGACGTTACAGTGGGTGCATTTTTACGGACCGAATATGAACGGTATTTATGAGAAGTTTACAGAGCGTTGCGGAGTTCCATGGTTTCGGACGGAACAGGCAGAAACGTATGAGGGAATCTTAGATGAAATTTTTGGGATAGCATCTTCTGATAATTACATCAGAGATATGCGGCTATATGAAAAAATTACAGAGTTACTTTGTCTGATTATGGAGGAAAGCTGGAATCCGGAACGTCAGAGAACCTGGAACAGACAAAAACGGAACATGCAGGATGTGAAGGATTATATTGACCAGCACTTTCAGGAAAAGATTACTTTGGACTCCCTGGTAGAAAGGTTTTTTATCAATAAGTTCTATTTAACCAGAGTGTTTCGTGAGCAGTTTGGAATTTCAGTCAATGCTTATTTGTTGCAGGTCAGAGTCACTTATGCAAAACGTTTATTGCGTTTTTCGGATCTTTCGATTGAACAGATTGGATATGATTGCGGAGTAAGTGACCCGAATTATTTTTCCAGAGTATTTAAGAAGATAGAGGGGGTTACTCCGGGGGAGTATAGGAAGAAATGGTAGGGTATGGTAGCAAGATGCCTCTATTGTAAAGCTAAAATACAAAAAGGAATATGTGATGAACAAGCGGATTGAATAGTCTATAAAATTTGATATAATAAATAGTAATTATTTTTGAATTTTGAGGTAAATGTTATGAGTAGAAGATATAGTATTGATGTATTGAGAGTTATAAGTGCTCTGGCGGTTATTATCATTCATGTTGTTACTGCTCCTGTGCATAATGCCACAGGGGAAGTTAGTGTATCATTAAGAGCAAATTTAAATTTAGTACACACTTTGATGTTATGGGCAATTCCTGTTTTCTTTATGATAACAGGATATTGCTTAATGATGAAACAGGAATGTACATATAAATATTGCTTTTCACACGTGTTAAAGTATATCGGTGTCTTATTTACAGTCGGGCTTTTCTATTCATTGCTTGAGGAAGTTTTTATGGCAAAAACCATGAATGCTGCGATTGTCATCAAGTCAGTGTTCAATGTAATTACGGGTGATTTATGGGATCATATGTGGTTTATATATTCAATTATCGGAATCTATTTGGTTATGCCTATTATTCACTGCTTCATGCAGCAGGGGGAAAAGAATATATTAATTCTTACAGGTTTGTTGTTTTTCTTTACCATATTGTGTCCTTCGATGGAGGAATACATTTCTATAGGAGTGGAGTTCCCGTTCGGTGGTTTTTTATTTTATGTCTGTTTTGGTGGCATGATTTCAAAGTGTAAGGTGAACAAAAGATTATTGCTGTTTTCAGGTTTAATAGGGGGATTATCGGTTGTGTATGTAATCGTTGCTGATAATCATGTGCTCAATTACACGTATTTGCCCGTTTGCTTGATTGCAATGAGTATTTTCTCGATTGTAAGTCAGCTGAATATGAAGCCGAATAAGCTTGTTCTCAAGGTTTCTGAATGCACATTCGGAATATATCTGATTCAACCTCTTTTTGTCAATATAGCGCTAAAACTGCTAAGGATAGATTTACTTAGCAATTTACCGGGAGTAAGGTTGTGTGTATTTGCGACACTAATTTTTGCTGCTTCATTGGTTACAACTTATGTGCTAAGAAAGATACCGGTTGTGAAAAAATTATTTTAATGATTATTGGGATTTTTTCTTCTGCCTTTTCTATAAGGAGGCATTCGTTTCAAGGAAAATGACAGAAACAGAGGTAAATCTTTGCTTTGAAAACAGCAGAGAATGTGGTAAAATGAAATGAAAAGTGTTTTGTAAAAAAGAAAAAATGAGAAGGGCAAGAGAAAATGTATAAACGTTGTGTAAAACGAGGAATAGATTTTATTTTATCCACCATTGGTATTCTGGTGTTGGCACTTCCGATGCTGGTGATTGCCGTGATTATTAAGGTTACAGATCCGGGACCGGTATTTTTTAAGCAGAAGAGAGTGGGGATTCATAAAAGTCATTTCAGTTTGTTGAAATTTCGTTCCATGAAAATGGCAACGCCGAGAGATGTACCGACACACCTGTTAGAAAATCCGGAGCAATATATTACGAAGATTGGCGGATTTTTGAGAAAAACCAGTTTGGATGAATTGCCGCAGCTGTTTAATATATGGCGTGGAGAGATGAGTTGCATCGGACCAAGACCGGCATTGTGGAATCAGTTTGATTTGATTGAGGAGCGCGACAAGTATGGTGCCAATGATGTGATGCCGGGTCTGACAGGATGGGCACAAATCAATGGCAGGGACGAACTGGAGATTCCGGTGAAAGCAAAGCTTGACGGAGAATATGTAGAGAAAATGAGCTTCCTCTTTGATGTAAAATGTTTCTTTGGCACGATTAAGAGTGTACTGAAGAAAGAAGGCATTGTTGAGGGTGGTACCGGTAAAATGAAGGAAGAAAGGATCAAAGAAAAACAATGATACCAATGGTAAGTGTAGTAGTGGCTACGTATCGACAGGAAGAAAGCCTTGGTGCCGCACTGGAGTCATTAGTGAATCAGACTTATCCCAATTATGAAATTGTGCTGGTAGATGATAACGCAAAGCCGGAGTGGAATAAAAAAGTACATGCGATTGTGGAACAATTCCAAACAGAGCATCCGGACACAGAAATTACCTATATAGAAAATCAGCAGAATCAGGGTTCTGCAAGAACGCGTAATATCGGAATCGAAAAGGCAAAAGGAGACTATATAACTTTTTTGGATGATGATGATGTATATCTTCCGGAAAAGATAGAGCATCAAGTGACAATCATGATGCAGGAAGAGGCAGATTATAGTATAACGGACCTATATCTTTACAGCGAAAAAGGGAAACTGATAGATCGGCGGATACATTCCTATGTAAAAAAAACAGATGTCCGGTCTTTGACAGAGTATCATTTCATGTATCATATGACGGGAACTGATTCCATGATGTTTAGGAAAGAGTATATAATGCGAATCGGCTGCTTTGATGAAATAGATCTTGGAGATGAATTTTACTTGATGCAAAAGGCTATTTCGGGGAATGGGAAGTTCTGTTATATTCCGGGATGTTATATTAAAGCGGTTGTTCATACCGGAGAAGTTGGGTTGTCCAGCGGTCAGAATAAAATTGATTGTGAGATGCGGTTGTATGAGTTTAAGAAGGGCTGTTTTGACCGGATAGACCGTAGGAGCAGGAGATATATTCGCATGAGACACTATGCAGTGCTTGCTTTTGCAGAGCTGCGGAGAAGGTCATATTTGGCTTTTTTCAAAAATGCGATTTGTGCTGCGTTCAGTTCTCCGATAGGGTGTGTTCAGTTATTAGCTGCACGCAGAGGATAACTTGAGAACTTTGAGATTGCATTGAAATTAGGAGGATAAAAAATTGAAGCATATAGAAAAGACTAGCATAAAACACATTTGTTGGTTTCTTATATCTATGATAATAATTGTAATGGCATATGTTTTTGCACGAAAGGAAATCTTGAAAAAGATAATAGTTGTAGACGACGATTTTTTATGGGTATATCAGGTGGATAGCATTAGTACGGAAAAGGGAAATGTGCATGTGTCCGGTTGGGCATTCGAAATAGCTGATGATGCACAGTCGGGAAATTGTGAGATTATTCTGCGTGATACCGAAACGCAGAAGCTCTATTTCGGGAAAATGGAATATCATGAGAGAAGTGATGTGGATGCTTACTTTTCCTGTGAATATGACTATAATAATTCGGGTTTTTCTGCGATGTTTAGAAATATATATTCTGATAGTACAGTGTATGAAGTTCTTTTGCGACCGGAAGGTGACCGAAATGCATTTTCAACCGGGATTTACTATGCAAACGGTGAAATGATGTTTGTACATCCGGATGAATATACGCCTTTGGAACTTGAGGGTACAGAATTGGCTGAGGTTGTGCAAAATGGCGTATTGAGAGTATATGAAAAAGAGCAGGGCATGTATGTGTATCAATACAAAGGAGAGTTGTATTGGATTGCTGAAGAGTCTTATGGTTTTGTGAATGGAGATGCTTTTATACAGTATCAGTTATATACGACACAGATGGAGAACCTGCCGGAAGAACGAAGAAAAAACGGCTGGAACTGGGATAACTTAGGATTTGTTTTTTCAACCAAAGAGTTAAATGAGAGTGCATATGGTAACTACCGAGTCGCAAAGACTGTCATACCAACAGACTATTCTGTTACATGGATATGGACGGGTAATTACAGTGATAATTTAAATTGGAGATGTGATTTCCGTCCGTGGTTTGAGTTTTAAGGAAAACGGTTAAGAGAGAGACTAGTTGTTTCGGTGATTGTGTGGCAATCAACGAAGAAAGGAATAAAAATGAAATTTTCAATAGTAATTGTTTCGTACAATGCCGGAAATAAATTGAATGAAACAATACAGTCGGTCTTGGCACAAACATATGATGATTATGAAATCATAGTAAAGGATGGTTGTTCGAACGACGGAAGTATAGAAAATATAGTTTCAAGCGGTAAACTCAGAGTTTTTGTGAGCAAAGACAGGGGTATTTATGATGCGATGAATCAGGCGATGGAATATGTCACCGGTGAGTATATTCTATTTCTCAATTGCGGAGATAAACTGTATTCGGAATCTGTTCTGGAAAAAGCCAGCCGCTTTATCGGAACAGTAGGAGGGTGTATCTGCTATGGTGATACTTTTATTCGTTCCAGAAAAGGTGTTGTAGTTTATTCGGACAAGTTATCTGACTATCAGTTGATGACCAAAACAGTATGCCATCAAAGTATCTTCTTTGCAAAGGAGATATTTGAAAAAGAGAAGTACGATTGGGAAACATACAGATTGGCTGCGGACATGGCGTTGTATGTAAAATGCATAAAAAAATTAGGTATTACGACCCGACACCTTCCTATGATTGTTGCCGATTATGAAGGGAACGGTACTTCGGAGACAAATGCGCACAGGAAGCAGATCATGCGTGAGAAAAAGAGTATTCTGAAAAGGTATCTTAGCCGGAAGGAATATGTTCTGGGAAGTGTTATGAAACTGGTTTCGCTGAAATATTTTAAAGAAATTCTTGCAACAAATGCATGGTTCCGAGGAATGTACGAACGAATCGCGATTGTGGTCCTGAAGCGTCGGGCATCAAAGTATAAGGAATCGGTAGATTGAAAGAGATGAGTATCTATTAACAGAAGGAGATCCTGATATGGGAGTTATGTTCAGTATTATTACGGTGTGTCTTAACGCCGGTAATGCGATTCTTGAAACACTTAATTCCGTCTTGGCTCAAGAGTATAGTGATTATGAAATCATAGTAAAAGACGGTATCTCAAAGGATAATACGCTTGCCTTAATACCGGAGTCTGAAAAGATTCGCGTTTATTCGGAGAAGGATTCCGGTATATATAACGCAATGAATCAGGCAGTGAAGTATGCAGATGGTAAGTATCTGTGTTTTTTGAATGCAGGGGATGTGTTTGCCTCAGCTCAGGTATTGGGTGAGGTTGCCAAATGCATAGAGCGTCAAAGGGCAGATCTTTATTACGGAGATTATGTTCGAAACGGAGTAATTGTGAGACAGCCGGCAGCGTTGACCGCCTTTGCATTATTCAGGAATCCACTGAATCATCAGTCCATGTTTTTTTCGCGCGCATTATTTTCCGGGGATGTTGGATGTTATGATGAAAGCTATCGGATATTGGCAGATTATGAATTAACGGTGCGTACCTTCTTTTCAAATAAAGAAATGGTTTATATTCCTGTCACGGTGGATATCTATGAAGGAAATGGCGTATCAGAGAGTAAGACAGGAAGAACTCGTGCCAATGCCGAGATGCGCAGGATAAGAAAATTATACTATGGAGTAAAGTATTATGTGTACAGTCTGCTGATTGCCTGTACGTTAGTAAAGCTTCGCCAATGGATGGTAAAGGACAGCACACCAAAGTGGATTGTGCAGACCTACCGTGGGATTGCGAATGCAATCAATGTAAGAGGTAGAAAATAATGCTGAAATGTCGTGTTAATTTAAAAAAAGTATTTTGCTATTTGTTTGTTCTGTTCGCGGTCTTTGCGACAGACTCCATGATTACCATATCGATTAATGTGAATACTTCTTTTTATTATGGGATGCGTATTGCAGCATTGATTCTTTGTCCCGTTTTTTTACTCCTTGCAGTGAATATTAAGGCACTGAGAAAAAATTTTTTGTGTATTACTCTTTTGCTGGGAGTATCCCTGGTTCTTACAGCGGTTTTAAATTCGGACTATGCCTATATTATTCTGTTAAAGCTGGTGTATTTTCTTTTGGGGTACTGCGCAGTAAAGTATTTTGGATCAGATAACATTGTTAAGGCATATGTGCATATAATGCTGTTAATAACAGTCTGGTCTCTGGTGTGTTATGTAATTTCGATTTTTTCCTTAGCACCTTTTTCAAATTTTCCTGAAATTACAATTGTTGCAGCGAAATCTAAAATAGTATCTCGCTTTTACAATGCATTTTTTGCGGTTCTTCCTCAGACGTCGTATGATTCCATTGTGAGAAACTATGGTATGTTTGCTGAACCCGGAATATATCAGGTGTATTTATTATTAGCGATGATGCTTGTGTTGTATAAAAAAGAATTTAAGCATAGAACATTTTCATTGGGATTATTCGTGCTTGCAATGCTTACAACATTTTCGACAACGGGTTATATTGTTACAATTCTACTGCTTTTTGTGTACTTTGTGACAAATTACGAGGTGAAATACTGGCAAAAGCTCGTTGGCTTTTTTATTGTCGTAGTTGCAATCGGAATAATTGCACAAAATGAGTATCTGGCGGATTTGGTATTTGGAAAACTGCAAAACAAGTCCAATGCCTCTACGATAAGCAGATTATATTCCTTTGTGGTCAATTTTAAAATATGGTTAAGAAATCCGGCGGTGGGAGTCGGACCTGTGAATGTAAATGCGCTGTCCGATGAAATTGCATATGCGCTGACGGGATCAACGTTTTTTCATAACACCAATACATTTATGTATACTTTGGGGTGCTATGGAATTGGAGTTTTTGGCATAGAGATGTGGAAAGCGTTCCGATTTTCGTTGTATTTAGACAAAAGTAAGATGGCTGCACTTTGTCTTCTGGTTGTTATGGTGCTGTGTTTATCCGGCGAGAATCTGACCCACTCATTATTAATTGAAACAATACTGTTCTGTGGTGCTGTAAAGCCGAAAGAGAATGCGATAAAGGGAGGATGTAGAGAATGATATTGCTTGAGTTGAGTGGAGGTCTGGGAAACCAGCTTTTTGAATATGCAATGGCGCGGGCACTGTTAGAAAAAGTACGAGTGCATAAGCCGGAGGAAAAGATTACGCTGCTGCTTAACCGATATGAGAAGGACCCTCAGAGAAATTATTCCTTAAGACCGTTTGCGATACAGGACAGTGTCAGCTATATAGCAGACTGGAAACAAAAAGTACTTGCTCTATATTTTAAGATAAAAAAACATCTGGTTATGCGGCTGTGTACGGATTCGTCAGAGCGAATTCATGGTGAGAAAAATTTCAGTATTTTAACCGGGCATGGTATGCTTTGTACAACCGATGTGTTTGATTTTTATCCGTATGAGATTCCGAAACAGAAAGTGAAGTACGTATATGGAAACTTTCAGTCATATTTTTATTTCCAAGAGATTGAGGACATCATTCGCAAAGAATTGAAAGTAGCGGAGTCCGCACTGAAGGTGGACAAGACTCTCCGGGATTATGTCAACAGCAGTAATTCTGTAGCGGTTCATATCAGAAGAGGAGACTATCTGAGCAGCGAGTGGAGCAAATCCTTAAACGTATGTGATGAGGCATATTATGTGAAAGCAATGGAGCATATACTTGCGAATGTGGAAGTTCCGGTTTTCTTTGTGTTTTCAAACGGGAAAGAAGATTTGGAGTGGATCAAACAAAATATGAAGCTTCCGGGCGATATTGTTTATGTGGATCAGAATGGTTCGGAAATTGATGATTTTCAGTTGATGAGTGAGTGTAAGCATCACATTATTTCAAACAGCACGTACAGCTGGTGGACCTCCTTTTTGTCGGCTTCGGAAGGTAAAATTGTAGTTGCACCAAAGGAATGGTACAGAACAAAGGATCAACAGGCGAAGGATATATATTTGGACAGCTGGACGTTGATTGACGTGGGTAAGGAGAACGAAGGATGAAGGTTGCGTTTCTGTGTTCAACACCATATCAGATATTTACAGCGATTAATATCACATGTAATCACCTCACAGACAGTCAGGTGGATGTATACGTATATGACTATTTTGAACATTCGGAAGAAATGGTTAACAGTCTTAAGGAGAGCGGTGTGTTTAGGAGTGTAAACTATTGCCGGTTTAAAGAAACACACAGTAAATTAGTAAATGGGACGGCGGTGAGCCGGATAAAAAATAAGATTCATTATTTTCTGTTTCATAAATCGGGAACGGTGAGAGAGTCAGGATGCGGAGGCGAGAGCTATGATACCGTGTTTTATTCGAATCAGGACCCGGTAAATGAAATGATGATCCGATTGTTTCACAGAAGGAACCGTTCTGTTTCCATATGTCACTTTGAAGATGGATGGATTGACTATACGGTAAGGAAGCATGAGTTTTTTGGGACAAGGGCACAGAGAAGTAATCGGTTTTGGAAAACTCCGAAGGAATATTTTGAGCGGACGGTTTCCTGGCTGTATCTTCCGGGATTGGCCGATTCTTCAGTTGCTCCGAACAGTATTCGAAAAATACAAAGCGGAGGAGAAAAGGCATCTGCTGCAATCAATGCGGTATTTGGTTACTCTTTGGAAAGCAGAATTAATACAAAGGTTTTATATTTTGATACATTGCAGGAAAATTATCTGGGTGGTTCTATGAAACAGCATTTGAATACGTTGCAAAAGCTGAGCAGAATGATCGACATAGAGGAAATCACGATTAAGAAGCATCCCAGAAATTTTTCCAAGGAATATATAACGCACGGATATCAAATATATGCAGGCTTGTCGGTGCCGTTTGAGGTGGTCTGTGCAAATCAGGATTTTGGGAATAATCTGTTGATTTCCACATTTTCCACGGCATGCTTTTCTCCGAAAGTGTTATTTGACCAGGAACCATATGTGATACTGACCTATAAAATGTTGGGCTATGAGGCTCAGATGAAAGAGAACATTGAGCAATATATCAGTCGTATAAGGAATAGTTATAGGAATCCGGAACGAATTATTATTCCGGAGGACAGTGCTCAGTTTGAGATAGAAGTCGAAAATTGTAGGAAGAGATGGAATGGTGAACTATAGTATGAAGATAATTGCTATGTATCAAAGACTATCAGCGGCGCAGAAATCCGCAATATGGGTGTGCGTATGCAGTGTCCTGCAAAAAGGCATCGCTTTTATAACGGTCCCAATATTTACCCGCATAATGCCGCAGGCCGATTACGGGATGTATCAGGTATATCAATCCTGGTTTAGTTTTTTGCTTGTGTTTACCAGCTTAAATTTGTCGGCAGGGTCTTTTAATAAGGCCATGATTAACTATGCGGAGGACAAGGATCGCTATCTCTCTGCAATACAAGGGCTCACAACGGTCATTACATTTATTTGGTTTGTGGTTTTCCTGTTTTGCTCGGATATCGTGTCAGATGTGCTGACGTTACCGAAAAAGATTCTGCTTGTAATGTTTGTGGAATTGTGCTTAGAGCCTGCGTACTTATTGTGGGCGGCGAGAAAACGGTTTGATTATTCCTATAAGAGTCTGGTACTTGTAACATTGGGAATATCGGTGCTCATTCCGTCAGCCGGTGTAGTGGCTGTGTATTTTTCTGAAGAAAAAGGACATGCAAAAATCATTTCAGGTGCTGTTGCAGCTTGTTTGATTTATGTGCTCATTTATATCAGAAACCTTCGGAGGGGTGGCTGTGTCTACGACGGAAAGTACTGGAAGTATGCGTTGGCATTTAATTTGCCGTTGATTCCGCATTATTTATCAATGACAGCCTTGTCTCAGGCAGACCGGCTTATGATCAATAGTATGTGTGGTTCGGAGGAGGCGGCAATATACAGCATAGCAAGTAATGTGTCTTTAGTTCTGGTGATTGTAGTTAATGCATTAAATTCGGCAATTATACCTTGGCAGTACCGTTTGCTGAAGGAGAAGAAAATAGAGCCGATTAGAAAATGTATAAATCTTATCATTATTTTATCCGTTGTTGTGGTGTTGTTGCCGATTGCACTTGCACCGGAGTTGGTTGCAATTCTTGCTCCCGCGAGCTATTATGAAGCCATCTGGATTGTTCCGCCAATCGCAGTCAGTACGTTTTTTATTTTACTGTACTCCTTGTGCTGCAATGTAGAGTTTTATTTTGAAAAACGTAAAATGGTGATGATTGCTTCGGTAGTGGCGGCTCTGATAAATATAGTTACAAATTATTTGTTTATTCCGCGTTATGGATATATGGCTGCTGGTTATACAACGGTGATAAGTTATATTTTATTGGCGGTTTTTCACTGTATATTTATGGAGATTACGGCTAAAAAGAATGGCTACAGCAGGCTATATGACTTTAAAGTAATGCTGATTGCATCGATTACAGTAGGTAGTTTGGCTGCACTTGCTATGTTGCTGTACAGCATGCCATGGATAAGATATATGATTATTGTGGGTATAGCAGTGGTTGCTATAGTTTATCGGGCTAAGATAATGTCACTTGTAAAGATGATTACAACTAAAGAATGAGGAGGATAAAATGAAGACAGCGTGTTTTATACCAATTAAGGCGAATTCTGAAAGAGTGCCGGGAAAGAATTTAAGAGTACTGAATGGGAAGAAGTTATATGAGTATATTTGTGAGAATGTCAAGAAAGCAAATGTATTTGATGATGTATATGTTGATACAAACAGTAAAGAAATAGCAGAATATGCATTAGGAATGGGATTTTTGGTGATAGACAGGAATCCGGAATATGCAAAAAATACTGCAAACGGAAATGATTTGCTGGTACATCATTTTGAACTGCATCCGGAATATGACTTTTATTTTCAGTTATTTGCAACAGCACCATATATGCAACCGAGCACAATCAAGGCGTGTTATGAACGTCTGACATTTAGCGAGGAATTTGATTCTTGTTTTACCGCAACGGAAAACCATAGTTTTTACTGGTATGCTGGGAATCCTATAAATTACCGCCCGGATATATTGCCTCGCAGTCAGGATATGTTGCCGGTAATTGAGGAAACGACGGGATTATATGGAATATCCAGAGACTCACTGAATAAGTATAGGTGTCGGATAGGAAGAAAACCTTATATTCATGTGGTGAATAAATTCGAAGCTGTAGACATTAATACAGAAGAGGATTTAAAGATTGCGGAGTATATTGGGAAGGTAATTTATCATTTATAAAAAGATAAAGTGTCATTTGCTTTATAGGAAGCGGGCGCCGTTTGCGATACGGCAGATGGAGTGGAGATATAAGAAGATAAATAAAATCTGAGGTTGTATTGAACAGGAGGAGCAATGAATCTGGAAGTATTGGTAGCAACAGTTGATCAAAAGGATTTCTCGTTAGTCGAAAAGATGAATATGGAAAGCAACGCGGTTATTGCAAACCAAAATGGTACTTTTGACTATGAGAAGTATAAAGCTAAAGGCGGCATTGTGAAAATGATCTCTACGAATACCAGAGGAATTGGTGTAAATCGAAATGTTGCATTGATGTTTTCCGATGCTGATATTCTGTTGTTTTCAGATGATGATGTTAGGTATGTGGAAGGTTATGCGTCAGAAGTGATAAAAGCTTTTCAAAAGAATCCGAAAGCGGATGCGATAGTGTTTGGGATAGATTTAACACGGAATGGGAAAGTGGTTTCGGAATTGAGAAACAGAAATTCACGGGTTCATTTTTGGAATTCATTACATTATGGGGCCTGTGTTCTTGCAATAAGAAGGTCAACGGTTCAGAAATACCGATTGGTGTTTTCAACGTTGTTTGGAGGAAAAAGTGAATATTTAGGAGGAGAGGATTCGTTGTTTATTTTGGATCTGCTACGTAAAGGAGGGAAAATCTATGCGAGTGATTATGTGCTGGGAACAAGTGCAACGGATAAATCCTCTTGGTTTTCTGGCTATCATGAAAAGTATTTCTATGATAAAGGAGCTTGGTTGGGAGCGGCTTTTCCACGGGGAAAGCACATAGTTAAATGGTATTTCATTTTCCACGATTTGAAGATGACGAAACTGAGTATGCGAGAGATACATAACAATATAAATGCAGGTATTAAAGGATATAAGGAAAAATATGAAATCAATTACAGTGACCACACAGAACGTGCATAATTATGGTGCAGTATTACAAAGCTTTGCACTACAGCAGTTTCAAAAAGAGTTGGGAATAGAGAATGATATACTCGATTGTGAAAGAGAAAAAAGCATCTATGAAAAAATTCCAACAAAGTTTGGGCGTTACTTTATTGTGGCGTTAGTTGTTAATTTGTTTTCTTTCTTAAACAGAAAAAAAGTAAAACGGCTTTTTGAGGGCTTTGAAAATTTTATTGATAATCGTCTGCAGAAAACCAGATATTATAAATCCTATGAAGAGGTAAAGAAGGCTCCGCCGGCAGCGTCTTTTTATCTAACAGGAAGCGACCAGGTGTTAAATTTGCGCGACAAGGCATGTGAAATGCGGTTGCTCGATTTTGGTGATAAAGGAATTCGGCGATATAGTTATGCGGCAAGCCTGGGAGAATATGATTGGACAGAAAGCGAAAGGGAAAAGTTTGTGGGGCTGGCCAATAAGTTCACAATGCTTTCCGTTCGGGAGAGTAGTGCAAAGGCTTATTTGGAGAGTTTTCTTGGCAAGGACTGTGAGGTTCATTTGGACCCGGTGTTTCTGTTGGAAAAAGAAAAGTGGGAACAAATAGCTGTTATGCCGAAGGTAAAAGAAGACTACATATTGGTGTATTATCTGATTGGTAATCCGAAAATGCAGGAGCTGATACTAAGCTTAAAGGAGAAGACGGGATATAAGGTGATATGTCTGCAAGACAATTGTGTAAAGCGTCTGAAGGGATGTGATTATGTTTTTGATGCATCGCCGGAAGAATTTTTGGGCTGGCTCTTGGGGGCAAAATGTGTTTTGACAACGTCATTTCACGGAGCTGCTTTTTCTGTTCTGTTTGAGAAACCTTTTTATGTGTTGACAAAAAACTACAGAGCAGAACGTATTTTGGATTTATTGCGTCGGTTTGATTTGGGAAAGCGGTTATATAAGGGAGAAGAACAATGCTCTCTTGAGGTGGATTTTCAGAACGCAAAACAGATGATAGAAGAAGAAAGAGAGAAGAGTCGTAAATATTTTCTTTCGATACTCGAAACCTGCAATTAGTAAGGCAAAAGTGGAGAACGGATGACATGATAGAACTTAAAAAAGAACAATGCTGTGGATGTGGGAATTGTTCCATGGTTTGTCCGACCAAAGCAATAGAAATGTTGGAAGACGAAAAGGGATTTTTGTATCCAGAGGTAACGCAAGCAAACTGCATCCATTGTAATCAATGCGACACAGTTTGCGCATTTCAGAAAGAGCGTGAGGAAACGGGAAATATACGCTGTGTTATGGCCTTGCAACATTGGGATGATGAAGTTGTAAGTAGGAGTTCGTCAGGGGGCGCGTTTACCGCTATATCTGACCTTGTGCTGGCAAGAGGCGGCGTGGTTTATGGGGCTGTTTTTGATGGGGAAACGCAGAACGTTATCTATAAAAAGGCAGAGACCGCGTGGGAACGAAATCAGATGCGTGGATCAAAATATGTTCAAGCCGCTCTGAACGACATTTTTGAGGATGTTAAAAATAATGTAATCGAGGGAAAGTGGACCCTTTTTGTGGGGACTCCGTGCCAGGTGGAAGCTTTGCTGCTGTATTTGGGGGAACGCTATGACAGGCTGATTACTGTGGATTTGCTATGTCATGGTGTGCCAAGCCCGAAAGTGTTTCAAAGCCATCTGAGGCACTGGGAAAAGAAGAGGGGAAAGAGCATAAAGAATTTTTCTTTTAGAGATAAAAGATTTGGTTATATGTATACCCATGTGGCTGCTTTTGAAGATGGGACAGAGGAAACTTCTTTGGACTTGGGAAGGTTACTAAAGCTGTATACACTAAATATGAGAGAGAGTTGTTATAAATGCAAGTATGCAGTAAGGCACAGATACGGAGACATCACCATAGGAGATTTTTGGAATTCGGGGAAGAAAATCGGTATATTTGATAACAGAGGTTATTCTGTGTGTATGGCGAACAGTGATATTGGTGAGAAAGTGCTTGACGCAATTTCGACAGAGGTAATTCTTACAAGGGTAACTCTGGAAGACATTATGCAACAGTCGTTGCAACATCCTGTGGAAAAAAGTAAGGACGTTGATGGCTTTTGGAATACTTATTTAAAAAAAGGGTACGAAAAGGCATTAGAGGAATATGCACCGCAGACGGCAAAATCACTCGTTTACAGGACAATTCTTAGGTACCTGCATCTGTTCCATATGGATACACTGGCAGCGAAAATAGATTCTTATTTCAGGTGAGGCACATGCAGATGGAACACAGGAATAAGCAAAAGTATATAGGTAAGGCAGCGGGATGGTCTTTTGCAGCAACGATATCAGCAAAAATTATGGTGCCAATATCCAATATCATATTGGCGCGTGTGCTTGCACCGGAAATATTTGGCGTTGTTGCAACAATTAATGTTGTTATTAGTTTTGCAGATATGCTTTCGCAAGCAGGATTTCATCAGTATCTGATACAACACGAGTGTGAAACAGAGAAAGACTTACAAAACAGTGCGACGGTGGCTTTCTGGAGTAATTTCTGTATTTCTATGGTAGTTTTATTAGCCATCATTTTGTTTCGGCATGGGATTGCGGTCTTTATCGGAGCAGAAGGCTATGAATCGGCAATATGCGTGGCAGGTGTTGTACTGCCGTTGCATGCATTATCAAACGTACAAGAGGCGTTATGCCAAAGAAAATTTGAGTATAAACGGTTGTTCTTTAGAAGAGTTGCGGTATGTCTGGTTCCATTTGTGTTTACATTGCCAATAGCTTTATTGGGAGGCGGCTACTGGTCGCTCATTCTTGGAACAGTGGTTGGAGAAATTGTAAAGGTCGTTTTGCTGACAGTGAACTTTGAATGGTATCCAAAACTGATGTTTGATTGCCGATTATTTATGAAGATGGCTTCATTTGGAGTGTGGACGCTTTTGGAAGCTTTGGCCTTATGGGCTACTTCAAATATCGATATCCTGATTGTCAGTAAAGCTCTCGGGGAATATTATGCGGGATTATATAAGAATTCTCAAACGACAGTAACCGGGCTTCTGGCATTGGTCACCGGAGCAACAACACCGATTTTGTTTGCTTCATTATCGCGTGCACAGAACGATGATGAAGAGTTTAAACGCATCTTTTTCATGTTTCAAAAGTATGTGGGGATGTTTGTTTTGCCGCTGGGAGTTGGCATTTTTGTCTTTCGCGAGTTAATTACGTATATTTTGTTAGGCAGCAGATGGATGGAGGCCAGCGAGTTTATAGGCATCTGGGGGTTAAGTACTTCCATCGTTTGTGTATGGGGAACGTTCAGCAGAGAGGTTTATCGTGCAAAGGGTAGGCCAAGGCTATCTGTATTAGTTCAGGTGATTCAATTACTGTTTGTAATACCGATGTGTTTGATAGGCATAAATTATGGCTTTTCTTTGTTTGGCTATTTCCGCTCAGCAGCGTACTTGCAAATTGTTGTTGTTCATATGATAGCTATGAAAGTTTATGTGAAAATGTCACCATGGAAAATGTTGACTGAATTGAAAGAACCAATTGTGTGCTCGGTTCTAATGGGGCTTTTCGGGAAATTGTATGTGTGGTTATTTCCGGCGGTCCGAGGTCACTTTTTGGGCATATTTCTCTGTGGAATTTTATATTTTGCATCACTTTGTATTTTTCCTAAGTACAGAGAACTATTGAGAGAGATTTTGAAAGAAAGGAAATATACATGAAACGCAAACTATACTTTTGGGCAAAAAATACATAAACAATGGGAATGTAAAACTTGTATTAATATTGCTTCAGACCGACGGTATCTATGGCGGCAGATTCTCGGGCGCGGGCTTTAATGGCTGCTGTATGGCAATCATTGATCCGGAAAAGGAAGAGAGCATCCGTGAGTACATTACAACGGAGTATGCAAAAGACTTTGTCATTGCGGTCTGTGATACGGCAGACGGAGTGGAGATATAAGAAGATAATTAAAATCCGAGGTTGTTTTGTTGGTAATAATCCACAAAAAGAGCCTCGGATTTTTGTTGCTATTCACGAAGTCATAAAATTTTGTAAAATCACCATTGAAAATATGACAAAATAACATATACTATAGTTAGACTCATGGTCAGGTTTGAATGGAGGATGAATAAGATGAGTGAAACAATGGGAAAAAGAGTAAAAGAGTTAAGAAAAGGCAAACTGACACAGGAGCAATTGGCACAGTATTTAGAAGTGGATCAAAGCATGATAACAAAACTTGAAAATGGCACAAGAAGCTTAAATTCTGTCATGGTTGATAAGCTTTGTGCTTTGTTTGGTTGTACGGAAGAATATTTATGTGGCGAAAGCGAGGAATATCTTCCGCTGAATTTTGCGTTTCGCTCCAATAATATTCAGACAGAAGATTTAGAGAGCATTGCAGCAATTAATAAAATTGTAATGAACATCCGAGAAATGAACAGATTGATGGGAGATGAGTAGATTGAAGACAAACCAGGAATTAAATTCCCTTGCTTTAAAAGCCAGAAGATTTTTGGGAGAAGACAGTTATTCGCCAATTGATGTTTTTGCGGTTGTGAATGCGTGGAATCAGAAAAAAATAACGGTGGTAAGGTATCCGTTTCCTGCACACATCAGTGGTATGTGCACCAAAGAAGAGAGCGATATAGTGATTGCCATTAGTTCGGTTTCTTCTTATGGACGGCAGCGTTTTACGCTGGCACATGAATTATATCATGTGCTGTTTGATAAGGGACAAACCAGAGTAATTTGTGATATGAGCATGGGGGAAGACAAGCCGGAGACGGAAAGGGAGGCGGATCTGTTTGCTAGTTATTTTTTGATGCCTTATGATGCTTTGATGCAGTATGCGGAAGCAAAGGAACAGTGGACATTGAAAGATATTATTGAGGAAGAACAGTTTTTTCAGGTAAGCCATCAGGCGATGTTATTCAGACTTCGATTGGATGGATATATTACGAGAAATCAAGAAGCGGAATATAAAGGAATTGTCGTTTCAAAAGTTGCGGCCAGATTGGGTTATGGCAGGGAGCTTTACTGCCCTATGACAGAAAATAAACAGTATTTTACAACCGGAGAATATGTCAGAAAAGTTGAACTTTTAGCAGAGCAGGGAAAAATATCCGCCGGAAAGAGAGAAGAACTGTTACTGGATGCTTTCCGGGCAGATATTGTATATAATTTTGACGAGGAGGACATGGGACTGAATGACTAATGATATGTTTTTTGATACGGATTGCATATCTTCCTTTTTATGGATTAATGATACAAATATTCTGCAGGCTTTATATGCAGGAAAGATAGTGCTTCCGGATCCGGTCTATCAGGAAATGTCAAATCCTTGTATTCCGCATATAAAAAGGCGTGTTGTTCTTTTAGAGGCTCTGGAAAAGGGAATTATCTCGGAGCAGGATGGTAATGTTATCTGGCAGAAAATGCTGGATAAAAACTGCAAATTGCCTGCCGGGAGCTTTACAGAGTATATAAAGGATATGAAAGAGTAATTACAGCTAAAAAAAGGAGACTATTTATGAAATGTTTCATCTTAGCAGCCGGATATGCAACACGTCTCTATCCGCTGACCGAAAATTTTCCAAAGTCGCTTTTGGATGTGAATGGAAAGACCATCTTAGACTGGCTGATTGAGGACTTGGTAAAAACAAAGAAAATAGAAGAATATGTTGTTATTTCAAACCACAAGTTTGCACATCATTTTGAAAACTGGGCGGCAGAAAAGAATGCTGCCTACGGAAAGATTACCGTGGTGGATGATGGTACGGATTCCAATGAAACCAGATTGGGCGCGGTAAGAGATATTCAGTTTGCTATAGAAAAGCTTGGAATTTCAGAGGATGTTCTTGTGATTGCAGGGGACAATCTGTTAGATTTTTCGTTTGCTGGCTTCCTTGCCTTTGCAGAAGAGAGGGGAACTTCCTGTGTGATGTGCCATGAGGAGAATGATCTGGCAAAGCAGCAGCGGACCGCTATCATTACAAAGAATGTGAATGATCTGATTACGTCTTATGAGGAAAAACCAAAGGAGCCAAAGGGACATCATGCTGTGCCTCCGTTCTACTTTTATCGGGCTCAGGATGTGACTCGGATTCCGGAAGCTTTGGAAAAAGGTTGCAATGCGGATGCACCGGGTAGCTTTGCAGCATGGTTAAGCAAACAGACGCCGGTACATGCGTATGAAATGCCCGGCAGGCGCTATGACATCGGAAACATGGAGAGTTACCGGTGGGTGCAGGAGAATTATTTTAAGGCGGAATGAAATAAACACAAAAAGTGCAAGATTTGCACTTTCATTCATTTGAGGGTGCAAATTATTTTACATTGACGAACTACTCCTACGGGAGTATAATGTAAGCAAAGAATGGAGAGAATAGTAGTATGATGAAAAAAATTTATCATGGCTCTTCAAGTATTATTGAAAAGCCATTGTATGGATACGGAAAACTGTATAATGATTATGGCCTTGGTTTCTATTGCACAGACAGTTTGGAGATGGCAAAGGAATGGGGAGCGGGCAACGAACAGGATGGATTTGCTAACTGTTACGAGATAGAGTGTGCCGGACTGCGAATTCTTGATTTAAATGCACAGGAATACTGCATTTTGCATTGGCTCGCAGTACTGCTTAAGAATCGTGAGTTTGACATTCCGTCCGGTCTTGCGCTGGAGGCAAAGGAGTATCTGCTTGAAAATTTTTTAGTTGATTATGAGGATTATGATGTAATCATTGGATATCGCGCGGATGATAGTTATTTTTCCTTTGCACAGGATTTTATTAATGGTACGATCTCGTATCGTCAGCTAAACAATGCGATGCATCTGGGGAAGCTGGGGCAGCAGTTTGTTTTGAAGAGTAAAACGGCATTTGAACGTATTCGCTTTGTTGGTTATGAAGTGGCCGGAAGCAGTGAGTGGTATGCAAAAAAAATGTTGCGTGATAAAACTGCACGAAGGGAATACTTTAGCGTAGAGAGGAATACGCGTCAGCGGGGAGATTTGTATATTATGCAGATTATAGATGAGGAGATGAAGCCGGGAGATGCACGCTTACGATAGGGTTTATCTTGAAAAAGCACGGACAGCCATGGGACGCATGTTTGACTTTGCCGTGTATGATTTGAAATATGATATAGAGGAGTTCTTTGCACTGTTTCTGGGATCCGGAGTTGCAGCACGCTTTGAGCAGGGAGATTTTACTTTGCTCGTCGGAAAGTCCGGTGTGGAACTCGCATACGAGGTATTGGAGCAGTCCGGTATAAAGTACGAGCGCGTGAAACCGAATTACACCATAGACCGTAGTGAAGAGTTTTGGGCAGGATGGGCACTGGCGTATTACCAGTGGAAGACTTCGTTGAGTTTCACAGAGATTGTACAGTGCATTCCGATAAAAGAAATATTGGCACTGTATTCGCCGTATCATGAGATGGATATACGGCAGTTTGTGGATAAGATGAATGAGTTATATAAGGTGGCAAAGCCGGAAACGAATTTAAAGTTGTTTCGGCAGAGGGTAGGGCTTAGCCAACGGGAACTGGCAGATTATTCAGGGATTCCGATACGCACACTCCAGCAATATGAGCAACGGCAAAAGAATATTAATAAGGCACAGGCGGAGTATCTGGTGGTGCTTGCGAAAGCATTATGCTGTGAAGTTACGGATTTGTTAGAGAAAACAGAGTAGACTTGTACTTCCATCCCCACATTCTTCCCCTTTCCATTCGACAAAATTCATGCTATAATAAATAAGATGTGAATTTGTAGGAAAAGAATTCCAAGAGGAGATAGAAAAACATATGAAAAAATTATTTCACGATAAACAACTATGGATAAGGAGAGCATTTTTTATCGCGTTGGATGTGTGCAGCGTGGTGGCTGCGAGCATTCTGGCGCTGATGCTGCGTTTTGACCTTAGTTTGGAAAAAGTAGATGATAAATATCTAGACAGCATGTGGAATTATCTTCCGTATAACATTCTGGCGACGATTATCATTTTTGCATTCTTCCACCTATATCAGAGTGTGTGGCGGTTTGCCGGAGTGGTAGAACTGCAGAGTGCGGTGGTTGCCAGCATTTTATCCGGTGTGATACAGCTGGTGGCATTCTGGCTGGCGGGGACAAATTATCCGCGCAGCTGCTATCTGTCCTACATCATGTTTTTGATGGCACTCACAGTGGTGACCAGATTCTCCTACCGGTTTGTCCGGAGAGTAAAGCGGCAGCGTTCCACGAAGGACGGTGTAAACGTCATGATTATCGGTGCGGGTCAGGCAGGCTCCATGCTGATTCGTGAGATGATGAACAGTAAGTATTTAAACAAGCGTGTAAAGTGTATCATTGATGACTCGGTGGACAAGCAGGGCATGTTCATTGACGGAATCAAGGTAGTAGGCACGCGTTATGATATCAAGGAGATGGCGGAAAAGTATTCGATTGAGGAAATCGATATTGCGATGCCGTCTGCATCCAAAAAGATTATCAAGGAGCTTTTGGAAATCTGTCAGGAGACGAAATGCGAGATTAAGATTTTACCGGGCCTTTATCAGTTTGTAAATGGTGATGTGAGCGTGAGCAACCTGCGTAAGGTTGAGGTAGAGGACTTACTTGGCAGAGAGCCGATTGCAGTTGACATTGATTCCATTATGGGCTATGTGACCGGGAAGGTGGTTCTGGTGACCGGCGGTGGCGGTTCCATCGGCAGTGAGTTATGCCGCCAGATTGCGAGCCATAATCCGAAGCAGCTCATTATCGTCGATATTTATGAAAACAATGCGTACGATATTCAACAGGAGTTGGTACGGAAATATCCGAAGTTAGATTTGCAGGTGTTGATTGCCTCTGTGCGAAATACAGCACGTATCAATTCCATTTTTGCTAAGTATCGTCCGGAGATTGTGTATCATGCGGCTGCGCATAAGCATGTGCCGCTTATGGAAGACTCACCGAATGAGGCAATCAAAAATAACGTCTTCGGCACGTTAAAGACTGTACAGGCAGCGGATAAATACGGAGCAAAGCGTTTTGTGCTGATTTCCACGGACAAAGCAGTGAATCCGACCAACATCATGGGTGCTACGAAGCGTATGTGCGAAATGGTGGTGCAGACCTATAATAACCGTTCGAAGACGGAGTTTGTGGCGGTGCGTTTTGGTAACGTACTCGGCAGTAACGGAAGCGTGATTCCGTTGTTTAAGAGACAGATTGAAGAGGGCGGTCCGGTGACCGTGACCCATCCGGACATCATCCGTTACTTCATGACCATTCCGGAAGCGGTATCGTTAGTGTTACAGGCCGGAGCTTATGCAAAGGGCGGAGAAATCTTCGTGCTTGACATGGGAGAGCCGGTGAAGATTTTAGATTTGGCAACCAATTTAATCCGTCTGTCGGGCTACACACCGGGAGAGGATATTGAAATTAAGTTCACGGGCTTGCGTCCGGGTGAAAAGCTGTATGAAGAGCTCCTTATGAAGGAAGAGGGCATGCAGGATACGGAAAACAAGTTAATCCACATCGGAAAGCCGATTGAAATGGATGAGGAGAAGTTTTTAAAGCAGTTGGATGTGCTCTATGAACGTGTACTGACAGAGCCGTCTGACATCCGTCCGATGGTACAGGAAATCGTGACAACCTATGTGCCAAAGAAGGAAGATTAGAAAGAGTGACCGCAGACAGTGACAAAATTACTCCCTGCGGAATGCGATAAAAGGAGAAGGCAGATGAACGAAACTTACGAACAGGAAATTGATTTAAAGTGGCTGTTGTACCGTGTGCTCCGTGCTTGGAGAACGATTGTGGTATGGGCGATTGTGATTGGTGTTGTGGCAGGAGCGGGAAGTCTGGCGATTAATCTGATTAAGATTACCGATCCGGAGTATGTAGCAGAGGAAAAGTCAAATTTTGAACGTGAGCATGCATCTTGGGAAGCCACAGGAGCTAACCTGAAAGCAGAGCTTGATAATCTACAGACATCGCGTGATAATCAGGTGGAATACAATGAAAATTCTGTGCTGATGAAGATTAACCCACTTCGCGAGTATAACGCATCGTTCCAGTTATATGTAGACTATGATTATAAAGTAGACCCGACGCTTACCTATCAGAACATCGACTTGTCGGACCGTATCATCAAGGCATATTCTACCTATATGACGAATGGTGAATTGTACCAGTACATCATTAACAATTTGTCCGAAAAGATGGAGTTGCGTTATTTTAAAGAGATTTTTTCCGTTTCTGCGGATAATTCGAATAACATGATTACCATTTCCGTACGTCATGAGAATGCGGAAAAGTGTCAGGAAATCCTTGACTTGGCAGCAGAAGGCATCCAGGCAAAGTATGACAGTGTTTGTGAAACGATTGCTGAACACGAGTTGCTTGAGATGAACGCGGCTTCCTATGAGGCGGTAAACCTTTCTCTGGATTCTTCCCAGAAGGCAAACATCCAGTACATTTCTGATTTGGATATCAAGATTCAGGAAAAGAATGAAGAGTATCTGGATTGGAAGAAGGAGCCGGAACCGGAAGCTGAGTATACAGTAGCTGAGATTGTTAAAAGTTCGATTAAGACCCTGATCATCGGTGGCATCATTGGCGGTGTGGTATTTGCGGTAGTAGTTGCATTCTGTGCGTTATTATCCGGTAAGTTATTAAATCCATCCGATGTGAAAAACCGTTTCGGAATCCGTCTGATCGGAGAACTTCCGACAAGCCGTGTGAAGAAGCCGTTTGCTTTTGTTTCCCGCCTATTTGCGGCGTTTGGCGGCATTACCATGGTACCGGAGGATTACGAGCGCATGGCAAAGACGGCAGGCATGAGCTTAAAATCCGAGCTTTCTGCAAGAGAGGATGCAAAGGATTGGAAGAATATCGTCCTGACCGGTACGGTAAGCGAGGAAGAGCTTCAGAAGCTTCTTAAAGCAATGGATGTGGATGCGGCGTATCATGTGACCGCAGTGTCCGATATTCTGACCAATGCGGCATCTATCGAAAAGGTAGTGGCGGCCGATTGTGTGGTATTGGTTGAGAAGCAGGAAGTATCAAAGGCAGCAGATATTGCAAAGGAACTGGAAGCATTAAAGGCATGGAACAAGCCGGTGATTGGTGCAGTAGTGCTGAATGCGGATGCGGTGATGTAACTAAATGGAACGTCTTCTGCCTTTGGGCAGGAATTCCTTAAGAATATGGGAGGTAGAAAAATATGAAGGACACAAATTGTGCATATTGTATGCGTGGGGAACTGTTAGACAAGTTTGGTATTTTTATTTGTGATTTGAGCGTGAGCACACTGATTCTTTTTAAAGAGCAGTCAAAGCCTGGCAGATGTATCGTGGCGTATAAGGATCACGTGAGCGAAATTATCAATATCAGCGAGGAAGAGCGCAATGCATTTATGGCGGATGTGGTAAAGGCAGCAAATGCCATTCACGCAGCGTTTCATCCGGACAAGGTAAACTACGGTGCTTACGGTGACACAGGTTGCCACCTGCACATGCATCTGGTGCCAAAGTACAATGGCGGCGATGAATGGGGCGGCACATTCCAGATGAATCCGGGTAAGACTTACCTTACGGATGCAGAGTATCAGGAAATGATGGAAAAGATTAAGGCGAATTTATAAGAGAAACTTACAAAGCAACCCGCAGGTTCTTCGGAAACCTTGCGGGTTTTGTTTTTACATCGAAAATGTATAATTTTGTCAAAAACAATCATTTTGATAACTTTTACGTGAGAAAAACCATCAAAATGATTGTTTTCTTCTTTACAAACCGTAAAAATAATGGTTAAATATTGCTAGGAGGTGGATACAATGGGAGAGAAGAAATTTGTAACATCGGAATATACTACAGGTGAGGAGATAAAAAGAATACGGATGATTCTGGGATTAACGCAAAAGGAGTTTGCGATGCTGATTGGTAGTTCGAAAGTGACTGTGGAACGGTGGGAGCGAAGTGAAGAACCAATCCGCGGACCGATTGTGCTTTTGCTCCGGTTTCTGGAACGTTATCCAAATACAGCGGAAGAGATGCAAGTACAGGAGAAAGTATATCCACTCAGATTATGGTACATGCATAATCAAACGGTATGTACCATCATTGATGTAAATGAGATGACAAAACAGGTTAAGATTAAGAATTACACGGAAAATACGATGTTTCGTGCCTTTGGTGTAATTGAGACACCGGATTACGAGCAATACGTAGAGTTTTTAAAGACACGTTGTTTCCCGGAGAGCAGGGACAAAATGAAACTGGTATTAAAGGATTTGGGGCTGCCGTTTTATGATCCGCTTATGATTATAGAGAAAACGGAGGGCAGAATGGCAGAAGACAACTTTTGGATTCGGATTGAGAGGTAGATTATGATAGAGTTATTTGAGCAAAATATCAGAACAAATAACAGGCAGTCGTCAAAAGGGAATCAGTTAAAATGGGAAAACGGAGGAGTCTGGTATAAGGCAGATTACACCGGATATGAGGGGCTGATAGAGTACGTAATTTCGCATTTGCTGAAAAAATCAACTCTTTCAGAGGAGGAGTATGTTTTATACGACTTGGAAGAAATGAAATACAATACGGTAGTTTATAAGGGAGTGAAAAGCAGAGATTTTTTGATGGGAGATTGGCAGTTAATCACTTTGGAGAGACTGTTCCAAAATTTTTTTGGAGAGAGTCTTCACAAGTCAATCTATCGAATTGAGAATCATGAGGAGCGATTGCGTTTTCTGGTCAGCCAGGCAGAGCGGATTACCGGGTTGAAGGATTTTGGGAAATATATGAATAAACTTTTTGCCATCGATGCTTTTTTTCTTAATGAAGACCGCCATACACATAATATCGCAGTGTTGATGAATGGCGTAGGGGAATTTAAGTATTGTCCGATTTTTGATAACGGGGCGGGATTGCTCGCAGACACAACGATGGATTATCCGTTGCAAGGAGATACGGAACGGATGATGCAAAGGGTTCAGGCAAAGACGATAGGTACGGATTTTGAAGAGCAGCTTGACATATCAGAGAAACTCTATGGTTGCAATCTGAAGTTTTCTTTTGCGAAAGAAGATGTCGCGTTCTTGCTGGATAAAGCAGGTATTTATACTGTCGGGGAAAGAGAAAGAGTGGCAGAGATACTGTATTTGCAGATGCGAAAATATCGATACCTGTTTTAGTGTTTTCTGATTGTTCCATACAGAAAAATGTGATATAATAACATGTTGGGGAAAATATGGGAGATGGAGAAGAAAAAATGGGAAAAAGAAATGGAAAAACAGTAAGACAAATGCTGATGGCTGTATTGCTTGCGGCACTTATATTGCCGTTATTTACACCGCTTACGGTGTTGGCAGAGGACATTCCGCACGGTACGGCGGATTTCTGGGTTCCGGAGGAAATGTTGGATAATGAGCCGCCGCAGGATTATAAGGTAAATAAAGAGACGCAGGGTGAAGCAAAGGATGGAAAGTACAATGCGTATTTTTTAAAGGATGCCATCCAGACGGTGGAGATTACCATTGATGAGAATAATTTAAACTACCTGCTCCAAAACGCGGCGGATGAGCCGTATGTGATGACGGAGAGTGTGACCATAGGGGATGCAACGCTGGGATATTGCGGCCTGAAGACAAAGGGTGCTTTTACACTGGAACATTCCGTGACGGACAACGCGGGCAGTGACCGTTTTTCGTTCACGATTAATTTTGGTAAGTACATAAAGAAGAAGGACTACGGCGAGAAGCAGAACTTCTTTGGAGCAAACAAAATCAGCTTTAACAATTTCTTTTTTGACAAGTCCATGATGAAGGAATTTTTTGCGCTGATGCTTTTGGATGAAATGGGGCTTCCGACACCGCAGTACGGTTTGGCAAAGCTCTATATCAACGGAAATTATTACGGTGTTTATGCTATGGTGGAGGCAATGGATGAATCCATCCTGGAGCAGTACTATGGCGTGGACTCGGATGAGTTATCAAGCTATCTTTGCAAGCCGGAGGGCACGGTTTTTGATTATTATGCGCTGAAAGCGGACGATTCGCCGCTTTGGGAGTATGATGAGGATACGAAAAAGGATGTCGAGGACATGTTACCGACGGTTATGGAGTGGGTGAGAAAGTTAAACCACTTAAACTACGGCACGGACTTTGATTACAACGTGGTGGATGTAAACAGTGAGGAATACTTGGAGCTCCTCGGTCAGGTCATTGACATTGACGAGGTAGTAAAATATTTTGCGGTTCATTCCTGGCTCTGCCAGATGGACAACATGTTTGTCGGACAGAAGAATTTTGGTCTTTATGTGGATAAGGATGGCAAGGCACTCATCGTTCCTTGGGACTATGATTTAAGCTTCGGCTGTTATTACCCAAGTACGGCTGAGCTGACGGCAAATTATTATATTGATGCGATGTTCCGTTTGAGCAGCGGTGATGTGGGTGATGCGGATGAAATTGCCGCAGAAACTTATGCGGGATTTCCTTTGTTCAACGTAATTTATCAGAATGACGCCCTGATGGAACAGTACCATGCTTACATGAAAGAGTGTTCAAAGATTGTGGCGCTTGGTGGCACGGTGGAGTCCACGGGAAAGACATATGAGCCGGGATATTTTAATTCGGTTCTTGAAACGCTGAAGGCAGATGTACTGGCGGCCGCTACAGAAAAGACGGCAAAGAACGTTTACTATATGAACAACATAAGACAGCCGCGTGATGTACGTGCGGCTCTGCCGAATCTGGCAGAGATTCTCGCAATGCGCTCGGCAGGTGTCTACGTGCAGGTGGCGGGTATCGAGACAACGGTATGCGGACAGGGCTGTGACTTGTCTGCTTTGGGCAATGCGGTGGCAGCAAGCGGTTCGGTAAGCGGAAAGCTGACAATTGTGGATGAGAAGACCGGAATCTTTGCGTCCGGCACCTACACCGGTGACCGCAGAAGCGGTTCGCCGACATTGACCGTGAATGAGATCACAAGTACCGCGGCAATCTACGGGGAAATCGTGAGTGCCATCGGGCTTGGCACGGATGCAGAATTTATTGCCTATGCCATGGCTATGACAAAAGAAGCCACTTCCGGTTATAAGATATATATTCCGGTGTCGCAGGATTACATGCAGGCAAAGGAGCAGTTGAAGTTCTATTCCTACACAAAGGACGGTGGGCTGACGGAGCTTGCCGGTACATGGGATGATAACTTGTTTACGGCAGAGGTGGCGGAATTGCAGTACATTGCGGTGGTGAAAAGTATAGGTGCTGTTGCAGCAGCAGGAACCAACGGTAACGGTGATGAGGTGGATGTGCCGCCGACACAGCCGGGCGGAAATAGCGGTGATGATGTGACAGTGGGGAAAGAAGGAGACGGAATGAAAAAATTAGTGATAATTGGCGTGAGTGTTTTATTTTTACTTGGTTTGGCCGGTTTGATTGCCTGCGGGAAAAAGGGACCGGCTAAGGAGGAAGAGGATCAAGTGACTCCAACCATCGTACAGGAGGAACTGAGCGAGAAAGTGATTACTCCAAATGAAGGTAATATAAAGGTGCTCGGCAGGGCAGACTTTTTGAAGAATACGCTCTGGATGGTGCATTCGGGTTCCGGTGCGGAATTTACGTTTACGGGAACCAAAGCGGTGGTAACACTGCAAGCGGATAGTGCTATGATGAGTGGTGCAAATAATCAGGCGCGCGTTGCCATTTTTGTCAACGGTGAGTGCGTCGTGGATGATATGATAAATAAGATGCAGAAAACGTATACGGTGTTTGAGTCCGAAGAGGAAAAAGAGTGTGTGGTGCGTATCATTAAGCTTTCCGAGGCGGCAATGTCGACGGTTGGCATCGTATCCATTGAAGTGACGGCGCGCGGCGGGATTAAGCCGACAGAAAACAAGGCACATCTGATTGAGTTCATCGGAGACTCGATTACCTGTGGTTACGGGGTGGAGGATGAAGATCCAAACCACAATTTTAAGACCTCGACGGAAAATGCCATGAAGGCATATGCGTACAAGACGGCGGAGGCGCTTGGTGCGGATTACCGGCTGGTATCCTTCTCGGGCTGGGGTATCATTTCGGGTTACACGGGAACCGGTGAGGCAAAGATGACCGAGCAGCTGGTGCCGGATTATTATGAAAAGCTGGGCTTTTCCTACGGTACATACATGACAACAAAGCCGCAAGACGTAGCGTGGGATTTTACAAAGCGTCAGCCGGACTTGATTGTGGTGAATCTCGGCACAAACGATGACAGCTACACCTTAAACTTTAAAGACCGTCAGGAAGAATATAAAGAGCAGTATGTGGAATTTTTAAAGACCATCCGGAAAAACAATCCGGAGGCAACACTTCTTTGTACGCTCGGCATTATGGGTGGCAGATTGTTCCCATATGTAGAGCAGGCAGTAGAGGAATATTCGGCACAGACCGGAGACACAAACATCCACACCTTAAGGTTTGCAGAGCAGAACGGGGCAGTGGACGGACTGGCAGCAGACTGGCATCCGACCGAGAAAACGCATACAAAAGCGGCAGAGAAGCTGACGGAAAAAATTCGTGAAATTATGGGCTGGTAAATGAAAGGGAAATTAAAACTTGATTTAATAAATAGGAAATGCAAGGAGGAAACGATATGAAATACGATGTAATTATAGTTGGAGCAGGCCCGGGTGGTATTTTTACCGCTTATGAGTTGGTGGAAAAGAAAGAGAATTTAAAGATTGCGGTATTTGAGGCAGGACATGCGTTGGAAAAGAGACGCTGCCCGATTGACGGAGATAAGGTAAAGAGCTGTATCAAGTGTAAGAGCTGTGCTATCATGAGTGGTTTTGGGGGAGCAGGTGCATTCTCTGACGGAAAGTATAATATCACAAATGATTTTGGCGGTACCTTATTTGAACATATCGGAAAGGCACAGTCGTTAGAACTGATGGAGTATGTGGACGATATCAACATGGCATACGGCGGCGAAGGTACCAGGATGTACACGACAGCAGGTTCTAAGTTTGACAAGCTGTGCATGCAGAACCAGTTAAAGCTTCTGTCTGCGTCCGTGCGTCATCTGGGAACAGACATCAACTATGTTGTGCTCGAGAACCTGTATGACAAGTTAAAGGATAAGGTAGACTTCTTCTTTGACTGTCCGGTGGAAAAGCTGGAAGTAGTGGAAGGCGGCTACAAGGTATATACAAAGGATGCTTCCTATGATTGTGAGAAGTGTGTTATTTCCGTCGGCAGAAGCGGAAGTAAGTGGATGGAAACCGTATGTGAGGACCTCGACATCCCGACAAAGTCTAACCGTGTGGACATCGGTGTGCGTGTGGAAATTCCGGCGGTTATTTTCTCCCACCTGACAGACGAATTATACGAAAGTAAAATCGTATACCGTACAGAGAAGTTTGAAGACAGAGTACGTACCTTCTGTATGAACCCTCATGGTGTTGTTGTAAATGAAAATACAAATGGTATTGTTACCGTAAACGGACACAGCTATGAGGATCCGGAGCTTCACACAGAAAATACAAACTTTGCACTTTTAGTAGCAAAGCATTTCTCCGAGCCGTTTAAGGACAGTAACGGATATGGTGAGAGTATTGCAAGACTTTCCAACATGCTTGGCGGTGGTGTAATCGTACAGCGTTTTGGTGACCTCGTAAGAGGACGCCGCAGTAATGCAAAGCGTATTGAAGAAGGTCTGGTACGTCCGACACTGGCAGCCACACCGGGTGATTTAAGCCTGGTACTTCCAAAGCGAATCCTGGACGGTATTATCGAAATGATTTATGCACTCGATAAGATTGCTCCGGGAACCGCAAATGACGATACACTGCTCTACGGTGTGGAAGTAAAGTTCTATAACATGGAAGTGGATATCGATGAAAATCTGGAAACACGTTATCCGGGTCTGTATGTCATCGGTGACGGCAGTGGCGTCACACATTCTCTGTCCCATGCATCGGCAAGCGGCGTGTACGTAGCAAGACAAATTGCAGAAAAATAAAAGTTAAATTTTAATTTAATAAATTAAAACAGAGAGAAAAGGGATATCCGGTGAAGATATCCTTTTTTGTTGCAAATTTAACAAACCGGGCGTATAATCAAAATGAACACGTTCATATAAAACCGGAAAGGATGTGCAGGAATGCCAAAGATTATTGAAGGCGTAAGAGAAAAAATTATGACAAATGCAAAGAGGCGACTGTTTGAAAAGGGGTATCTGCATCTGTCACTCAGAGAGGTGGCAAGGGAGAGCGGCATTGCAACAGGAACGATTTACAATTACTTTGCAAATAAGGATGAACTCATTGAAACTATCATGCTGGTGGATTGGAACGGTACCCTTGGGAAAATGGACGCTGCGGTAGAGGAGGTGGACAATGTGGCAGAGGGAGTACTTGCATTCTGTGACATTGTGGAAGAGTACTACAATATTTACGCTCCAATCTGGGGACAGCCGTCGATAGCAGCGGCAGCAGCAGCGCAGATGCGGGGCAAGCGCATGTATCTTTGCAGACAGATTGCGGACCGCGTGGAAAAGCTGATTGCAAAGAAAGGTCACGCGGCTCCGGAGAGCTATTCTCTCCTGATTGCAGAGATGGTTTTGTCGGTGTTTGGAAAAGATGATATTAAAGAACAGCTGAAAAACGCACTTTTGACAAGATATTAAAAATTAAATCCAAATATAATAAAAAGGCAAGAGCAAGAAGGCGGCATGCGCAAATGTAGCAAGAAGGCGGCATGCGCAAATGTACTTGACACAACGGATTTAGTGATTGATAATGTGGGACAAATTTGATATAATGTAACAAATATACATTTTCTATTTATTTTGTTGTACAAATCCAAAAAAAAGGGGTATTTTATCATGAAAAAAACCAAAGACAACAAACAAATTACCATCGGCGGTCAGATTAGAAAAATGATGACGATTGTGCTGGTGTCAGCGTTGCTGGTGGTGGGCATTCTGTCGAGTGTTCTGACTTTTGTCACAACGATTAATAATCTGCAGACCTCGCTGACGGTAACAGCTAATGAGGCAGCAGCTTATGTAAAGTCAGAGATTAACATTACGGCAAGGCAGGTAGAGTTAATCGGACGTATGTCAAACATTGGAGGAAAGTCCATCAACAACGTTACAAAGATGAATATCTTAAGCGATTATGCGAAGGATTTCGGCTGGCTTTCCTGTATCATGGTAGAGACCGACGGAACGGTTCCGTATTCGGAGTATAATTTAAGTGATAAGACTTATGTTCAGCAGGCATTGGCAGGCCAGACTGCAATTCATGAGCCGGTAAATCAGGAAGCACTTGGTGGATTGATTATTACATATGCAGCTCCAATCTGGAAGGATGGAAAAGTAAACAGCACCGTTGTTGGTGCGGTAGTTGTCACCGCTGATGCAAAGGTGTTCTCTGATTTGATGTCGGAGATTCATGTCAGTGAAAACAGTGGTGCATACATTATTAACACAGAAGGTACCGTAATTGCCAGCAGCAACTATGAAGCTGTTTTGAACCAGGAAAATAACATCGTTGGCGCACAGACAGATAAGTCCTTAAAGAAGCTGGCAGATCTTGAGACTGCAATGGCGAGCGGGGAATCCGGTGTCGGCAGTTATTCTTACCACGGTCAGTCGAATGTTATGGCATATGCACCGGTTGGAATCAACGGCTGGTCGCTTGCTATTTATGCACCATATACAGATTTCCTTGGTGGTACCATTCAGGCAATTGCCCTAACAGCTGTTGCAATTGTGGTTGCATTGGGCTGTGGGCTGTACTTCGCAAAGAAGCTCGGTATCCGCATCGGTACACCAATCCAGCTTTGTGTAGACCGTTTGCGTCTGCTTGCACAGGGTGATTTGGATGCTCCGATTCCGGAAATCATTACAAAGGATGAAACAAAGATTTTAGCAGATGCCACAACGGAGATTGTAGCTTCCCAGAAGGCAATTATTGATGATATTTCGTACGTGCTTGATGAAATGGCAGGCGGTGATTTTACAGTACATAGCAAGATTGGGCAGGATGCTTATGTCGGTGCATATATCAGACTGATTCTGGCAGCCAGAGACTTAAAGAACAGACTGACAGACACCTTACAGAGAATTAAAGAAGGCTCTGATGAGGTTTCCATGGGAGCATCCCAGCTGGCAGACGGTGCGCAGAATCTGGCAGAAGGTTCTACCGACCAGGCAGGCTCCGTAGAAGAGCTTCAGGCTACTATCATTGACATCACAAGCCATGTGGAAGAAAATGCAAAGGCAAGTGAGCAGGCAGCACAGCTTGCTTCTGAGGTTGCAGGACGTGCACAGGCAAGCAGCGAAGAGATGGACAAGATGACAGAGGCTATGGTGCGCATCAGCAGCACATCCTTAGAAATCGGAAAGATTATTACCGAAATCGAAGACATTGCAGACCAGACAAACCTCCTTTCCTTAAATGCAGCGATTGAAGCAGCAAGAGCAGGAGAAGCAGGCCGTGGTTTTGCGGTAGTAGCAGACCAGATCCGTAAGCTGGCTGAGGATAGTGCAAACTCCGCAGTAAATACAAAGAAGTTAATTGAATCCTCCATCGCAGAAGTGGAAGAGGGCAACAAGATTGCAGCACGTACCGCAGCAGTTATGGCAGAAGTAATTGAAGGACTACAGACCATCGCTGCCGGAGCACAGACCTCCAGTGCAAACTCTGCACAGCAGGCTGAGATGATGGAACAGTTAGAAAAGGGCGTAGAGCAGATTTCTGAAGTGGTACAGGGTAACTCTGCTATCGCAGAAGAGGTTTCTGCTACCAGTGAAGAATTATCGGCACAGGCAATTTCGTTAGATGGATTGGTAGGTCAGTTTACTTTGGCAGAATAATATAATAAGGTACAGAAGATGAACAGGAGAAGGAAGATGGGTAGAAAAAACAAATCGAAAAGCCCGGCAACACCGGAGGTAATCTTTAAAATTATGATGATTCTGACATTTGCTGTAGGAGCTGCGTTTTTCTGCACGAATCTGGCGGCAAAGAACACAATGGGCATGCTCACAATCGGTATTTGTCTGACGACATTTGCAATTGCAGTAATTCTTATGAAAAAGATGAATGTGCGTCAAGAAAGGCAGCAATTGATTTTGAGTCTGGCACTGGTGGTGTTGGTGTTTTGTATTTCGTTAAACAGCGGAAGTTTTTACAGTGACGATTTTCTGTTATTCCTTGCGGTAATTGCATTGACAGGTATGTACTTACAGCCGGTGTATTCGATTTACCAGGGAATTCTTGCCACAGTATTTTTATTGATTTTGTATTTTATCCATCCGGAAAAAGCAGACCCGTTCTCGCAGTATATGATGTGTCTGGTGATTATGGACCTGACTGCATTTATTCTCTACCTTTTGATTAAGCGCGGACGTGCATTTATCGATATCAGCGAGATAAAGGCAAAAGAAGCAGAGGAGCTGGTTCATGCAATCAACGTTACCAGCGAAAGGCTTCAGGAAAACTGTGCACAGTCTTCAGAGCGTATCGGCGGCATGAAAGAAATCAATGCCAGCCTGGATGGCAATGTAGATGAACTGAAAAAGGGTTCGGAAGAAATTATGCAGGGAACAAAGGAAGTGGATTCCTCCTGTGAAGAAGTACATGCCTGCATCCGGGTGACGGGAAACCAGATTGGTGCCCTGAATGAAGAAGTGAAAAAGGTAGAAGTTGTACTTGCAGAAAACAAGACAAACATCGGCGAGATGGATAAGCAGATGGAAAAGGTAAAACGTGAAGTGGAAGATGTAACCAATGTCTTTGCAAAGCTGAACGAACAGATGGAACAGATTGCAGCGGTAACAGAGCAATTAAATGGTATTGCCAACAGTACAAAGATGTTGGCGCTCAATGCTTCCATTGAAGCAGCCAGAGCCGGAGACCAGGGAAAGGGGTTTGCGGTGGTGGCATCCAAGGTGCAGGACCTTGCCTTTGACAGCAGCAAATGCTCTGACCGTGTAGATGAGATTGTGGCACAGATGAGAGAACAGATTGCGGTTACCTCCAGACAGATTGTAGAAAGTACAGAGGCAATCGAAAGCTCCATTCAGACATTGGGTGGACTGGAAAAGGGATTTGAAGGATTGATTATCCAGTTTACTTCCCTTTACGGAAACATCGAAGAACAGAACAGCAACATTCAAAACGTAGATACCATTTTCAATCAGTTAAGAGACCGCGTGCTTGGCATGGCAGCTTACGCAGAGGAAAATCAGGCTACGGTAGATACCATTGTGGATGCGACACTTGCTTACAGAAATTATGTTGACCTGGTTGTGGAGGACACAAGGCAGATCAATGAATTATCCACGGGTATGCTGGAATCTGTAGTGATGAAAGAAGAATAAAACAATACAACAATAAACAGCAAAAGAGCACAGGTCCGGGAAAATCAGATCTGTGCTCTTTCCTTTATTGATAAAAATAAAATAGGAGTAAGCAAATTATAAAACCTTTGATAAAAATTCTTTCAGACGAGGGTTCTTTGGATTTCCAAAAAATTCATCCGGAGGTGCACATTCCAGAATCTGTCCTTCATCAATGAAGAGAACCTTATTGGCTACTTCTCTTGCAAAGCCCATTTCGTGTGTTACGATAATCATGGTCATGCCTTCCTTGGCAAGCTGTTTCATCAGGTCCAAAACCTCGCCAACCATTTCCGGGTCCAGCGCCGAAGTCGGTTCGTCAAATAAAATTACATCCGGCTTCATGGCAAGTGCACGAACGATGGCAATACGCTGTTTCTGACCACCGGAAAGTGTGGACGGATATACATCTGCCTTGTCCTTTAAACCGATACGGTCAAGGAGGGCAAGAGCTTCTTCCTTTGCTGTTGCTTTAATTGCTGCTTTGGTTGTGGTAACCGGAAGAAGAGCCTTCTTTTTATCTGCCTTGCAAAACAGGTTGGTAAATGTTGTTACGCGGTTTTTTTGTTTTGCAGTCTTCAAATCCTGTGTCTGCACCAGCACAGGCGCCAGCATGATGTTCTGAAGTACTGTTTTATTGTTAAACAGGTTAAAGTGCTGGAATACCATACCCATGTGTCTTCTGTGAATATTAATATCTACGCTGAAATCGGCAATGTCAACACCGTTAAAGATAATCTGACCGCCGGTTGGGTCCTCCATACAGTTTAAACAGCGAAGGAATGTACTTTTTCCGGAGCCGGACGGACCGATGACACACATGATGTCGCCCTTTTCAATGTGAATGCTGATGCCGTTTAATACCTTGGTATCCCCAAAGTGTTTTTCAAGATTAATGACGTCGATCACTTTTTCTTAAGCTCCTTTCCATGTATTTGATTCCCAAGCTGATTAAGAGAACGAGAACGATGTAAATGAGTGCCATGGCAAGATAAGGCACCATGAACTCATAGCTGTTGCTTCCGATGGAGTTGAACGCTTTGTAAAGGTCGGTAGCACCGACGAAGCTGACTACGGAGGTTTCCTTAATCAGGGCAACAAATTCATTGCCAAGAGTCGGCAGGATGTTCTTGATGGCCTGAGGAATGACGATACGGACCATGGTGGTCCAAAAGCTCAGTCCCACTGCACGTCCGGCTTCCATCTGCCCCTGGTCAACAGACAGGATACCGCTTCGCATAATTTCGGATATATAAGCACCACTGTTTAAGCCAAAGACAAGAATGGACACGTTCAGTCCGCTGATGCGGAGTCCCAAAAGCGGGAACAATACGTAATAAAAAATCAGCAGCTGGACAACAATCGGTGTGCCACGGAATGCACCGACATAAAAAGCGGCAATGCCGTTTAATACGCGCGGAAGCACTTTGTACTTTGGAAGTACTCTTACAATGGCGATGACGGTACCGATTAAGATACCGATGACTAAACCTAAAACAGCAATAAGGAGGGTGTTTTGCAACCCCTCCAATACCTTTACATAGCCATCCTGGTTTATTAATATGTCAATAAATTTGTCAATCTTACGACTAAAATCTCCCATATGACCTCTTTCTGATCTTACTGCATTTCATTGATTGCATCTGTGATACGCTTTGCTGGATCGGAATCAATTATAACATAATCTACGTTTCCGTTCAACATATCCTGTACTGCAAGAGAACCATTTTTGTAAGCGATGCACTTTACAGGAAAACCTGCAAAATCCCAGTCCTCATAACCTTCTACATAAAGCTGGCCTGTGGTGCCGTTCTGTACACCAATCTTTGTGTTTTCGTCTTTTGCATTTAAGATAGCTTCTACATCAGCTGCTGTCTGGCAGTTATCAAATTCTGTGCAGTCACTCTTTACAATGATCTTCTGGGAAGCACTGTAGTAGGAAGTAGAGAAGGTAACATATTCTAAACGGTCTTCGCTTACGGTAAGACCTGCCATAGCGATGTCACACTTGTGCTGGCCAACAGCTAAGCACACGGAATCGAAATCCATGTTCATGATAACAAGCTCTTTGCCAAGGTACTCAGCAAGTGCAGCTGCAATTTCCATATCGATACCATAGTAATAAGCGCCTTCCATGTATTCAAACGGTGCAAACTCTGCGTTTGTGGCAACTACTAACTGATCCTTGCTTGGATCTTCTGTTGCGGAAGTCACAGCAGTAGGTGTGCCGTCACCGAAGTATTTGTTACAGATTTCTTCGAAAGTACCATCTGACATAATCTGTGCAATGAATTCGTTTACGGAAGTCAATAATTCAGGCTGTGCCTTATCTACGCCGAAAGCGTAATCTTCGCTGGTTAATTCGATGTCGATTACCTTTGCGGTTAACTTTTCGCCGCCGCAGGCAGCAAATGTGCTTAATGTAAGTACGGTTGCAATTAATAATGCTACAAATTTCTTCATAATAAACTCTCCTTTTGTGTTATAATGTATTTTTATTCTTCGCTGGTGCATAATATAGCACTGTTTTGCATAAAAATCAACCCCTAACTAATAAATAGAAACTAATTGACGAAAATACCTATCTGTAATAAAATCTACTATGTATGGGGTAATATAAAAGTGACAATTACAGGAGGCTCATCATGGGTGGTTTTTTTGCAGTTGCTTCGAAAGAATCCTGCGTTATGGATTTGTTTTTTGGAACGGATTATCATTCCCATTTGGGAACCAGAAGAGGCGGCATGGTCGTCTATGGAAAGAACGGCTTTAACCGTGCGATTCACAATATTGAAAATTCTCCGTTCCGTACAAAGTTTGAACGGGATGTGGAGGAAATGGAAGGAAAGCTCGGCCTTGGCTGCATTTCTGACTTTGAACCTCAACCACTTCAGGTATTTTCCCATCTTGGCAGCTTTGCTGTCGGTACTGTCGGAAAAATAAATAACATGGATGCTCTGGTGAAGGATTGTTTTGAACAGGGACATACCCATTTTCTGGAGATGAGTGGTGGTGCGATTAACCAGACAGAAGTGGTTGCGGCGCTGATTAATCAGAAGGAAACTATTTTAGAGGGCCTTAAAAATGTCCAGGAAAAAGTAGAGGGTTCCATGACGGTGCTGGTGCTCACACCGGAAGGTATTTATGCTTCCAGAGACCGCCTGGGAAGAACCCCTGTTATTATAGGAAAGAAAAAGAACGCTTTCTGTGTTTCGTTTGAGAGCTTTGCTTATCTTAACCTTGGCTATGAGGATTATAAAGAGCTGGGTCCGGGCGAAATTGTTTATGTGACCTCAGACGGAGTAGAGGATCTGCAGGGTCCGGGCGAGGAGATGAAGATTTGTTCCTTCCTTTGGATTTATTACGGTTATCCGACCTCGTGTTATGAGGGAGTCAATGTAGAAAGTATGCGTTACGAATGCGGCAGAATGCTTGCCAGACGTGATGATGTGGAGCCGGATGTGGTAGCCGGTGTTCCGGATTCCGGTGTGCCGCATGCCATCGGATATTCCAATGAGTCCGGCATTCCGTTTGCCAGACCGTTTATTAAATATACACCGACCTGGCCGCGTTCCTTTATGCCAACCAGTCAGGAGCAGAGAAGCTTAATTGCAAAAATGAAATTGATTCCGGTGCATGACCTGATTCAGGACAAGAAGCTTTTGATGATTGATGATTCCATCGTCCGCGGCACACAGTTGAGAGAAACAACGGAATTTTTATACCAGAGTGGGGCAAAGGAAGTACATATCCGTCCGGCATGTCCTCCGTTGCTGTTTGGTTGTAAATATTTAAATTTCTCCCGTTCTTCTTCGGAAATGGATTTGATTACACGTAAGATTATCCAGAAAAGGGAAGGGGATAATGTTCCAAAGGAAGTGCTGGAGGATTATGCGAATCCGGACAGCGAGAATTACAAGGCAATGGTAGAGGAGATCCGAAAGGAGCTCAACTTTACCTCCTTAAAATTCCATCGTCTGGATGACATGATAGAGTCTATCGGGATTTCTCCGTGCAAGCTTTGCACCTATTGCTGGAACGGAAAAGAATAAAATACCAAAGGGGCACTCTGCGATAGGGACGCCCTTTTTGAGTTTATACGAGGTGGGGAAAGAAATGGAACAATATAACGTAACCGGTATGAGCTGTGCAGCCTGTAGTTCCAGAGTGGAAAAGGCAGTAGGAAAGGTGGAGGGTGTTACCTCCTGCTACGTGAGTCTGCTTACCAATTCCATGGGCGTGGAGGGCACGGCAAGTGCGGAAAATATTATACGGGCGGTAGAAGAAGCAGGATATGGAGCGAGCAGAAAAGACACCGCAACGTCAGAGGAAGGGAATACGACAGGCGGTGTTCAGGAGGATGCGCTTGCGGACAAGGAAACGCCGGCGTTAAAGAAAAGACTGGTTTCATCGATAGGATTTCTGGCAGTGCTTATGTATATTTCCATGGGACATGTTATGTGGGGCTGGCCGCTTCCGGCAGTGCTTTCAGAAAATCCGGTAGCTCTCGGACTGGCGCAGCTTTTGCTGACTGTGATTGTCATGGTAATCAACCAGAAATTTTTTATTAACGGTTACAGGAGCTTATTCCATGGGGCTCCGAATATGGATACTCTGGTGGCACTTGGCTCGAGTGCAGCACTTGTCTACAGCACCTATGCTCTGTTTGCCATGTCGGATGCTTTGATAAAAGGCAATGTGACAGAGGCATATCATTATTTGCATGAATTTTATTTTGAGTCGGCGGCAATGATACTGACACTGATTACCGTGGGCAAGATGCTCGAAGCACGTTCCAAAGGAAAGACAACCGATGCGCTGAAAGGACTCATGAAGCTGGCACCAAAGACGGCAACGGTAGTAAGAAACGGGGAAGAACGTACCGTGCCGATTGCGGACGTAAGAAAAGAGGATATTTTTACTGTCCGTCCGGGAGAACAGATTCCGGTGGATGGTGTGGTCATAGAAGGTCACAGTGCGGTCAATGAATCTGCACTGACCGGAGAGAGCATTCCGGTAGATAAAGAAGCGGGCAGCCGGGTATCAGCGGCCACCTTAAACCAGTCCGGGTTTTTAAAGTGTCAGGCGACGAGAGTTGGACAGGATACCACGCTTTCACAGATTATTCAGATGGTAAGTGATGCTGCGGCAACCAAGGCACCGATTGCAAAGATTGCAGATAAGGTATCCGGAGTATTTGTGCCGGCAGTGATTATAATTGCGGTTGTGACAACGCTTGTATGGCTGCTGGTAGGAGAGGATATCGGTTTTGCGTTGGCAAGAGGCATTTCGGTGCTTGTCATCAGCTGCCCGTGTGCGCTTGGTCTTGCGACACCGGTGGCAATTATGGTTGGTAACGGTGTCGGGGCCAAAAACGGTATTATGTTTAAGACAGCGGTTTCGCTTGAGGAAACAGGAAAAGTACAGATTGTGGTATTGGATAAGACCGGCACCATTACAAAGGGAGAGCCTCAGGTGACGGATTTGCTTACCGAGGACGGTGTGACAGAGGAAGAATTACTGGTGTGTGCGGGCGCGCTGGAGCGAAAGAGCGAGCATCCGCTTGCAAAGGCAGTATTATCTTATATAGAAGAGAAGGAGATAAAAGAGCTTCCGGTGGAGGAGTTTCAAGCATTGCCGGGAAACGGCCTTTTGGGGCGGACAAAGGATGGTATGCTCTATGGTGGCAATGAAACCTTTATCAGTAAGAAGGTCGCACTAAGCGGTGCTGTCCGGGAAAAGGCGGCAACGCTTGCAAGGGAAGGAAAAACACCACTGTATTTTGCATTGGAGGACCGTCTGCTTGGCGTAATTGCCGTGGCAGATGTGATAAAGGAAGATAGTGCCCATGCGGTAAAGGAGCTTCAGAACATGGGAATCCGTGTTGTTATGCTGACCGGTGACAATGAGCGTACAGCAAAGGCAATCGGTGTACAGGCAGGCGTGGATGAGGTGATTGCGGGAGTGCTTCCGGACGGTAAGGAAAAAGTCATCAGGAGATTAAAGGAGCAAGGCAAGGTTGCCATGGTAGGTGACGGTATCAATGATGCTCCGGCATTGACACAGGCAGATATGGGAATTGCCATCGGTGCCGGCACAGATATTGCGATTGATGCGGCAAATGTAGTACTTATGAAAAACAGTCTGCGGGATGTGCCTGCGGCAATCCGTTTAAGCCGTGCAACCTTACGGAATATCCATCAGAATTTATTCTGGGCATTTTTCTATAATTCCATCGGAATACCGCTGGCAGCGGGTGTTTTTATTCCGTTGCTTAAGTGGCAGTTAAATCCGATGTTTGGTGCGGCGGCAATGAGCCTGTCAAGCTTTTGCGTCGTAACAAATGCCTTGCGTCTGAACCTTGTTCGGGTATATAATGAAGAGAAAGACAAAAAGAGAAAACAGATTACCATAGAGCAGGTGAAGGAGGAACAAAAAATGACAAAGACAATGAAAATTGAAGGCATGATGTGCGGACATTGTGAGGCCAGGGTAAAGAAGACCTTGGAGGCATTTGCAGAAGTAGAAAGTGCAGAAGTCAGCCATACGGAGGGTACGGCTGTTGTAACATTAAACGCGGCAATTTCTGATGACATTTTGAGAAAGGCAATTGAGGACCAGGATTACAGCGTAATTTCCATTCAGTAAGTGAAATTCGTTTGACAAAGGAGAAGAAAAAATGAAATTAAGGCAAAGACTGTATGGGGTATTGCTTATAGTTTCCATGGTTCCGTTATTTTTATGCGGTATTATTTTACTCTATCAGAACAGGAAGAATGTTGAGGATGTTGTTACGGAAAATCTGATTGTCACCTGTGGCTACCAGATTGACAGTATTGAGAGTTTTTGTGAACAGATTCGTGCTGATATGAGTGTTATGGCAGGATATGATTTTGTGCAGGAGGGAATTCTGACAAGTCTGGCAGGAGAAGAAATTTCCGACACAGAACGTGCCCATCTCGAGTCTCTTTTGGAGGAGAGAAAAAGCTATTACAGCTATTTGGAGTCGGTTGCCATAGTGGATGCCAATTTCCGCGTGGTAGCAGCCAGTGAAAATTATACGGCGGGTGAAGGCAGTGATCTTAGAGCGGTAAATGAAAAGCTGTTAACAGGAGCATTCCGTATCGGAAACGTGTATACCAGAGAAATCTACGGAAAAAAGTGTTCGGCGATGCTTGCCTGTCAAGGGGTATATGTAAACGGAAAACTGATTGGTTATGTCGTTCAGGAGATTCGTGCGGAATATTTTGACAAGTACCATACGGACAATAAGCTATGGGAACACGGTGTGCTGCAGATTCTGGATGAGTACGGAAATCATATTACGGTAGGCGGCAGCGGGGAAAAGAATACAGCGTTTTATGAGCTGCAGGAACGCCATGACAGTAAGGTGGCACAGCAACAGAAGGTGGAAGGCTTCAAAAATGCGGGTGCGTTCAGTTATGAAATCAGCGGGACAAAGTATGTGACCTGTTATTCGAAGCTTGATTACACGGACTGGTTAATCCGTGTGACGATTGATCTGGATGAGTACACCCATATGGGATTGTCCTATGTGGTGCTGTTTGTGGCAACGCTTGCCATTGGTGCGTTTCTGCTGATAGCGGTAAACTTTTTCATTACGGAGCGTATGACCACACCGATTGAAGAGATTTGCGAGGTTCTGCGTAAGGTGCAGGATGAGGATGACTATTCTATCCGTGTCCATGTGCGCAGCGAGGATGAGATGGGAGAACTGCAGTGTGAAATCAACCATCTGCTGGGATGTGTGGCAGATTCCAAGCGCACGGAGAAGAAGGAACAGGCGCAGCTGACGCGAAAAACGGAGCAGGACCCGATGACGGGTGTTTACAATAAAAAGGCGATTGTGGAGCTGATTGAGGGTAAGACAGAAAAACTGGCAGACTCCGGAAGTAAGCTGGCGGTTGCTTTTGTGGATATTGATGATTTTAAGGATTACAATACACTGTACGGACATATGGAAGGCGACCATGTCATTAAGTTTGTTGCCAACACACTCAGGGGAGCAATCCATGGTGATGTGGGACGTTACGGTGGTGACGAGTTTGTCTTCTGCATGGAAACGCAGGACAAAGAGATTGTGGAGCAGACCATAAAGATGCTGATGCACAAGTTAGACCAGGGTGTCATCAATGGTGTGACCGGGGAAAGAATGCCGATACCGTGCAGCATCGGTGTGATTTTTGAAGAGGCTGGAAAGACAGAGGGAGCTCAGCTGATTAAGGATGCGGACGAGGCAATGTATCTTGCAAAAGAAAAAGGAAAGAATACATATCATATTGAATTCAGATAAAAGGAGTTAGTTCAGATGGCAAAGAAACAGTTATGGAATGACGGATGGAGCTTTGCAGAGCTTCCGGTAGAGGGGGCATCGTATGAGTTTCCGGCAAATGCAGCATGGAAGGGAGTGGATATCCCTCATGACTGGATGATTTATAAGACACATGATTTATACCGTGACAGCATTGGCTGGTATAAGAAGGAGTTTACTGTGGATGAACCATCAGGACAGACGCTGCTTAGGTTTGACGGTGTGTATATGGATACCACGGTCTACGTAAACGGGGAACAGGTGATGGAATGGAAATACGGCTATTCTATGTTTGAAGCAGATATTACGGATTACATAAAGGCAGGAAAAAACCTGGTGGCAGTGCGTGTGGTATACCGCTATTTAAACACGAGATGGTATTCCGGTGCCGGTATTTTCCGCAATGTCTGGTTAAAGGAACGTGCCGCCCTGCATGTGGTTTCCGACGGTATTTATATTACGGAAGTAAAAGAAAACGATACCAC
>CAZIQL010000009.1:0-66998 GCA_964541485.1 uncultured Lachnospiraceae bacterium
ATACTCTCCGGCAGAGACATATTGTCCACAAAGCTTGCCGGATCGGTCGGATCCTCAACATCCTCCACCATAAATTCCAGATTGATAATGTCATTCAGCTTTCCGTCAATTGCTCCCGTTATGGTTTCATTTCCTTCCAAAAATCCTGTCACAATCGGACTCAGCAACAGAGTCAGAATAATTACGGCAATCGTGGAAACCAGGGAAAACACCGCTTTTACAAAGCCTGCTCTCCATCCCAAAAAAGCCCCGACACCAATAATGACAACTGCCAGCAACAATAACCAATTCATTTTACTCTCCTTCTTTCTGTGTTTTTTTCGATAATCTAATCGCCTGTACCTTTCCGGTATCTACCAGAAAATATTTATTCCCCCCTACCGGAAAAATTGCTTCCAGGCTACTGGCAAAATCACCCTCATATTTCAGACTTCGGTTTTTCCTGTAGATTGTAATACTCTGAGGACTAAAAAAAATAACCTCTTCCTTTGTTGCAACCATTGTCTCATATTCCGGGATATCCGTCCAGACCCGGTTTTTTAAAAGTCCGGAAAACAAACTGCCTTCTACCCCATAATAACACAGCTGTGTTTGTCCGGTCGCTGTCTTTTCTACCAGGTAAATCCCATTTTCAGTCACCGAAACATCCAAAATCTCATTTTCGGTTGTCTGCTCCAGAAGCAATTCCGGAACCTCTGTCATACGATATACAGAAAATCCGTTTTCATAAAGGACGTAGACACCGTCTTCCGACATAAACCCGACATCATATACCAATACATTGTTTTCAAAGGTCTTCTGCCCCACAATGTTCCCGAGATAGTTTTTCCCGACTTCTCCTGCATTGTAAAAGGTTACTTTGCCGACAATCTCGCTTCCCTCAAAGGTCTGGTAGAGGGTCACCAGCTTTTTGCCATCCTCCGAAAGTGCAATGTCCGTCGGAATGCCATCTGTTTTTGTCTTTGTATTGATATCCACACGCAATGTCCCGTTAATATCGTACAGCTGGATAAAATCTTCCGTTCCGTTGTCAAGAAGAACCGCGGTCACTCCTTGTTTTGCAACTGCATGCTTTACAATCGGATAAACCACCTGATAATTATACGGGATGCCATTCTCTGCAACAATATAAACCGTTGTTCCGCCAATGTCAGCAACTGCCGCCACATCCTTGCAATATTCTATGGAAGGATTGTCAAGATGATAGGACATTTCCCATTTTACATCTCCCTCCGGCGTGAGTGCCTTTGCACCGTCATTGCTGCACAAAAACAACAATCCGTTGCCTGCCTTATAACTGACAACATTTTTCTGAAGCTCCGTCTTTGCTATCATCTTATAGCTTCCAAACTGTCTTGTCTGCATATAAAACACAAGTGCAATCACCGCTATAACAAAAACCACCGCTACTACGACCAGGAACAAACGTCTTTTTTTCTTTTTATTTCGCAGGTTAATTTCTTCCCTTTTATCCGCTACCTTCGTCTCTCCCACAAACTCTTCCTACTTTCTGTCTTCGTTCTCTGTTCCTTCATCTTACCACATCTTTAAAAAATTATCACTACTTTTCTTCCTTCCGTATCATGGAAGAAATATTTTTTGACCGACTTCCGGATTTTCCCCTTCCCTTAATCCGTTTAGCGTCCTGATGATTTCTGCCAGCTCTTCCGAACCATAAACCGATGTGCAGATTGTCTCAATCGTTTCCCCGTCCTTTACCTCATACACTTCGCACAAAGAAGATACCACCTGTTCCTGCTCATTTAACAACGTCTTAAGATACTCCCTTTCATTGATTTCAACCGCAAGGGCTCCTATGGCAAAAACCGCGAGACAGGCAAGCACACCTCCGGTGGCATATAAAAGCCGATACAGCTGATTTCCTGTCAAAACAGTGCGTCCCACAACCTCTTCCCTCCTGCTTTTAGGCACCACCGGTGCCTCTGTGTACTCCGGAAGCTTTGCCACCTGCTGCCTTGTCTGCATCATGTAATTCTGCATTCCTTCGTTTTTCTCATAATATACATAATACCCCGGAAGCGGAAGCATCCTTCCGTTAATCATAGAAAGAAAACTCACTTCCCTCTCTATGGAATCCACCTTGAGCAAAATCTTGTCTCCCCCTCCGAAATTATCCGTCTGTATTTTCTTCTGACGACCTTCATCCTCCAGAAGAAATCCAGGTCCGCCCAAAAACCAGCCGACAATCTGCAGCTTCGGAAAATAATCCCGGATATCCCGGTAAATTTCTGCCCAGTTTTCTTCTGTAAAACAGACCTGATCCCTCAGCATCACATTTTTTGCTTCCACAAGGCCTTCTATTCGTATTCTTTCCCCATTCTCTGCGGAAACCGTACTGCCCACCAGCACACCGGCTACACATCCGCTGTAATCCTTTTCTGCCAGCCCTTTTGCAAAGGAAAGGGCATAATCTTCTATAAACAGTTCGGTTCCGCTATCTCCGGGACGGCCAATCTGCCGTCGGTTGCTCGGATAAACAAACTCTTTTCCGGGTGCCTCTGTGATGATTCTTTGCTCATAAATCGTTTCTGTCATATGCCACCTCATCCGTTTTTTCTCCATTATAGCACCATCCTCCTGCTGAATTTGACGGATTGTGTCAGAGGGAAATCTTTTTTTCGTAGGACAGTCTATTTCCGAAAAATCCGGTAATACTCTAATAAAAAGAGGAAAGGATTCTCTTCATGCTTTATTTTAATTCAAAACAACACTCATCTTCCTATGAGTTTGGCAGACAATTGTACCAAATGATTTCCTCCGAGCGAAGCACCTCCCAGCCGTTGATTTTTTTATGCATCGGCTCCGACCGTGCTACCGGCGATTCTCTCGGCCCCATCATCGGGCAGAAGCTGATGCAACACCACAGCGATTCTGTCTACGTCTATGGAACCTTAGAGCAGCCGGTACACGCAAAGAATTTGAGCGAAATCATCCATTCCATATATTCTGTCTTTGTAAACCCTTATGTTATCGCTATTGATGCCTCCTTAGGAAAGGCCTCCCACATAGGGTACTTTACACTGGCCCAAGGCGCACTCAAGCCCGGGGCCGGTGTAGGAAAAGAGCTCCCGGATGTCGGAAATCTTTATATTACAGGCATCGTAAATCTGTCCGGCTTTTTAGAACACTCACTTTTGCAAACCACACGGCTTTATACGGTAATGTCCTTAGCCGACCACATTTGCAACGGCATCTTTTACTGTCTTGCAAAGCTTGAACAGCAAAAACGTATGAGCTCATAAAATAAAGAGGTTGTTGCTACAACAACCTCTGCGTTTTTATTTCATCTTTGCATCTTTCTCCAAGGCAAGTGCCTCACCGATATTGGCAGCCTCACCCTTTTCAATCCGGCTAATCAGACGGTCTAATTTTGCTACCGTCAACATATCCTTTCCAAGATATGTTTCATACTGTTTGGAAATCATCAGGGAATTTTCCTTCACCTTTTCTTCCACCGCCTTCTGCTCGTCTTCCACTTCCTTGCTTCTGGTACAAAGAGCATCCAGTTCTTCCTGATAACGGCCCTTGATGTCATTTGTTAAATCAACCGATGTCGCATTTTCAAACTTGGTCAGTTCTTCCTTCTCTTCTTCCGCAACTCTGTTGATTTCATCTTCCAGTGCCTTTAACTCGATGTCATACTGTTCTAAGCCATAGCTGCTCTCATCGGTATCACGCTCAATCTCTTTCTGAATCTCACGGATTTTCTTACAATTCTGACGATACTGCTGACGAAGTTCCCGATTGTCCTTTAAGGTATCCAGATGTTTTTCCTTTACTAAATTGTTTATAAGAAGATAGATTCCTCCAAAAAGAACTACATCTGCTATGTACACAACGGCAAGTGCCCATGCGCCGACTCTATGCGCAAGCAGGAACTGATATAACCCAAGCGGAAGGAAAAAAAATACTACTAAAACGCAGGCTGCCACAATACAGAATTCCGATATATTCTTTGGCAGAAACAAAGAATAGAACAGGGTGGAATTGCAAAATCTTGGCGTCTTATTCTTTTTTAAGTTTGTCTTAATGTCAATCTGAAGGCCTTTATTTGCTTCACGGAGTTCTGCCGTTTCATCACCAATGCGGGAAGAAACCTTTATGCTCTTCTCTTTTTCTTTTTTTGCTTTTATTTTTTTGCGTCTGGTGCCAAGTGTACTCAGCTGATTTTCATAAGAAGAAGTAATCGCATTTTTTCTTTTCTTCAGAGTAGACTCAATTTCATCCGACAGTTCCTTTTCCTTGCTTGCCAAGGTTTTGCCAAGGCGAGTTTCTTCCTTTAAAAGCTCTGCGTTTCTTTCCCGGAGTCCATCCAATTCCATAACATGTTCTTTAATCGTGTTCAGTTCTTCCACCCCTGCATATAAAATTGCATTTTCCATACCTACACCTCCGTTTTATTTTTACAATTCTTTTCTACCTTCTAACGCCCGCAAAAGTGTAACCTCATCAATATATTCCAAATCTCCGCCCACCGGAACCCCGCTGGCAATCCTTGTCACCTTGATTCCCGCAGGCTTTAGCATCTTGCTGATATACATTGCCGTTGCTTCTCCCTCAATATTGGAGTTCGTGGCAATAATGACTTCTTTTACCTCCTGTTGCAGACGAATTAACAGCTCTTTTATCGTTAAGTCCGCCGGTGTGATATTAAGAAGCGGAGAAATCGCCCCATGAAGCACATGATACACTCCATTATATTTTCCGGTCTTTTCATATGCTGCCAGGTCCCTGGAATTTTCCACTACCATGATGGTCTGCTTATCTCTGGACGGGCTCGCACAAATCGGGCAGAGTTCATTGTCTGTCAAAGTAAAGCACTCCTTACATCTGCAGACCTTCTTTCTGGCTGTCACAATGGAATCTGCCAATACCTGTACCGATTCCTCCGGCATATTAATAATATGAAACGCCAGTCTCTGTGCCGACTTGCTTCCGATGCCCGGAAGCGAGGACAATGTTTCTATTAACTTCGTTATCTGATTACTGTAATAATCCATTAGAACGGAAATCCTCCGCCAAGTCCTCCTGTGAGGGAATTCATTACTTCTGCATTGGCTGCCTCCATCTGACGGAGCGCTTCATTTGCTGCTGCCACAATTAAATCCTGCAGCATTTCGATATCATCCGGATCCACAACCTCAGGACTTAACGTAACCGCTGTAATCTCCTTTTTACCGGATACGGTAACACTGACTGCACCGCCGCCTGCTGCCGCGGTAAATTCCTTTGTTTCCAGCTCCTGCTGCTTTTCTTCCATCTGACGCTGCATTCTCTGTGCCTGCTTCATCAGATTATTCATATTTCCGGGCATACCGCCCTGAAAACCTCCACGCTTTGCCATAATATATAATCTCCTTCCTTAATCTACATACTCCACCGGAACCTTACTAATCAATTTTGTAATATCCGGATAAATGCTGGATTCTTTGTTGTTTGATGCAAGTACTGTCTGTATTTCTATCTCTTTTTTTACCTGAGACTGAATCGTTCTTTTTACCTCTGCCAGATGCTCCTCCTCTGCCACAAGCTTTTTGTCAAACTCGTCATGAAATACAAGCAACAGCTGGTTCTCATTTCCGACACTCGGCTTTGCATTCTCAACCGCCATACGGACCAATGGGGAAATTTTGTTTACGATACTGCGCCAATTCTGCGCCACCTCACGAATATCCTCCGGTAATGCTCTTGGAAAATTAACCGGTATTTCCTCCTCCGGTTCTGCTATCACTGCCTGTGCCGCCACCGGTGCTCCTGCCTTCACGGCTACCACTCCGTTTTCCAACGTTTCCTCTAACTGTGCCACCCGGTGGGAAAGCGCATCGTACTCTGTCTCCATCTGCGGTTTACAAAGCTTTATCAGCGCCACCTCCACCAAAACTCTCTTCTGGGAAGCATAGCGGATTTTATTGGTCAAATCCGAAAAAATCCGGATATAACGCACTAATTGCTCGGAATCATTTGCATGAACTTCCCTTAAAAATTCCTCCCGATAATCTGTTGGAATCTCCATGGTATCCATCAGCTCCTCCGACGCCTTTGTAAGCAACAGATTTCGCAGGTACCAGGTAAAATCCACTGTAAACTGGGTCAGTTCTCTTCCTCTTGCTACAATATCGTCCAAAAGGCTAAGACATTCTGTCACCTTTTGTTCCCGGATGTATGACATCAGCTTTCCAAAGACAGAGACATCCACCGTACCAAGAACCTCTAATACCTTATCATAAGTCAACGTTTCTCCCAGATAAAATGCCACACACTGATCCAAAAGGCTGATGGCATCACGCATGGAGCCATCTGCCGCCGTTGCAATATAACGGAGTGCCCTATCCTCTGTAGGAAGCTGCTCTGCCATTGTCAACTCCTTTAACCGGCCTGTGATTTCTTCTACCGTAATCCTTCGGAAATCGTATCTTTGACATCGGGACAGGATAGTAATCGGAATTTTGTGCACTTCCGTTGTCGCCAGAATAAAAATGACGTAAGACGGAGGCTCTTCCAATGTCTTTAAGAGCGCATTAAATGCTCCTGCCGAGAGCATATGCACCTCGTCAATAATGTAGACCTTGTACCTTCCTTCCGTCGGGGAATACCTCACCTCTTCGACAATTTCTCGAATGTTATCTACACCATTGTTGGAGGCTGCGTCAATCTCTATCACATTCATGGAGGTCCCTGCCGCAATCGATTTGCACATGGCACATTCCCCACATGGATTTCCATCCACCGGATGCTCACAGTTTACCGCCCGGGCAAGAATTTGTGCAGACGTTGTCTTCCCGGTGCCTCTGGTCCCGGTGAACAAAAACGCATGCCCGATTCGTCCCGCTTTTATCTGGTTTCGTAAGGTTGTCACAATATGATCCTGTCCTTTGACATCTTCAAAGGTCGTCGGACGGAATTTTCGGTATAACGCCGTATATGACATGTCAATTCTCCCTCTGTTTCCGATGTTCCTCTATCAGACCGAGCACCGTTTCAATCGCATTATTGAGTGTGCTCTTTTCCATTGCCGAAATATAATCCTCCTTATGCCCTGTCACATAACGGATTGCCTTTAACAAAGTATCATTTGTCAAATCCTCTTCCGGAAGCACATAGGAATATCCCTGATGCTCGAAGGATTCCGCATTTAAAATCTGGTCTCCGCGGCTGGCTGCTGCAGAAAGCGGGACCAGGATATTTGGCTTTCTAAGCGCTAAAAGCTCGCAGATGGAATTTGCTCCTGCTCTCGATATCACCAGATCCGATGCCGCAAATAAATCCTTCATTTCTTTGCTAATATACTCGAACTGACGGTAGCCCTCCATATTCTCATACTCCGGCGCTGCCTTTCCTTTGCCGCACAGGTGAATAATCTGATATTCCCTAAGCAACGTCGGCAGTAAATTTCTCACTGCCTCATTGAGCGCCGCGGCTCCCGTACTGCCACCGACAATCATAATCACCGGTTTGTTTGCGGTAAAACCACAAAAGTCAAGACCGGCAATTTTGTTTCCGGCAAAAAGCTCTTCCCGGATTGGCGTTCCGGCAAGTACTGCTTTTTCTTCCGGAAGATACTTCATTGTCTCCGGAAAATTCGCACATACCTTTTGAGCCGCCGGAATGCAGATTTTGTTGGCAAGTCCCGGTGTAATATCCGATTCATGGATAATACACGGAATTTTCTTGCCCTTTGCTGCAAGCACAACCGGAACCGAGACAAAACCGCCCTTTGAAAAAATAATATCCGGTTTCAGCTTTTTCATCAATCTTCCCGCTTCAAAATATCCTTTCAGAACCTTAAAAGGGTCGGAAAAATTCTTCAAATCAAAATACCGGCGAAGCTTTCCGGATGAAATTCCGTAATACGGAATGCCTGCCGCCTCAACCAGTCCTTTTTCTATTCCGTCATAAGATCCTATGTAGCTGATCTCATACCCTCTGCTTTTTAAATGAGGAATCAACGCCAGATTTGGTGTTACATGACCGGCGGTTCCTCCGCCTGTTAATACTATCCGTTTCATTTTAACCTATTACTCCTATTGTTCTATTGTTTCTATTCTACACCTTTTTATGCTTTTTGGCAATTCATAACCTTGCTTTCTTTCATTGAAAAAGCCTCTTTTTTATGCTATACTTTTTCTAATGTCAAAATAAATTTATTCGATGGAGGAATCACCCATGAAACTCGGAATCATCGGTGCAATGGAAGAAGAGGTTGCACAGTTAAAAGAAAAAATGACCGCCCTTACGATTACCACCAGGGCTTCTATGGAATTTTATGACGGACTGTTACTCGGAAAGCCGGTTACCGTTGTCCGCTCAGGTATCGGGAAAGTCAATGCCGGCTGCTGCACACAGATTCTTGCCGACTTATTCCATGTGGATGCCGTAATCAATACCGGTATTGCCGGATCTTTGGATGCCTCCATTGACATCGGAGATATCGTGCTTTGTACAGATGCCATGCAGCATGATGTGGATGCCGTGGCGTTTGGCTACCCTCTTGGCACAATCCCCCGCATGCCGGTTTCTGCATTTCCGGCCGATGCCACTCTGCGTTCCCTGGCGAAAACGCTCTGTGAGCAGGTAAACCCGGAAATCCACGTGCACGAGGGCCGCGTTGTTACCGGTGACCAGTTTATTGCAGACAAAGAAAAAAAGGATTTTATCACAGAACATTTTCATGGTATGTGTACCGAGATGGAAGGCGCTGCCATTGCTCAGGCTGCTTTTAATAACGGACTTCCGTTCCTGATCATCCGTGCCATCTCCGACAAAGCCGACAACTCGGCGCAGATGGACTATCCGACCTTTGAACGCCGGGCCATTGAACACACAGTAAAGCTGATGCTTGCCTTAGCAGAAAACATTGCTTAACTTCATAAAAACAGCCGGTATCCTGTCACACAGGCATACCGGCCTTTCTTTTTATTTCATATCCAGCAGTTCCATGATATACTCCGCTGCCATTCCGTAATCTTCATTTTCCACAACATAATCGCAGACCTCTTCGTTCCGCTTCTCATCATCAATGGAAATAATACGGTTAACTTTGTCTTCATTGGAACAATTCTTGTCAAGAATCGACTGAAGCAACTGCTTTTTATCACGCTTTACATATATCGTCACAACGTCCTTGTAATTTGTCTTTAATGACATTGCTCCGCAAATATCTACAGCCGCAAGCACAATCTTTCCTTTTTCAAGAATGGCATCCACATCTTCCTTCTTTGACCCAAAGCCATGACCGGCATACATCGTAGATTCAAAAAAGGTTCCTTGTTCCATCATCCGGAAAAAGGTCTTCTTGTCCACATAATTGTACCAGTCATTTTCCTTTACGGATGTCCGGTCCTTTGTGGTATAGCTTACCAGCTTTTCAAAGCGGTTGCTCTTTTCCAGAAGCGTTTTTGCCACTTTGGTTTTCCCGGACCCGGACGGTCCGACCAACGCCACAATTCTTGCCTTCTTTAGGGAGCCTTCCACATCGGAATAGCTGGAAGTAATCACTTCGAGCAGTTTTAAAAACTCATCGTAGTTGTTTACCGCAAGCATTCCGGTTGCACTCTGATTCCATGGTTTTCTGAGCAGAATCGGGTATGCGGCATTGGACTTAAATACATTGTGCATGCCGTCATCAAACAGGATATCGACATTAATCTTATCCTTTCTTGACCCCATGTAAATATGCTCCACCGGAATTTCCGGAAATTCCTCCAGAATTCTCTGAGCACGAATGCTCATAAACTGTGGTGCCACCGCTGTGGTAATAAACACCTCTGTCATCGTGGAGAGTTTCCGTACAAACTCCTTTGCCCCTTCCATGACCGGCTGGTTCTTAAAAAACTCCGGATCATTAAAAAATTCAAATATCACGTCCGCTCTTGTCCCAAGCTTACCCCACCGGTCCACCTCATAAATGGTCAGCGGCGGATCAAATTTATATTTCTCATTGGCAAGCTTTATGGCATACGGAACGCATTCCATTAACAAATCATCCACATCGAGCGCTGTGGACATTCGAAATCGTCTACCCATTTCACACCTCCGCGCTCCGTTATTCTACCACAAAACTTTTCAAAAAGAAACTGTTTTATCTAATTATTCCAGACCCGGCTCATCACAAAGTGTGATGTATTCTGCTGCCTTTCCTTCTGTTTCAAAAAGAACAATTTCATTCTTCCCCTGCTTTATGAGCGGTGCCGGAATGTAAAGTCTCTTCTGCGGTCCAATCTCCCAGAAACGCCCCAGATTAAAGCCGTTTATGAAAGCACAGCCCTTGCCAAAGCCGGTAAAGTCAAGGAACGTATCTCCCGCTTCCTCCACCTCCAGCTCAAACTTATAAAATGCCGGTTTTCCTTCGGTATATCCCTTGTCAAACGGAATGTTATCCACAGTTTCCAGCGGAATCGGATAATGTGTCCACTTGTAATGCTGGTGTCCGTTGATTACTACGGCACCCTGAATTCCCTTGTTCTGATGCTCCATCATAGCACCATAATTGACACGTCCCATATTCTCCACCAGAATATCCAGACGGTCACCGGTCAGGTTCACAGAACCTTTTTCAGAGAGCAGTTCTCTGTCATACTGGGTCAGGAACTCTTCTCCGTCCAAATAGAACTTTGCACGGTCATTGGCGCCAAGCAGACGGATTCTCTCAATCAGCTTGTCACGTACCAGCTCCGAGCGGTATAAAATATAACCATAGTTCTGTCCAAGCTTTTCCATCGGCTGCGGATAATGGTGTTCTACCGGTGTACTGATATCATCCAACACTTCGAACAGACCTGCTTTTGCCACAGGCGTCAGCTTTCCGTAAGCCTTTCTCTGAATCTTTGTAGTAAATTCCACTTCCGGAATGTCAACAAAACGGCTGATTACTTCTTTGAATGCCTCATACTTTGGCGTAATCTGTCCATCCTCGGTAAGAAGCGCATCATAATCATAGGATGTTACATCCGGTGTCAATTTATCATAATAATTTGCGCCATTCATAAAGCCGAAGTTTGTTCCGCCTTCTGCCATATAAATATTCACATGTCCCATTTCCAGAATGTCATGTAAATCCTGTGCATGCTCTAACGGATCACCGATGTGGTGCTTTTCATCTCCCCATGCATCAAACCAGCCCACCCAGAATTCCATACACATCATCGGCTTATCGCCAACATGCTTTCTTAACACACCAAACTGTTCGTGTGCTTTGGAACCAAAGTTTGCCGTCTGGTGAACTCCCTCTATTTTTCCGCAAGCAAGCTGGTCGCTCCATGGTCCGTCAGAAGTAATGAGCGGCACTTCCACACCGTTGTCTAACATCATCTGCTTCATGGCTTCCAGATATTCTACATCTTCACCGTAGGATCCATATTCATTTTCCACCTGGAACATGATAATCGGACCGCCCTTGGTAATCTGAAGCGGTGCCAATATCTTAAATAATTCCTTATAATAATCGCGGACATGGTTCAAAAACGGTTCGTAATAGCTTCTAAGACGCATGCCGTCTTCTGCAGCAAGCCAGCCCGGCAGACCGCCAAACTCCCACTCTGCACAAATATACGGAGACGGACGCACAATTACCCAGAGTCCCAGCTCCTGTGCCAGTTCAATAAACTTCTTTAAATCAGCCATCCCCTCAAAATTAAACTGACCCTTTTTTGGCTCGTGCACATTCCATGCCACATAGGTCTCAATCGTATTACAGCCGAGCGCCTTAATCTTTTCCAGGCGATCTCTCCAATACTCCGGCACTACGCGGAAATAATGTATTCCTCCGGAAATAATTTTGATTTTCTCGTCATTTAAATAAAACTCTTCCCTAATCTCAAACTTTCCCATCTCTGCTCCCTAGTCCCGGAGAAGCTGTGCACAGCTTCTCCTGATTTTAATCTCTGTCGGCAACATCACCAATTTGTTGTAATCTCTTGCATGTAACTCCCGTTCTACCAACAAATCCACAGCCGCATAGCCGATATATTTTGTATTAATCCGCACGGTTGTCAGCGGAGGCATCATATATTTTGCATTTGGCTGGTCATTAAACCCAACCACACTGATATCTTCCGGAATCCGGAGCCCCTTCTCCGCAATCGCCCGGTAAACACCGATTGCCATGGAATCATTGCTGACAAAAACGGCCGTCGGTCTGTTGCCCTCCTCTGCAAGAATCTCCGACATCTTATGATACGCATCCCTCGTCGTAAACATACTCGGAAAAACCAACGACTCATCGTACAGATTTCTGGCACGCATAAAGGTTGCATACGCAACATCCCGACTGTCAAAGAATTCCTTTCTTCCCTGCAACGGCACAGGATTGCCTCCTAAATGGGCAATTCTTCTGTGTCCCAGCTCATACAGATACTGAAGCATCGTCGTTGTTGCTTCTTCCAGGTCCGAACCAACATAGTCGAACCCTTTCAGTCCAAAGGTATTATCAATGATAATCACATTTTCATACTGCTCCTTCAACGTATGAAGCATGCTCTCATCCAATCTGCCAAGCACCAGAACACCTACCGTTTCCGGGTTTATTTTGTCTAAACTGTTCTGGCTGACCACCTGAGCACGATACCCGTACTCCTCTGCCTTCTGTTCCATCGCAAGACGGATGGAGAGGTAGTACGGATCGTCAATCTCCTGCTCATATTCGTACCAATAGACAATGGTAATTTCCCTTGCCTCTGCTTCTTTTGCTTTTCTGCTTTTACGTGGAATATACTCCAATTCCTCCGCAACACAGAAAATATTCTCTCTTGTTTCATCGGAAACACTCAAAGTTGCATCCATATTCAACACTCTGGATACGGTAGAGGCAGAAACACCTGCCCTTGTTGCGATATCGCGAATGGTTGCCATATATTCCACCTGCCTTCTTACTTGTTTACTAACTTAATTGTCACGACCGACTCCGCCTCAATCGTAAACGGTATGTATTCGCTGTCATACACACCGGATGCCGTCAATTCAAGATCGCGATTTTCATTTGTGGTATACACTTCGTAATAGTTGTATTTACTTGCATCTGCCTGCTTTAACTGAATGGTCTTTTCATCCTCTCTGTTGATGGCAACAATAACAAGCTCTTCCTGACCTTCCGTATTCACTCCGGTAAATCCAAGCGTTTTCATCTTATAGATATCTGTATAGCTGTTCGAAGTCTCAATTCTTACATAACCCGGACGGATAAATTTCGAGAAATTACCCATTACCCAAAGACGCTTTGCCGGACGGCATGCCTTTGCCGAGGTGCTGACATAAATGAGGCCGTCACGATAACCGCCATTGGCTACGCCAACCCAGTACTGCCATGCCACAACATCCAGCTCAGTAATATCATCGTAAATTTCATCCGCCAGATTAAATCCGGAATCCATCGTATAGTCCGAACCGTTTACCATCTCACACCACTCGGACATGCGAAGCTCCAGCTCCGGATAATTTGTGGAAATCCAGTACTTAAATGCCTGCTTTGTTTCCTTCGTCGTCCAATAGGAATGACAATCGATGGCCGTAAAATAATTTGCAAGCACCTCATCCTCCATGATGGCGGTGATGTACTCTCTGGTTTTGTCTCCCCAATGAGCACCTTCCGGTCCGGAAATCACTACACCTGCATTCACTAAAGATTCTCTCTTCTGAATTTCCTCTACAAACACGCGCAACACATCCGCACACTGCTGTGGCTCATAATGACAGCCTTCCTGACCGTCTGTCCACTCCCACTCCGGCTCATTGATTGGCGAGAGCTCTGTTACCGGTATTCCCTGAGATACAAAATACTCTGCTACATCCAGTACATACTTTGCAAAATCATCATACTTATCCGGATTTATGTTGCTCTTGCTTCCGACATCCATCTGTGCCTTGCCGTTATTGGTCAATCGAACGAGCGGACTGTTGGAAAACAGAATGATATCCACATTTCCTTCGGTCACTTCCACAATTCGGTTTAACATCCACTGTGCATTGACGTCCTTGTTTTCAAAATCATAAACACCCGCGGAAATCTCAAAGCATTCTGCTCTTCTCTCTGTATACCAGAAATTACCGCTGTTTGTTTTTTCTACGGAACCTGCACCCAGATTGTAACGATATGAGGTCAGACCAATTCCGTTTTCCATGGAATACAAATACTGTACAATCTCTTCTCTTGTTGCAAGCTCATGACCCTTATATGGCTGGTCCCAGCCGCCGACATACTGTGCCCACCACGCTCCGCTGACACCAAAATTATCCCAGGTCTGATGCGTTGCCGTCTCATCCACCTTAATCTTGGAATACTGAATAATTGGCGTTGGTGTCATGGTCGGTGTTGCCTCCTGTGTTGGTGTGGGCGTTGGCGTTGACTCTGTATTGCCCGGCTGTGCACAGGCACAGCCAAGCGTACAAATTACCATTGCAGCCACACACATGATAAATTTTCTTAACTTCATCGTAATCCTCCGATTAACCTACAATACCTGCATTCTCGATATTTTCTACCAGCCACTTCTGTGCAATGAAATAAACCACCAAAAGAGGCGCCATATAAATTAAAGCACCGGCCTGTTTTACGGCATCAAATACAAAGCTGGATGCCATTGGAAGATTATACCATTCCTGCATTGCATTTAAAATAAAATACTCATTTGCAGACTGGAAAGTCGTTGTCAGAATGGAACTTAAGTAAGGTCCATCCGGATGGAAATATCCTGTGTAATAGGTGTCTCCGTAGTTCCATACAAAGCCGAGAACCGCAACCGTTGCAATCGCCGGTTTCGCATTCGGCAACATAATATTGAAATAAGTCTTATGGAAACCACAACCATCAATCAATGCTGCTTCTTCCAGTTCCTTCGGCGTGTTCTTAAAGAACTGACGGAAAATGAAAACAAACAGACTCTGGTTTACTCCAAACCCAAAAAACGCGAGAATAAAAAGCGTAATCGGCCTGTTAATCAGGTCAATGGTATCTCCGGTAAACAGTGTAATGAGTCCCAAAACATCGAAGTTCTTAAAATGAATGTACTGGGACAGTAACAATGCCTGTGGCGGAACAAGGAATGCAAGCAATACCAGCACAAAAATCACATTTGCGCCCGGAAAATTAACTCTGGCAAGTGCATATCCCACCATAGCACTGATAAACGCCTGTACTGCTACAATCGCAACTGCATAAAGCAGGGAATAAACCATTGTCATAACGCCCTTCTTCATGATAAATTTCCATGCCGCCTTAAAACTCAAAAGGGAACGCTTTACCGGAATCCAGATTACGTCCGGATTACCGAGTTCTGTCAAATCACTTGTTACATTCGGAAACAGCTTAAAAATCGGATACAGCATGGTGAAACACAATCCGGCAATCAGGCAACCGACAAAAATGCCTATTACAAGTTTTTTCGCTTTTCTTTTTAACATCTGCGGTGTATCTTCTTTTGCTTTTTTGACTTTATTTTTCTTTGCCATTATGATTTCACCGCCTTTCTCGATATGAGCAATACAATTAGCAGAACCAGAAGTACATTCAACATGTAGACCACTGATAATGCCGATCCGACACCAATCTTACTCTTCTGGAATGCAAAGGCATAAACCTCTTCTGCAATCGGAGAAGATAAGAAAATGTCTACAATCGTGTAAACGATAACGAAAACAGAGATGTTTCCAATCATCGGTAACGTTACTTTCCAGAAGGTTTCATACGTCGTTGCGCCTTCAATCTTAGCCACCTCATACAGACTCGGGCTGATGGACTGAAGTCCTGCCAGATAAATTAACGTCTGTACGCCCGCCTGTGACATCAGGTTAAAAATATTATCTACAAACGAGGTAACCGTAAGGATAATATCCGAATCAAGACTTGTATAAGTAAGCAAAAGTCTTGCCGCCATACCCTGGCTGAAAATACCGGTACCACGCAGCGCCACAAGGTCACCACCGGTAGATACCGTAATCATCTCTGTGATAACATCCAGACCAAGTACAATCGGAAGGAAGAAAATCACACGTACAAAGCCTCTGCCCTTAAAATTCATATTGGCAAGAATCGCAAGGAACAAACTGAAAATAATGATAATCGGTGCATTGATGAACAGATTCACATTCTCATCCGTAAACAACTGGAGAAACGTCTGGGAATCTGTTGTCACCTGCTCCGTAAACAGACTGATATAGTTCTGTATGCCATTTGGTTTAAAGGTCATACCGCCTTCGTCTCCAACACCTACTTCATTGAAGGAGTAAATTACGGTATTGATAATCGGTACTGCAAAGAACATAATAAATCCGATTAACCAAGGAAGAGTATATAAAAAGCCGTTCAGCTTACGTTTTGTTCTGTATTTCATTTTCTTACGTGCCATTCTTTACTCTCCTCCTTTCAAAACCAGATAATTGTCTGCTGCTACCTCTGTACCGTTATAATCAAACGACTCAAAGGTATAATTGGTTACTACCTGCGTGCCGTTTGCATATTCTGTTAAGAATACATCCTTTGCAAGCATGGTGTGGTTGACAATTTCTGCGGTTCCGATGATTTCCATCGCTTCTGCCAGCTTGTCATAGACTTCCTTAATCTCATCCTTCATCAAATCGTACTGAATGGAGAAGAAATAAGAATACTTGCTGTCCTTTAACACATCCACATTCTTTGCAGAAATCGTAAACTTCGGCTGCGCACCTGTTTCAATTGCCTGCATCAGATAATAGCTTGCCGGATCGCTGTTATTGTTCGCTGAGGTTGTTGTATATTCCATAATACCATTCAGCACTAACTGACGGAATGGAATCGAAGTATAAAACGCACTCAGTTCACTGCTCTCTCTGGACACATCTACTGCAATCGTTCCGTTTACAAGCTTATCCATTCGCGGATTATCCAGCGCAAGCTCGGAGCCCTCCGAAAGCGTATTCAATGCCTGGTCAATCAGTCTCTGTGCCTCGTACGGAGAAATATAATTGTTGCCGTAATCTGCATAATACTGCTCTGTCAGATCGTTAACATAGTAATTGTAGTTACCCTCCACATTGCTCTTAAAATCAGCAACTACATCCACAAGATATCGCGGATCCAGCAGATGATACATGTTACTTCTTTGCTTAAAGAGTCCTGTTTCTACCTGGTAACCGTAAATATATACGACAGATTTTGAATAATCCTCCAGACCATGAAGCCACTTTACAAATCCGTTTCCACTATCATAAATCTTTAAGAAATCAGTTTCCAGGTAAATGGAATCACCGGCACCTTCCACCTTTGCAATCAACGCATCCAGCGCCTCCTGCCCACCATTTACCTTGGAAAGCTTGCCGGAATTCATCAGCTTGTGGTTCATGCCGCCATCAAACACGCCCTTGTAGGAAATATTGGCATGTCTGCCGTCCAAATCCTCAAGAATGGCAGCCAGCTCTTCGTAAGTCGTCATAGAAAAGTAGGTATCATATGGAATACCAAGGATTCTTTCCTCTAAGGAAAGTGTTCCGATGGTCTCCAGGAAAATCTGTGCACCCGTCTGGTACACACCTTCTACCTCTCCGTCACAAAGGTAATTCTGGTAGGTCTTTGCCATGTTGTAATAGGAAACCTCATCTCCCGTAAAGAAGAAGTAGCGGAGTGTATAGTCCTCCTCGCTCAGCGGTGCAAAAGAAAGGAAGGTTGCTCCGTTGTCCGCGTACTCACCAAATACCGGTACCCACTCGTACTGGGTTACATCATAGGTGGTGTAAATCTTATTATAGCTGCGTCCTGTGTTTTCCGAACCGTCAGATGCCAGCATCGTTTCCAGATATGCGGTATCTGCACCGTTTTCAACTACAGCCATAAAGCCATACGGAACCACGTCCGCAGGCGTTCCGTCTTCTAAAGCCGGAGCACTTAATACATAAGATGCAAATACCGGCATCATCAGTTCCTGACTATACTCTGCCATATAGTAATAATCCGTATAGTAATCGTTGTTATAAAATCCTCTTAAATAATCCGGAACCTTGGCATCGTAGGTATTCATCTTAAGCAGGGCACCTGCGCCATCCGGAACAAGCAGGTATCCTTCGTCCACCTGCTCTGTCTTTACATAACCAAAGTTGTTTAACACTTCGATGTTCTGTAATGTAAAGAAATCATTGCTGTTTACAATCTCATTCACCGGAATATTTACCACAAGTTCGTCACCTTCTAAGGTCACATCAATCGTAATATCAAAAATTGCCGGTTCTTCAAATTCTACCGTGAAGCCAAACTCATCCGCATCCGCCAGAAGCATCTCTGTAGTGTAGCCTGCAATCCTTGATAATTCAATCAACTGACGGCTGGCACTTGTTGCCGGAGCGGTCGGAGACTTTAAGAGATAATAATACTCTGTGTCACCGTCTGTCTTTTTCTTGTAGTTGGTTGTCAATGCTCTCTTATACTTGGCAGCCATTTCATCGCCTTCTTCTTCCAGACGGTCAATGGTTGCAAGGAAAAGGTTCTCATAATTCTCTACCGACATTTTGTGCGGCATATACTCAAAAAACTTCTGGGACGCACCCTCGTTAATGTGCATCACAATACGGACACCATTTTCAAGCTGAAACATACGGTATGCCGGTGTCTCTGCCTCTGCCGTATAGTTGGCAGTACAGTAGGTGTAAGAATCCCAGCTATAAAACACATTGTCTTCACCAACATAATTAATGGTAATCAATGCCTGTTCCGTCACTTTTCCATCCGGATCAACCGCATACCACTTTGTACCGGTTGCCTTATCCTCAACAATCAGATTCATGTCCTTTGGATTCACATACAAAGCGATCTTATCACTCTCTGCCACAAGAACATCCGTCTTTCCGATTTCCAGTTCCTCAAGCACGGTTACTGTCCTAAAAGCACCTGCCTCCTTACTGCGAACAGTATCTACTTTTGTCACCTTAACCAGGAACACAATCAGGCAAATCAGTGCCACAGGAATAGCAACGGCTATCAAAATTTTGAATAACTTTTTAATATTCATAAAACCTTTTACTCCTCCCCGCCACTAAATTCTTCGCATGAATTCCTTGCCGAAGATGTACAAAAACTGCACCATCTGCTCCACAAGAGATATAAACAATACTAAAAGGAATAAGATAATCAATGCCGCAACCAAGGTAGCAACAATCGTTACCAGCGTCTTTGCCAGACTGAACTCATGAATCGTACAGAGTCCGGTCACAATAAGAAATGCCGCCCATGCAATTCCAATCCAGCTGATTGCCGTCAAAATAATTGCTTCTTCCTCAATAACAAAATTACTTGCAATTACAATAATCGAATCAAGTAATACCATTGGAAGCAGGGAATAACCAAGCACCATATAAATATCCTTTAATTTCCCCTTGCCATCAAACAACGTTGTGATGGTCCAATTGCTTACTACTGCCAGCAAAAGAACGCTCAGTGCGGAAATGAAAATTGTCACACTGTTCATTCTCGTAATCTGGTTCAAATTCATAATAAAGCCTGTGTACTGCACCTTTACACATTCTAAAATACAGTAAAGCGCAATTATTATCGTTGCTGCAAGAACACTTCCCCTGCCACGATTCTTTGCTTCATAGAAACCATCAAAAGGATGGAACACACAATGCTTTACATACTTTACTTTTTCCCATGTACTCATATGTACGTCCCCCTTTATACTTTCGCTTTTTTATGGTAACGGACTTCCGATACGACAAGAGCCCCAATACCTACAACAAACAACACAGCAACAATCCAGAAATTTTCCCGGATTTGTTCTCCTCGATACCCGTTATACGCATCGGAGTAATAGCTTCTTGCATTACCGAGCTCAAAATAGTACATCGCCTCTTCGTATTCATCCTTCATCAGATGATTCTTTCCGATACCGATGTAGGCCACTTCGTAGTTGCTGTTCCAGCGGATACATTCACCGAACAGTTCGGTTGCCTCATCCCAGTTTCCGTTATAGTACTCTTCACTGGCTCTTAACATAACCTTACCGAAATCGGTCGGTGTCAAAATGTAAGCACAGCGTAAATCTGTATCCGTTACAATCAGATTATAGCCGTTCCACGCAATAGAGGTCGGATTGGAAAACTGTCCTTTTGCCTTTCCGTAGCCACCAAAAATATTTAAAATCTGTCCGTCATAATCATATATGAAGATTCTGCCTCTGGTGTTATCAAGCACTGCGTATACGCCGTAATCCGTTACCGCAATGTCGATAAACGAACTCACCGAGTCACCGTTTAAATCACCGACTACCGGCAGTCCCATCTGACGCAGTACATTTTCTCCCTTGGAGTTTAAACGGAATACACTGTAGTTTGCTGCCGAGTCATTGGTTACCGCATAAACAAGACCTTCGGAGTCTGCCATAACGTTGGTGAATGCCGGTGCATAAATCTTACCCATTTTCTCTTTCTGTGCATCTGTCGCAATCGACTTCCAGAAGAACTCTATCAGATTAACCTGAGGTTCGTTCACACCAAAGTAACGGGAGAAGGTTCCGTCCTCATTCATCTCGATAATACCTTCATAGCTGGACTTCACGACTACATAGATACGGTCTGTCATATCTACGGTTACTTTGCTTGGCACATACTCTGTATCACCGGTCATGTTCTCCGGACGTCCAAACATATTCTTTAACTGATACGTTGTACCATCCAGTACATACACCATTTTATTTCCGGAGTCTGCAATGTACAGTTCGTCATTTTTGTCATGGTAATACGTTCCGGTCGGTGCAGATAAGGTCACCTGTGTACCATCCGGATTTAACGCAATCTTACCGTCCTGAGAACGGATTACTTTCAAGGATGTAAGAAATTCACCCGTTTCGTCAAATATATGTACACGGCTGTTTGTCTTATCTGCCAGAAAGATTCTTCCGTCTGCACTTGTAGAAACATCATCGATGCTGCCAAAATCAAAGGATGCCATGGAATCACTGTCAATGACACCCCCCAGAGAAAAGGCTGCCGGACATTCCTGCGCTTCTCCCCAGAAATCATAAATATATCCATCATATACATAACTGCTTCCGTCTGCGGCCAGAGCACTCACTCCCATCTCGGAGGCAAGCACCATGAGGCAACACAATACAGCAGCCGCAATACGCTTTAACATCTGCTTTTTCATATCACCCCTCCTATCCCTTCATACCGGACGATGCCATCGTTTCCAATACGTTACTCTGAGAGAAAACGAAAACGGCAATCGGTACAACCAACATAATCAAGGATACCGCAGAGGATACACCCGTTCTTGCAATACCGGAGCTTACAATCTGGGAAAGAACATAGCTGAGTGGCTTTAATTCCTCAGAATAAATGAATACACCACCGGTATTTCCCCATAAGCCCTGTACAGAAAGAATAATCAGGGTAATCCATGCCGGCTTACAAAGCGGCATGACCGTTCCAAAGAACGTCTGCATCTCACTGGCACCGTCGATTTTGGCAGCTTCCAGCAGTTCATCCGGAATCTGCACCATGAAGTTTTTCATCAGGTACAGACCGAGCGTACCGCCGATTGCCGGTAAAATGACGGACCAATAGCTGTCCACAAGACCGATGCTGCTCATGATAAAGTAGTTTGGAATTGCAGTTACCGAACCACTGAACATGAGGGAATAAACAATCAGCTGGGACATAAACTTGGAACCAGGGAACTCATATTTTGCAAGAGGAAACGCTGCCATGGAACCAAGCAATACCGTACCAAATGTACCAACCCCGGTAATAAATAAGGTGTTGAAGGCATATCTGGAAAGCGGAATATCAAACTCTTCAATAATTGCACCCAAGTCAAAGAAGTTATTTAACGTCGGGTTCTCTACCACCAGCTTTGGTGGGAAAATAAATACCTCACTCATTGGCTTGAATGCGTTTACCACAATCATTGCCAACGGGAACAAACTGAACAAACCGAAGAAACCAAGGAAAAGCGTCAGCGCAATATCTACACCAAGACTACGGTTGCGTCTTCGGATTTTTCGCATTCTCAAATAGTGCCGGATCGCACGAAATAATTTTATCATCTTCTCTTCTTCCTTTCTGTTTGGTCATGATACGCGGTTCGTAGCATTAACCAATCTTACGCAACAATTTCTGCACGAGCACGTTACAAAGTAACATGATAAAGAACAACACTACAGCGATGGTACAAGCGTAACCCATCTCGTAACGTACGTTACCATAGTCATGTAAGTGCACAAGAATCGTGTGACCTGCGTAAGAAACCGAAGGGAATCCGGCAAGTTCTGTCGAAATAGAGGAGATGGACAGGGAGTTGGTAATCTGCATTACCGCACCGAACATGAGCTGAGGCTTCATAGACGGGAGGGTAATATACCAAAGCTCCTGCCAACGGTTTTTGATACCTTCTACGGCTGCCGCCTCATAAAGCGACTTGTCTACCGTCTGCAAACCTGCAATAAAGGACAGGAAGCTGACACCAAGACTTAACCATAACTGAACGATAATTAAAATCGGTAAAATGTATTCTGCTGTGGAGAACCACAGGATTGGCTCGTCAATAATTCCAAGCTTCAGCAGCCATGCGTTTGCATAACCATACGTATCGGAAGAGAAAATCAGCTTCCAGAGTACGAATGCGTTACCGGAAAGAGACGGTGCATAGAATACAAGCGTCAGAATTGCTCGCGGAACCGGCGGCAATTCGTTAATCAACCATGCAAACAGGAAACACATAATGTAACTGAGTGGTCCTGTTACAATCGCAAGAACAAAGGTGTTCTTAACGGCAATCAAGAAAATATCATCCTGTACAAGCAGGTTAATATAATTTTCCAGACCTACAAACTTTGGCATTTCTGCCATGTTGAAGGATGTCAGGCTAAGTGCTATGGCAATTACAACCGGGAGGAAGGTAAACAGTATAAACAACAGTCCAAACGGAAGAATCATCAGGTATTTACTTTTATGTCTCTGCCATACAACAGAAAACGGTTCTTTCTGCTTATTCATATTCTTCCTCCTTCCTAGTCAATCTCTGTGCTGAGTCCGAATTCAGCACGTTTCTTTAACAATTCTTTGTCAATTGCTTTCAAATTCAAGTACAACGCTTCCCGAGGGTTTGAGGAGTTTGCAACAACATCATCAAATGCATACTGCACCATACGCGCTGCCATGTAGCTGCCCGGTACTGCCGGCATACCCTTTGTGTTCTCCATCTGGGAAAGGAGCTGACGGTATTCGTTCGCTGTCCATGGAAGCTGTGCCAGCACTGCCTTGTCTGCCGGCGCGTATCTTGCTGCCGTACCCATGACAGATTCGATGGTTGTTGCATACTGAAGCTGTGCCTCTGTGCCGGTCCACCATTTTAAGAAGGTCCACGCATCATCGACATTGTCACAGTTCTTCATGATTACACTCTGGGATGTATCGGAAACATAGGTATTGTCAACGGTTCCGTCTTCCTTTAAGACACCAGGGAACGGAGCAAAGGACCAAAGACCCTTAATTTCCGGAGCAAAAATCTCCAAGTTACAGTAGGTTGTATAGCTGGTAATACCTACCGGCATTTCACCGGTTCGGAAACGGTTCGAAAAATCCACGGATACCAACAGCTTATAGGTGGTAAAGTAATCGGTCAAATCCTTAAATGCCTGCATTGCCTCATCGGAAGCAAGACCGGATGCGATACCGTAATCATTTCCTTCCCCAAGGTAAAAGTCTCCGCCGTACTGGAATACTAAGGAGGCATAAATTGCCGTCGTCGGCATGTAGAAATCGTAGTTGTTTCTCTGCAACAACGGAATCAGCTCTGCTACATCATCCCATGTCTGAGGCACCTGGGCACCAAGTTCATCTAAGATGTCCTTACGATAGAAGGTCATCATAAAGTTCTGTGTCTCGGCAAGTCCGAAGACACCGTCTAAGTATCTTGCACCGTCGATTGCACTGTCAAAATACCGTGCCGCTTCTTCTTCAAAGCCGTCCAATTTACTTAAATCCACCAGGGCATTACGCTGTGCAAAATCTGCAAGGGTTCCCTGACTCACACCAACCAGCACATCCGGTCCGTTGCCGGTAAGTGCCGCACGAAGTACAACGTCCAGTGGGATAAGCTGTAATTTTACCGGAATATCATAATTTGGTGTAAAGGTTTCATCAATCATATTCTGGAGAATCTGTGCCTGTTCCTTACCGGAGGATACCATCCATACGGTGAGCACTTCATCGCCCTTTCCCGCCTCGGTATCACTGGTCACTTCATTTGTTTTTACAAAGAAGGAGGCAACAAAACGGTATATACTGTAGTACATACTCTTAAAGAATCCGGCCGTTGGGTCCGGAAGCTCTGCGTTTTCACCGGAAAGCATAATTGCATCAATTTCAAGCGGCATCTCGGATACGGTTACAAGCCAGGTACCAAGTGCTGCGATATTGCTCTTCCACTGATTTAACTGGGATACGGTATCCTCCGGATCTTCAGCAAGCTCTAATGCCTGAATTGCCATTTTTTCAAGAAGTGCCGTATTCTCACCCTTTTCACCGGTAATCCGCACCATCTCGTCACATGCATTCATCAGACGTTCGCTTTCAAAAAGCAGTCCTTCTACAAAGCCATCTACCTTATCCGCAATTTCATAGTCGATATACTGGCTCGGTGCCTGACCGGTCAGCTGAATTGTCTTTAAATATAACTGGTTTAGGTTATACATACTTTCTTCGATTTCTGTAATGATACCACCCAGTTCACCGACAACAACTTCTAATTTAATCGTATTCTTTCCTTCCTTTAAGTAGAAAAGATACGGATTCCCGTCCTTGTCAGAAATCGTATGGTTTTCCATATCACCATTATATTGGAAAGAAATGAGGTTCATCTCTTCATACGGAACCTCTCCGTTTATGTACAAACGACGATAAGAGGTAACACCTCTGTTCTGAGACTGGCGCGCCTTAAATGTCAATTGGTACAGGCCCTCCTGTGGAGCCTCTACTTCCCAGATGATATAGTCGCCGGAAGTCTTAAAACTGTCGCCGCCAATCGTATTATAAATAATATTATACGGATGGTACGGCATGTTATTAGCGTCGGAATAATTCTTCTTAATATTAATGGATGCAGAGCTCTTGGTAATCTGGGTTGTAATACCCTCTCTTCTCTCTGCCTGTCCGATGAGTACATCACCATCGTATACGGTGTATTTACTCTTTAACTCCTCAATCACATCTGCATAAGCAGGCTCTGCCTCTTTGCAGTCAAAAGTAATATCTGTAAACGCAACCGGTTCCTTTACCGACTCAAAGGTCAGAGTATGCTCGCCCTCTGTCAGATAAAATAAGAACGGCACACCGGTTCTTCGGTTATAATCCTCTGCATAGACCGTTGTCTCTTCAAATATCTCTACTGCAGACGGACGAATTTCATCATTGTTTTTTATGCGGATATCTTCATCCTGATACTGACGCTTTAATACAACCTGGGAAAGCCCCTCATACAACTGTACCCCGTCAATCAAAATTCTTCTCTGAATATCCGAGGTGGTTCCCTCCAAAGGGATATAGGAAAGGTTCAAATTATAAAACCCTTCTGTTTCTACCTGAAACTTCCAGGTAATCTTTCCTTCTTCCCCTGTGGAAAGCATTCCTTCTGCATAGGACGCTTCCATTCCGTCCGAAACGGTATAATTTTCTAAATTAATCTCAATTTCTGCATTTGCATAATTTGGCGTGCCTTCGCCATCATAGCCATTTTCAAGCAAATAAGCCATATAAGATTCCTCATATGGCGAAGCGGATACCCCTGAGCCCTCCAATCCGGAGGAATCATCGTTATTCCAAAATGCAATTACAATAATGACAACAAGAATTGCTGCTATTGCAACCCTCGTCCATATTTTTTTCTTTTTCATGCAATCTTCCTCTCCTTGGAACACTCTTTTTCCGTCTTTCTTAGAAAAAAGGATGCCCGGAATGCATATTCCGAGCATCCTGTTTCGTTTCAATTATTCAACAATTACCTGAACAGTTACTTGTGCTTCGTTACCAACATAGTCTGTAGCAGTAATTACTACATCGTATGTACCAGGTGTAGAGGAATCCAGAGTGGAAAGGTCAGCCTTTATATTACCGGAAATATCTAAACCATCAGCATCTACTGCAGATACCAATGCCGCATTGTACTCTGTACCAATCCATGTCAGTGTATTTACATCGGTATTCAGTGAAATGTACATAGGAGAAGTGTGTGCTGTAAGTACCGGCTTCTCTGTGTTGTTTAGATCGTATACATATACGGAAACTGTGCAGTAACCCTTGTTACCAGAGGAGTCTGCAAAGTATGCCTTGAACATTCTGTAGTAGTAACCTACGTTCTGAAGGTCCGCTTCTGTAAATACAGCACCTTCGCCATACTCAGCTGCCATCTTGGTATCTGTTTCCCAAGTGTTGAATTCCGGCATGAAACTGTCAAAACCTAATGTGCCGTCTGCGTTATCTGTTACTGTAAGGAAATCCATCCAGATGGAATCTGTCATTGTTGTGCCGGCAGGAACTGCAACTATAGTTCCGTTCAGTGCTACGCTTGGCGAAACGGTATCATTGATGCCTTCCGAAGAAAGAATTGCTTCCATCTCTGTTACCTTTTCAGCAAACTTGTTGATATTTGCAGCGATTGCTACATCGTAAGATGCAGTACCGCCGATTCCGAATAAGGACTTACCAAGAACTTCATCCCATGTACCACGGAAACCAAGGATATCGGAGTAATCCTTACCATCCGGCATCTTGCTTGTGATATATAAGAAGGACTCTAAGATGGCATCGCCGTACTCTTCATGGTAAATATCAAGACCATAAGAAACTGCCTGCTGTGTACCATAAGCTTCCTGATACTCAGCCATTGTTTCAACACCTGCAAGTGTTGTGTAGTAAACCTTTGTGTAAAGAGCATATGCCTTTAAAGCAAGCTCTGTCTTTTCAGCAGAAACACCCTTGAGAACACCAACGGAGTCACCAAGTGTAATAACCTGTCTGTAATCTTCGCTATCGATATCTAAGCTATCCGGTCTTGGCCATGGAACGATACCGATGGATTCGCCTCTGTTTGCAGCTTCACCTGTTGCCCAGCCGATGTACCAGTCAGGACAATCTGTAAATACTGTGAACACGCCGTCTCTACCATATACGAAACGCTCACCGGCTACGCACCATTCTGGTGTATATCCATCATCATAAACGCCTGTTACCTGAAGAAGACCTGCATCCAGTAAGCTGTCCATGTAAGCAACCGCATCCTTCATACCCTGGCTGTCAACAGCAAGACCATTTGCACCGTAGATAGCGCCACCTGCAGAGTAAGCTGCAGAAAGAGTAGCCATACGTGTATCTGTCTGGTATGCTTCAACCGTGTTATCGTTTGCATAGAAAGCATCTAACTTTGTTAATAATTCCTTGAATGTGGACCATGTCCAGTTTCCGTTTGCAAAAGTAACGCTTGGGTTCTCAAGACCAGCTTCCTCAATTAAGTCTACGTTGTAGCAAAGTGGCCATCTCTGGTTGAAACGAACCACATCACTTAACATGTAGTAATGTCCGTATAACTTATCATAGAGCATCCAGGAATAATCCTCATCCTCTAAGAAGATGTAAGCATAATCATCTAACTTCTGTAAAACGTTCTGTGCAAGAATTTCAGATTCAGAACCGCCCCACATAACTGCGAGATCACAAATCGGATCACCTGCTACTACGCTCTGAAGTAAAGCTTCTCTTGTATCGGATGGATACTGTACATACTCAAATACAACGCCGAGCTGTTCATAAATTGCTTCTTCAGCTGCATATCTTGCTTCTCTCAGGCTGGCTTCCATTACATATTCGCCTGTAACTTCGTCCGTGTAGTGAGGATCAAGACCCTGTAACCAGTGAGTACCATACTTAATTGTTACAATTTCCTTTGGCTCATCCGGAACTACTGTCGGATCCGGAGTCTGCGTAGGATCTGTGGTTTCATTTCCCGGCTCAGCTGCCTGTGTAGGAGTAGGAGTCGGAGTGTTTGTGTCGCCGCCACCGCATGCTGTCAGGCTGAATAACATACAAACCATCATAAGCACTGCGAGAACAGACTTTGTTAATTTTTTCATGTTTCCTCCTTTTTGTACATGTTTCCCATGTACACATTTAATTTTTTCGCACACCTCTTTACTTGTTTAGTAAAGTTTACTACTATAAATTACACTATTTTCTCCCTGTTGTCAATATCACTTTTGTACATATCGCACAAAAAACCGTTTGAATTTAGCACATTAAATGGTCAACTTAACAATCGCTCGTCTTTTTTTGTTAACTCGTTCGTAAGAAAAAGGCAACAACAAGTAAACAAAAACAGGTAAATGTTTTTATTCCGGTATCGGTTGAAAAAATCCTCTGCCTATAGTAAAATGCAATCTGTAGCAAATTTTAAGTTTTATTCTACCGGATATTGATGAGGTTATGGCTATGTTTCGCTTATGGGCAAAAATTTGGAAAGAAAATCATTTGATAAAAGATATCGTAATAGAAAATGACGATGCCGCATTAAACCGGACCAGAAAAATATTTGCGGCCTTAGACTCGGTTTGTTACGAATTTGACTTATCCAAGCCTATCTGGCTGGATTCCACCATACGGGAATTTAAAGAGCATGACAAAGCCCGTTTTTCCCAGGATAATTTTGTGGACCATATCGAATTTGACTTTTTGGAAATTCAGGTTATAGAAGAAGATTAAATACAAAAAAAGAATATTCCTCGCAGCTACGATGAAAGTCACTGCCCGGGAATATTCTTTTTTATCATTATCATCTCTTCCTATTATTTGATATTCTTTGCGATAGATTCGGCAAGAGCAGGGGCTTCACCGTCTTCGTAGCTTCCGGTTTCCCATTTGATACGGATGGTATCCTCCTCCCATCTCGGAATAAAATGAACATGCAAATGGAACACCGTCTGTCCTGCTGCCACGCCGTTGTTCTGTAAAATATTCATACCGTCACAGCCCAGCGTCTCTTTGATTGCCGTTGCCACCTTTGGCACAACCGCAAATACCTTTCCGGCAAGCTCCGCATCCAGCTCAAATATGTTTGCCGCATGTTCCTTTAACACAAGAATGGCATGACCCTTTGCCGCCGGAGCAATGTCTAAAATCACCTTGACATTTTCATCCTCATAAATAACCGTAGAAGGAATGTCTCCGTTTATAATCTTACAAAAAATACAGTTTTCCATCGTTTTTCTCCTTTTCAATAAAAGCAATCAGCCCAGTACATTAAAACGGAATAACTGGTCAAACATCCGCAGCGTCTTAAAATCGCCCTTTGCTGTTAAGTCTCCCGACATGAATGCACCCTGAAACGTGGTTCGTCCCGTCACAAGGCGATTGATGACCGCCCTCGTTGTCGTCGCAATCACATCCGAATAATCACATTCGCCGTAATAACATTTCATGCGGTCCTTGTTCACATCCACAATCAATGTCTTTCCGGTGTCCGTCATACGGATTTCAAATACCGCCTTGACCTCTTCCTTCGGAGCCACAAAGTTTTCCTTTAAACTCTGGATAAATTCCTGGCTCGGATCCTTTCCTTCTGTCTTATCCATCATCTCACGGAACAACTGGGAAAGTTCCTCGATGTCTTCCTTCTGTTTCTTTACATAAGTGTCATCCGAAACGTACTTTGACAGCTGTTCGCTCTCCTGCGGCGTCAGCTCCATCGGAGATGCTTTTACCAGGTTCTGCTTCATCGCCGAAACGCTGGATGGCAGTGTTTTCGGTTTCTGATTAATCACACGATAAAGGTTTTCTGCCTTACCTTCAATAATCTTTGCAAAGTCAGCGTTTGTTTCAAACTCCGTCTGCTGCTCCACATATGCAGTAAGTCCCGGACAAAGAAGTCCGCCAAGAAGCTCCCACGCCTTAATCAAGGTGTGCTCTGCTTCCTTTTCTCCATAGGTATTGGATACTACCACCGGCATCATATACGTCTTTGCAAGCTTTGACTTATCCGCATACAGCCAGCACGCATCCAGAAACTGCTGCAGATATCCGCCGATACCATACCACTCCAAAGAGGCCGCCAAAATAACACCGTCTGCTTCCTTTACTGTATTTGACAATACCGCAATTTCGTTTTTACACTCATACAAATTATAACGTTTCACATCAACACGCAGTTCCTGTAACACGTCTGTCAGGCGCTGTAATACATATAACGTTGAGTCCTCAATCAAACCTCTGCCGCCGTAATAAATATGGATTCGCATGAAACGTCCTCCTTCTCTTTCCTATTCCGTTCTCTTCTTCCGATAAAGTAGCATCGCCACTAAAAAGCCTGCTACCAATCCTGCCACATGAGCTGCATTATCCACGCCCTGTGTTACCAGCCCACCATAAACACTGAGTCCCAAAAAGATAAGCATCTGCCTTTTGGTCAGCCCCTGCAGGTTTCCCTTATTTACGAGCACCAGATATGCCAATGCACCGGCTACGCCAAATACCGCACCGGACGCCCCGACACAAACCGCATATGCTCCGTTCCATACGCTATTATACACGATGGAACCAATCCCCGCAAGAATACCGGAAGAAAAATACAAAATAAGATATTTTATCCGTCCCAGATACCGTTCCAGGGCATTCCCCACAAAATACAGAATCAGCATATTATTAATCAGATGTTCTATTCCGTTATGCAGAAACAGATACGTCACCAGACGGTACCATTCTCCTGCTTTTACGCGGGGTCCGTATAACGCTCCGTGCTCCAGCAAAAACCATGCCGTATTTCCGTAAAAGCTTCCTTCCGTTATGCTTTTCTCCCACAAAAGAAGGAGACAGAACACCACTGCCGTTGCGATTATAATTCCAAGATTCACCGATTTTTCATTTGGTTCATAAAGTTCTGTTTTTGCTTCCAATGCTATTCCTCTTCCTGCCAGCAAAGTGCACAGCGCACTGCTTTATCCCAACCGCGCAGCAATTTCTTTCTGCGCTCCTCTTCCATCGCCGGAACAAATTCTTTGGAAAGCTGCCAGTTTGCCTTAATCTCTTCTTTATCTTTAAAATAGCCAACCGCAAGACCCGCCAGATATGCCGCACCAAGCGCCGTTGTCTCAATACAGCCCGGGCGGTGCACCACTGCATTCATAATATCTGCCTGAAACTGCATCAGGAAATCATTGGCACTTGCTCCGCCGTCTACCTTTAATGTCCGGATATCGGTTTTTGCGTCCTGCTCCATTGCATGCAAGACACTATGGGACTGATATGCAATCGACTCCAGTGTAGCACGTACAAAATGCTCCTTTGTAAAGCCTCTTGTGATACCAACCATTGTTCCTCTTGCATATTGGTTCCAATACGGTGCTCCCAATCCCGAAAACGCAGGCACCAGATAAACACCTTCTGTATCTGTCACTTCCTCCGCATACATCTGCGACTGTGCCGCCGTCTTAATCATGCTGAGCCCATCTCTCAGCCATTGGATTGCTGCCCCTGCCACAAACACACTGCCCTCCAGTGCATATTCCACCCGGTCAGAACAACCTGCCGCAATGGTTGTCACCAGGCCATGTTCCGAAGAAACTGCCTTTTCCCCGGTATGCATCAGAAGGAAGCAACCGGTACCATACGTATTCTTTACATCTCCGGCCTCAAAACAGCACTGACCAAACAATGCCGCCTGCTGGTCTCCTGCTGCCCCGGCAATCGGAATTTCTCCGCCAAGCAGACTGCTGTCTGTCTTTCCATAGACAAAGCTGGATGGCTTTACCTCCGGAAGCATAGACTTTGGAACATTCAGTTTTTCCAGAAGCTCCTCATCCCAGCACAACTTATGAATATCAAACAACATCGTTCTGGATGCATTGGTATAATCCGTTACATGAATTCTTCCCTTCGTCAGGTTCCAAATCAACCAGGTATCCACCGTGCCAAACAGCAAATCCCCCGCCTCAGCGGCCTCTCTTGCTCCGTCCACATGCTCCAAAATCCAGGCAATCTTCGTTGCAGAAAAATACGCATCCGGCACCAATCCTGTTTTTTCCCGTATGAGTTCACTAAATCCATCCTCCACCAGTGCATCCACCATATCTGCCGTACGATGACACTGCCAGACAATGGCATTATAAACCGGAACTCCGGTATGACGATTCCAGACAATGGTGGTCTCTCTCTGGTTTGTAATGCCAAGTGCCGCCACATCTTCTGCCGATGCCCCTATTTTTGCCATAGCTTCCGTCGCAACCCCCAGCTGCGATGACCAGATTTCCATCGGATTGTGTTCTACCCAGCCGGAACGCGGATAAATCTGTTCGAACTCTCTTTGTGCCATGCTGCAAACAGTTCCTTTTTTATCAAACAAAATGCAACGGGAACTGGTTGTTCCCTGGTCCAATGCCATAATATATTTTTTCTCCATACTTTCTTTTACCCCACTTTCTCAAGGAATAGAATTCTCTTAGAATATGTTATAAAGAAGTATATCAGTTTTCTAAATTAGTGACAAGGCAATTTCACATAAAATTCCGTCTTGGCAATCCGAAGCACCGCTCCGTTCCACAACAGCTCTTCCTTCCCCGGCATAATCTCCTTGCCATCCAGATAAGTTCCGTTTGTTGAATTCAAATCAGACACCAAATACTCTTCTTCCTTTTTATTAATACAGCAATGTATCCTGCTGACGCCCGACTGACCGAGCACATAATCCGCATATTTCCCAACACTCCCGATGTAAAAAGGAAATTTCTTTATATAAACAACCTCTCCCGTCTGCTCATTGAGCAGCTGTACCTCCTGTCTTTCTCCCGTCGTTGATAAAAGAACCGTCCGTTCCTCTGCCTCCTCCAAGAAAAGCTCCTTTTCCGGCTGTTTTTCTGCATGGTACGCTTCCCCCTGTTCTGCAACCAACAGCGCTTCCTTCTTTTTCCTATGAAAAAAACGATCCGTCAGCCATGTCACATACGAAGCTGTCGCCTCTGCCTCCTCCTTAGTCTCCTCCCGTTCATCTTTCGGTACTTCCTTCTCCTTTGCGAGGCTCCGTTCCGACACCTTTCCCTCATCCGGCTCCTCCCATAGCAAAACCGCATCCTTTGCCACATCCTTCTCCCCGATCCGTTCTCTTATTTCTTTTAACTCACTCTTTTCTTTCACACAAAGCATGTAGCAGTCATATAACAGCTCTACCGCTTTTTTGTCCTCATAATTTACGCGGTTTAACAAATATTCAAAAAGGCCCTCCAGCTGTTCTTTTACCGGCCTTGCATACCCCGGAACGCAGCAGAGCTCTATTTGCATTTGCGGTAATGTTGCAAAAATATAATTGGGCAAAAGTACAAAATCATTCTCCGAAAGCAGATATTCCTTTCCATTGTCAAGAACATCAAAAATCTGCTGCAAAATATTCCGAATCTGCCTCTCACCAATGGACATCATGGCATAAATTCCATTCAGCGCTTTCCTCCCGGTAATCCGGTAGCAATAATATTCCCGGTCCTCCTCCTGCTGTACGGAAAACTCAAGCCTGCCCTCTCCCGGATTATATACCAGCATTTTTTCCTCATATTTGCAGACTTCTGTTTTTTCCGACAGTATCCTAAGATAGGTCTCTCCCTTTTCTTTTTTGTATTCCATCTGCATTTCAGTCCTCTCCTTCCCCACACATTATCCGTTCCATCCGGAGCACCTCCGAATTCACCGGGAGCTCGTATATCGCTTTTACGGCTTCCTTTCCGTAATCTTCCACAATATCGTAAAGGAATAACGTAACCAGAACCATAGCACAAACAATAAGACACAAAAAAGGGCAAAGAAGTGCCGCTTCTACCGTAATACTCCCTCTCATTTCATCCTCCTTTACAGAAAAACACCTATCACCCAGCCGCAAAACAAAAACGGAAGAAACGGAAGCTCTGTCCGCCTGTTTGCTTTTTTTGCTACCATCAGTATCATAGAGGCCACTGCGGCCACCGCAAACGCTGCGCCAGTCATCGTCATCATGAATTCAATCCCATAGCCCATTCCAAGGCAAAATACAAGGATGCCATCGCCCGCACCCAGTTTTTCTTTTGTCACCCACGCCACAAGCAAAAGGAGCGTTCCGGGAAGCAACCCGCAAACAAACTCCCCCACCGTAACTCCTTCCCATACCCGCAGTATCAGCAACACCACTCCCAGGAAAAGAACCGGTCGTACCGGTATCTTCTTTTTCTTTATGTCAATTAGTGCCAATATTCCAAGCATCGGTCCGACCACAAAATTCACGTTCCGTTTCCTCCTTCTGCACACCTGCTGCACGCAGGAAGCGTTACCTCATCTTTCTTTTTTTCCTCAAACACCCTTTTTAGGGTAGAACAATCTGCTTTTGCATGGTATTTTGTTCCTCCCAGCGATACATATACCAGCTCCGTCGCCTCATCTTTCACACAAACATCACAAGCACTGTATTTTTTCCCGTATATATTTCGTTTTTCTCCTATCCTCTCTGTCTCAACCGCCATCACTGCCACATACAGATAGCCACAGCTTTTTGACTCATGATATACCGTCCCATATGCCGTTACATACACCACTTCATCCGACGTTTCTTCCGCTTCCAGTTTATTTTTGTCATATTCCCCGATATACGGTAAAAAACTAAAACTCTGCACTACCGGAATCCTAATCCCCGGAAGCAGTGCTGTTTCGCAAAGAAAACTATAGGCAACCTTTCCCTGCAGCTTCCCGCTTTCTGCTTTCTCAAACACTACAAACACATCTTCTGCTCTTTCCTCTTCCAGCATTACTTTCCAGACCAATGCCTCATACAACCAGGACAAATCCTCTACTTCCCCTGATGTCCTTTCCACATATCCAAGTCCTGCACTTGTCAGTGTCACTTCTGCCACTTCCTTACAGACAGAAATCTGCACCAGAAGCAGCAGAAAACACTGCCAGAAAATATAAATAGAGAAAAAGAACATTGGAAGTGCTATCGCTGCTTCCGCAGTCAGAGATGCACTCCGGTGCCTGTTCCTGTTCTGCTTTTTTCGCTGACATAACTTTTCGGGAGAGACGGTCCATTTATGTAAATGACCAATAGTTTTGAAATAAATAGAAATGGAAGAAGTGCTTAACTCTTTACCACTAACAAGAACAGGCACCGGAACACACCTCCTTTCTGCTAAAAGGCCACTGCCTCCTGAATCGATATTTCATAGATTTCTTCCTTCCATAGTCCTGTATTTATTTTTTGTTCCAGTTGGGATTGTATCCGGAAAGAAAATTCCGTCACGACGTTTTTGATTGAAAAATCTGCCCGGTACCGATATCGGAGATTCTCCTGTATCAGATCCAGACTCCGGTAGGCTTTCCTTTGCGTGCTCTTTAATAAAGATAATACCGTCAGATACTCCCCATAAGAAAACCCATCCGGTGCATCCTTCCACGTCTTTGCCTTTACCTCCACCAGTTCCTTTCCAAACAAAAACAACTCAGAAAAACTAATCTGTCCTTCCACACTGAACAGCGGAACCCTTTTCCCGTCAAACAGCACCGCAACCTCTACGACAGCCTCTTCCACGGCCCACAAAAGAAGCATCCCGTATTTGACAGCTGAAATCAGCACCGGAATACCGGTAAATCCTACCGCTCCTACCGCAAACAAATCCAGCTGGCTCATCTTTCCGGCATCCTTTAAAATGGAAACCATAGCAAACACACTGCGGATTGCAATCAGATACAGCGCTGTTGACAACAAATTTCCCTTATCGGTCTTATTTCCGAATAACAGATACTCCCTCTCATAAGAAAGCCTCCTGCCCTCCAATACATTTGCAAAGCTGCCAAAGTAGTTTTCTGCATACCACTCAAGAGCAAGTAAATCTGCCGATTGTTCCGCACCCGCTTTCAGTACACCCAAAAAGCCCTCCGACCGGAGCAATTCCACAATCTCATCAAAGCACCGGAAAATCTGTGTCTGCGTTTTCTCTGCAAGCAGTCCCGCAGAAGGGAGATTCTGCCCTCCAATGCGTTTCTCCGAGAGTTCCTTCTCTGACAGCCCAACGAAGGAAAGAATGCTCCCTGTTGCTATTTTTTCCATCATCCGAAAGACACTCCCCTGTACCGTTGGTACTGCTGTCATCGTTCCATAAGTAAACCACAGCCCCTCTGCCGTATATTCTTCCATGCGTTCTGCCACAGCCCGCACGCAAAGCGACATTTCATACAGCATTTCTCCCGAAAACTCCGGAAGTGCTGTTTCCTCTAACAACCTTTCGTTTTTCTCTATGGATTCCCTCATTTCTGAAACCTGGTACCCCGCATCAGATAACCCCGCATACAACTTCAACCTTTGCAGCTCCTCCTGAAACACCGCGTACAGTTCCGTAGAAACCTCATCCTTCAGCTCACTCAGATAATTTTCATACAGTTTCACGGAAAGCTGTGCTCCCAGCTGTTTGCTCTCTAACTCTGTCAGAATTTCCTTTGCCTGTGAAAGCAACGGCATCACCTGCTCCAGTTCCTTTTTCAGCGTTTCATATTGCTCCTCCATATCCATACATGCAATGTCCAGCCATTCTATCAGCTCATCGCGCTGCTCTGTTACCGATTCTATCCTTTCTGCCAGAACCTTTGCCTCCTCAAACAAGGCATCTGCTTTTTCCTCCGAAAGCTCTGCCGACAGCTCTTCTGCAATTTCCCCGCGCCTCTCTTTATATTCCCGCAGTTCCAGGTCAAAAACGGCCAGCTCAGCCTGCATTTCTGCTCCCTTTCTGAGAAGACGGTAAAGCTCCTCTGCGTGATCCTTTGGACTCCAGAAATTTCCCTTGACTGCCTGGTATATTTCTTCATTCTCATAGTTTTCTTCCCACTCCTCCTCCGTAAAAGTACAAAGGCGTTTTATAAAGACATCTGTCGTCTTTAACTTTCCCTCTGCATCAAAGCACAGACCTTCTTCCTCAGTTATTACCCCGTCTACCAATTCCATCAGCTTAAGAATTTCCTGCGTCACGGTCGCCGTCTGCGCAATTGCCTCCTCCTGTTTTTGATAGATTTGCGAGGCATACACCGCATCATTAAATTCCTGCTCCAAAACCAGCCGGGACAAAACATCCTGCATCCCTTCCGGCACTGCAAGCTCCTTAATTTGTTTCAAAAACGACTCCGCTTCATCCGAAAGCAATGTCCTTGTTTCCGTTACTTCTACGGAGGGCTCTGAAAATGACAAAAGTCCTCCTTTCAATCCGGTTAACGCAAATGTCACATCTTCCTTCACCGTCTTCTCCAGTTTTTGCTCCGAAAAATATCCGGCATCATCCGATGCATTGATTCCCAGCAGCCCATACTCTTTAAACAACGGATAATAATACAACGCGCGTGCGGAATCTCCTGCCATCACAGAAAGCATCTGGACATACGCTTTCCCTCCGGCAATCCTTGCCGCCTCAAGCGTTGTCAGAACAAGAGAAAACAACAGCACCAGAATCAGTACCAGGAACACAGTAATACTTCCCTTTTTTCTCACCTTTTCTTCCTCATTTCATAATCTTGTTTACATCCCCCGACAATTCGGAAAACGCACTGTTTACCAAACCGGTAATCTGCTCCTTAAATATCAGTACAAGGCCAATCAGTATGACCAGAATCAACACGATTTCAATCACTCCGACCGCTTTTGCTTCCCACTTTCTCATGTTTTTCCTCCTTCCTAAAACATCCCAAATGCCGGCATGAGCAGTACGGCAAAGATCAATACAAGAAACCCCATCATCGGCAACAGAAGCTTTGTTCCTGTCTGTTCCCCACGGATTTTTATCTTTGTCCGTTCCTCCGCCATAACTTCTTTTGCTTCCTGCAGCAAAAGCTCCCGGATGTTCTGTACGCCTTTTGTGGCATTCTGGGATAACAAAGATGCCATTCTCTGATATGCCACCTGCCCAAACCGGTCTCCAAACGCCTCATACGCTACGGCCTCCGGACATCCGTTTTCCAGCTCTCTGCAGGTTACCTGCAATTCCTCTGTCAGCACAAACCGGTTCCCATATGTCTTTGCATACTCCTTTGCCAGCCGGCCAAACGCCTCTCTGACCGAAACTCCGGCCACAAGCATCAGGGAAAGCTTTGTGACAAACTCCGTATACCCGTTTCTCGCCTGATCCGCCCGGTCCTTTTTCTTTTTTTCTATTTCACTGAAATAATTCTGGTATACAAACACCGGCAAAAGCACCGCCAGAATTCCAAGAAAACCAACAGAAGATAACCCTTTGTTCTCTAAAAGCTGTATTTTTCTCCCGTTAATCATTTCCGGAAGAGCTACCTCTTTTTGAGTTCTGGATGTTTCCTCAAGCTTTATCAGCTCCTCTTCTATTCCAAGCAGCAGTTTTTCTTCCTGCGTATACTCCTTAGGACACACCACAACCCGTCTTTCATACACGCGAAATTCCGTTCCGTACTCTATCTTTGCCGTTATAGTAACCACTTTTTCCTCGGTCAGTCCGTCGTTGTGCACTTCCCCTTTTACATCCAGCAGCCAAAGAGCGTCCGTACTCCAGCTGACTTCAAAGGAATCCAATACCTCGTCCGGAAAATACAGATTGCATTCTACTCTTTGCAGGTTCTCATTCTCCCCCGCCACCACCGTATCCAGATACGCCTCTGTTTCCTGATGGAGCTTGTCGATCTGCTCCTCTTCCAGCTCCACTGCCGAAACCGAAACCTCTGTCTTGCGCCATCCGTCTGCTGTTTCTATCTGCACGGTCTGTACGGTCTCTTCCATTCCCATCTCAGGACGCACCAGGGCCTGTATCCTGCCTTCTTTTCGTTCTTTATAAAGGAGTATCAGCGACATAGCCAAAAGAAGCCCTGTTACCATCAATGTTTTTTGCAGTCTTTTTTTGATGTCTTCCCTGAGCTTGCTTTCTACTTCTTTTTTTGTCTTTCCCGGATACAGCACCATTGCCGAACGGATTTTTTCTTCGGACACCAGTCCCCGCATTTATTTTCACTCCTTTTATCCTATCCCAGCATCTCCCTTTGAATGATTTTCTCACCCAGGTACCGGAATCCCTGATAACACAAAAACACTCCCCACATGAAAACAATCCCAAATGTGTTATGATACAGCAGTTCGCTCATAGATGGCGCAAACAGCTTAAGATAAAAAAGTATGGCGTACGGAAGCACACACATAATCCGGAACTCACTTTCCTTTGCAGCAACCGCCGCCCGAAGCTCCCGTTTTAACTCAATTTTATCCTGAAGGATATCCCCTGACTGCCGAAGTATCAGGCTAAGATCTCCCCCTGTCCGCTTTACAACAGAAAGAATTTCTGCAAATTGCCGGATATCCTCGGATGCACTCCTCTCTCCGAAAGCCAGCCACACCTTTTCCATACTGCTTCCAAGCTCCATCCCGGTTATCATTCTCCGGTACTCCTTACAAATGTCATGTCCCCGGTGGTACATCTGCTCCAGCCCCTTTAAGGTTTCCCTCATTCCGTTTTCCGGCGAATACCCTGCCGTCAATGCATTACGAAAATAAAGAAGTGAGTCCTTAAATGCCAGTGTAAGGTTCCACCTGCTTTCTTTTTCTAACCGCTTTCTCTCCCGCAGGATATCCAGCGGCGCCGCCAACAGCACCCCCAAAGAAACCACAGAAAAATCAAAAAAAGCCCACATGGTCAGAATAGAAATTCCAAAAGTTTTCAGTACGATTCCTGCCAGTTTTGCAGCCTCATTTTTCTTCTTCAACCGTTTCCCTTCCTTTCCCTCCTGCGCGCAAAAGCTTTCTTTGCTGCACGAAGGCGCTGCCGGTCCGCTTCAGTGACCCTGTCACACTGTCCGAAGCCTCCCCCTGCCCCTCTGTAAATACAAACAACGGGTTAATCTCTATTTCTCCGTCTCTGCAGCCAAGTACTTCTGCAATCTCCAGCACACAGCGTCTGCCGTCCCTGAGTCGTCCGAGATGCACAATAACATCAATCGCAGAAGCAATTTGCTTTCGCACCGCCATCAGCGGTATATCTGCCCCCAGCAACACCATTGTCTCCAGACGATCGAGCATATCTGCCGTAGAATTTCCGTGTCCGGTCGACAAAGAACCATCATGCCCGGTATTCATTGCCTGTAGCATATCAATGGTTTCTGCCCCCCGCACTTCTCCTACAATAATCCTGTCCGGACGGGCCCGAAGCGCTGCCCGGATCAAATCCCTGATGGAAATTTCCCGACAGCCCTCGTCCGTCCTGTTTCTGACTTCTAAACGAACCAGGTTCTCAATTCCTGTTATTTTTAATTCCGCCGCATCCTCAATGGTAACCAAGCGCTCCTCCGGAGAGATAAATCCTGCCAGCGCATTTAAAAACGTTGTCTTGCCCGAACCGGTCCCTCCGCTGATAAACAGATTATATTTTGCTTTTACAAGACTCCCAAGAAATGCCGCTGCCTCTTCTGTCAACGCTCCTGCCTCCACAAGACGTTCCATGGTAAAGGGCTCTTTTGCAAACTTCCGGATGGTAACCACCGGACCGTTTAACGCAACCGGCGATAAAATCACATTGACACGTGAGCCTTCTTTTAACCTGGCATCCAGAATCGGATTGGCCTCATTCACCACACGGTTTGCTCCTGCTGCAATCTGCTGAATAATGTCCTCCAGTTTTTCCTTTGATTCAAACGTCTTTTCCGACCGCTGCAGCCTCCCCCCGGTTTCTACAAAAACCGCATCCGGACCATTAATCATAACTTCTGTAATGTCCTCCTGCTCCAGCAGTTCTTCCAGAATGTCTAATCCTCGTATGGACGCATAAAGCTCCTTCCGAAGCTTTTCCTTTTTTTCCAGTGTCAGAAAATTAGTCCTTGCCTCCTTTAAAACAGCACTGTCAATTTTCTCAAACAATTCTGCCTCTGTAATTTCTCCGGAGTAATCAAATGCTTCCACAATCTCCTTGCGGAGCTTTTTCTTCAGCTCATTCATTCAACCGCCTCCGTTTCCTGCAGCTTTGACAGAACCTCCTGCTCTCCTGCATATTTCATTTGGCGCAAAAACTCTCTTTTTCTGGATTCACCTTCTTCTGACTTTGAACAGACCAAATAGACCCGACTACTCTGATGCATGACAGAAAGAATCCCATCATGAAACATTCCGGAAAGAAATACGATATGGTCATATCCTCCGTATTCCTTGCAACACACTAAAAGCTTCTGCATTTCTTCCGGGGAATACTGCCACAGATCCGAACAGTAATCCGGACCGCAAAAATACTCCATTCCTTTTTTCTTCCGGATTCCTGCAAACAATTTTTTTGCCTGCCGGATGTCCTTCCGCAAAAAATACAGTAATTCGCTGACGGACGGATTTTCTGTTTCCTCGGTTTCTGCTCTTTTGTATCCCAAAAAAGCATCCCACGGCAAAAATAATGTCCTGCCTCTCTCCGCCAGTTCCTTTGCAAAAGAAAGCGCATACTTTTCTGCCATCCGGTTGCTTTCCGGAGAAAAAACCACAAACAGTCCGCATAACTGCATCGCTGTTTCTCTTTGCGCTTCTGCCATCACCGTGCGAATCAGATTCCCAACCTTTTGATAACGGAACAGACAGCTCTCCTCTAAGTCACCCAACTCATCCGAAAGCTCCCATACCTTTATCCCGGCCGGCAGTTTGTCCTTTAACGATGCGATTTCTTCTTTCGTCTTTCCACCCAAAAGTAACGAAACAAGTTTTTTCCGTTCACAAAAGGACAAAAGCTCTTCTTCCTTGCGAAAGTTAACCGCAAAGCAGCCAATGTCTTTTCTTTCATTAATGTAGTGAATCAGTTGTCCTGCATACTCAGCCTGTCCATCGAAAACTCCGATGACCTGCTCCAAACACTCACCTCTCTTTCCTGTTGATTTCCTCTTTGGGAATTCATTGGAATTTAAAGAATAATAAATAGGAATTTAGAAATTTCTTTCCGGAAGACCGGAATCGTACTAGAAATCTTGTCCACATGATAACGTCTTTTTTCCGAATTTGTCAACGCAAATTCCTCAAGTTTTTCAACTTCGTTGTTTTTCACAAAAAAATCCTCTTTTTTTGTATGTTTTGCAACAAAGAATTTCCAATTAGCTGGAAATGGATTTTCGTCAATCTGCGCAAAAATCCGCTCTTATTTTATGCAATATTAACAAGAAAACCTATAAAAAATGGATCAAACCAACCGTCAAAGCCAGCAAAAATCCGGGAATTCCAAGGATTGCAACCAGGAGGAAACTTAGCGGATTGATTCCTGCAAAAACAAAATATCCGTTTGCAACACAGACCGCCTTTAAAACATAAAAAACAACCAGCCCCACAACACCCCTAAATATTGCATCCACCAAATAATCTGTCCACTTTTTCATCCCACCGAGCCTCCTTTATTTTCTCTCTACTTATATATTCAAAAAAGAAAAGTTTTATGTATAAACCCTAAAAACTGAGACTATACTTGTAAAAAAGAAAGGGGTTGAACGTGTGCCATTCACAAAAAGAAAAAAGACAACTGCAAAAGAGATTCTGCTTCAGGAGATTAATGCCACCCGCGAAGAACTGGATGCCGCCTACTCCCTCTTTGAAAACGTTGTTGACCCGGATTTAATCAGTAGCAGCATTTACCGAATCAATTCCATCCAGGACCGATATAAATATCTCATGAAACAGTTAAAGGCCGGAGAAGCCGGCAAATAAGATTTTTCGAAATAAAAAAAGATTTTTGTCTATTTCCTATTCCTGTCCTTGCGCTCTTCCGACATAGGTTCGTCTTCATCACGACACATCCAACGATGTGTTTGCTGTATCCGTACCTATCTCTCAGAGAGTCAGGACAGTCGAATATGGAAATATCAAAAATCTTTGCTTTAGTTTCTGCGTCTATCTATAGTATAATTCTGCGAGCTTCTTATAATAAGCTGCGTCAATCTTTTCATACTGGTCTGCCGTCATTCTCCATTCCCAGTTGCCGCCAAGGGTAGACGGGAAGTTCATGCGGGCAGCATTGTCAAGATACAGTAAATCCTGCACCTGGAAAATAGCCACACGGCAATTTAACGAGTATGCTCTCTTAATCATTGCTCTTGCAATATCATAAGGATTTCTTGCATCGTAGTAATCAGCAAGTCTCTCCTGCTGTGCCTCCGTAAGCTCAATCAATGCGCCTACCAGCGTCTCATTGTCATGAGTTCCGATGTATACGATGGAATTATCTGTTGTAAAGTTATGAGGCAGATATTCATTGGTCGGATCGGTTGCATCAAGCGCAAAACCAAGAATCTTCATGCCCGGATAACCATTTGCCTGAATCAGCTTGATTACCGGTGGTGTCAGCACACCAAGATCCTCTGCAATAATCTTCTTATCGCCGATGGTCTCATTAATCATATCGGTTAACTTCTTACCCGGACCCTTCTTCCACTTACCTTCCATAGCGGTCGGACAAGTAGCCGGAATGGAATAATAATTCACAATTCCAATGAAGTGGTCGATACGGATAACGTCATAGTGATATGCGCAGGATTTCATACGTTCCTTCCACCAGGAGAAGCCGTCCTGCTCCATGACATCCCAACGGTAAAGCGGATTACCCCAACGCTGACCTGTCTCAGAGAACAAATCCGGCGGAACTCCTGCAATGTTAATCTCTCTTAAATCCTCGTCCAGCTCGAACAAGTCACTATGTACCCAGACATCGGCACTGTCCATGGCAACATAAAGAGGAATATCGCCAACAATTTCAATTCCAAGCTCATGGGCATATACCATTAACTTCTTCCACTGTTCATCAAACTTAAACTGTAAGAAGTTCCAGAAACCGATTTCGCTCTTTAACTTCTTTTCATAACGACTCACCGCTTCCGGCTGACGCAAACGGATATCGTCGTCCCATTCTGTCCAGGACTTGCTCTCAAACGAGCCCTTTACTGCCATGTAAAGACTGTAATCCGATAGCCAGTATTCATTCTCCTGTACAAAGGTCTTAAATGCCTTTGTGTTTGCGTGCTTACTTCTTGCATAAGCTTTGCGGAGCACCTCAAAACGGCTTTCATAAATCTTTGCATAATCTACCTTATCTTCCTCTTCGCCCCAGTCCTTTTCGTCAATCTCTTCCTGCAACAGTAAACCCTCTTCTGCCAGAACATCCAAATCAATGAAATACGGATTTCCGGCAAATGCAGAGAAGGACTGATACGGGCTGTCGCCGTAGCTGGTCGGCCCGATCGGAAGTACCTGCCAGTAACGTCCGCCCGTTTCCTTTACAAAATCAGCAAACTTGTAAGCTTCTTTGCCCAGCGTTCCGATTCCGTAAGGGCTGGGAAGGCTGCTGATTGGCATGAGCAGACCGGCACCGCGCTTTAAAGCCTTTGCACTTTTATCTCCCATCTTTCTTACCATACCTTTCTCGTTTATCAAGTAATTTTCGTAAATTTTCGTTTTATGAATTCATCATAAAGTATTTTCCCGCTCATGTCAAGAAGTTTCTTTTCCCTCACCTGCAATTATTGCGTATTTTCTGCATAAAAAGAGAGCCTCCGCACGGAAGCCCTCCTTTTGTCTTTCTTAAATCTCAAATTCCTCTACCAATTCATTTAACCCGGTTTCCTGTGCGGACAATTCCTCGCAAATTGCCGAAGATTCTTCTGCCGCTGCGGAGTTGCTCGCAACGACATCCGTAATCTGATTCATTTCATCTTCCAGCTTCTGCATTGCAGCTGCCTGCTCGTTGGAAAGCTCGGTAGACGCCATTGCTCCGGCACGTACCTGCTTCATCGCCGCGATTTCTCGTTCAATTAAACCCGCAGCACCTTCTGCTGTTTCCGTCATATTATCGTCCAAAATGGTCTGTACGCTACCGGTAACACATCCTAACGATACAACACCCAAGATTCCAAGACATACTGCACTGCAGTTAAACATTGCCCGCTTAATTTTCGCAGCAATCGAGTTGCTTTTTTCTTTGTTCTTTCTCTTTTGCATCTCTATTAACATCCTCCCTGGAACTTTTATTTAATCCAACTTAATAGTAACTCTTTTTCTGCCGTTCTTCAACCGCAACCGTTTTGTTCATAAAAATAATCCCATTTGTAGAAAAGAACTAATGCATTTTTCTGTCATATATGATAGAATTAATTAAAATTTGTGAAATTAGCAAGGAGTTATTATACAGATGGGCAACACAGGCAAGCTTACCGCACTGAAAAACAACGGAACCTTCATCTTAATTTACCGTATTGCATCATTTTTGCTTATCACACTCGGACTTTTGATTAGTCTTCGTGTATTTTCGGATGACCCTCATCCACATGCATTATTTACATATACCATACAGTCAAACATTTATGTCTGGATTTATTTTCTGCTTTCTATTATTAAGACAATAAAGAAGCTCCGATCCAAACAGAACGACGGAAACTACGGTTTCCATCCGGTCCTTTCCTTTGCGGCATGCATCGCCATTGTTGTAACATTCCTTATTTTCTGGTGTTACCTTGCTCCGACCGGCTGGACACAGAACCGTTTGCTTTCTTTTAAAAACCTGACAATCCATCTGTTTTGTCCTTTGGTGATGGTTTTAGACCGTATTCTGTTTTTTGAAAAGGGAACTCTGAAAAAGTCACAGGTACTTTACATGATGATTTTCCCTTTCTTTTATGTAATACAGTCCTTTGTTCTCGGACTAAACCGGCTTATCTGGTTCTCTGAGGTAGGAGTTGAATCCTATTATATCTATCCGTTTTTGGACTTGGATGCCTACGGTCCGCTGGTATTTGTCTTTTTACTTGCTTTAACCGCACTTTTTCTTGGTATCAGCTACCTCTGGTATTACCTTGAAAAAAGAAGCGTTGTAAAAAATAAATAATCCTTGTTTTTTGGAGAAGTGTGTTGAAACTCACCGCACTTCTCTCTTTTTAACTTTTTTCGAAAGTTTCGAAAGTTTCGTTGAAAAGGACTCTGATGTATGCTAGAATACTCTCTGTATCAACGACAGAAAGGAACTATTTTATATGCCAACCATCAAAGACATTGCCGAGCGCCTTGGCATTGCTGTCAGCACGGTATCCAAAGGATTGAACGGTGCCAGCGACATCAGCGAAGAAACCAGACAGCTCGTATTAGATACTGCGGTTGAAATGGGCTATGCGTCCAAGAAAATCAGGAACCGCACCACCACAAAGGTCTGCGTTTTTATTGAAGACCGCAACATGGACTACGAAACCATTGACCAGTTCGGTTATGAAATCGTCATGGGCTTTAAGCTCGGTGCAGCAAGCCGCAATTGGGAAGTAACTGTAATCCCATCAAACTTAACCATGCAGACCACCGAAAAATATGACAGCTACATGCTGCGCCACGGTTTTTCCGGTGCCTTCCTGCTCGGTTTTACCCTGCATGATGACTGGATCCGTCAGTTAAATAAGACCACGGTTCCTACCGTACTCCTTGACAACTACATCCCGGCTAACCACCATGTCGGCTATGTAGGTACTGACAGTAACGAAGGTATCGGACATGCCGTCAACCACCTTGTTGCCATGGGGCATAAAAAAATCGCATTTCTAAACGGCACCAAAAACTCCATGGTCTCCGAAGAGCGTAACCAGGCATTCTTACAGCATATGCGCGAAAACGGTATTGAACCGGATGAAAATCTGGTTGCATATGGCTATTACGTGCCGGACTGTGCAAAATCCCACGTTCCGGCCTTTATTGAAAACGGCGCCACCGCCATTGTATGTGCAAGTGATATGATTGCCAGCGGTGTTATCACCGAATTAAACCGCATGAACTTAAAAGTACCGGACGATATCAGCGTCATCGGCTATGACGACCTCCCGGTTGCCAGCCAACTGACACCAAAGCTGACCACCATCCGCCAGGACAGATATGACCTCGGAAAAAGTGCCGTGCTGATGTTAGACGGCTTAATCCGCGGGGTTGCATTATCCAAAATGCTTCTTCGTGCGAAGTTCATTCCGAGAGAATCCACAAAGAGACTGGATGAGAAATAGAATAATCTTGTTTCAATATGCGCATAGCAAAACACCGTGTCCGGTTTGGACACGGTGTTCTTTTATTTCTATTTTTTTATCCTCTCTTTTTCTTTACTGCAAAACCGATACCTACTCCGCCGCCAATGACTGCCACTGCTGCCACTGCCGCAATAACGACCATCATGTTATTGCCGCTGCTTCCGGTGTTATCTCCTGTCACTACTTCCGAATCGGTTGGCGCAACCGTAGGTGTCTCCGTCGGCTCCGGATTCGCTGCTGTCGGAATAGGCGTTTGGGTTACTGCAGGTTTCGTTGTAGGCATAACCGTAGGTGTCGGAGTTGCAGGAATCACTTCAGATTTTATTATCCTACACACACTACATGTATACTCTATGTTGTTTCCCTTCTGTATTCCGCCGTCCCACTGATGTGTCTCTATAGAATCCTTTTCTCCGCAAGCACACTCATTCCAATGATTGATTTCGTCAAATTTCTGCAGGTTATAAAAATGAACTCCTTTCGCCACTTTGCAATAATCACAGATATTGCAAGACATATCCGCTTCAGAGTCAAACACATGGTCTTCTCTATCAAGCTTTTCATTACAGACGCCACATGGCTTCCAATGTCCAAATTCATCTGCATACCATACATTTTGCTTTGTATGTGCTTCCCCCTCAGCATGCATTACAATCCACGTCACATTTTCGCCAGATACCAGATTGCTCTTATCTGTTCCTGTCCATGCACCATTTTCCCGATAGTAAGCCTCTCCCTTAAAAGTGAATGGAGCCCCTCCGTCTACCTTTGGCGGGTTTCCCTCAAAAATTACCTTTTTTAACGCCTCGCACTCTCCAAAAGCCCAGTCGCCTAATACCTCTACACCTGCCGGAATTGTAAGTTCTTTCAGAGAGTTACAGCATAGGAAGGCCGCCCTTTCTATTTCTTTCAGACTTGTCGGCAAAACAATTGTCTCCAAACTAATACAATAAGCAAATGCTCGAAACTCTATTTTTGTTATAGAATCGCCCAGCACCAATCGCTCCATGTATCGACATTGAGCAAACATTTCTTCCGTAATAGTCTCTATTGGCGCAAGCCAGATAAGTTCTGCTATATTACACTTCTCAAAGCACATGTCTCCAATTTCTGTTATACCTTTCGACACAGTCAGCGATACCTTTTTCTTGTAGGTAAACGCATGTTGAAAAACACTCTGTCCTAATTTTTTCAGCGTATCCGGCAGAACAATCTCCTCTAAACCGGTACATTCCAGAAATGCTCTATCTCCAATTTCCTCAATTCCTTCCGGTATAATTACTGTCAGAAGATTTTCACTTCTCCAGAAAGTTTCCCTCGCAATCTTCTTCATTTTTGGGGAAAGGACTACCTTTTCCAGTCCATAACACATGCGGAATGCACCTTCTCCCAAATATTCCACACTGTCAGGTAAAATAACCTCTTCCAAGGAACCGCACCCTTCAAAAGCAGAGTTTCCGATATAGGTTAGACCTTCCGGTAAAGAAACTTTTTGTAAACTATCACAATAAGTAAATGCCTTATCTGCAATAACCGTCACAGACTCCGGAATAAGCACTTCCTCCAGTCCGGGACAATACGCAAATGCCTCCATACTAATTTCTGTAATCCCCTCTTCTATTACTATTTTTTTTACAAATCCCTTCCATTCCTTCCATGAAGGATTGCCGATCTTGCCGCTTCCACTGATTGTCAGTATGCCATCGCTTGTCAAGGACCAGTTTGTGCCTTCGTTATTCACCCCGGAAGCGGCCACATCTCCGCTCTTCGGAAGTACCTTTCCGTATGACGTAAAAGACACCGGATATTCTGCAAAAAACTCTTTGGTATGATACTCCGGGTCCTCCCAGTGTATGGCCCCTAATTCCCTGAACTCCGCTAATCCACATAGAAAATACGGATAATCCGTCGTCGTGGCATCATTCGTTGCATCAACGCAATAATATACTCCGTCCACTTCTACAATATTCCACGCATGATATCCCACCGTACCGGATACTATCCGCGCATTAACTCCTGCCTGAAGCATCATCCGATAAACCAAATCTGCATAACCGTCACATATAGCGTATCCTGTTTTTAAAGCCCAATATGCATTTGCAACTTCCTGCGTATGGGAATCATTCCATGCAGGATCACTAATCTCATGCGCATAAGATACATTATCACAAATATATTTGTAAATAGCACAGACCTTCTCATACTCTGTCATAGTTTCAATCTGTAATTCTTCAAAAATCCGGTCAATTTCTTCCGTTAGCCATCGCTCTTGCTCTGCTGTAGAAGCATAATCCGGAAACCAGCCAGTTAAAGCAATATAATGTATTTTATCGTCATAGATATCATCATAGTAATATTTTCCTTCCCAGTTATCCCACAAGATATCACCTTCTGTTGCTCTTCCGGTATATTTACATATTTCCTCAAAAAGCGCTGTTTGCTCCTCTCCTATGAGCAACTCTATCTCCTTCTCAAAATAGTAGCAGACTTCCATGCCAATATTTCTCTGTACAAGATGGTCTTTTAAATACGCTGCTGCTTCCTCGATGGACAGATACACTTTTCCATCTTTTGTCAAATGTGCACTTTCATTATACCAAGTTGGCTTTTTATGTCCACATCTCTCACAATCGTCTCCGGAATACACATGTAATTCTTTTTCCGTCTCTTCCCCGCAATCACACTGTTCCCAATGATATAATTCGTCACTCATCTGCGTTTCAAATTTATGCTTTAATTCTCTTTTGTATCCGCACCAATAACATATGGTGTCATTTGCATTCGTATAATAATGTTTCTGGTAATCCCATGTCTTTCCACACTCACATACCTTCCACGAATACTTCGCATCGGTACAAACCGTGTCAAAGGAATGCTCTACCGCCCGATACTCACCACAAACATTACATTTATGGTCACAATCATAATCATACACATGCTCTGTACATTCTTCTGCCAGCACCTGCTTTGCTTCTCCCGACAACACAAACGCCAGTACAAGAGAGAACACACACAGCCAAACCCCTTTACATCTGTTCATTTTTCTTTCCCTCCATCTACTTTTTCTCTTCCCCACAAGGAATTTAATTTCATTATAATCAAATACACATGCCTCCGCAATAAACCATTTGCCTTATATATACCTCTATGAACAAAAAACAGGAGCAGCATCTCTGCCACTCCTGCACAATTCTTGTCGTTATACGCTTTCTTTACTTTCCTTTACAGAATTATCTGCACCCTTTTTCTTCTGATAAATCAGGTAACCGGCAATAGCGCCGCCCCACAGCACTACTACACCGCCAATGATACCAAAAAGCCACTTACCGAAGTTACCGCCCTTTGTGTCCTTGGAGTCGTCTCCGTTGCTATCGTCACCGGAGCTGTTATCATCGCCGGTGTTATCACCGGAAGTATTTCCGGAGCCTTCACCGTTGCCGTTGTTGTCTCCGCTTCCGTCTTCACCGGTATTTCCACCCGGAGTATTACCTGTTCCTTCACCATTTCCGATACCATCACCTGTGCCTGTTCCGTCTCCAGTATTATCACCGGAAGTTCCTCCCTGGCCACCTTCACCTGTGTTATCGCCCTGGTTTTCGCCGGTTCCATCTCCAGTGTTATCACCGGAAGAACCGCCCTGAGCATCTACCGTTCTCTGATTGCCACAGATAGTACAGGTATACGTTGTCACGTCACCTTCTGTCACACCCGCACCCCATACATGCGCGCCGATGTTTACCTTTGTGCTACACTCCGTACATTCATCCCAATGCCAGGTGCCGTCCGTTCTCTTCACCAGCAGATGTTCTTCTTTGTTCTTTTTTTCTCCGCAGGAGCACTCATCCCAATGATAGGTACTGTCCGCTCCCGGAGTATCATACTTATGTTCCAGATGACGCTCATAACCACACTCCGAACAGGTCAAATCCGAATCACTGTCAAAGTCATGTGCAATAATATCTAACTTCGCGCCACACTCACACTTCAACCAATGGTAATAATAATTCTGTCCGTACAGATTATACGTATGGCTCGCACTTCTTTCATAGCCACAAATATTACAGGTCGTATCGCAATCATAACTATACGTATGTACGTCGCACGGCTCTGCCACATCTGCATGTGCCGGTATTCTGGAAACACTGCCAAAAAGCAACGCCGCTCCAAATGCCGCCGCCAGTATCCTTCTCAAATTCTTCTTCATTTATTTTACCTCCGGATAGGAAATTTGTCTTCGTTTCTTCGCAGAGAATATGTAAAAAATCACACTCCTCCACTATCACACTATATTTTACCACATTCTCCTTTTTTCGACAATGTATATTTTTCAAAACATTCAGCGTAGTTCCATCGGCATATCGCTTCGCGACATGCCGCTTTCAACAACTCCTCAAAAAACATGCAGCGTAGTTCCATCGGCATATCGCTTCGCGACATGCCGATGTGGGGCGGCGGGGCGTCGTTTCTTCGGACATTACTAAGATTGCCGCTGCAGCCATCTTAAAAAAACATGCAGCACCCTACCACAAACTCCGAACTGCAAGGCGACAGGAATAGGTGGGAATAAGGAGACGGAAGCCGAATTGTCTGAGGCGGGAAGGGGAAAGGATGTCTGCAAAAGGGATGTTACGGAAAGCGTCCGTAGGACGCGATTTTAGAAAAGGCGGTAGAGGCCTCTGGAAAACACGTTTTCCAAGAGCCTCCATCGCCTTTTCATAAAAGCGCTTCGCACTTTTCCGTAACATCCTCTTATTCAAATGTTTCATCTCCCCGACCGCCGAGTTTTCGGTTCCGTCTCTTTGTTCATGACCACCGGCTGTCGCCTTGCAGGAGATAAGTTTTTGAGTAGGGTGGCTGCGTTTTTTAAGACAGCTGCAGAGGCAGGAAAGAAGTAAGGTCCGAGGAAACGACGCCCCTTGGTGAAACACAAAAGTGAGAGCAGTCCATCACTGCTCCCACCTTTGCATTAGGATTGTACTTATTATGTTAGGCATTAAATCCACGGTTGTAATCCTGTGGATTCAAAAAGGCTTCATTAAGCTGACCCTTCCCATAGGTCAGACCTGCATAGACCTGCTGCACATTCTGCATCACAGGTCCGGTCGTATCCTGATTCTTAATCCCGTCGAATCCGGCACGCAATTTTTCTATAATCATTTCGACATCTGCAAGCGTTTCTGCGTTTCCGCTCACCCTTGCCTTTGTCAGCATCTTGTTTGCATAAATATATAAGCTCATCAGATGATAGGAAAGCGGAACAGAAAAGTCCAGTACTCCCATCAGTTCGTTTAAAAACTTTCCGGCATGCGTCAATTCCTTCTGATATGCCAGGCGGTTCTCTCCCTCTAAAGCCGCCTTTGCCGCCGCGATATCATCTAAAATGATGTCGTACATGATAACAACCAACTCACACGGCGATGCCTGGGAAACCCGCAAAGTATAATCTTTGATTCTGTCCTTGGTCATGACTTACCTCCCACACCACCTATCAGCTCTGTAATAAATTAAGGATGTTTTGCGGTCTTTCATTTGCCTGTGCAAGCATCGAAGTTGCTGCCTGTGTCAGCACCTGAAGCTGTGTATAGGTTGCCATTTCCTCTGCCATGTCAGTATCCTCAATACGGGACAATGCTTCCGTTAAGTTTTCTGCGGAAACGTCCAGACTGTTAATCGCATGCTCCAAACGGTTCTGATATGCACCAAGCTTTGCACGTACGGTGGAAACCTCATTTACGGCCGAGTTAAACAGTGTAATTGCAGCTTCTGCACCTGCCTGTGTACCGATATTGGCATCTTCTATATTTAAAGTTACGGTATCTACTCTAGGAATACGGACTTCCATTGTCTGGCCTTCATTTGCGCCAATCTGCAAGGTCATCGGACCCGCATCCAAAACAGTTACCGTTACATCCTTTGCTGCACCGTCCTTCACCTGGAATACCATTTCAAAATCATCACGGTCTCTGACTGTGACATAATCTCCGTCCACACTGACCGTTGCCGTGTGGGAAAATCCGCCTTCTTCTGTCATATCAAGAGACACTGTGCCATCCTTACCCAAAGCCAGCTCACCGGACTTGGAAATGCCGAGCATATCTGCGAGCACTTCGTCACAGTGGATTTCCAGCTTTGCATCCGTTCCATAATCATCCGTTAAGAAAATCAGGGAATATTCGCTCGGATTTGCTGCTGCCACATCCGCACTTACGGTATCGTAGCCGCCCACACCGTTTTCATCCTCTGTACCACTGGTAAATCCGACATAAATGCCCATGTTGTCACAGGTGGTTGTCAGCTTATCCAATACATCTGTCAGGGAATCCCCTGCGTCAATCGTAATGTCCTGATTGTTGATGGTCATTGTATAGCTTGTCTTATCCGCCGGCACGGTTGCCTGTGTCATCTTATCCGTAATCACGCGTGCCTGGTCTGCATAATCGCCCACAACCAGCTTATAGCTTCTTACATCCACAGAATCCGATAAGGAAATCAGCTCCACATTGTTGTCACTGGAATAAGAACGGCGGTCTACCGTACCATCGAGGAGCTTCTTTGTATTAAATTCGGTCGTTTCGGAAATTCGGTTGATTTCGTCCTTTAACTGATCTACCTCCGCCTGAAGCTGCAGACGGTCTTCATCTGTGGAAGTTCCGTTGGCTGCCTGTACAGATAATTCACGCATTCTCTGTAACATTTCTTCCACTTCTACGAGGGCACCCTCTGCCGTCTGGATTACAGAAATACCGTCAGACGCATTTCTGGACGCCTGATTTAAGCCTGCAATCTGTGTTTTCATCTTCTGGGAAATAGCAAGACCTGCAGCATCATCCGCTGCACGATTGATGCGGTAACCGGAAGAGAGTCTTTCCAGACTCTTTTCCAGCGCGCTGTTGTTTTTACCAAGAATATTATTTGTTTTTAAAGCAGAAATGTTATGGTTAATTCTCATTTACGTTTCCTCCATTCCTACGCAACATCCGCATCTGCATTTCTTACATGCACTACCAGGGATTTTGCGATACGATATAACCTGCTGCTGTCTGTTTCCTGTGTCTCTTCACGTCCCTGTGCATCCTTGTAAATGCCTTCTGTCTGGTAAGAATAAGTGTCCACGCTTACTTCTTCCGTTCCGTAATAGATGGAACCTATCTGAATCTGATTCTGGGCAAGAATGCCGAGCAGATTCAGCTGACGGTCTTTCAACGCCTGTGTACCTTCCCTGGTATCACTGGTGATGAAACATTTTAACTTATTATCCTGAATGGTCGCTTCGCAGGAAATCCTGCCAAGATTCCATGTCGGAATCTCTGCCAGTACCTTTGCCTTTTCCTCGCCCTTTTCCAGGATGGTCACATTCATGTTTACAATATCATTTCCGGTATCGACCGGTATCTGATAAAATTCTCTCTTACTTAACCGGTTCATAAAACGGATTCCGATATCCATTTTCTTAATCGACTTTACATCCGGTTTTGTCATAATGGAATCATGCTGCATCCGCGCCTTTAGTTCCTTCGAGTCATTCGCAAATGCCTGATATGCCTTCTGCATCGTCTCCTTGTCTTCCATTGCCGCAACAAAATCCGGAAGCTCTGCTTCTTCTCCGGTCTCCATATAGTGGAACCGTTTCCACTCCTTAAAGACAGTCATATCGTTTGCCAAAAGATTTTTTGCCGCTTCGATATTTTCCATGGTAGTCAAAATACTGTAATCTTCAAGGAAACGGGTCGCATTCACTCCGTCTGCTGCCAGGGTCCGTACTCTGCCGATTTCCTCTGCGGCGCTTTCCTGCCTGTCCGTAGCAAACTCTCTGATAGTATTATCGACCGTTTCGGCTAAATTGTTTAGTGCTTCTGCATCTTTTCCCTTCACATTTGCAAGACCTGCCGCAATCTGATCCTCCATCCGGGATTTATCGCTGGCAAACGGCACCGCCGCCTTAAATGCGTCATTAATTAACGTATTCATGCCCTGCGCCTTTCCGCTTCTGGCTGCGGTAAGTAAGTTCTGCAAGGTCAGCTCCTGACCGTTCCTAAACACTCCGCCGATGGCCTCTTCCTCAGAACCTCCCACCTGATGGAGCGCACGGTACACACCGATATAAGCCTGCCGTTCCTCCGGTGTGATTTCCTTGTGCTTTTCCAAATTAATTAAGAAAATACTGTAATTATCGTCTGTTGTAATGCCTTCCTGCTCCTTAATCTCTGCAATCTTTGCAGAAAGATTCTCAATCGACTCCTCCAGAGGATTAATGCCGTCACGGATCATGCGTACAGTTACTGCCGGATGCAGCTCTTTTAAAACATTCTGCAGCTGTTCATCATATGCACGAACCTTTTCCACATTTTCTGCCGTTACTTCCACGGAATTGTAGCCCAGCATTCTTACCGCACGACGGTTTTCCATCGTCGTCTGAAGTCCGATCTCATGAAGCAGCGTGTCCGCATTGCCGAATGCCTTATGAATATTATCCCCCAACGTCTTGTTTGGTGAAGTCATCACCGTCTCATAGGTCTGGCTGAACTTGCGGAATGCCGCATCCATTGCTCCCGCCTGATGCAGCTCATTTAATGTAATCCGGCTGCCTGTATCCACCGTATCCACAATCAGGGTTGCCGGCATGTTTTTAATTTCTTCTAACTTCATGGTAGTGTCGCGCAGCATCGCCATACCTTCCTTGCTCTCTGCCACACCCGCCTGGGTAAAGAAACTGGAGAAGAAACGGTTTTCAAGCGCACGCAAATTATCAATCAGCTTGCTCATGCTGACTGTATCAATGCGGATACCTTCCTTTGCAAGGCGGTAACCCGCTTCGTATGTCATCTTCGCTCGGATTTCCTCTAACTGACGACGCGCCCGGATGGATGCCGCCTGGGCAGCTCCCGAGTTTGCAAAATCCTGCAGATAGCTTTCCATGTCTGCGTTCTTGCTGTCAATGAGTTCCTGTGCCTCATTTAAATCGTTTAAAGAAAGCTCTAATTTATCTCCGGAAACACCCGGCTGTTCGCCGGCTTTTTTGGTTGCCGCATAATTTACCGCATCCTGTGTTACCGCTCCGGTCTTTTTAATAATCTGGCGGACTTCCTTTGCCGTATTGGAAAGAAGATTCGTGTTCTTCGGATCCTGCCCTACAGAGAGCGCATCTACCGTCTTCTGAAGCACGTCTTCTTCGGAAAGATTAATCTTTGCAAGCAAGCTGTAGGAACGCAGATTATCTACTGTGAGCGGAATATCCTTCTTTACAAAGGTCTGAGCCGCCTCAATCATCTGGTTATTTGCACGCAGCCCCGCCTGGAACAAAAGATGGGTTACCTTTGGCTCTAGCTGCGCCCATGCTTCTGCTGTCAGGGCATGCTCTTTTCTCTGATAACTCTGTGCCGCCGAACGCGCCGCTGCCACGTTCTCAAGCGTCGGTGCCAGCTTGTTTCGCACCATGTATTCGCATTCGGTTGGTGTCAGCTTCACACCACCCGCTGCCTTCTCTAACGCCACCGCTACCTTCTCTAAATTAGCCTGTGTCACAGGAAGATTTGCCTTTAATAATTTTTCTGCAATCAGCTCTGCCTTCGGATTGCCCGCCAGCTGCTTAATCGCCTGTTCAATAACCGCCGCTCGCTGTGCCTCAATCTGCTCTACCTGACCCTCTATCGCGCCCTGTGCCAGTTCCTGCTGCAGCTTAATACGTTCCATTGCAGCCTCTAACTGCTCTGCTGTCATCTCATCCACCGGAAATCCCTCGCTCTGAAGCTTTGCCATATCAGACTCCGTCATTCTTCCGGAAACATTATTTAAGCGCTCCTGATTCTTTTCCGCTTCTGTTCCCTCTTCCTTTGCCTCTTTTGCATTCTCCGCCGGATCCATTCCGTTCTTGGAATAAATATCGGAGGTCTGCTGCTGCTTTAAATCAACCTCTTCCGTATATAAAATAGCCTCTGCAACAGAAGAGGTCTGCTGTGCTCCCATGGTCTTTTCTGTCTGCGTTACAACACCTTTATTCTGTTCATTCTGCTTTACGCCGTAAGCTGCGAAAACATCTGCTATATTCATTCTAATTCCCCGTTTCTGCGGACACCCCGCCAAATACTGTTATCATCTATTTCGGCAACGGGGGCCGTTTTCTTAACATAAAGCAAGGGGATAATTTCATATAGTAGAAGAAGGAAATTTAAGAAAGGACTTTTGAATAAATGAAGAAAAACACTTGTCATTTACATATTTCGGCAATGCTTTGCCTGCTTTCTCTTGGCATCTTTTCCGGTTGTTTGCCCGTAATTGACAACGCTCCCCCGGATAGCGCCTACGTTTCTGCTATCCCCTCTCCCACGCCATCCTTTGAAACCTTTACTACCGGCATTTTTTGCGAAGAGGTCTCCTGCGATGCCATTTCCCTACACTATACGCTTGCAGAGCCGGAAGCTTACGGTATTACCGATATCACGGTTTCCCTTGGCTCCATTGCCGATGCCGTTTCTGCTTCGGACGATGCCGCAGCCCTTTATGAACAGCTGATTACCTATGACCGTGAGGCTCTTTCTGTCGAAGAACAGCGGACATATGATGTGCTGGAACGCTATCTGAATCTTCTGATGGAAGACACGTTCTCTCCCTGCCTTTCCGAGCTCCTCGGTCCGGTCACAGGGTTTCAGGCGCAGCTGCCAATCCTTTTGGCAGAATACCGCTTTGACGACAAGGATGATGTGGAACAATACCTGGCGTTACTTCCTGAGGTCTATGAATATTTTATGGAAATCGCAGAATTTGAAAAAGAAAAAAGTAAAACCGGTTATTTCATGGACAATGCAACCGCCGAAGAAATCATTCTTCAGTGCCGGGATTTTCTGATGAATCCCGATGACAATTTTCTGTTAGACACCTTTGCCGAACGCCTTTTGTCGCTCGGTCTGTCTCTGTCTGAGGAAACTGATTACATCGTCCGAAACCAATCGGCACTGTTCACCTATGTCTTCCCTGCATACGAGTTACTCATTGACACGCTGACCGATTGCCTTGATACGGGCAAAAACCCGTACGGACTAAGTTATTATGAAGACGGAAAGGATTTTTACGCACTTCTTGTAAAGGCCTCCACCGGCTCCGACAGAACCATTCCCGAGTTAAAGCAGCTGCTCACCGATGCCATTGACGCCGCTTATCTTACAATGGCAACCGCCCTGCAAAGCGATTCCTCCCTCTATACCACAGCAATCCAACCGGTCTTCCCGGAAACCGACCCGGACAAAATTATCCAGTATGTGGTCCTGCAATCAGAAAAGGATTTTCCGCTGATTGACTGTGGTGACTATGAAATCAAATACATCCCAGCGGCCCTGCAGGAATATGTCAGTCCCGCGATGTATCTGATTCCTCCGATTGACCGTTATGAACAGAACATCATTTATATCAACCCGAATCCTTTGTTTGACGAAGACTCTCTGTTTCCGACCGTAGTCCACGAAGGCTATCCGGGACACCTCTATCAGACGGTTTCTGCCCTCTCAAACGATATTTCACCGCTCCGTTTTCTCCTCTCACCCATCGGTTATGAGGAGGGCTGGGCAACTTACGTGGAATACTATAGCTACAACTATGCCGGCTTTTCAGAGCCCCTGACCGCCTTCCTCCAGGCCAACCAGCTTGGCACACTTTGTCTGTATGCTCTCTCCGATATCTGTATTCACTATGAAGGATACACACCGGAGCAGTTATCCACACTTTTAGCTGACTACGGTTTCCCAAAAGAAACCTCTGCCCTCATTTACCAGACTCTTCTTTCCGAGCCGGGTGCTTATCTTCCTTATGCGATTGGTCTTTTAGAATTTCTCGAGCTCCGCGAGACTGCCGCAGACCTTTGGGAAGAGGATTATTCTGATTACCGGTTCCATGCCTTTCTGATTGAAACCGGACCGATGCCTTTTTCCCTGCTGAAAGACGAATTGGAAAAATAGCTTGAAAATTAAAAACTCCTTCTTTCACAGCATCCCTGCTGCAAAAGAAGGAGTTTTCCTTCGTATCCGGTTGGATTGTTGAGAGCCCTACACACCGCTTATTTCAAATCAATAATATGCCAGATGTCCATCTTCTCATTTACGATATAATACTTTACAAACCACATACCATCTTCTGTTTCCATGAGAAGGTAATCACAACGCTTTCCTTCACTATCATAAACATAATGTAATCTCTGCACTTTTGTTAAATCCAGCTTGCTGGTATCACCCCAAAGAGCACTCTGAATCTCTGTCATTTTCTCTTCGGTAATTTCTTCCGACTGAATCTCCGGCTTCTTTACTGTGATTTTTTCATCGTCCACCAGAATTTCAAACTTTCTGCCGGACAGCTTTACATATTCAAAGCTCTCTTCATATAAATCCGTGTGCGCACTGCTGAGCGGAGAAATATATAATAACTCTCCTGTCTTATACTTTTTATACAACGGATTTCCTGATACTGCAATAATAACCACAACCAGCACAACCACTACTGCTGCCGCCGCTGCAAGAACCAGCTTTGCCTTTCCTTTTGTTAACTCATTTAATTTATTCATCAAATTCTGAACTGTCTTTGTAATCTTCTCTTTCACTGTTCATATCTCCTTAAATTTTTTCTTGTCCTATTCTACCACATGTTCTATCTGTTTTCAAATAGAAATTTATCACAAAAACTACTCTGGTAGTATTGACATTTTTATAAGACTGTGGTAGTATGTAGAAAACTTGATACTACTCTAGTCTTATGAAAGGAGATACTTTATGCCAGTAAAATTATTTGATTCTGAATTAAAAATAATGAACGTCCTTTGGCAGGAAGGTGATACTACTGCAAAACAGATTGCAGAAATTTTAGCCGAAGAAACCGGCTGGAACGTCAACACCACTTATACATTGATTAAGCGTTGTATCAAAAAGGGCGCCATTGAACGCACCGAGCCGAATTTTATGTGCCACGCCCTCATCCCTAAGGAAGATGTCCAGGCAGATGAAACCGATGAACTGATTGACAAAATTTATGACGGATCTGCTGACAAGCTGTTTGCCGCGTTGCTTGGCAGAAACAAAGTTTCCAAAGAACAGCTTGAAAAGTTAAAACAGCTGGTAAAGGAGTTAGAGTAACCCTTCGCTATCTCTTCATTAAAGAAAGGAGTTTTCCATGTCTCTACTTCAAATGAGCTTTTATGGCGCAATCCTGATTGTTGCCATCATTATTATACGAGCTGTAGCGCTGCACCGTCTACCGAAGAAAGTGTTTGTCCTTCTTTGGAGTATCGCCCTGCTTCGCCTGTTACTCCCGTTTTCCATTCCTTCGGAGTTTAGCCTGTACTCGTTGCTTCCGGGTTCTGATGCACTGTCAGATGCACTGACTGTACCTCGTACTGTACTGGTGACCGGAAATCCAAGTGTCAATTTTCTTGCACCAATCGTAACACCATTACCCGGCACCGTTGATGCTTCGGACGAACTCAATTATTATATAGCTCCGGACGGAGCCGTTTATCCGGAAGAGAGCGTTTTTTACACCACACCTTCCCACGCCTTTACCTCGGGAATTTCCATTCTGATTAGCCCGTACAAGGAACTTTTTGTCCCGTTTGAAACCTTTTTCTGGATCATCGGACTTGTTCTGTTTTCCGTGTTTTTTGCTGTCACCTATTTCCGCTGTTACCGGGAATTTCAGACCTCCCTTCCGGTGGAAGATGAAAGAATTGCCGCATGGCTTGCCGATCATCCAACGAAACGCACCATTCAGGTCCGCCAGTCGGATCGTATTTCGGCACCTCTGACCTACGGCATTTTCGACCCGGTCATTCTTCTGCCGAAAAACATGGACCTTGAAAATGAGAAACAGCTACATTACGTACTATACCACGAATACTCCCACATTCGTCATTTTGATTCCGTGCTAAAACTCGTCATGGTTTTTACCCTGTGCATTCATTGGTTTAATCCGCTTGTATGGGTTATGTATGTTTTGTTTAACCGTGACATGGAATTTTACTGCGACGAATGCGTTCTGGCATCGGAAGAAGGGGATTCCCGCTCCGCATATGCCAATACACTGATTCATATGGAAGAAACCCGTTCTCCTTTCATGCCGTTTTGCAATCATTTCAGCAAAAGCGCACTCGAAGAACGAATCACTTCCATCATGAAATCTAATAAAGTAACCCTCGGTGCGATTTTTCTGGGTGCAGTGATTGTTCTTGCCGTTTTATTTACCTTGCTGACCTCGGCAAAGGGTTCTTCCGGTGGCAGTAACCCGGGACTAAACCCTCCATCTCCAACAATCACGCCAACCCCGTCGGCAACTCCTGCACCTACCAGAGTCCCACCTGCAGATCCGACTGTTACACCGGTTCCGGGACCACAGTATGCGGATTACTTCATGCCGATTATTGATACGCTTCACAACAACGACATTTCCGTAGAGTTTACAAGACCTTCTTCTCAACTTTTCATTTTCCGCGAGGGCTCCCTGGAGTTCACCGAGCCGTCTCAGGAAAACGCATATACACTTACCTTTTCAAAACTCGCTTATACGGAAACCGACACTCTGGAAAATGTCTCGGTGGACCTTGGCTTATACTTTTCGAAGTATGCATGGGCACCAAACACCTTGCATTACCGCGAAGAAACACGCTGTATCTACATTTCCTATACCTTGGCACCACACAAGCAACCAATCAACGGCCCAAGCATCCTTTTGATTGAAATTCCGGTAGATGAACCGCAAGCTTATACCGTAATCCCGTTTGGTTACGGCTATGAAACCGACCTGTATCAATCAGCTCTTTGGTTTACTGAGGCATATTTATTGGATAACCTTATTTACTACAATACATTTTCCCATGAAGGCACTCTCTGGGCAATTAACCTTGACACCAAGCAACTGTTTTCTCTCTCGCACGTAAACTCAACACTAAACTCTGCCGCACTGGAACACCTTCGTCTCTACGGCATGGATGAGACCTATTCTATTTGCACTGCCGTCTGTTATAAACAGGGCAATGTAACTGTTTACAGCGGGACTGTGTCCAAAGAAACGGATACGCCTGTTCTGTTTACGGTATATCTTGCTTATGACGGCGATACCTTAATTGACACATTATATTTGGACACCATTCATATGGGACAGTAAAAGAAAGGACAGAAGATTATGACGCAACGATCATCAATTTCACCAAAGACTCACATCGCATTGCTTATATATCTTCTGTCCTCTTCTGTTTTAGAACTGCTTGCCTATCGTCACGGCGGGATTTTTTCCATATCGGCAGCCTGGCTCTGGGTTCTGTCCGGAATTATCTGTCTTGGTATGTTTTGCTTTTCCTTCATTTCTCACCTGAAAAACGACTTGAAAGAGCAGCGTTACTTTCTTCTTGCGGCATATCTGTTTTTACTCGGATTATTCTGCTTTTTCATCGGGAATCTCTCTTTTTCCGATATCAGTTATGAGGCGGCCCTGCAGACAGCCGCGGGACTTTCCTCCTTTTCAGAACCCGACTTAAATTACACCGGCGTTGCATTTCTTGACTATGCCAACCGTCAGTACGTCATCAATGCGCTTCCTTCCCTTCTCTTCGGAAGAAGTATTACCGCCCTTCATCTCGGCTATGCTCTCCCGTTTCTGATTGGAATGACCGCTTGGTTTTTCGAGCTGCGTCATTGGTTAAAAGCAGCCGGGCTTAGAGAAGAATTCGCCCTGCTTCCTCTGTATGCTCTTCCGACCTTCCCTTTTATTACGGAATATTTCATGAACTTTGAACAGACCCTGACCCCGGTTTCCTTTACGCTGATGGGACTGGCTCTTTTACTGCGCCTTTACCGCAAGCAGGACATTCCTTCCGTGCTCGGGCTGTCCTTTATCGGAGGAATGTGTTGTAATTCCTATACGCCGGTGCTTGCTTTTTTTGGATACCTTGTTTTTTTTGTTGCCTTTTTTTGCATAAAAACACTCCAAACGCCCGTTACTTCCGACTCCGCCCAGAAATTTCTGCTTTGTTTTGGCTTGTTTGCCCAGCTGATTTCCTACTTTGTGGCAACCCTTGTCACTCCGCAGAAATCCATGATTTCTACAGTAAACCGGGAAACTCCGTTTTTTAAAGCAGTATTTACCTCCTGGTTTGATTTTTTCTCCGATATGCATGTCACATTTTGGGGCATCTGGCTCGGGACAGTTTTGCTTTACCTGTTTTTTGCCTGTCTGGGACAGTTTAAGCTCACTGACTTTTTCACTGCCGGCTGGATGCTTCTTACAGTGTTCTTTTCTAACTACATGACCGGCTATACAAGCTACATGAAATGTCATATAATCCAACGTAACATGCTAATTATTCCGGTATTCTTAACCGCCCTGTTTTTCCTGTTTATAAGGCTCCCCCGCCTTGTACCAAAGGACAGGCTGTCAAAGAAAACCACGCAGCGAATTCAAAACATTCTTTTCCCGCTTACACTTACCTTCTTCTGGTTGCTCGGTGCCTTTCATTTTTCACAGCCGCATCGATCGTTCCTGTATCACGGGTACGTACAGCCGATCAAATACCTGTTTTCTTATACCGGAGAGGTTTTGGAAGAACGGGACATTTCAAATACGGAGGAGTTTAATCTTGTTTTTCTGACCGATAACCGCCTGCAGTCCAATCTTGCGGATTACTGTACTTACTTTTATCCGAATGCACATGCGTATGTTGCCGGAACAGAAGACTTCCCGGAATTACCGGACGATTCCCTTCCGACCTTCATATTTTCCGAGTCGCCGGTGCCACCTTTCCCGCAGATGCACTTATCCGGCGAGAAAGCCTGGTACGCCCTCCGATACAGCAAAGAAATTACCCTTTATTACTTGGAAAACGTACCTTCCACCCCATAGTTGTCAAATTTATAAAGATATTGTGAATTTTTTATCAATCCCCGCAAGAACCGCTTGACATTTACATTTTCTCCTTATATACTTTAGTTGGTGTAAATTTGAAAATTTATATTTTTAATTATAAAAAGGAGGAATTTTTCAATGTCAACAAAAGCTTTTTACACTCATGACGAGATTGGCAAGGGAAAGGTTGGTTTTTCCACCACTCGTTCCATCATTGAAGCTGCCTTCTACGGAAACAACGTAGTAAAGGTAAACACATTAAAAGAAGCTTACAACTTAGCAAAGAACTCCCCGGGTACTATCGTTACCGATATGCCTGTTTACAGAGGCGAAGAGTTCGGTTTAGACGCTGATGCTAAGGTTTTATTATTCAACGACGGTGCTGTTACCGGTCGTTACGCTCAGGCTCGTCGTATTAAGGGTGAACCTGGCGTAGATGATAAGAAGCTTGATAAGGTAGTTATGGACGCTGTTTACAAGACACGTTTCAAAAAGCTCTACCATGCAACCTGCTTCATCGGTCTTGATCCTGAATTCATGGCAAAGGCTCACTTACTCATTCCGGAAGGCGAAGAGAACTTACTTTACAACTGGATGTTAAACTTCCAGTACATGTCTGATGACTATGTAAAGATGTACAAGAACTCTAAGGCAATCGGTGATGGCAAGGAAGCTGACATCTACATCTTCTCCGATCCTCAGTGGGTACCTACCGAGGCTCCTGACGTAGACTACAGCTGCTTAAGCGATCCTTTAACACTTTGCTACTTCGATACAAACGAAAACTGTGCTGCTATCCTTGGTATGAAGTACTTTGGTGAGCACAAGAAGGGTACTCTTACTATGGCTTGGGCTATGGCTAACCGTAACGGTTATGCTTCCTGTCATGGTGGTCAGAAGGAATACACACTGGCTGACGGAACACATTTCGTAGCTTCCGTATACGGTCTGTCCGGTTCCGGTAAGTCTACACTTACACATGCTAAGCATGCGGGCAAGTATCCTGCAATCAAGGTTCTTCATGACGATGCTTTCATCATCAACACAGACACCTGTGCTTCCATCGCTTTAGAGCCTACTTACTTTGATAAGACCTCCGACTACCCAACAGGTTGTCCGGATAATACATACTTATTAACAGCTCAGAACTGTTCCGCTACTATGGATGCTGAGGGCAAGATTCAGTTAGTAACAGAAGATATCAGAAACGGTAACGGCCGTGCGATCAAGTCCAAGTTATGGTCTCCAAACCGTGTTGATAAGATTGACAGCCCGGTTAACGCGATCTTCTGGATTATGAAGGATCCAACCATTCCTCCTGTAGTTAAGTTAAACGGCGCTGCTCTTGCTTCCGTAATGGGTGCAACACTTGCTACAAAGACTTCTACAGCAGAGCGTGTTGCCGCAGGTACTGACCTTAATGCAATCCGTATCGTTCCATATGCTAACCCATTCAGAACTTACCCACTCGTAAATGACTATGAGAAGTTCAAGAAGTTAGTAGAAGAAAAGAACGTTGACTGCTACATCGTTAACACAGGTGATTTCATGGGTACAAAGGTTAAGCCTGCTGATACTCTCGGAATCCTTGAGACTATCGTTGAGGGTAAGGCTTCCTTCACACAGTGGGGCCCATTCTCCGATATCGAAATCATGACTGACTGGTCCGGCAAGACGGCAGACTTCACAGCAGATTTTGGTGATGCTTCTTACGTTGCAGAATTAAAGTCCGCTATGCAGACCCGTGTTAAGGCAATCGAAGATTTCGCAACAAAGAAGGAAGGCTATGACAAGTTACCGGAGGAAGCACTTGCTGCTCTTCAGAAGCTTGTGGATGAATTAGCTTAATCAAAGAGAAAGACGGTCTTTTTGAGGCTGTGAATAAGAAATAAAAAGAGAAGATGTTCCACGCGCGACTCGGCTGCTGCGTTGCAGCCCCGAATGATCGCTGCTTAGGAATATCTTCTCTTTTCTTTTCCTTAGCCAAATCTTTGCCGTCAGCATGTTACAATAGATATAAGGACATCCATCGTCCCAAATCCAATGAGGAAAGGAAACTATACCATATGATACCTGCAATTATTTTATTTGCACTTACTTATGTTTTAATGCTCGCGTTCAGCAAATACCGTCCGTACATCGCACTTGCATCGGCACTTATTTTCATTGTCAGCGGCATGCTGCCACTTAACCAGGTGATAAGTTCCATCGACTTTAATGTACTGCTTATGTTAGTCGGAACCATGGGACTGGTTGCCTTATTTATTGGAAGTAAAATGCCGGCACTGCTTGCCGACCTTGTCATGGAACACGTTCCGAATGTGCAGATGGCGGCAGTGGCACTGGCACTATTCGCAGGCATTATCTCTGCCTTTGTTGACAACGTTGCCACTGTTTTAATGGTAGCTCCGGTGGCTCTTGCTATTTGCAAAAAACTAAATACCAACCCGGTTCCGTTTATTATCGGTATCGCGGTTTCCTCCAACCTACAGGGCGCAGCGACCCTCGTTGGCGATACCACAGCCATCATGCTTGGTTCCGCACTTGATATGAGCTTCCTTGACTTTTTCTGGTACAAGGGAAAACCTAGTATCTTTTTTGCTGTAGAGCTGGGTGCTGTTTTATCCGCCCTCATTCTTGCTTATATTTTCCGCAAGGAAAAGGAGTCCATCGATCAAACGACAAAACGTACCGAAGTTACCGACTACGTACCTACCGTATTACTCGTTGGCGTTATCGTTCTGTTAATCGGTGCTTCCTTCATCCCGGTAAAACCGGACATTACAAACGGTCTGATTTGCTGTGTACTCTTAGTCATCGGCATCATTTACCGTATTGCTAAGAACAAAAACCTTTCCGTGCTGAACGAAGTAAAGGAATCCATTGATTTCCAGACCCTCGGCCTGCTACTTGGTCTGTTCTTAATGATTGGCGGTATTACCGAGATGGGCGTGATCGATGCTGCGGCTAACTTACTGGCCGAAGCAGGAAAGGACAATATCTTCCTATTATATACGATTATCGTATGGGGCTCTGTTGTGATTTCTGCTTTTATTGATAACATCCCTTACGTTGCTACCATGATTCCGGTTATCGGCGGCATGGCCGCTGCATTAAACATTGAC
>CAZIQL010000010.1:0-65219 GCA_964541485.1 uncultured Lachnospiraceae bacterium
TACACGGCTCATGCCTGGCGTGGATGGTGTCAAAGTGGTGTAATCCATCAATCAATATCAAAAAAATCCTTATTTTTCAAGGAAAATTCCCCACATTTAACAAAACTTTAACATTCCTCAAACATTTCAAAAATACCGCCTTGTTAAGATAGGGATGTTAGAATAAATTCGTATGCCACACAGCAAGGAGGAAAACAAGGATTATATGAACGCGATTGAAATCAGAAACTTATCAAAGAGTTTTCGCGGTATGTATGCAGTGGACAAACTGAATATGACAGTGCCGGTTGGGGCAATCTATGGATTTATCGGGGAAAACGGTTCCGGTAAGTCGACCACAGAAAAACTTATCTGCGGACATCTGGTTCCGGACGAAGGAGAGATTATGCTGTTCGGAAGAGAGTACACCGATGCAGGCGTGAGAGTCAGAGTCGGAGCGTTGATTGAGGATCCGGGCTGTTTTCCTGGCTCGAGTGTATATCAGAACCTGATGATGCAGGCAATTAATTTAGGAATAGAAAACCGTGATGAGGAAATCAGACGTGTGCTGAAAATCGTCCGCATGGAGGACTCTGTCAACATCAAATTCAAGAGTTGTTCTCTTGGTATGAAACAAAGAATCGGTATTGCAATGGCGCTTCTTGGTGATCCTGCACTCTTGATTTTAGATGAGCCGATTAATGGCCTTGATACCGATGGTATGAGAATTATGCGTGAAATTCTGGTGGATATTACAAAGAATTATGGTTGCACAGTATTGATTTCCTCGCATATCCTTGGGGAACTTGAAAAGATTGCTACCCACTATGGCATTCCTCGTCAGGGCAAGATGATTATGGAACTTTCTGCTGAGGAAATGGATAGCAGAGCGCAGGTGTTTGTATCGCTTAAGACAAAGGACATGATGGCTGCAAAGGAACTTCTTTGTAAAGAGTTTGAGGATGTTCGTGAGGAAGAAGATTACATCCGTGTCTATGATGTAGACGATACTGCGGCAATTGTAGATTATTTAATAAAGAATGGCCACGTGGTTAGCGAAATTAAGAAAAACAAGATTGGTCTGGAAGAATATTATATTGAACTGATGTCAAGGAAAGGGGAAAACTAAAATGGAAACAAAGCGTGAACTTAAATTTGAATCCCCTAGCTTTACGAAGCGGTTAAAGGGTATGCTTGGTGTGGATTTTTATCGTCTGTTCCACACACCGATGTTTTATATTTTCCTTGCCATTGCGGCAATTATTCCTGCGATGGTGTCTGCTATGACTACGATGCCGGATGCGAACGGAAACACAATGGAGCCAATGTACTCCAATGTATGGCAGATTATTGCAGCAACCGAGTCGCTTTATGTAATCAATACGATTGCTGATTATGCCAATATGAATATGGTATTTATTTTTGGCGGAATCATGGTTTCGATTTTCATCGGTCATGACTATAAGAGCGGATATGTAAAGCAACTCTTTACCACCCATGCAAAGAAGCAGGACTACATGATATCCAAGAGCCTTGTTTGTGCATTTGCCATGGCTTGTATGTGTATTACTTATTTTATTGGAGGAACATTGGGTGGACTGCTCGTTGGTTATTCCACGACAGTGAATGTTGGTTCTCTTATACTTGCTATCCTTGGCAAGATGGTGATGAGTCTTGGATGGGCAAGCCTGTACACATTTCTTAATGTAATTTTCCGAAGATATTTTGGTGTTTCAATTGCATCGAGTTTCTTTTTTGGTACCGGTATCCTCATCATTGGAGTGGCTGCCATCGCCAGGAATCTGTCACTTCCGACCGGATTTTTAAACCTTTTCTTGTATGGTTCCTCGGTGAATGCCTGTTTGACAAGTAATATCGGAACATTGCTTACCTGTATTTTAGTGTCTGTGGCATGGGCAGTGATTTACAATGTAGCCGGTACAAGACTCCTCTATAAGAGTGATGTCTATTAAGAAGGAGGAAGTAAGATGAATGCAGTAGAAATCAGAAATCTTTCCAAAAACTTTGGGCAAAAGCAGGCGGTTTGTGGTTTGAATATGACAGTGCCGATGGGGGCCATTTACGGATTTATCGGGGAAAATGGTTCGGGTAAGTCTACGACGGAGAAAATGATTTGCGGGTTGATTCCGACGAATGGCGGTTCAATTAAATTATATGACAGAGAGTATACTGACCCGGCGGTACGAGCAAAGGTCGGTGTGTTGATTGAATCTCCGGGATGCTTTCCTGGACTTTCTGTCTGGGATAATATGATGATTCAGGCAGCAAACTTAAGTATTCCGAATGCAGAAGAAGAGGTTGTGAAAATATTAAAACTGGTTCGCATGGAAGGTGCGGCAGGCAATAAATACAAAAACTGTTCTCTTGGTATGAAGCAGAGAATCGGTATTGCGATGGCGCTTCTCGGAAACCCGACGCTTTTAGTGCTGGATGAGCCGTTAAACGGGCTGGATGCAGACGGCATGAGAATTATGCGGGAAGTGCTGACCGATATTGTAAAAGACGGAACGCGCAGTATTGTGATATCCTCTCATCTCCTGGGAGAACTTCAAAAGGTGGCGACGCATTATGGAATTATCCGTCATGGTAAAATGATTTGCGAGATGACGGCAGAAGAACTGGATACGAGTTGCCGTACCTATGTGGCACTTGAGACCGGAGATATGAGCAGAAGCAAAGCACTGCTTTCCTGTAAGTACTCTCGTGTGGAAGAGGACGAGGCAGGCTATCTTCGTGTGTATGATGTGACAATACCGGAAGATATTGTAACTTATCTTTATGAAAATGGTATCTGTGTGACTGAGATTAAGACGGATAAGATTGGTCTGGAAGAATATTATATTGATCTGATGAAGGGAGGGAAATAGCATGGAAAATGCAGTAAAGTTTGAAGCAGTCAGTTTTGGCAAACAGCAAAAAAGCATGCTCAAGGTAGACTTTAGAAGAATGTTCCGTTCAAGGACTTTTTACATACTGATTGCTTGCGCACTTTTGATTCCTATCCTTATGACAGTTATGATGACAATGATGGACGGCTCGGTTTCCGTGGACCCTCAGACAGGAGCAGAGACAGTAATTGAAGGTCCTGAGAATACATGGCAGTCTATCGGAACTTTGCCGGCAACAGAGGGAACTGCAATGGGCGGGATGGATGTTATGGCGATGTGTAACATCAACATGATGTTTATGCTTGTGGCAGTGTTTATCTGCCTGTTTATCTCTGAGGATTTCAGATGCGGTTATGCAAAGAACCTTTTCACGATTCGGGCGAAAAAGGGAAATTATGTGGTTTCAAAAACAATAGCCGGTTTTGTTTGCGGAGCACTGATGCTGGTGGCATATTTTATTGGAGCAATGCTTGGTGGTGCGATATCGGGATTGTCGTTTGATTTGGCTGGTTTGACAATAGCAAATATTATAATGTGTCTGCTTGCGAAGATGTACCTAATGCTTGTATTTGTTCCGATTTTCGTGCTTATCAGTGTGGCGGCAAAGCAAAAGACATGGCTGGCAATTTGCGTTTCCTTAGGCGGAGGAATGTTATTGTTTATGATGGTTCCAATGATTACGCCGCTTGGTTCTACGATGATGAATGTGTTCTTGTGTCTGGCGGGAGGCTGTTTGTTTGCAGTCGGGCTCGGTGCAATCAGCAATGTGGTTTTGAAGAAAACAAGTTTAGTATAATGCAAATTAATCAACACAAATATCATATTATGGTGTATAATGAATGTAATCGTATGGCGGTTTTACCAAACGGGGTAAAACCGCTTTTTTAACAAGTCAGAAAATCTTTGATACAATGACGAAAGCAGAAGAGACGGAGGAGGAATCGAGAGAATGGGTTTTTTGCTGGAAATAGTACAGGTTGTTGGTAGTGTAATTCCGGCTGTCGGAATTATAGCGTTATTTTATAAGAAGCAGAATAAGGTATCTATGTATCTGATGCTGACCAACATCGGCTGTCTGATTATGAACATGGGGTATTGGCTGGTTCTTCGTTCGGATACCTATGAAGAGGCAATGATGGCGTATAAGATGGAGTATATCGGCAATGTCCTTTTTTATATCTTCTTTGGTTTGTTCGTGGTTTCTTATTTTACCAGACATGTGCCGGATTGGTTGTTCTACTGCTGGGCAGGGTTTGAGATGATTCCGTTGTTTTGCCTGTGGGATGAACGGATAAATCCGGTTTTGTTCGGTAAGATTTCGTTCCGGGTGAATGAACGCTGGGGATACCACTACGTGCACGTGGAGCCGGGGATGCTTTACATGATCCGGTATTCTCTGGTGGCATTTATCTTGCTTGGTGCGGTAGTAATTTCTACGATCTGGCTATTTAAGATTAAAATAAAGGCAGAGAGAGAACGGGTGGCCAAACTGGTAGGTGCAGAGTTTGTGATTGTACTTGCACTGACGTTGACATTGCTTAGGGTTTATCCGTTTGACATCGTTCCGATTTCCGGTTCCTGTGCTATTTTAGCAATCATTTTAAGTGTCATCCGTGGAGATTTTTTTGGCATCACGGAACTTGGACGCGAATGGGCGTTTGAGCAGATGGAAAATGCCGTTATTGTGGTAGACGGTGAGTGCAATGTACTGGATGTGAATGACTGTGCCAAAAGGATGTTTCCGGAACTGGAGATTTTGAGGGAAGAAACACTGGAAGAAAAGGTGCAGAAGAGCAGAAATCTGATTGACAATCTGAGAGAAGGCAAATGGAAACTGGACAGACAGATGCGAGATATCTGGCAGTTGGAAGGCTTTCAGATAGAAAAACAACCTATGCCGGAATATTTGCATGAAATTTTCATGTCAGAGGAAGAAGTGCATGAGATTGACGGCAGGTTTTATGAAAAGAAAAAGACGGATATTCTGCAGAAGGGAAATCTGGAAGGATACTGTCTGATGTTAATGGATATTACAAGCCAGAGACAGTTATTGAATCAGGTCAGTGAGGAAAAAGAACGTGCGGATGCGGCGAATCAGGCGAAATCTGACTTTATGTCTAATATGTCCCATGAAATCCGTACCCCGATGAATGCGATTGTTGGCATGACGGAAATTTTACTTCGCGGAGAACTTAGCCGGACGCAGAAGGAGTATCTGGAAAATATCCAGAGGTCGGGCAATTCCTTGCTTGGAATCGTCAATGATATTCTGGACTTTTCCAAGATTGAGTCCGGCAAGATGGAGATTATTGAAGATACTTACGCGCCGCTTGCGATGCTCGGTGACTTGAAAATGATTTTAAAAAACCGTATCGGAAGCAAGAAGATTAAGCTGATTTATGATGTAGACATTGATCTTCCGGCAAAACTGTGCGGAGATGAACTTCGTTTGCGCCAGGTGTTGATTAATCTTGCAAACAATGCAATTAAATTTACAGATGAGGGCCATGTAAAACTGTCGGTAAAGATTGAAGAGGTAGAAGGGGATACACTGAAACTCCGGTTTGCCGTGGAAGACACCGGGCAGGGAATCGCCAAGGAAGATATCGGAAAACTGTTTGGCAAGTTTGAACAGGTGGACAAGAAGAAGAACCACTACAAAGAAGGTACCGGTCTGGGACTTTCGATTTCACGCCAGTTAATTGAGATGATGGGTGGTGAAATCGGAGTAAACAGCGAATACGGGAAAGGCAGCGAATTCTTCTTTACGGTAGCCCAGAAAGTGGTGGATTCCCGCCGTGCGATTGAGGTGAGCGAGGAATACCGTACGGAGAGTGAAAATGTCTTGAATTTTACGGCGCCCGAGGCTAGAATATTGATTGTTGATGACAATGAAATGAACCGGAAGGTTGCCCTAGGACTGTTGGAGCCTTTGCAGATGCAGATGGATACGGCAGAAGACGGCAAGCAGGCGTTGGAGAAAATCAAAGAGCAACGGTATGATGTGATTTTTATGGACCATATGATGCCGGTGATGGATGGTATTGAGGCAACGAAGAAACTCCGTGCCATGGAGGAGGACTATTTTAAAACAGTTCCGATTATTGCATTGACGGCAAATGCAGTGGTAGAAGCAAGGACCCAGTTTGGTGAGGCGGGAATGAACGATTTTGTTTCTAAACCGATTGAACTTAAAGATATTTGTGCCAAACTTAAAAACTGGTTGCCGAAAAATCTTCTTGTGGAAAGCGAGAGTGCGGTGGTGGGGACAGAGGACCCAATTTTGTGCGGAAATGAGGAATTGCCTGCCATTGAAGGTCTGAATGTATGTGAAGGAATCAAGTACTCCGGGACAAAAGAACTGTTTTATTCTTTATTAGCCGATTTCTACAAATTGATTGATATGAAGTCGGTAAAGATGGAAAAATGTCTGGCAGACGGAATGATTCGGGATTATACGATTGAAGTTCATGCGCTTAAGAATACGGCAAGAATGATAGGAGCCATGGAACTTTCCGAACTTTGTTATCATCTGGAACAGTGCGGAAATGCAGAGGATACGGAAACATTGACGGAAGAGACGCCGAAGATGCTGGCCATGTACCGTGGTTACAAAGAAATTTTAAAACCATATGCACAGTTAAAGACAGGAAAAAAGAAAAGTGTTCCGGCCGAGGAAATCATTGCAAAACTTCATGAACTGAAGGAGGCAATGGATAACTTTGATTTGGATGGAGCGGATGCGGCAATGGATGAATTGGAGACATACCGGTTTGGGGAGGCATGCGAACCATGGCTAGAGGAGTTAAGGGCATATATGGCAGATGTGGCTATGGAAGATGTCATGTCCACGGTTGATAAATTGACGGAGTACATAGAGAAAAATCAGGAGGGACAGTAGAATGCACAAACTTTTGTTTATCAGTAATACGCAGAGTTATTTTAATATTACGATTGCAAACCAGTTAAAGGAGGCAGGGTATGAAATTCTGGAGACGGTTGCAGAGACGGATGAGGTAAATAAAATTAAGGATACAATCAGTTCTCTGTTGATTTTTGTCGATGAAGAAATGATAGAGCATCAGCAGGATTTAATCTTCATGAAAGACAGAGCAATGGAAAATGATACGCCGATTTTCTTAATCGGAAGAAGAAATGAAATCGATGATGCCAGAAAATATCTTCCGGGGAATCTGATTCAGAGGGAGTTTGTGCGGCCGATTGATGTCAGTGATATTGTAAAAACGGTGGATGATTTTGTGAAAAAGCACGGAAACCATTTAAAGAAAAAAATACTTGTCGTGGATGATTCCGGTGCGATGTTGCGTAATGTTAAGGGATGGCTGGAGGACAAGTATCAGGTGGCTTTGGCAAATTCAGGTGCTATGGCAATTAAGTATCTTTCCTTAAACCGACCGGATTTGGTGCTTCTTGACTATGAGATGCCGGTGGTGGATGGTAAGCAGGTGCTGGAGATGATGCGGACAGAAATGGAATTTTCGGATATTCCGGTAATCTTCCTAACAAGCAAGAGTGATAAAGAGAGTGTATTAAGGGTTATGGAGTTAAAGCCGGAGGGGTATTTGTTAAAGACCATGCCGCCGGAGGAAATTGTACGCTCTGTAGATGAGTTCTTTGTGAAGAGAAAAGGCAGTGGTAAATAAGTAGAGGCGGACAGAAGAAATGCTGTCCGTTTTTAATATTTCATTAACATTCCCCAAACATTTCAAAAATAACGCCGTACTATAGTGAAGCTATAAAATGAACTTTTATGCCATACGACAAGGAGGAAAATCCTCTGCTCGCGTTTGAGCTCGCATTTTCCTTCGGAAAACAAGGAGGATTGTTATGTTTAAGATACTAGTGGTGGAAGATGACAGGGAACTGAATCGTACGATGTGTGGCTTCTTGAATCAGAATGGGTTTGAGGCAGTGGGGGCACTGAATGCCAATGAAGCGTATGATGCAATGTATGGTAATATTTTTGATTTGATTATTTCGGATATTATGATGCCGGGAATTGACGGTTACGAGTTTGCAAAGACGGTGCGCGAACTGAATCAGGAGATTCCGATTCTGTTCGTAACGGCAAGGGATGACTTCGAATCTAAACGCAAAGGTTTTCGTGCAGGGATTGATGACTATATGGTAAAGCCGATTGATTTAGAGGAACTCATTCTTCGTATGGAAGCATTGATGAGGCGTTCTAAGATTGCAAGTAACAAAAAGATTGAAATCGGAAGTCTTGTTTTAGATGCAGAGGAGCATGCAGCGTATGTAGACGGTGAGGAAATCAATCTGACCAGCAGAGAGTTTAACCTGCTTTATAAATTGTTGTCTTATCCAAAGAAGACGTTTACCCGTTCCCAGCTGATGGATGAATTTTGGGATGTGGATTCGGCTTCGGGGCCGCGTGTGGTAGATGTGTATATGACGAAGCTCAGAGACAAATTTTCAGAGTGTGACAGCTTTGAGATTGTAACGGTACACGGGTTGGGATATAAGGCGGTGATTAAGTGAGAACGGCATTTCGGGTAATCAGGCGTTTTTTATTATTTTTTTCATTGGTTGCATTTGTAGTAACCTGTAATGTGGTGCTGTTTATGAATTCCGTCGATTTTTCGGAGGAGGAAATCCGTGCAGCTGCTCCGGTGACCTTTATCAATGTTATTATCCTTGCTTCGTTGTTTTATGCCATAGATGCCGTCAGAAGATACTGGGCGGTAACGAAGCCGATTCAACGGATTCATGCGGGGCTTGAAAAGGTGGTTGCAGGCGATTTTTCGGTACGCATTCCGTATTTTCGTGGAGAAAATACGGGCAATGAGTTTGATGTAATTATTAAGGAATTAAATCATATGACAGCAGAGCTTGCCGGAGTGGAAACGCTTCGGACGGATTTTATTTCCAACGTATCCCACGAGATTAAGACGCCACTTGCGGTCATCCAAAATTACGGCACAATGTTGCAGAGTGATGCACTGACACCGGAGGAGAGAAAAACTTATGCGGCAGCCATTACGGAGCAGACAAAGAAGCTGTCGGATTTGATTACGAATATTTTAAAGCTGAACCGGCTGGAAAATCAGCAAATTTATCCGGAGAAAAAGAGATATAACTTAACAGAGCAGCTGTGTGAATGTCTGCTGATGTTTGAGTATGCGTGGGAAAAAAAGAATCTGGAAATTGAGACGGACATGGAAGAGGATGTATATGTCTGCGAGGATGCGGAGCTTTTGTCTCTTGTGTGGAACAATCTGTTTTCCAATGCGATTAAATTTTCCGAGGAAGAAGGCACGGTTGGTGTGAGCCTGAAAAAAGAGGGCGATGAGGTTGTGGTTTCGGTTCGGGATACGGGGTGTGGTATCAGTCCGGAAGTCGGAGCACATATTTTTGATAAATTTTATCAGGGAGATACCTCTCATGCAACGCAGGGAAATGGTCTTGGACTTGCTTTGGTAAAGAGGGTTATTGATATTACAGGAGGAGAAATCAGCGTACAGAGTGTGCCGGGAAAAGGCACAACGTTTACGGTGCGGCTGGATGCTGTAAAATAAGAGAGGGAGCAATTCTTAACTCATGACGGATGGCTTAAAAACAATTTGGGAGAAGACTTGTGCAGGATGCCGACTTATATGGAGCGGAACAAAGAAGGGCTGTATTGCATTCGAAAGGTTTTGGGCAGCATTTGGCAGATGGAGTGCAAAGCTGTGGAGAGAGCATCTTAAGAGACCGGCGAAGAAACTGTTTTTGGTACACTGGGCGCTTGCAAGCGTTTTGGTTATAATTTCGGTCGCACTTTTGCTTTATGCATTTCTCATTCCGGGAGCAAATCCGATTGTGGCATATGTCGGATATTTTGTTTCCGCATATACGCTTGTCGTTGTCTGTCTTAAGATGCCGGCGGTGTTCGGAGGTGCCCAAAGAGGGTTGTATGCAAATCGGTACAGTGGAAGATATTTATCGGATGCGACCCTGCGGGCAGAGATTTCTCTGTATGCGGGACTGGCAGTAAGTTTCTTTTATGCGGTGTTTAAGATGCTGGCAGGAATTTATTATCATTCCGTCTGGCTGGGGGCGCTGGCGATGTACTATATCATCTTAAGTGCGATGCGGTTTGCTCTGGTGAAAAGGTATCGCGATAATGTACAGCATGAGGATGAAAGGGCGCAAAGGATATTTGGACTGCGCAGCTACCGGTTTTGCGGAGTTCTGATGTTTTTGTTAAATATTGCGGTTACCTGGCTGGTGGTACAGCTGATTTGGGAAAATGAAACCTATGAATATCCGGGCTTTTTAATTTATGCCTTTGCCGGTTATTCCTTTTACTGTATTGGAATTGCAGTTAGGAACATGGCAAAACACCGGAAGCTGGAGACACCGATTTTGGCAGCGGCCAAGATGTTATCCTTTGCGTGTGCGCTGATGTCGATTCTGGCAACGCAGACGGCCATGTTAACGCAGTTTGGAAATGGGCAGGAGAAGTTTGCACAGATGATGAACGGTTTGACCGGAGGTGCGGTATGCCTGCTGATCTTTGGTCTTGCGGTATGGATGGTGCGAAGAGCAAACAAAGAAATGAAAGGATATTTGGAGGCGGAATGAGTCTGGCGCTGGTACTTCCGGCAGGAATTCCGGTCGTATTTTGTTATGTTCTGGGGATTTTGTGCAGTGGAATTGGGATTGCTCTGATGGTGCTGGCGTATCCGGTATATAAGCGGATTACAAAGGCGCAAAGAGAGAAAATTGCGCCGCGGATTCTGAAGCTGACGGAAGAGCTTTCCGGGAAATAATAGATATGTGTAAGGAGGTTTACAATGAAAAAAACGGTAAAAATCTATAATCTGTGGGGAAAGGAAAAGGTAACGGAAAAGGAAATCCTACACATTCCGGTGCGGTTTATTTTTGCGATGCTTCTGATTCTTTTGGAAACGGCAGCAGTCATTGCGATTGTGATTTTATGCGGAATGTACATCCCGTATTTTTATCTTGCCATGTGGGCAACGCAAGTTTTCTGCGTATTAAAGATTATCAATTCCGAAGAAAACCCGGATTACAAAATTCCATGGTTGCTTTTTGTCTTGATTGTTCCGGTTGCCGGATTTATGATTTATTTCATGTTTTATGACAGAAAGCTTTCGAAAAAGCAGATAAAGCGTATTGCTACGATCGGTAATCAGCAGGTACATACACCGGACGGAAATACATTGGAGAAGCTAAAGGCAGAAGATAAGCTTGCCTATTCTCAGGCAAATCATTTGTGCAAGATGGCGAATACGCATGTGTACCGGAATACACAGATGAAGTATTATCCGATGGGTGAGGATTTGTATGTAGCGATGCTTGCGGATTTAAAGACCGCCGAGAAGTTCATCTTTATGGAATATTTTATCGTGGAAGAAGGCAAGTTCTGGGACAGCATTTTGGAAGTGTTAAAGGAAAAGGCAGCACAGGGGGTCGAGGTACGTGTGCTGTATGACGATATCGGCTGTATGTGTACACTGCCGGGTAATTATTATAATACGCTGGAGAGCTATGGCATCAATGCAAAGTGTTTCTCAAGACTCAAAGGACAGGCGGACAACGAATTTAACAACCGTAGCCACAGAAAGATTACGGTCATCGACGGAAGAGTCGGCTTTACCGGTGGTGTAAATATTGCGGATGAATATATCAATGAAAAGGTGATGTATGGTCTTTGGAAGGACGTCGGCATCCGTTTGGAGGGCGAGGCGGTAACCCAGCTGACTTCGATTTTCCTTGCAGACTATGAACTGAATGTAAAAACACCGGTACCGGCATTTGCACCGTATTTCTGGAACGGTCATTCGATAGAAAACGATGGGTATGTCGTGCCGTTTGGCGATGGTCCGGGACCGATTTTTAAACATCGTGTCGGCAAGACCATGATTATGCACATGTTAAACCATGCGCAGGATTACGTATACATGATGAGCCCATATCTGATTATTGACAATGAGCTTTGTCAGGCAATGGAAAATGCAGCGATGCGTGGTGTGGATGTGCGTCTGGTAACACCGCATATTCCGGATAAAAAAATTGTTTTTGTGATGACAAGGAGCCATTATAAGCGTCTGATGGATGCGGGAGTCAAGGTATATGAATTTGAGCCGGGCTTTGTGCATGCCAAGGTGTATATGTCGGATGACAACTATGCGATTGTCGGCACAATTAACCTCGATTACCGAAGTCTGGTACACCATTTTGAGAATGGTGTCTGGATGTACAAGCATGATGTCATTCGGGAGATTAAGGCAGATTTTGAGAACACGATGGCACAGTCGATTGATATGACTAAGAATCCGTTTAAGGAAACCCTGGTCAATCGGTTTATCCGTGCTTTGGTACGGGCATTATCACCGATGTTGTAATAAATATAGAAGAAAAAATATGCGGACTCTGTCGGATTCGCATATTTTTTAAATTAATCGGATTTTTAATATTTCGTAAACATTTCGCGAACATTTGGGAAACATCCCGTTGGTAGAATAAGGACATAAGATGAAACACAAAAACAAAATAAATAAAAAGAAAGGTCAGGTAAAGAACAATGGGAGAATTTTTAAAGAAGGCATTTCAGGACATGAAGGAGAGTGCAAAGGCACAGAACGAGGTAGACAAGGCAAATTTTGCAGCAGCAAAGGCAGAGAGCAAGGCACAGTGGGAAGAAGCAAAAGCAATGAGAAATCCGGAAAAGCGTAAGGCTATGATGCAGGCAGAGCGCGATGAACAGATTGCGGCAGCAAATGAGAGAATTGCAGCAGCACAGGAAAGAATCGACGCAACAAAGTAAAAAAATAAAACAGGAATTTGGAAAGAGAAGCAGCAGGTAGTAGGAATGAATGAGACGAAATATGAGTTTTCGTATTCTGCGAAAAAGCAGGAGGAAATTGAGGCAATTAAGAAAAAGTATCTTCCGAAGGAAGAAGATAAAATGGAAACATTAAGAAGACTGGATCAGAGTGTCGAAAAGGTTGGAACCATGCATGCACTTGTAGTTGGAATCATCGGTGCATTGGTTCTTGGCACGGGAATGAGCCTCATTATGACGATTGGCACCCCGTGGGCTTATGCTGTCGGGATTGTTTTAGGACTTTTGGGCATGGTACCAATCGGAGTGGCATACCCGTTATATAAGAAGAAGGTGGAGGAACAGAGAGTAAAAATTGCTCCACAGATTCTTGCGTTGACAGAAGAGCTGTCCAATGAAAGGAATTATAGAAGCTAGAATGAAAGGCTTTCACAAACCTGTGGTTTTTGAAAGCCTTTTTGGGTTCAATCAAATGGATTCGAAAAGTTCTGTTGATAAATACCGATCACCGGAGTCAGGGAAAATGATGACAATTGTCTTACCTAAATTTTCAGGACGTCCGGCTACTTGGATGGCAGCATGGAGTGCCGCACCGGAAGAGATGCCGACTAAAATACCTTCCAGTTTTCCAATCAGACGGCCGGTAGCAAACGCATCCGCATCTTCTACCGGGATAATCTCATCATAGACCTCAGTATCCAAAATTTCCGGTACGAAATTCGCACCGATGCCCTGAATCTTATGAGAAGCTGCTCTGCCCTCCGAGAGAAGCGGAGAGGTGGCCGGTTCTACGGCAACTATTTTGATGTTAGGATTTTTGGATTTTAAGAAGCTGCCGGTTCCGGTAATTGTGCCGCCGGTGCCGACACCTGCAACAAGGATATCTACGTTACCGTCGGTATCTGCCCAAATTTCCGGTCCTGTGGTTCCAAAATGAACCTGAGGATTGATGGGATTTACGAACTGACCGGCAATCATGCTGCCCGGCAGTTCTTTTTTTAATTCTTCGGCTTTTTCGATGGCTCCGGCCATTCCCTTTGCACCGTCAGACAGAACAAGTTCTGCGCCGTAGGCGGCAATCAGTTTTCTGCGTTCGGCGGACATGGTATCCGGCATAACAATGATGGTACGATACCCTTTGGCGGTAGCAACGGAGGCAAGACCGATGCCGGTATTGCCGGAGGTTGGTTCGATGATCACAGAGCCTTCGGTCAGTATGCCACGGCGTTCGGCATCTTCAATCATGGCTTTTGCAACCCTGTCTTTGATGGAGCCTGCCGGGTTAAAGTATTCCAATTTGGCAAGCAGCTTTGCCTGCAACCCAAATTCTTTTTCAATATGTGTCAGTTGTAAGAGAGGCGTTCTCCCAATCAGTTGATCGGCGGAAGTGTAAATGTTCATTCAGAATTCTCCCAAAGTCGTGTTTACTATAGTATACCTCTTATACCTCAAATGCAACCATTAATCCTCCCTTTTCTGCATAAAAACTGCAGAGGGCACCGGTTTTTGCGATAATAACGGATGCGTTCCGGAATTCAGAGATAGTAAGTTCTTTTAATGCAGTAGCAAGCTTTTCATTATAACAATGATCGATTAAAAGTTTTCCACCCCGGTAACCGGCCTCCTTCATGATGGAGAACATGGCAGAAAGAGCCTTCTTTTCACCGCGGCACTTGTTTGTAGGATGCAACTGCCCTTCTTCGCTGACATCACCTACCATCCGCAGGCCAATCAGGCTTGCAAATTTTGCGATGGCAGGACTGACACGTCCGTTGTTTGAAAGGTTGTGTAAGGATTCTAAAGAAAAGGTTAAGGAAGTGTGTTTTTCTTTGTATTCGGTAATTTCCTTACAAACCGTATTAAAATCTTTTCCGGCAAGAACAAGCTCTTTGAGCTTTTCTAAGTGGAGCTTCATTTCAGGACCGGCGCTGTAGGAGTCTAAAACGAAGATTTTTGCATCAGGATGTTCTTCTTCGTATTGGTGCTTTGCCGTCATCGCAGAATTGTAACTGCCGGATAGTGTACTGATAATGGTAACACAGTAAATCTCATCATAGCCTTCAAAGGCAGCAAGATAATCTCCGATGCTTGGACAGGCAGTGCTGGAACGACCTTTATACGAAGCCAGTTCTGTTACCATCTGATTGACATCAAGGTCAGCAGAGTCAACATATTCTTTTTCATTGGTTATAATCTTTAATGGAACGGAGGAGAAGTCTACACCTTCCATGGAATATAAATTGGATGCCGAGTCGGAAATAATTTTTACTTTCATGAGATATCCTTTCTTTTTATCGAAATTGTTTTTATAAACTTCCAATGTGGTTTTTAAAACCACGTTGCATATTTAAGGATACTACATAAGTGAAAATACGTCAAGGAAAATCTTAGAAAAGAATGTGGTTTGCTACATTTTGTGCAGTTGACCGATGTAGAAAAGTATATTATAGTTGTATATGTGTGAGTGACAGAGGGAGAAGGAGAATTTTCATGCAATATTTTATTTCGTTTTTGGAGGGAATCATCACTTTTGTGTCGCCCTGCCTTTTGCCAATGCTTCCGGTTTATGTATCTTATTTTGCCGGCGGAGGAGAGCGTGATACGAAAAAGACGCTGAAAAATGCGCTTGGATTTGTTTGCGGTTTTACGCTTGTATTTGTGGCAATGGGAGCATTTGCAGGAACGCTGGGAGGATTCTTGTCAGAATATCAGACAGCCGTCAATGTGGTGTCAGGATTGATTGTCATCTTTTTTGGACTGAATTTTCTGGGAGTGTTTCATCTTGCATTGTTTAAAGGGATTCGTACAGAGGTGAAGACGGACAATCTCGGTTTCTTTTCTTCTGCATTGTTTGGCATGATTTTTTCGGTAGGCTGGACACCTTGTGTCGGAGCATTTTTAGGTTCGGCATTGATGCTTGCATCCCAGCAAGGGAAGCTGTTTGTCGGTATGGGAATGCTTCTTTGTTATTCGTTTGGGCTGGGTGTTCCGTTTGTGCTGAGTGCTGTACTGATTGATAAGTTAAAGGCAGTGTTTGATTTTGTGAAGAAGAATTATAAGGGAATCAACCTCGTGTGTGGCAGTTTTTTAATTGTGATTGGTATTTTGATGGCAACAGGCACAATGGGGAAATTCCTTGCCTTACTGAGTTAAAGAGAAAGGGAGAATGTTAGGATGAGTAATAAAAAGAAAGTATTGCTTCTTTTTGTACTGTTTCTTGTGTTTCTTTGCGGTGCAGGAGCTTTGTACAATTATCTGGAAGAAAAGGTAGAACGTGATTCCCTGGTGGTAAATATGCCACAGGGGACACCGACGGCGGCTCCGACGGAAACCTTGGCACCTACAGAGACTCCGGAAGAAACACAGACTCCGTCAGGACCGACAGCGACCCTTACACCGACTCCGACACCAGGGGAAAGTTCACAGGATGGGGAAGAGGAAATCGATTATTCGGCACCGGATTTTACTGTGTTTGATGCAGAAGGAAAAGAACACAAGTTATCTGATTTTGAAGGCAAGCCGGTGATTCTTAATTTCTGGGCGAGTTGGTGTGGGCCGTGTAAGAGTGAGATGCCGGACTTTGAAGAGGTATATTTGGAATATCAGGACAAGATTCATTTTTTGATGGTAAATTTGACCGACGGTTATCAGGAGACGATAGAATCGGCACAGAATTTGATTTTAGAGAGAGGATACACCTTTCCGGTTTACTTTGATACAAAGCTGGAAGCAGCCAATGCATATTATGTGTATTCGATTCCTCAGACGTATTTCATTGACGGAGACGGGAATCTGGTGGCGTATGCACAGAGTGCGATTAGTAAAGAAATATTGTATCAGGGAATTGGAATGATATATGAAGAGTAAAGAAAAAGGAGGCGGTACTTTTTGGATTAGTCTCAATGTTAGATTACTACACCAAAAGGTGTGTCACTTGTTAAGTTGATTGAACCGCTGTGTGCCGAACGGTACGCACGGTGGTGCGAGTAGGAGAAATTTCTCATATACGAGAAATTTCTCCTACTCGATTACAGTTTAAGAAGAGAAAGAGATTAATTGATTATATAGAGGAAGAATGATATCCAGTTCTTCTTCTAATTCATCCGCAATTATTTCGGCAGATTTACCTTTTTGAATCTTGCGGGAAATTTGTTCTTTTAACTTTTCTTCGCGACCTTCTTCGCGACCGATTTCATGACCTTCTTTTCGACCGATTTCATGTCCTTCTTTGCGTCCAATTTCCATTCCAATTTCACGGCCTTTTGTCATGCCGATTTCTAAGATGTTCGATTTAACCGCCTCCCATTCTGTGGATTCAAGAACTTCGCAGACAACAGAATTCAGCGTTTGGATGCGGGAGTCATATAGTGCGAGGTCTGAATCTTCAATTTTAGTGTGTTTCATGTATTGCAACAGACCGATGAGTTCCGGTCTGCCGTTTTTGCTGGTCATATTTAAGAAAATTTTTGTAGTTCCATCCTCTAATTTTAAATCTGCGATTTCTTCACATTGCTCTGTGAAAGTATACATAGCACGGTCTTTTTTGAAAATATCTGTCTGTGTGATAAAAATAATAACCGTGGAAGGCAATTCCTTGTATTTCGTTTTTTTACCGGACTTTAAGATAGGCGAATCTATCATACTCTGGTAATAGCGGGAACGCTTCTGTATCTCTGATGCATCCGATGAGTTCTCCATTTCTGTATTAAACTGGCGTTTAGTTGCATCGATAGCCCATGCATCTAAACGGATGGCTCGATTGCCCGATTTGTTTAAAATAACCTGTTCCACTTTCACTTCGGTCAGAGACAGTTTCGCATCATTCATAATAATGCTGAGAACTGCTTCATAGGCTTCTTTGTTGCGCATAACAGATAAAAATAAGGCAAAGTCACTTAGGTTGAACTGATAATCGGAAGGTAATACTTCCGAGACTGTGTTTTGTAAATCCATGAAATCCTCCTTCGTTTTAAATGATATTAGGAAGGAGAAGTGTATTTGCCATGGCGTCCGTTACGCCTTCTCCCTGCCATAGTATGAGGTAAGCAAGGAGTTTTAGTTCAAGAAGACAGAGGCCACCTGTCAAAGAAGTTCCAGAAACGATAAGACTTCATTGCTTAAGGTGAATGTAGCATAATTAGGCGGAGAATGCAAGGAAACTTTAAAGAGGAAAAGTGAAAAAAAGTGTATTTTGGACCCTTTCTTGACAACCTACAAAAATGCTGATAAATAAAGGGTTTGACAAGTGTTTTACAAAGAAAATGACAAAAAAATTTGTTCAATATATACAAAGAAGTATGCGGATTTTCTACAGATTGAGCATTTTAGCATCGGAAATAAAAGGGAAAATAAACCGCATTCTGCACAAAAATCAAGCAGTTTTTTGTGCAATTTTTTCTGAGTGGAAAAATTTCGTTTTTTATTTATAATGAAAATGAACCTTTGAAAAGGAAATTACGTCTTACTATATGAAACCGGTTTTAATATAAGAAGAACGGAAGTGATGAAGTGGAAGAGTTTGAACAGCTGCTTGCGGAGTATAAGGGGGCGGTAGAACGGTTTGTAAAGTTCCGGCTACCGGATAAAGCAGAAGCGGAGGATGTGCTGCAGGAGGTGTTTCTGACGGCGTATCAGAAGTTTGGCGGGTTGAAAAACCAAGAGATGTTTCCGGCGTGGATTATCAGCATTGCACGTAATAAATGCAATGACTGGTTCCGGACAAAGGCAAAGTGCATGGAATTGCCGTACGAGCAAATGACAGAGAGAGTATTGGCCCATGGACGGCACGGGGTCACAGAGGTAAGCGTTGTACATGATACGCTGGAACTGTTGGGAGATAAGGACAAACAAATTTTATACCTGTATTTCTTTAAGGAACTGTCGCAGGCAGAGATTGCAAAGCGTCTGAATATTCCGCTTGGGACGGTAAAAGCCGCCTGCATACAGCAAAACAAAATTTCAAAAAGAAGTATCCATATTATAAGGAATCGGAAGGAGTCAGTGTGATGAAGAGAATGCCGGAGTATATACCTGAGTATACAATCGAAGAAAGTAAGGAAGCACCGTTTGCGGTGAAATGGGAAGAAATGATGGGATGGTTTATTGTGCCAAAGCTTGGCGAAAAGCTTGCCTGGGCAATGTATGACTTCCCGGAGAAGATGCGGACGGAGCACACTTATATGGAGGTGGTCGGAAGGGCAGAGGTCCATGGAATTGAAGGCGTGGAAATCACAGCCGTGGAATGCGACCCCATGGATTGCAATCAGACAGACAATACGAAAACAGCAGAGAGAAGCTTTGTGGCACAGCTTACCGACACCCATTGCAGAGCATTGGCTGAGACTCATATGCAGGATGGGGTAAAGAAATGTTATACATTTCTTGACGGAGATGCCTTCCTTGATAATTGGGGCTTTGGTGAGGATAACTGCGGCAATGAGACCAACCTGGCTCCAAAAGGTGATATTACGAGACAGGGCGATGTGATTACAAGTGTTGATAAGAAGTTTTTGTTAGACGTGGTCGGAAGATATCAGGTAACCATCAACGGAAAAAGCTATGACACCATTTGCGTCATGGATATTGAAACCTATAACGGAGGAGTGGCAAGCGAGCAGTTCCTTGATGAAAACGGAAGAACCATTCTTTGGCGCAGATACAACAAAGATGATTGGGCTATCGACCGATTTGGTCAGAAGTGGAGCGAACGCTTCCCAGACAACGACCGCCTGACTGTAAACGGCGAAACTTACGTCCATTGGTATGACTGTATTACAGATTATATTCTATAAAAAAGAGAAAAAACTTTCCAACCCTCTCTTCCTTGCGGGTACTTAATAGATGTACAACATGTTGTGAAGAAAAAATAAGAGGTGAATCACTTTGACGGAAAAAGAGTTAGTAACACTGTTAGAAACCGAATATCTTGCAAAAATTCTGGGCTTTTGCTATCAGAAGTTAAACGACCGGGAGGCGGCATGGACACGGATTCTTTCCGAACATGAAAAGACTGTGCCAAAGCACTTGCACGGACAGAAGGGGAATTTCTTATCGAATCGTAATAGAAAAGGAGGAGAGGAAGTGAATTTTCCTCTCCTTCTTGTTTACCCGACTATGTACAAAACATCATAGTGGTAAATCAGTTTCTGTTACCATTGTTTTTATTTCCGTTGTCGTCCGGTCTGGATTCTTCTTCATTGTCCTTCTCTTTTTCGGAAACTTCCTTATTAGGATTCATCCAGTCAAACCAATCTTCCCAGTTGTTCCAAGGATTTTCCGGCTGTTCGTTTTCCTGCTCATTCTCTTTTTCGTCATTCTCATCGGTCTCAGAGTCGGATACGATGATTTCGCCGGTCAGGGCATCGATTTTGTAAGTATAATCTGTATGATTTACTTCAAAATTAATCAGGAAGAACATGCTGTTCTGGTCAGTTACAAAACGCACTTCAAAATCATCCACAACATCCTCTGCAACAGCTGCGTGGGCAAGGACCATTTCCTTTAATTTTTCCATGGTTGGGAACTCGTAATCGGTAGACCAGCCAGGAAGCTGCGGACGTTCCTCATTCTCCTCAGGTTTTGGAGATTCGCTTGGCTTTGGATCCTTGCCAGGATTTCCGGATGGTTCTGTACCAGGTGTTACTAACGGCTCAATCGGCTGGGTAGGTTCTGCAGTCGGTTCCGGAGTAGGAACAGGAGTATTAGTTGCAGTTGGCTCCGGTGTCGGTGTATTCGTCGGAGTTGGTGTGTTTGTTGCTGTCGGCACCGGAGTTGGTGTGTTTGTTGCTGTCGGCACCGGAGTAGGGGTGTTCGTTGTTGTCGGCACCGGAGTAGGGGTGTTCGTTGCTGTCGGCACCGGAGTAGGGGTGTTCGTTGCTGTCGGTACCGGAGTAGGAGTATTGGTTGGTGTCGGTGCTACTGTCGGTGCCGGCTTTTCTACAGGCTTTATGTCGCTGTTTACCAGTTCTCCGGTTATGGCATCAATATCATATTCGTACTCATTGTCATTATAAATAAATTCTATCTCATAAACCATTTTGCCGTTTTCATATTCCAGCTCACATTCAAAGTCCTCAAGGACAATGTCAGAACCTGCATCTAATCCTGCTGCAGCAAGAGCGGTAGTAATAGCAATACTTTCTTCAATATATGCTTCCTTGCTGGAGGATCCGATGCTGGAAACACCCTCTAAGGTTACATCGTTGGATTCTGCCAAAAGACTCAATTCGTTAATGGAAAGAGTAGCCAGGTCTTCAAAGGTATACTGCTCACTCTGGTTTGCAATTTCCTGAATTAACTGAGCCTTGCCGATGGATACGTCATGTGCCTCAGCAAGTTCTTTTAATTCATCCGTAGGTTTGATGGTTTGGCAGAGAACCGCTGCGTTAAATTCCTGTGCAAGAAGCGTATTTTCAATATCTTCCGCAATCTTTGCCTGAAGCTCTAAGCTTTGTTCATCATCACCGCCATCAATACTTACTAAGATGGAGTTTGCAATTTCATTTAAGTAACCGTTCTTTAACATGGAGCCTACTAAGGCATTTAAGGTAACTTCAAGACTGCTTCCTTTAAAATCCATTTCACCGATGATAATTTCGGCATCCTCATTGCGAGGAACCACTTCCAGAACAACTGCTTTCTGGTTTATTTTAATTTCCACGCTTGGGTTCACATCCAAAGAAACGGTGGTGTCTACAATATAATTGGCGCGGTACATTTTAATACCGGATAATCCGCCTATCATTAACAGGAGCCCCGCAGCGATTCCTGCGGCGTAGGCGGCATAGGTTCTTAACTTACGATACTTGGTTTTATTGTTTATGGTCAGAGGAATTGCATTTTCATTCTGTTCAAAGCAACGGTCCAGTATCTTCTCTTGCATATCAGGAACAATACCCTCAAAAGCCTGTGCAACTTTTGCATCAATATCCTGGTTTGTCATGATTTATTCTCCTTTCTGCAACGCGGTCTGTAACTTTTTAATGGCTCGGTTGTACTTGGAAAGTACAGTAGGAAGCGGTAACTGTAATACGGAGGCAATTTCTCTGTGCTTGAAACCGGATACGGCATGAAGCACAACAATTTGTCTTTCTTCATCATTTAAGCTTTGCATGCATTCCTTTAGTACGAGCCTGTCCTCGCCGGAAAGTCCTTCGTGACCGCTGATATACGGTGCCCAATCCTCCTCGGGGAGATCGGAGTAGCGATTATGTTCCCGTAGTCTTTGTAAACAAAGATTTCTGGCGATGGTAATCATCCATGCCAGAGGCTTGCCCTCGGAGATGTACCCTTTGGCCGAGTTGTACACATGAACAAAACAATCCTGCAGAACGTCCTCTGCATCGTGGGTGTTTTTTAAAATGGATAGGGAAAAACCATATATACTTGCGCTTGTTGCACGGTAAAGTGCAGAAAGCGCATCCTGGTCTCCGACTGCAATTCGGAGAAGATATTGGTCAATTTCTTCATTATTGTTTGTTCGTTTGTTTGTTACTGACGTCAGGTTCATGGTAAACATCTTGCTACTCCTTTCATATAGTTAACGCAGAAAAGATGTGTTTTATCGCACAGGTTGTAAAATAATTTTAAAATTATTATTTCAGTATAATTTGCAGCAGATAATGGGAGCTTCCCAGCGCCTCAGAAGGATAATAACTTAAGCTGCCGCTGTAGTTTAAGGTAGGGAAGACGAGCTGGAGCAGTGCGTCTTCGGTCAGTGTACCATCCGCCGGATAAATGAGAGTAATGGTGTTTTCCTCGGCCTGGGCAAGAATCAGTGCCTTTGCCTCATCCTCGGTAGTACAGAGGTAATCCTTATATGGATACAGGCGATACGAGGTATCATTGCAATTATGGTCATTGCCGCATTCGCATTCCCAAAGCTCATGCTGGGCGAGACTTTCAACCTCATCATCCGTCATCATAAAGTAGGTGTAAAGCACCTTGCCCGGGGTGTCCGGTACAGGGTCATCCCATGTAACATCAATATGATACCACTCATCTTCTAATTGTACCAGATTCCATGCGTGAGTTTCACTGGTCACATACTCGCATGGAATATCAGCAAGCAGCATGAACAGATGGAAAGAGGATGCATAGCCGGAACAAACCGCCATGCCGTTTAACAGGGTCCCTTCCACATAATGTGCAGCACCGCCATTCATGGCAGCGGCTGCCTGCTCGTCATAGACCGTATTTAAGACAAGGTAGTCGTGGACTGCAACAATGGTATCAATGTCGCTTAAGTTTTCTGTATCCAGCGATTCCCAGATGGACAGGAGCTTTTCGTATGCGGCAAGCTCTGTTGCATCAAGGTACGAGGTATCGCCGGTCTGAATTGTATATACGTGCTCCGCATCAATCGGGTAAATCATCAAATCCTTGAAACGCAGATAATAGCCGTTGTGATATTTGGTCAGACTCTCAAGCTCCATCGAGAGAATGGCAGGAAACATTTGCATGTATTCTTCGGCAGAGTGGAGCATGGAAGGGTCTTCGACTAAAATGCCAAATTCATAGTAGCCTGCCAAAGCCTTTTCAAAGAAATAACGGGAGGCTTCTGCTTCTGAAGTAAAACAGGTGTCTTCCAAAATCGTATTTTCTTTATATACAATTTCCGGCAGGTTATTCGGAGTCGGAGTTGGCGTATTGGTTGCCGTCGGTTTCGGGGTATTGGTCGCTGTTGGCTTTGGCGTATTGGTTGCCGTCGGTTTTGGCGTATTGGTTGCCGTCGGCTTTGGAGTATTGGTTGCCGTCGGCTTTGGAGACGGAGTTACCGTCGGAATTTCTGTAGGTGTCATGACCGGAGTCGGTGTGTCTGTAGGAGCTATAGTCCCTGTCGGCGTCAATGCTTCCTTCGGAGCCGTGGTTTCCGTTGGAGCCGTAGTTTCCGTTGGAGCCGTGGTTTCCGTTGGACCCGTGGTTTCCGTTGGAGCCGTAGTTTCCGTTGGAACCATAGCTTCCGTTGGAGCCATAGTTTCCAGCAGTGCTGTGGTTGCCGTAGGGGAAGAAGTTCCGGTTGGCACCGCAGGTGGTTCCGTAATCATATCACATGCACACAGACCTATCATGAAAAGGAAAAGACCTGTGGCAGCAGAATTTCGTAAAGAATGTTTCATACTATATGTCCTTTCTATTGTAAGCTTCTTAAGAAGCAGTGTTTAGTCAGCAAGGATGCCGCCGGCAAAGCCTTCGTATTCCTCCAAAAAGGCTTCGGCTTTTTTGACCATGTGGATGCCCACGCGGTTGCCGTCAAAAGAAAACTTCATATGCAGGTTGCCGAGGTAATTATCAATAATTTGTACTTTGATGAGCAGGGTATGGGTATCCACCCAGGCACCGGAAGCAGCCTGACGGTAGCGCCGGTTGCCCGGAATGCCGCCGGTTTCATCAAAGTATCCGTCCTGAGGAAAGCGGCTGTAGGCATTTTCACCGAGGCCGAAGGACAGCTCCTTGTCCCCCTGGGCATTGGTGTAGCACATGGTTCCGATATTGTCGCGGAAGCGGAAACGCAATTTTACCATACCCATCGGATTTTCATCAAGCAGATAGGTCTTGTCCTGGATTTCGTCCATCATCGGAGAGGTTGCTCCGCCTGCGACATGGACGAGGGATAGGCAGCTGCTGTATCGAACAAGACGTAATAAACTTTCTTCGTCCTCCTTCAGTGCATGGTCCTCTGCAGTACGTGCAATCAGGTTAAAAAAGTTATCAATAATGATCTTTTCAGCTGCCGGTCTTCCCTGGTTATCACCATTGCAGACAAAAATCAAATCCTTGTCCGGTACACAGATGGCAAACTGGCAACCAAGACCGTTAAAAAAGTAAGAATTGTCATGGGTGCGCCAGAACTGATAGCCGTATCCGCGTGTATCCCATTCTTCTGTATTTAATATCGAATTGTCAATCTGCTTTTTTGTGGCTTCTTTTATATATGCGCTGTCCAGTAGCTGTTTTCCGTTCCAGGACCCTTCGTTCATTACGAACTGCGCAACCAGAAGAAGGTCGGTTGCAGTACAAAGGAGACCGGAATCCGCCCAGGAGTGTCCGCCGGGGCAGGTCAGAAAATAAGCATCTTTTGAAAAGCCGATTTCATCTAAGAAGCATTCACGCAAGTAATCCAGAAGTTTTTTGCCGGTCAGGCGTTCCACGAGTGCTCCAAGCACAAAGGAGCCATTGGAATCGTACTGGAACAGTGTACCGGATGGCCGGGATTCTGTCCGGTCATTATCAAAGTATTGCCGTACCCGGTCCGTCGGATGGTCATCAAACCATTTTTTGGGTGGTTTTGCCGTTGCCATCATCAGCATATGCCGGATGGTCTGGTTCTGCATGTTTTTATCCGGCTGGTTTTTTAATTCCGCCGGGAAATAGTTGCTGATGGGCTCATCTAAGGAAAGTTTTCCTTCCTGCACGAGAAATCCGATGGCAAGGGAAACAAAGCATTTGCTGACCGAGTACATCCGGTGCAGAAAATCCTTGTGAAACGGTTCCCAGTATGCTTCGTAAACAATTTTACCATGGCGCATGATAAGGATGTCGTGTGTAGCAAGCCGGTTTTCTTCTAATTTCAGAACATAGTTTAAAATCTGTTCGGAACGGATGCCCTGATCCTCCGGTGTGGAATATTGCATAATCAGACTCCTTTCGCATTCATTTCACGGTATTCCTTCGGGGACATACCGTACTCTTTTTTAAATGCACGGTAAAAGCTGGAATAGTCGCTGAAGCCGCATTGCAGGGAGGCATCCATGATATCTGCATTGGTTAAAATGGCATCCCTGCACTGGGACAATCTTTTTTTTGTGATGTATTGGTGTACCGACATGCCAAGGTTTTCTTTGAAAACATGGGCAATGTGGTACTTGTTGACGAAAAATTCATTGGAAAGCCGTTCTAAGGACAAATCTTCTTCCAGATGTCCTTCAATGAAGGACACCAGATTTTCATAAAGGCTTAATTCCTCTTTTGGAGAAGCCGGATGGTTCTGCTCATAAATTGTCCGGTTGACATGTAACAGTAAATCGTTGATGCAAAGGGAAATCTTTGCGGATTTTCCGAAGCGGTCAAAATGTATTTCCTCCAATATCTGAAAGACTTTTGATTTGATGGCATTAAACTCAATCATATCATAATGATAAATATAGTGTTTTGTAATCGAAACGTGCTGCATCAGGTAGCCGTAATCGGAAGAAATCTGCATCAGCTGCCGGCAATAATCCTGACTGATCCAGAAGACAATGCGCTGGTAGGGAAGCTCGGTGTTCCGAAGATTGATATGATGCTTTACTCCCGGCGGAATCAGAATCATATCCCCGGCCTTTAAAATATGTTCCGTACCACCAATCTCAATCGAAACCTCTCCACCCATGAAAAAATAGAATTCATGGTAGTTGTGCGTGTGATCCTTCATTTTGGAAATGTGTGTGTCATCATAGTAATAAATTTCAAAGTCCTTGGACAACATATACTGACGCGGACTAAATGCGGTACGCAGATATTCCTTCATGGCGGACTCCTTTCTTTTGGATTAAATTGCAGAGGTTTTGTGTTACGATTGTATTCTGGAGAAAGCTTGTCTTGGCAGCATGGATTTATAATAATTCTGTGGTTTGCGCCTCACAAAGGTGCGAAGCAAACGCAGAATTATTATAAATTCATGTTTCAAAACAAAACCCTCAAAGCAATCGTAACACAAAACCGCAATTTTTGCAATGTGCACAACAAAACTGCCAATGGGAATTTTTTTGAAAATACGATAAGATGTATACAAGCGGCGAAAAGCCGGATAAATCAAGTGATAAACAATGAAAGTGAGGGTATTTACTTATGGAAATGACATTAAGATGGTATGGTTCCAAGTTTGACACAGTTACATTGAAGCAGATCGGCCAGATTCCTGGCGTGCATGGGGTTATCACTACATTATACGATACTACTCCGGGCGAGGTTTGGAGCAGAGAGCGCATCCGTGCCCTGAAGGATGAAGTGGCAGCAGCAGGTCTTCACATTGCAGGTATCGAAAGCGTAAACATTCATGATGCAATCAAGACAGGTGCTCCGGAAAGAGACCAGTACATTGCAAATTACATTGAGACATTAGAGAATTTAGGTAAGGAAGACATTCATTTGGTATGTTATAACTTCATGCCGGTTTTTGACTGGACACGTACAGAGCTGGCTCGTATGAGACCGGATGGTTCCACCGTTCTTGCTTATACACAGGAAGCAGTGGATGCACTGGATCCTGAAAAGATGTTTGAATCCATTGCAGGCGATATGAACGGTACTATTATGCCGGGCTGGGAGCCGGAGCGTATGGCAAAGGTAAAAGAATTATTCGAGATGTACAAGGACATCGACGATGACAAGTTATTTGATAACTTAAAGTATTTCTTAGAGAAGATTATGCCGGTTTGTGATAAGTACGACATCAACATGGCAATTCATCCGGATGATCCGGCATGGAGCGTATTCGGACTTCCTCGTATCATTATTAATAAGAAGAACATCTTAAGAATGATGCAGATGGTGGACAACCCACACAACGGTGTTACCTTCTGTTCCGGTTCTTATGGTACAAACTTAGACAACGACCTTCCGGATATGATTCGTTCCTTAAAGGGCAGAATTCATTTCGCACATGTGCGTAATCTGAAGTTTAACAGCCCAACCGATTTCGAGGAAGCGGCTCATCTTTCCGCAGACGGTACCTTTGATATGTACGAAATCATGAAGGCTCTTTATGATATCGGTTTCACAGGTCCTATCCGTCCGGACCACGGACGTATGATTTGGGACGAGGTTGCTATGCCTGGCTACGGTTTATATGACAGAGCACTCGGTGCAACTTACCTTAACGGTCTTTGGGAAGCAATTGAAAAGAGTTCCACACGTAAGTAATGGAGGGAAATCATATGATTTTAAGTGAAAACGGTTTACAGAATAAAGCGCAGTGGGAAGCAGCAGGGTATGCGCTTCCAAAGTTTGACCGCGAGGCAGTAACAAAGGCAACCAAGGAAAATCCTTTCTGGATTCACTTTGGTGCAGGTAATATTTTCCGTGCCTTCCAGGCAAATGTCATGCAGAATTTGTTAAATGACGGTTCTTTTGACAGAGGTCTTATTGTGGCAGAAGGTTTCGACTACGAAATCGTACAGAAGATGAATCGTCCGCATGATGATTATACGATTCTTGTAACATTAAAGGCTGACGGTACCATTGAAAAGACGGTAGTAGGCAGCGTGGTGGAATCCTGTATTTTAGATTCCGAGGATGCTGCAGAATACGACAGATTAAAGGAAATTTTCTCTAAGGAATCCTTGCAGATGGTTTCTTTCACCATCACAGAAAAGGGTTACAGCTTAGTAAACGGTAAGGGTGAGTTACTTCCTGCAGTAGAAGCAGACTTTTTGGCAGGTCCAAACAAGCCTGCCAGCTACATCGGTAAGGTGGCATCCTTACTCTATACCCGTTATTTAAACGGACAGCTTCCGATTGCTATGGTGAGCATGGATAACTGCTCCCACAACGGAGATAAGCTTTATGCGGCTGTCAATGCGTTTGCTGAAAAGTGGACCGAGGCAGGTCTTTGTGAAGCAGGATTTTTAGGTTATATCAACGACAAGAATAAGGTTTCCTTCCCTTGGTCTATGATTGATAAGATTACACCAAGACCGGATGCTTCCGTAGAAGAAATCTTAAAGAAGGATGGTTTAGAAGGTTTAGAGCCTGTCGTTACTTCAAAGAACACTTACGTTGCTCCGTTTGTAAATGCAGAAGAGTGTGAGTACCTTGTCATTGAAGACTGGTTCCCGAACGGACGTCCGGCACTTGAAAAAGGCGGTTTGATGTTCACGGACAGAGAGACCGTTGACAAGGTAGAAAAGATGAAGGTTTGTACTTGCTTAAATCCGCTCCACACAGCGCTTGCTGTTTACGGATGTCTCCTTGGCTATGACAAGATTTCCGAGGAAATGAAGGATACAGAGCTTGTAAAGCTCGTTGAGACCATCGGTTATGTAGAAGGTCTTCCGGTCGTAGTAAATCCTGGCGTGCTGGATCCGAAGGAATTTATTGACACCGTATTAAAGGTTCGTATTCCAAACCCATTCATGCCGGATACACCACAGAGAATTGCTACCGATACTTCCCAGAAGTTAGCCATCCGTTTTGGCGAGACAATTAAGAACTACATCGCATCTGAGGATAAGAATGTAGCTGACTTAAAGCTCATTCCGCTGGTATTTGCAGGCTGGTTAAGATATTTGATGGCGGTGGATGACAACGGAAATAAGTTTGAGTTAAGCCCGGATCCATTGCTTGACACAGTTTGTCCATATGTAGCAGACATTAAGCTGGGAGAAAGCATGGATGTAGAAGCTAAGATTAAGCCGGTTCTTGAGAATGCAAAGATTTTTGGAGTAAATCTTTACGAAGCAGGTCTTGCAGGTCTGGTTTGCCAGTACTTTGCTGAACTGATTGCAGGTACCGGAGCAATCCGCGCAACTCTTAAAAAGTATACAAAGTAAAACGGAATATTAAAACAAGAAGATACCGCTTGGAAACAGGCGGTATCTTTTTGCTTTCCAGGAAAGTCTCATAAAGCAAAAAACACTCCGCGGGATTGCACTGCGGCGGATAGGTAGTATGTCGCCAGATGCGACCCACCACAAGAATGAAGTGACTTTTTTGTGAAAAAACCTTGTCAAATTATGGAATTTCGACTACAATGAAATCATGAAAAGAAAGAAATGGGGTAAAGAGAAATGATTCAAGCATTGTATTTTGCCTGTTTTGTTATTTCGGTTGTTAATTTATTTCTTTTGTCTGTAATTGTGCGTAACCAGAGGTGCTTTTATTATGTCATTTTCTTTATGCTGATTACTATTTCTAATTTCGGCTATTTGATGATTTCTATCTCAAGTACGTTAGAGGCTGCATTGATAGGAAATCTGCTGACGTATTTTGGCGCGGCGTTTCTGCCGTATGCATTTTTGCTTTGCCTTGGCGATTTGTGTAAGGTACAAATTCCGAAGGTGGCCAGCTTCCTGATGTTTTTCTACAACATGGTAGTATTTGCGCTGGTTGGTATGAGACTGAACGGAAATATGTGGTATTACAGTAGTAATACCTTGCATGAAATGTACGGTGTTTCGTATTTGGATTCCCAGCCGGGACCGGCTCATTTTTTGCACGAATGGTCATTGGTGTTCTATGCGGTTTGTGCGGTTTTTATTTTGGTGGGAGTGTTCTTTCAGAGAAAAAATGTATCTTATAAAAATCTGATTGCACTGATTGCACTGGAAGTGATAACGATTGTGATGCATATTGTAGAAAATTCAGTGGATGATCCGCTTGATTCTGCAAATATTATGTATATTATAGATGAATTCTGTCTGTTATTCCTGATTTATCGGATGGGAAAATACGATGTGTCCGAAAGTGTGGCACTTTCTCTGAAGAATCAGGAAGAATACGCCTATATGGTGTTTGATTTGAAGCTGAATTATCTTGGTTGTAATGATGTGCTGAAAATCTTTTTTCCACATGTGACACATGTGCGTGTTGACAGAAAGATTGATCCACAGGGGGATCCGGTGATTGTACAAGCGGTGAAATGGTTAAAACACAGTGTGGAGACCGGAACAAAGGAGCCGCTTTATGTATCGGTAAACGCAAGGGAGCTGAAATGCACCTGGAGAACCATCCGGAATGGACTGTTTGGCGGGAAATCCGGTTATCTGGTGGAATTGTTTGATGACACAAAGCAACAGCGCTATATGGATCTTCTGACAAACTATAACAGTCAGTTGGAGGAGGAAGTTACGGAGAAGCTGGATCATATTAAGACAATGCAGGATCAGATTATTCTTGGCTTATCGGATATTGTGGAAAGCCGGGATGACAGTACCGGTGGTCATGTCAAGCGTACCAGTGAAGGTGTCCGTATTCTGATAGAACAGCTGGAAAAGGAAAGCGAAGAGTTCCATTTGACAAAGCAGTTCTGCGAAAATGTGATTAAGGCTGCACCGATGCATGACCTAGGCAAGATTGCCGTGGATGATGAAATCTTAAGAAAGCCGGGCAGATTCACAGCCGAAGAATATGAGATAATGAAGGTGCATGCCGGAAAAGGTGCTGAGATTGTAGGCAAGGCGCTGAACGGTCTGGAAGATGAAGAATTTATGGAAGTGGCAAAAAACATTGCCAGATTCCATCACGAGAAGTGGAACGGGGCCGGTTATCCGGAAGGCCTTTCCGGGGAGGAGATTCCTTTGGAGGCAAGAATCATGGCTCTGGCAGATGTATTTGATGCCCTGGTCAGCAAACGTTGCTATAAAGAGAGATATACGTATGAAGAGGCGTTTCAGATTATGGAAGAGTCCATGGGCTCCCACTTTGACCCAAAGCTCGGTGCGGCCTTTTTAAAGTGTCGCCCTGAACTGGAAAAATATTATAACCAGTTTGAAGAGTAGAAGCGAAGCGTTTGCGGTTTTCGGATGTAATATGAAACAATAAATAAAACAGTGGACGACAAAAAAATCGAGTCGGCTGAGTACGAAACAAATATAGGTTCCGAATTTCACTACTCTATTGTCCGAAGAGCGGAATGGACAAGAGTATGAAATTCGGAACCTATTTTAATTCAAACTATATAGCCGACTCGAGTTATTTTGCTATCTTATTCAGCTCTGCGTTCAGTCCGAGGAGCTGCTCCTTCGTCATCTTAACGCCTGCTGCACCCATAAGGCCTACCATACGGAGTACGGTAAAGCTGCCGAGCATCTGCATCATACCGTCAGCCTGTGCCATCATTTCGGCAGGTGTTCTTTCACCACCCATCATGCCGCCGGTCATGCTGCCCATCATCTGCATGAAGAACTGCTTACCTGCAGGATTCATCATGATATCCGAAAGCTTGTCATTTAAGGAGAAGTAACCTTCCGGAGCAGTGACGTCGAACCAGTTAAGAACGGCACCCTTTTCTACCAGACGGTATGCATCGTTAAATTTCTCTACCTTGTTGATAACGCCGGTATCCTTGCAGTCGCCTGCAACAGCAACGAGTTCGGATTTGCCTACATTCGGAACGTCGAAGTAGAAGAAGTGAACATCGCTGGTCTGCTTGCCAAGGCTCTTTCCGTTTACGAATAATTCAACTTCCGGTAAGTTGGAGTAAACAGTTACCTTAGTAACATCCTCTACACGGTCAACATATCTCTTTCCGCAAAGGTGAACGAATGGGTCATCCTTGGCATCTACGAGCCATGCCTTATATGCGTAGAAGGAATCCTTCTTATACTTACGGTCAAAGGTAATGAGACCCTTGTGGTTCTGACCGTTTTCGCCGCCTTCGTTTCTGGCATCGGCACCGAAGTCGAACATGTTCCATACGTGGGTTGCCCACATGTACTTTCTGGAGTATAACTGCTTAATCAGCTCTTCGTGATAATAAGCCTGGTATTCTTCTGTGTAGTCACCCTGCTGAGGGTCGGAGGTGTGCCAGTTGAGCGCTTCACAACCGTATTCGCTGCAGCCGATAGGAGTTTCCGGATATTTTTCATGGAACTTATCAAACCAAGGACCATTCATGGAAGTATCGCCGCCGTACCAGCCAAAGTAGTGGTTGTAGGAAACGGTATCCGGAATATGGACATATTCCTCATCCATGTCACACATGGAAACACATGCCATGGTGGTAGGTCTGGTTTTGTCCATTTCGTGACACATATCATTTAAAATATGATGGTTTTCTAATAAATCAGGGTCAGCTGCACCGCCCATGGTGATTTCGTTGGATAATCCCCAGACAACGATGGAAGCGTGGTTGTAATTCTGTACAATGAGTTCCTTCATCTGGGAGATGGTATTTTCACGACCACCCGGCATATGAGTGGAGATATAAGGAATTTCAGCCCAGATTACCATACCGTATTCGTCACATAAATCGTAAAAATACTGGTCATGCTGATAGTGTGCAAGACGGATGGTCGTTGCCCCCATTTCGTGAATCAGCTCGATATCTTCCTTGTGGTGTTCCGGAAGCAATGCATTACCGATGCCCCATCTGTCCTGATGACGGGAAACACCGCGCAGAGGATAGCTTTCTCCGTTTAAGATGAAGCCTTCCTGTGGATCAATCTTATAAGTACGGCAACCAAAGCGTGTGCTTACGGTATCAATTACGGTGTCACCTTCTGTTACGGTGATTTCTGCCGTGTAAAGATATGGGTCCTTGCGTCCGTGCCACAAATGTACGTTTTCGATTGGAAGAGTAACCTTTGCTTCGGAAACCGGAACTGTGGTTTCTGCCACGGTACATCCGCACGCAGCTTTTAATTTAAAGGTTAACTGCTGGCCTTCCTTTGCATTTGTTACAAATGCTTCTACTGTAACGTCAGCGTTTTTATCCTTGATTTCAGGAGTTACGGTAAGTCCGGGACCTCCGAAATAATCTAAATCAAAATGAGTTTCGTCTACAGCAATTACGTTTACATCACGGTAAATGCCGCCATAGAACGTAAAGTCAGCGTTCTGTGGGTATACAGTGTCATTCTTTGCATTGTCTACAGCAACAACGATTAAGTTTTCAACCTGAAGAGCGTCTGTCATATCAACACGCCAGGTGGAGTAACCGCCGTCATGGTGTCCTAAATGCTTTCCGTTTACATAAACGTCAGCAGAGGAGTTTGTTCCACGGAACTCAAGGTAATACTTTGGAGCTTCCGGCAAATCAAGCTTCATAAGCTTCTTTGCATAGTAGCACGTACCACGGTAAAAATCGCTGTCACCGTCCTGACCGTCGATAGCGTTCCAGGAATGAGGGAGGTTTACAAAATCCCATTTTTCAGGCATTGTGGCCGGTACGGAGTCCGCCATTTTTGTAAATGCCCATTTTGCATTGATGTTGATAATCTGTCTCATACAAATCTTCTCCTTTTCTCTTATATAGTTTATTCATTATGTTCTGATAAAAAATATTCCGGATAATTGCTGATGACTTTCATGCTTGTGTTGAATCCATCATACAGATGGTGGGTAATACATTCCTCCAAAGCATCGAAATCTTTATTTAAAATGTGGTTCCAAATGGCAAAATGCTCATCGTAGAGCTTTTGCAGTTCGTCATGCCCGGACAAGTTGATAAAAGTGCGGAACCGTTCATACTGGGCATTGATTACAGTATAGAAATGCATAATATTCTGTTTGCTTGCCAATTCATACAATGCATAATGAAACGCATTATCGCTCACAATAAAAGCACGGCTGAGTTCTTCAGCAGACAAATCGGAGTCAAGAAGCTCCTGTTGCTTTTGCAAAAGCAGATGAATACGATATTCCTGAGACTTATCGAGGGTCATTGCCAGATCTTTATAAACGGCTTTTTCCAAGGTGCATCGGGTGAATAAAATATCAGAAACGGTGCGCAGGTCAATCAGAGAAACAAATGTACCGATATGAGGACGTATTTCTAAAAGTCCTTCGTATTCCAACGCCTTGAACGCATCCCGGACGGGAGTACGGGAAACCTGATATTTGGCAGCGGTATCTATTTCGCTGATGGCGGTGCCCGGAGACAGTTCCAGATGTAGTATCTGTTCTCTTAACTGACGGTATACATTTTCCGAGGTAGCATTTTTTCGTTCTGCCATCGTTAATCATCCTTTCTCGTTTCTTTTATCTATAGATATTATAAACGGAAAATGGGGCAAGGTCAATAACTTGTATACAAGAAAAAACAAAAAAGAAAATAAATAAACAAGAAACTTCAGAGAATCATTTAACAAAAAATCAAACTTGTATACAGGTGGGAGGTAAGAAAATGAAAGAAAAGAATAGGGAAGAGATACGGCCGTTTGGCATGCGTGATAAAATAGGATATCTGTTTGGGGATTTTGGTAATGACTTTACGTTTCTCCTTTCTTCGAGTTTTCTCTTAAAATTTTATACGGATGTCATGGGAGTTTCGGCGGCTGTGGTTGGTACGGTTATGATGGTGGCAAGATTTGTGGATGCGTTTACCGATGTTGCCATGGGACGGATATGCGACAGAAGCCGTGTGAAGGCGGCCGGGAAATTTAAACCATGGATTCTTAGGATGAGTATTCCGGTGGCGATGGCTTCTTTTTTAATTTATCAGAGTTCATTTGCAGACCGTTCCATGACATTTAAGGTGGCATGGCTGTTTATTACTTATATTTTGTGGGGGTCTTTTTTTTATACATCAATCAATATTCCGTATGGGTCTATGGCATCGGCAATTTCTGAGGACCCCGGTGACCGGCAGTCGTTGTCTACCTTCCGCAGCATTGGTGGGACATTGGCAGGGCTGATTGTGGGGGCAGGTGTTCCGATGCTTGCGTATAAAAAAGATGTTTTTGGGAATCTGGTGATGGATGGCGGACGTTTTACGATAATTGCGGGTGTATTTTCGATACTTGCCATACTTTGTTATTTCCTTTGTTATTTTCTTACAACGGAACGTGTACATGCGGAAGGGGCAAGAGAGGCGGGGGTACGGGATAAACACAGTAACGTATTTCAGATGCTGGCCGGTGCGGTAAAAAACAAGGCGCTGATTTCCATTATCGTGGCGTCGGTATTTATGTTGTTGTCCCAGCTGACCCTGCAGCAAATGGCAAATTATGTATACCCGAATTTTTATGGAAATACTACAGCACAGTCAGCATCTACCATTGTGATGGTAATTGCGATGTTCCTTGCGGCAGCGTTTGCAAAACCGATGGCAGAGAAGTTTGGCAAGGCGGAGGTGAGTGTCGTGGCCAATTTGCTGGCTGCGGGGGTATGTTTCCTTCTTTTTGTTCTCCGACCGGCAAATGTCTGGATGTATGTGATACTGATTGCGCTATGCTGGCTGGGGCTCGGTATGTTTTCAATGATGAACTGGGCAATGATTACGGATGTGATTGATTATTCCGAATTAAAAAACGGAATCCGAGAGGACGGTTCGGTTTACGCGCTTTATTCTTTTGCACGAAAGTTAGGGCAGGCAGCAGCGGCAGGGGCATCCGGTGCTTTGCTGACGCTGATTGGCTATACGGAGGAAACCGCATTTGACCCTGTGGTTACAAATGGGATTTTTAATATTTCGACGCTCCTTCCGGCAATAGGATTTTTGTTTCTTGCTCTTGTATTGTGGTTCTGGTATCCGTTACACAAAAAGCAGGTGGATGCAAATGTCGAGGCATTGAAGAAAAAGCATGAAAAAGAATGAGTTTATAAAAAATTCATACTTTTTATAAAATAGGTAGAAATAAATGAACATTTATGCTAAAATCACTCTAAATGACGAATTCTGTCGAAAAAGACGATTCGCGGATTGGAGAAGAAATGGGAAACTTGCCGAGGAAAGATAAAGTAAAGCACTTTGATTTTGAGAAAAAACCGATTTCACCATGTTTTTTAATGGGGGTTGCAAAGAATATTATCAGCTGGCCTGATTTGAAAAAGAGAAATGCAAAATTGACAAAGGTAAATATGGACGGTGTGGAGGGACCATACCTGATGTTAGTCAATCACGCATCCATGGTAGACTTTAATTTGATGTTAAAGGCAACACATCCGGCAAAGGTAAACAATGTTATGACGATAGAAGGCTTTAATACGTATACAGAGCCTTTGATGCGTTCTCTTGGCGTGCTTGGAACCAGAAAGTTTATTACGGATTTACATCTGATAAAAAATATGAAATACTGCGTGGGCAAGTTAAAGAATATTTTTGTTCTCTTTCCGGAGGCGAGATATTCTCTGGATGGTTGTACCTCTTATCTGCCGCAGTCGCTGGGCAAAATGGTAAAGGTGCTTGGCGTACCGGTTGTGATGCTAAAGATTCATGGTAATTTTGTTACCTGCCCACAGTGGAACAAGAAGAACAAAAAGACTTACGTAGAAGCAGAGCAGAAACTGATTGTATCTGCAGAAGAGACGAAGACGCTCTCAGCGGCAGAAATCAATCAGCGGATTGCAGAGAATTTTCAGTACGACGATTATGCGTGGCAGAAGGAAAATCAGATTAAGATTGATGACCCCGGGCGTGCAGATGGTCTGCATGCACTTCTTTATAAATGTCCGTCCTGTAAGACTGAGGGGCAGATGCATTCCGGCGGAACAAAGCTGTGGTGCGACTGCTGTAAGAAGACCTGGGAGATGGATGAATATGGTGAACTGCATGCGCTTGAGGGTGAGACCGAGTTCCCACACATTCCGGACTGGAGCAATTGGGAACGTGCCTGTGTCAGAGAAGAAATCGAAAACGGCACCTATTATTTTGAAGACGATGTTAGGGTTGAGACATTGCCGCATGCATGGAAGTTCTATCAGCAAGGCATGGGCAGGTTTATTCAGACACCGGAGGGCACAACGGTAAAGTGCAATTACTATGACCAGCCGGAGTATGAGCTGTTTCGCAGTGCACAGAGCCTTGAGAGTATGCACATTGAATATGACTATCTCGGACGTGGTGATTGTGTGGATGTCTCCATTCCGGACGACAGCTTCTGGTGTTACTTTACAAAGCGCGATGTGATTACAAAGATTTCGTTTGCGACGGAGGAGATTCACATGGTGGCTTCAAAGAAGAAAGCGGCAAAACCGGAGTAAAAGCTCCTGCGGTTTTGCCGCTTTCTTTACCCCTCTCCATCAGCATGTTGCGAAGCAATATGCTGATGGCTTCATATACGTGAGGCAATGTGCCGATGGCACTTATACTTGAGAAGAAGTATGATTATGGTCTGCAAATGGATAAATTTCTGAGATAACCCATCTACCCGTTTTTTGGTAAGTGTGATATACTAGAGAAAAATGTGGAAAGACGCGGAGGTTTGCAGTGGAGAATTTGATTTTATCTTTTAATGTGGTGTTGCCAATTTTTATATGTATTTCGCTCGGCTATTTTTTGAAGCGCATCGGAATGTGTGATGAAAGGGCGCTGAATGTCATCAACAAGATGTGCTTTAAGGTGTTTCTGCCGATTTACCTTTTTTACAATATTTACACGACGGATTTGTCTGCGGCATTCAATGGGAAGCTGATTGTGTTTGCGATTGGGGGCTTGATAGCCATCTTTTTTGTGCTGATGTTTCTGATTCCGAGAGTGGAAAAGGAAAATTCCAGGCGGGGAGTGTTGATTCAGGCGATATTTCGAAGTAATTTTGCATTGTTTGGCTTGCCGGTGGCGTTATCGCTTTGCGGGGAGGAATTGATTGGTCCGACCTCGGTATTGCTTGGACTTACGGTGCCGGTGTTTAACGTGCTGGCCGTGATTTCGCTGGAGACCTTCCGGGGCGGAAAGCCGGATGTGAAACAGATGCTTCGCGGTATTGTAACGAATCCGCTGATTATTGCATCGGTGATTGGTATCGTGTTTTATTTCCTGAAAATCAAGTTGCCGTATGGCGTAGAGAAGTCTGTAGTGGATTTGGGCAGGGTGGCAACGCCGTTGTCACTTGTAGCACTTGGCGGTTCTTTTACGATCGGAAGAGTAAAGGGCTATGTAAAGCAGCTGCTGATTGGTGTTTTGGGACGGCTTGTGGTAGTTCCGGCAGTGATGATTGCTTTGGGAATTTTGATTGGACTTCGGAATGAATTACTCATTCCGGTGATGATTATGTTTGGTGCACCGACTGCCGTGTCTTCTTTTCCGATGGCACAGCAGATGGGCGGTGACGGAGAACTGGCAGCAGAGCTGGTTGTGTTTTCTTCCGGTTTTGCGATTGTGACAATATTCCTGTGGACATTTGTGTTGAAGCAGGGTGGGTTTATTTAGAACAATGAGCTTGTCAGGAGAGTGAGGAAACGGTATGGAATTTAAAGGATATACTTACGGATATGACGGAAGACGCGGTGATTACCGCTCTGAGGCAGGCATCCGGTCGCAGGAATTATTATTTGAGACCGGAGTTAACTGGATGTGTCTGGCGGTGGGAATGACCCAGGAGACCGCGCACAGTACAAAGATTGAATTTGACTTTGGACGCAGTATTTCGGATAGGGATATTATGGCAGCAGTGGAACATGCACATAAGAACAATGTCAAAGTGTGCTTAAAGCCGATGGTAAACTGTCGGGACGGAGTGTGGCGTGCTTATATCAATTTTGCCGATTCGGATTTTGAGGGCAAAGACCCTTATTGGGATGCCTGGTTTAAAAGCTATGGGAACTTTATGAAGTATTATGCGGAGCTGGCAGAGGAAACCGGTTGTGAGATGCTTTGTATCGGTTGTGAGATGTGCGGTACGGAACGGAAGGAAACTCACTGGAGAAAGCTGATTACGGAAATCCGTCAGGTGTATTCCGGTAAGCTGATTTACAATACAAACCACGGACACGAGGATGATGTGAAATGGTTTGATGCGGTGGACTATATTGGCACCAGTGCGTATTTTCCTGTTGCACAGGCAGGAGGGGCTTCTTTAGCAGAAATGAGACGCGAATGGGAGAAGGTCCGCGACGAGATGTACCGGGTGCATAAAAAGTGGCAGAAGAAGATCGTCTTTGTTGAAATTGGTTGCCGCAGTGCGAATGGATGCGCTACCATGCCGTGGGATTTTCAGCACAGGGACCTGCCACATGATGAAGAAGAGCAGGCGAATTTCTATGATTCCTGTCTGAGTGTGTTTGCAAAGGAAGACTGGTTTGGCGGCATGTTCTGGTGGGACTGGAGCACAAAGATTTATGACGATAAGGAAACGGCAGCAAAGGATAATGGGTTTAATATCCATTTAAAGAAGGCAGAAGATGTGCTGAAAGAGTGGTATGGGAGGTTGTAAATCGTGTTCGGATTTTTTAAAAAAGCAAAGGCAGCCGGGGAACTGGACCGTATCATTGCAGAAATTGATATGAATATGCAGAATAACTATAAGGACGCAGCGCGGATGGCGTTTAAGGAATTTGAGGAGAAGTATACGATTATGTCTGAATCCGGGCAATTGAATGAGAACCAAAAGAGCGAGTACTCAGCAAAGCTGTCGAGCTATCGGGAAAAGTTAAAAGCATATAGCCACAAGGACCAGAAACCGTATTGGGCGAGTAAATAGGCATATGGAAAGGGTAAAATCCAGAGGAAATGTAACATGGGAAATCCATATTTGAAAAACTTAAACAGAATAGAATTTGTCATTACCTATGCCTGTACCGGCAAGTGGAAGCATTGTTCTGAGGGTGACCACGAAGACTGCGGGGAACATATTGATGGCAAGGCTGCGGCAAGAGCAGTGAAGGACATTGCAGGGCAGTATGCGATACAGTCTTTGATGACCTTTGGCGGTGAGCCGTTATTGTATCCGGAGGATGTATGTGAAATCCATGCGGCTGCAAAAGAAGCAGGGGTTCCGAAACGGCAGTTGATAACAAACGGCTATTTTTCTAAAGACGAAAACCGTATTACAGAAGTAGCCCGAATGCTTGCTGAGAGTGGTGTGAATGACATTCTGCTTTCTGTGGATGCGTTTCATCAGGAAACGATTCCGCTTGCCCCTGTTTTGTGTTTTGCCAAAGCGGTGCTGGCAGCAGGAGTTCCAATCCGGATAAGTCCTGCATGGCTTGTGGGCAGGGAGCATGAGAACCCTTATAATGAAAAGACGAGAGAGGTAATTGCCGGTTTTGCAGAGCTTGGCATTCCGGTTTCCGGTGGAAATATTATTTTCCCAAGCGGCAATGCGCTAAAATATCTGGGTGAGTATTTTAAAAAGTACGGAGAACCGGAAAATCCGTACGTGGATGATCCGGAGGATGTGCGATGTGTAAGTTTTAATCCGGACGGAAGGTCAACAATTGAGGGAATATATTTATGAGAAAGACAAAAGGACACTTATTTTATTTATGTTTGATGATTGTCATGCTGAGCTCTGCGGCTTGTACTCCGAAAACTCCGCCGGAACCTTCGCCTACTCCGACGATGGAACCGGAAGAAACACAGAAGGGCAATGAAATTGCAGAAAAGGTATATCATGAGAGTTTTTCTGTGACAAGCACGGAAAACGGAAATACAGTTGAGGCGCAATCGCTGACATTTCACCCGGCGGACGGATATCTTCCGGTGGTTTATGCAACCTACGCAGGATGGGCTTCCACGTTGGAAACTCATTATGAGAAGGCGGCAGAGGAACGCTGGGGATACGAGGTGGTTGGTATCATAAACGGCTCGTTCTTCAGTATGACAGACGGCATGTTGATGGGCATTACCATTACAGACGGACGTATTACCTGTGCACATACGGGATTTTCCGGTGAGCTTGTTACCTTTGGGACAGATGGCGTCATGCGCGTGACGAAGAGTGCTTTGGAGTATAAGTTTTCCATTAATGGCAAGGAATATGAGAACGCACTTCACTATTTCAATAAGGTGAGTCAGGCTGGTGCGGTGAGTGATAAAATCTACTATTGGGATTCTGCTTGCGGCAACAAGTCGGATGCGGCTGAAGCAGGTTATGAACTGTTGTTTAATAAGATAAATCATTCCGAACTTTCTGTGGGCGGCACCTTAGTGGGCGAGCTTGTTTCGGTGACAGAGACCACAGAGGAATCCAAGGGAATTGCATTTGAAAGCAACCAATTTGTTTTATATTGTAAAGCGGCTTCTCCTTATGCGGAGAGTTTGAAGAATTTAAAGCCGGGAGCGCAGGTGCGGATTGAGGTAAACGAAACCATCGCGGAATCCAAGGAAATCATGGAGAACTGCTCCTCTGCCATCACGAATGTTGGCTGGTTGGTGAAGGACGGGGAAGACCAGACACAAATCCGCAAGACCATCGGAACACATTCTGTCACATTGGAGGCACGTTGGACGGCCTTTGGTACAAAGCCGGATGGTTCTTATGTGTTCTTTACAACAGAAGGTCAGGCGACCGGTGAAGGCGGTTCGGTGACTCTGCGTGATGTTGCCAGAGTGATGATGGAATTAGGTTGTACCAATGTTATCCGAATGGATGGTGGCGGTTCTTCCGCGATGTACCTTTGTGACAAGGGCGATGGAACACCGGGATATGCTCAAGCATCTTCCCGTGGTGTATCCGATTGTATTATGCTGGTGAAGCGTTCTTCTATGGCACCGGAGGGAGAATTGGAGACTTCCCTACAGGAAGCTATGGCTACTGTCAAGGCGCTCTATGAAAAAACAAAGGACGAAGAAATGGGGGAAGCTTTGACCTACGCTACGGAAATTACAGGAAAAGGTAACGCCACAGAGGGCGATTATAAAAAGGCTTGCATGAAGATTGCCAATGCAACTTATTACATAAAAGGACTCGAAGATTTGCTTGTATCTGCACAGAGCGCAGACAAAGAGGCCTATACAGAATATGCTTATACACATCTGACCGATGCAATTAAGGAAGGTAAAGCTCTTCTTGATGGCAATGCGGCAAAAGAAGAACTTTTATCCGGTTATAATAATTTATTATATTGGTATACCTTGACCGGAGAAATTGCAGTGAATGTTGCCGCCGGAAAAACCTATACCACAAATATTGCATCCAATACCACATATCCGGATACAGATGGCAAGGAGCTGACAGACGGAATGCTTGGGGATGCTACGAATACCAACTCGTCGGCGTGGGCAGGTTTTAACGGTATTGCGAGTGGGGCAACCTATGATGTGATTGTGGATTTGGGAGAAGCGATGGATGGTTTGAGTAAATTCTCCGTGAATGCGCACCAGCAGCACAGCTGGGGAATCAAGGTTCCTAGTGAAATCATGATTTTTGTATCGGAAGACGGAGTTTCATGGACGCCGGTTGCGGTTACGATCGTCTCTCCGGAAATCACGGAAAGCTTTTATCCGGGAGCTCATACCTTCACGGTAACAGCTGCAGAAGCTGTGTCCGGCCGTTATGTGAAATATGCACTGACTCCGGTAAGTCAATTTGTTTTCATCAGTGAAGTGACAGCGGAAGTGCAGTATAAATAACCAAGGGCTCTCCTTATTACAAGAGGCGGTCTCCGGAAAACAAGTTTTCCGAGAACCGCTGCCGCCTTTTCTAAAATCGCGTCCTTTGGACGCTTTTCGTGACCTCTTTTTGTTATCATTTTTCACTCCCCTTTCGCCTCAGACAATCGGCTTTCCCAGCTTTATAACCACCTACATAGCGGGCTTGCAGTTCGTTGTTTGTGGCAGAGTCCTGCATGTTTTTTTGAAAAAGCAGTCGGAGAGAATGACATTTGACCGTGTGTAGGAAGGAGAGCCCGCCGCCATATATCGTCCTGTCGCGAAGCGATAGGACGATATATTAGAAATTCGTTTAAGGGAGTTAAAGAAGAGCTTAAATGAAAAACTAACTTCTAGAAAATAGCCTAAAAATGGCTGTGAAAAGATATTCTGTTAAAAAAATGAAGATTTGGACTATGAATCCTACGAAAAAAGCACTATAATTAAGGTGTGAAGGTTGTTTGTTTGCATAGCAAACAGACGACCGGAAGGTTTTTGTGCAAAACGAACTTCTGCTCGTCTGTGTATGATGAATGGAAGAAAACCTGTCTGTGCACAGAAAACTATAGGTTACTTTTTAAGAAGTGCTGGTTTCAAAAGGACGTTGTCTGGGGAGACTTTTTTTCGTCCTGAGAATGCCAGTACTTTTTTGTCTAATACAATCTCTGCAAGGTCAAAAGGTGTTTTACCGTTTAAGCTGTCTCTTGCGGTAGAGTTGATATGTCTGGCAAGTAGTGTGACCTTTTCTTGTGTGAGTGATTGCATGGTTCTTCCTTTTGGAATGACATAGCGGATGAATTCATGGTTTTTCTCCAAACGTGCTTTTTGGCTGGAAGCATAAGGGTCACAGTAAAAGACTTTGGCACGAAGTCTTCCTTCAGAATCCTTTTCAATGCTCCATGGGTCTTTAAACTCAGGACCATTGTCTGTCAGGATGATGCGGAATGTATTGACAAACAGGCGACGGCCGAGAGCGGAATAAAGGGTGTCAAACACGTTTGAAACTTCCGCTTGTGTGCAGGATTCCAGCAGGAAAATCAGCATGAAGGAAGATTTCCGGAACAGGAGTGTCATAAGGCATTTGCCGGCTTCCTGCGTGCCTTTTACGGTATCGAGTTCCACAACTTCATAGTCAGGAAAAGCATCACAGTATTTCTCAAAGTCACGGTAAGTTCTTCGGTTGCGATAATCATACTGGATTGGGTTTGCCTGTCTCTGGTTTTTGCGAAGTTTGTACCTCACACGCCTTGGGAGATCAATATTTCTGACATCGAAAAGTCCCTGGTCGAGGTAATTATAAAGAGTTCTTCTGGACACTTGTATATCAGAAGCATGGGCGGAATAGATATGACTTAATGGTTGTCCCTGCCGGATAAGCGGGGATACGAGGTCATTGAGTTTTTGCAGCTGCTCCGGTGATGTATTAACACCCTGCCTGGAAGAATGAAGCCGTTCCATGTACTGGGCGTGAGCTTGTTCAGCGTGGTAAAACTGTTTCGGCTAAGAACAGTCCGAGGCATTCACGCATCCATTACAGACATAGGGTGGAGTATTGATTCCGGGACAACGATTCGGTTCGTAGTCGGCGCAAAGCCATCTGCAATCATGAGTGTTGCAATAGCGGCAGAACTCAGGACAGCAGGAAGAACAGAGACGGGACTTTGTGCATGAAGTGAAGTGTTTGCAATCATTACCTTTGTAGTGAATGATTGGTTTTTCATCCATAAAGCGGATGATTTCTTTGGAAATGGTCGACGGATCTTTACACAGAGAATGTGCGATTTCATTAAAACGTTTGTGATCGTTTAATGATTTCTCAATGAAGATTCTGTCGGAAAGAGTTAAATGACTACCTTTGGGATTTTTACTCATGATGTACCTCCAATCTACACAGACAGGTAATCTGATTTAAGGATACATCAGTGCACGACTAAGTTCCAGTAGAATAGAAATTACTTTTGCACAGATAGAAATTAGAAATTTATTTAAGGGAGTTAAAGAAGAAATAGTGGCAGTTACGGAAGGGTAGCTGCCACTAAAATTTTGTTGCAAGAATCGAACTTTTGTTCTGTACATTTTCTTTGTTATGTGGTATGATGAGTGCATAAGAAAGAGTGCCGATGTTAAAAATGGATAGAGACTTGAATATATGAGATAGTTGGTATATACTATGTATATACATTGCGAAGGAGGGAATAACATGCAGGCACAGATTAGAGAATGGGGAAACAGTCAGGGGATTCGGCTTTCAAAAGAAATTTTACAAAGTGCGGGGCTTGCTGTAAATGAGGTTTTGGATGTGACGGTGAGTGACGGGACAATTACATTGAAGAAATCCTTCCGACATAAGACATTGGAAGAGAGAGCAGAGGCATACGGCGGCAAGTTAAATCTGGACGGTGAATTTGATTGGGGCGAACCTGTTGGAAGAGAGGTATGGTAATGGTACATCAGGGAGATATTCTTAAGGTGGAAAATATTAAGCCGCCGGTATTAGTAGTAAGTAAAGATTTTTTTAACCAAAGCGGAGAAATCATTGGATGTCCTATTTTGGAAAATTCAATGGAAGGACCGCTACATATTTTTGTGTCAACCGAGGAGACGAGTGGTTACGTACAGTGTGAGAAAATGACGCTGTTAGATTTAACTGTGAGAGGATTTTCAAAAGTTGATAGACTTGCATTGATAGATGTGATTGATATTACGGACGCAATTCAGGGAATATTTGAATATGTGTAAATGAGATATATAAAAGGAGCACCCTTATGGAAACAGAATCTATGTTCAAACTTCATAGCGAATTTGCCCCGACCGGAGATCAGCCACAGGCGATTAAGGAATTGGTCGATGGTTTTAGGGAAGGAAATATGTTCCAGACCCTTCTTGGCGTCACCGGTTCCGGTAAGACATTTACCATGGCGAATGTCATCCAGGCGTTAAATAAGCCGACGCTGATTATTGCGCACAATAAAACCCTGGCAGCGCAGCTCTACGGTGAGTTCAAAGAATTTTTTCCTGAAAATGCGGTAGAATATTTTGTATCCTAGTAGAAAACGAAAAAAACTTGATACATATGGTGTTGATTGGTGTTGTTCAAACTATATCTTGTGGAGTGTATGGTATGGCTGGATAGTTAAATGACCTATGGACTGGGTAGTATAGGTGACCCAAATTCGTCGAGAAATACAGGATATTATTTCTTGTATTAAATTATAAAATTATGTATAATTATTTTATAGGAGGTAGATGTTATGGCAGATGATTTTGGAACATTAAATAAAGAACTTGTTGATGCAGTGATTGGATTGGACCAAATATATTTAGATCCAAATAATCCACGTTTTACATCAATTAATTGGAATTATATTTCAGATGAGCATATTTCGGATGAATCAATACAGAAAATTACTAAACGAAGATTAGAAGAAGAATTTTCTATTTACAAGTTAATTGATAACATTAAAATTAATGGTTTTTTAGTAATCGACAGAATAATTGTTAAGAAATTTGCTGATGATAAGTATGTAGTATTAGAAGGAAATAGACGTATATGTGCAGCAAAGAATATTATGGAGAATTATTTGTTAGATAAAGATTATGCGAGTGATGAGGTTATTGCTTCTTTGAAAGACATTAAATGTCTTGTATATACTGGTTCCGAGGAACGACCGGCGTGGGTGTTTCAAGGTTTGAGACATATTATCGGAATTCAGGAATGGCCAGCTTATAATAAAGCAAGATTGTTAGTGCAATTGATGGAAGATGAGGGGTTAAGTTTAACAGAAGTAGGCAAGAAATTTGGATTAACTGCTTATGGTGCCGGACAATGGGTAAGGGGATATTATGCGTTTATGCAGGCGGCTGAAGAATCTGATTATACGCAAGAAATTGATGAAAGAGCATATCCATATCTTCAAGAAGTATTTAGTAGAAGTAATCCTGTCTTTAAAGAATGGTTAAAATGGAATGATACAGAATATAAATTTGAGGACACTTTAAACTTTAATGAATTTTTGTCTTGGCTGTATCCTAGAGATGAAGAAAATGTATTAGATGGAACAGAAGTTAGAGGAAATTGGGAAAATCGAAAAATCAAAAGAAGTAATGATTTGCGTATTATTTCGTTTTTGCTGAGGGAATCTATAAATGAATTTGAGATGTTTAGAGCTGACGGTGATTTAGAAAAGGCTCAAAATGCTGCAAATATGAGAAAATATTTGGAGTCGCAAGATCCTTCTGTTGAAACTATTGAAAAAATTAAAAATTGTACAAAGGCTCTTGAAGATATCCCTTTTAAATTAGTGGTAAAACAAAAGGAGCAGTTAACGGAGTTACTTACAAACTTAAATCAGAAAATAAGTGAGATACTAGAGGCATGTCAGTAAATGATAATCAAAAGATTTTTGATCGGATGCACAGGATAAAATTTGAAGAACGGAATTATGCGTTTGAAGAAGTACTTAAGCTATGCATTTTGGATAATTTGACCAATGACCCTGTAAAAGCAGAACTTATGGCGAATAAAAAGAGCAATCACATGTGGGGGCGGTATTGTCAGGAACATAGAGAGGATATTAAGAATGGTGTAGTACCTCTTTTTACGATTGATAACGAATATGATAAAACAGTACATTGGATTGGAGATACAAAAGAATATGGAACAAGGCGTGAACATTATTTTGTCCGTCCAGATTTGTACAGTTTTATTGATAAGTTAGATGATAGAGAATATGAAACACTGGCCTGTGTAGTGTGTGAACTGTTAGGTGCAGATAGGATTTATTTAACACCTAAGGGGAATGAAGGCGGTATTGATTTCCTGGCAAGGATTCAATTTCCGAGTAAAGCTCATTTTATATTTGGTGTGAAAGGACCGATTAGAATCGTTGGACAATGTAAAAAGTATTCGACAAAAGATAATGTAGGGCATATGAAAGAATTTATCAAAACTTTAGACAGCGTACATAATAGGTCTTTTCGAGCTGGAGAAATTTTGCCTGATTGGTTTCAGTTTGAAAAAGGAGCTATTATAGGGTGGCATATATCTAATTTAGGTCATCAATCAGGGGCTTTGGATTATGCAAAGAATTATGGAGTTCTTGTGTCGGATTCAAAGCAATTAATAGATATTATATGTAGGACGAAATCTGTGCGTAATCAGCGGGATATACTTGGATATCTAAAATCAAGATTGGTGGAGGAAAACTATATATAATTAGGGTAAAGAGTACAGAAAGCAAAACAGTTTTCTGTACTTTTTATGGTTAAACGGGTAATCAAAGTTTTTGAGGGTTTGCCAAACTTTATGAGGGTCTTTCGTGAGGGGCTGGTTTGAGGGGCATTTATGAGGGGCTGACGTCGAGTAGACGCCAGCCCTTATCTAATGGGCAAATTTATGCTTAGAATTCATCATCTGGGATATTGATTCCTGCTTCTCGGAGCAGCGTTTCTAAAGTATCTATTCTTCTGTAAAGTCTTTGGATTTCCATCCAGTTTCCATGGCACAGAGCGTCAGCTTCTTCGAGCTCATGTCTTGTGAGCTGATAATCTATCCATTTCAGACAGGTGTGGTTTTTACTAAAAGCACAGTAGTTTTCCATGTGTAATCCTCCTAAAGATACGTATTTATTAGTTGTCATCATCTTCGAAATACAAAACAGGGGTGTAATCCGTCACACCGTTCAGTACTGGTGACTGTCTGGCAGAATACAGAAAACGGTTGCGGAAATGTTCAAAGTTCCGATAACCTCTGCCGGATCGTTTTAAATCCTTAACTTTGCGGTTAATAGATTCGATTGGACCATTGGAAAGTCTGCTTTCATACACCTTTCCGAAACCATGCTTTTCTACCATGACAAAAGAGTTAATGATGTAATCCTTGTAAGTAATGAGGAGGTTGGCAAAGTCTCTGAAAATTTCGTGTTCGGAGTCCTGATATGTGAGAATCAGTTCATCCAGTTCTTTGCGGGCTTCCATTGGATTTCCGGCATTACGAGTGTTGAACTGTATATAAAGTTCTTTTAAATCCCGGAAATCTTTCAGGTTTGGATCGATGCGAAACAGGGCATCTTCGTAATCGTAAGTATTCATCAGGCAATGGAAGTGGGAATCCATCCTCGGATCGGAGTGGTATTTAATGTTTGACTGGTTAGAAAGAATCAGCCAGCGGTATTTCTGAAGAAGATACACTTCATCGGAAGGTGGGAGTGAAATGGGACGCTGTGCTTCGTAAGAAAGCTTTTCTTCCTGTTCCCGGTCACGTTGCCGGAACTTCTTTAAAAGCTGCCGTATGTAGTTGTCAATCATGCGGATAATCCACTGGATGACATGAAAGGAATCGACAACAGAAACTGCATTGGGAAAGTACTTGTCTACGTAAGAAATGTACTGGTTGTACATATCTGAAATAAGGTACTTAACTGCATTTCTTTCTTCCATAGGAAGAGATGTAAAGTACGGCTCTGTTACATTGGCACGGCGGCTGCGCAGTAAATCAATAGGGTCACCAGTGTGGAAGTCCTGAATGATTAACGCATACTTGCAGTGTTCGTCCATATCTAAGAATACTTCGTCAATGCAGATGGCATCTGTAAGAGGTAACCGGTCCATCTTTACATAACGGTCAAAGACTTCATGCGCATGGGTGTCAGAAACATGAAAACGATTGGCAATGGAAGCGGAAGTTTCCATCAGGTCACGGTATGCGAAAACAATGAGCATGTCTGTGGCATTGGTGGTGCGCCTGCGTTTGTTGACGAATCTAAACGTATCGCTGATATCGTAGTTGCACTCGGGATTTGTACACTTCCAACGGCGTTGTTTGAGGAGCAGGACAAGCTCGTAATTATCCTGCAGGATGGGGTGTTTGATTTTTCGATTTTTCACTCCCTTGGAATGCATTCTGAAACCACACGACGGGCAGTAGTGTGCACAAGGTTTGGTTTCAAGTGTCAGGGTTTTTGTTGTACCTTGAATGGAAATATCAGAAATAGAGATATCTGAGTCTTCAAGGTTTAGCAATTCTGTGATACTATTCATATGTATCCTCCTTCTTCTTCGGTTTATTGTTGCAAATTTATCATAGGAAAAGGAGGAGGGAAGGACAAGATAAATCCTTCCAAAAGGAAACCAGGGAAGTCGAGATGACCGCCCTGGTTTTTCTAATAAATGTTCAGTTTTTCATCAAACCCTCATGAGTAACCCTCAAACCAGCCCCTCACGAAAGCCCCTCATAATAAAACCTCACGAAGAACCCTCAAAAAGTCAGCCCCTCAAAAACTTTGATTACCCAAAAGTAAATCGGAGGGTGACAGTATCATCATTGATATGTCGCCCTCTATTGTTTCATATGGATTGTGTTAGAAAGAAATTAAAGTTCTAATGGAATATTTGTTGCGTTTCAAGCAGAACTTTTGTATAGAATAATGTGTCGCAAAAGGTGTCAACAGTTATCTGCGCTGTCGACAAATCTGTTTCTGACCTTTAGCGAAAGAAAAAAGGTAGAAAACAGCTGTTACCAAAGGATTCGCTAAAAGTATACCTTTTGCGATGCAGAGTTTATGCGACAGGAGAGAAGCTTATGGACTTTGGATATGTAAGAGTGTCCACGAAAGACCAGAATCCGGAGCGGCAGATAAAAATACTTCTGGAGCTGGGAATTGAGGAACGGAATATTTATGTGGAGAAAAAATCCGGACACAACTTTAACAGGGAAACTTATGACATGCTGGTGAACCACATCATGCGCTCTGGGGATAGGCTGACGGTGACGGAGCTGAAACGGTTCGGGCGTAACTATACGGAGATTTACCGGGAGTGGCATCACATTACGAAGGAACTGCAGATGGATATCCGGGTGGCCGACAACAAGATTCTTGATACGTCGAAAGATAAGGATTTATTGGGGCAGGTAATTACAGATGTCGTGCTTGCCTTGTTGTCTTATGTGGCGGAAGGTGACTGGGAGGAGCGGCATGAGCTGCAGCGTCAGGGAATTGAAGTTGCAAAAAGGACAGGCAAGCATCTTGGACGGCCGAAGGTAGAGTTTCCGGAGAACTGGGAAGAGTTCTATCATCGGTGGAAGGAAGGGAAGCTGACGGCCAGAGAGACAATGAAGCTGATGAATTTGAAAAAGGACAGTTTTTATCGTCTTGTAAAAAAATATGAAAACTCTTAAAAAATTCAACAAAACAGGGTATACATGTCTACTTATTTAGTATAAGAATCTTTTTTAGGAGGTTATGAAGATGATACAGGGAGTTTTATTTTTTGATGCAGAATCAGGACGCTACAATTTCTATTACGACAACGGGCAGGGAGAACAGTATGATTATGGAGGAATCCATTGCGGAGAGTGTTTTGAAGTGAAACTAAATGATGTCTGGGTGCCTACCCGTGTGGAAATGGGCTGTGACAGGAAATGGTACCTGGTTGGTCTGCCGGGTGTGAAGCTAGATGGACTGGAGGTAAGACAGAACTGAGCCAAAAGTTAAAGTTACGTAAAATTTTTGATTTTTGCCGTAATTTTAACCGAAAGTATCCCTGGATGCAGATAATAATGCTATGGACAAATTTGTTTGTATCGTTTATAATGAATTTAGAAAACTATACAAGTTTTCAAATAAAATTGTATAGTTCAATGAAATGAGGGATACGATGAATATGGAGTATAACATTAAAAAGATTTTTGAACAGCATGGAGGCATTATGCGGACCTCGCAGCTGGAAGAGAGCGGCATATATTATAAAAAGCTACAACAGTTGCTGAAGGAAGGCGTAATAGAACAGGTGCGCAGAGGATACTATCAGTATATGGATGAAAATGCTTTTTCAGAGGTGTCGATTATCAAAAAATTGTTTCCGGACGGGATTCTGTGTATGGAAAGTGCCCTGGAATATTATGATTATACGGAACGTACTCCATCGGCCTGGCATATTGCAGTGGGTGCAAACAGCACCCGGACTAGATTCTATCTGGATTATCCGGTAGTAAAACCACATTTTATACATCCGGATCGCCTGGGCATAGGTGTGACAGAAGTGGAAATTGATGGTGTGATGATTTCGATATATGACCGGGATAAGACAATGTGTGACTGCCTGTACCACAAAAATAAAATGGATGCGGAAGTGTTTTATAATGCAGTCCGCTGTTATCTAAAAGATGAGAAAAAGAACCTGGCGCGGCTGGCAGAGTATGCCCATGCGCTTCAGGTGGAGAAAAAAGTGAGAGAGGTACTAGGAGCATGGCTATAAAGAACATAGAGATATCTGTCCTGACAAAACTTAAAAATCAGGCAAAGGAAGAAGGAATCACTTATCAACTTGGCTTGCAGCTGTTTTTTCAGGAAGAATTTTTGAGAAGGCTTTCTTATTCCCAATATAGGGATAAGATGGTATTGAAAGGTGGCATGTTTATTTACACGTTAACAGATTTTGACAGCCGACCAACCAAGGATCTGGATTTCATGATTCGGTGGATGTCAAATGAATTGGAGAATATTCAGGCTGTGATGGAGGAAATCTGTGCAGTTCAGACAGAAAATGAGTATATTCAGTTAGAGGTTATCGGAACGGAACAGATAACTGTGGATAAGATATATCCTGGTGTAAAGACCAAACTTATTGGCTGGATTAAAAATGTAAAAGTACCGTTTTCGATTGATGTTGGTGTAGATGATGTCATTGTGCCGGATGCAGTAATCAGGACGATTACAACACGTTTAGAAGGTTTTACTGCTCCGGAAATATGCACTTATTCCCTAGAGAGTACGGTTGCAGAGAAGATAGATGCTATCCTGCAACGGATGGAAACTACCAGCAGAATGAAAGATTATTTTGATATTTACTATCTGTCTAGTATGTTTGATTTTACAGGCAGTGTGCTTCAGGAGGCGGTAAAGCGGACAACGGAACACAGACTGCATGTGTTAAATAAGGAAGCTTTTGTGAGAATTGCGGCTTTTGCGGCAAATCCGTTCCTTAGGCAGCAGTGGAGAAACTATGAACCGGCAATGGATGCCGGTCTGGAATTTGAAGAGGCACTGGACAGAATACATAATTTTATTGAACCTGTGGCATTCTCTATCATAGATGCAGAAGAGTTTCCGATGCTATGGAGCTGCGCCGATAGGCAGTGGAGGAAAGAGGAGTGATTGTTTGAGATATTATATAGCAGATTTGCATTTTTTCCATGCAAACATGAATACCAAGATGGATCATCGAGGTTTTGCAACTGTGGAAGAAATGAACGAATACATGATAACTAAGTGGAACGGCAAGGTTCGTAAGAATGATGAAGTGATTATTATTGGTGACCTGTCCTGGGGGAATGCAGTGCAGACTAATAAGCTGCTTCAGAAGCTTAATGGGAGGTTATATCTGATAACCGGGAACCATGATCGTTTCGTGAACCAGCCGGAGTTTAAGGCCAGTCGGTTTACTTGGATTAAGCCATATGAGGAACTTTCTGACAATAAGCGAAAGGTGGTTCTCTGCCATTATCCGATTATGTGCTATAATGGACAGTACAGGATGGACGAAGCTGGGAACCCGAAGACATATATGCTGTATGGGCATGTGCATGATACTCAGGATCAGAGACTGATTGAGCAGTTCCAGGAGATTACCCGGAATACCATGACGGTAAATGCCAGGGGTGAGGAACAGTATATCCCTTGCAATATGATTAACTGTTTTTGTATGTATTCTGATTATGAGCCACTGACACTAGATGAGTGGATAGCATTAAATCATGTAAGAGTAACTAATACCGAAAGTGAAGAAAAATAACGTAAGGTATTCGGGAATATAGAGTAAAAGAGAAATAGAGTAAAAGATAGTGGCCGGGACATGAGAAGTAGCTTATGTTCCGGCTAATTTAAAACAATGACATATTTTCGTAATACGTTACAGAATTTTTGCTTGATTTATGATAATATAATGCTGAAAGAGAGGTAGAAAGGATTATGAGATTAAACATTATAGGAAATGGCTTTGACCTCTATCATGGACTGCCATGTAGCTACTATTATTTTGGATGTTATTTAATCAGTAATCATGAGGATTTCTATAAAGAAATGGCAAAAATGTATGGTTTTGCAATGGGTAAAACAGTAGGTACATATCGTGATTTTGAACTTGAGTGGGGAGTAGAAGACTTTTTTTGGAGAGAATTTGAAAAGCATCTTGGGGATTTTGATAGTGGTTGGGTCGAAGATACATTGCAGGATGACTTGGGATTAGAAAATGATGACCCTATAGACTTGGATTTGACTGAATATGAAAATTCAGGATTGATAAAGCAGATGTTTGCAGAGTGGGTTTATGAAACATTAGATAAAGAAGAGAACTATAATGTAATAAAAAGGAACCTAAGACATAATGCTGCAAAATTGAAATTTGATAACGAAGATTGCTTTATCAATTTCAACTATACTCATATATTAGAAGAAATCTATAATGTAGAAGCAGACCGAATTCTACATATTCACGGAGAATGCCTGACCGGAGAGGGTGATGATCTTGTGATAGGACACTGTAATGACGAGCGAATTGAAATAGTTACAGAGTTGCTAGAAAAATATGAAGAAAATGATTATGACCAGGCATCGAGAAATAGAAAAAATGAAAATAAGTGTATTCTTGCTAATTTAAAAGATTTGCGAAAAGATGTTACGAGTAATATTTTCTCCTGTAATTGGTTTTTGAATCGGCAAAAAGAAGTAACAGAGGTGTGTGTATATGGCTTGTCGTTTGGCGAAGTGGATATTCCATATTTGAAACATATTAGAAAAAAATATCCAGATGCAAAATGGAAAGTGTCATATTATAGTTTAGGGGAAAAGAGGGAGAAAGCAGAGATTCTCCAAACGATTTTGAATCTTCCTGAAGAGAATTTTGAACTGTTTCAGTTTAGTAATCCATGTTCGGACAAGATAACAAAAGAAATAGTGAAGCTGCAAGGCATACAGGAATATGAGAAGATAAAATAATTTTCTTGGAAAGGAGAATAATGATGGGAAAGAATGAAGAACGATACGTGATATTTAATGTGGCTATGCCGCTTAGACCAATTTCGTTAATTGATAGAAATGCGAATAGTGAGGTGGTTGAGTTACCTAAGGAAGTGGCTGAAGTGTATGTGAGGGAATTGAATAAAAAATGCAAGAAAGAAAATTTCTATTATATAACTATTGATGACTGGCTGGAACGAACTTCTTCACCACAAATGAAGAAAGTATATGAGCAGATGGATAAAGCGTATGAAAAGATGATAAATGGTCTGGAATTTAAGGAACTTCAAAAAAGTATAGATGAAATATATTATAATGTTGATAAAAATATAAATGGTTTTATGATACCTTTTGAGGCAGATAACAATGAAGATTATGAAAAAAAACTCAAGGAGAAACTAGAAAAATTTAAGAAGGAAGTGGACAGACCGGCATTTAGAAAAGAAGGTACATTAGTTGAGGATATAAAGAGTATATGTAATAAGGTTATTCAAGCATATGAAGCGGTAAAAATAGATGATAAAGAAAAAGCGGAAAACATAATTGCTGAAATTCTTGAAGATTATAAAAAAGAGCCATTTGCTGTTTCTGAGCTAGATAAAAGTTATGCTTTTAGGGGGATAGCGCCGTTTGAAAGTTTGAGAGAAGGATGGGTAAAAGAAGACGTATATGAAAATATGCTAAAAGGGGATTTGAATTTTTTTAGAGCTAGAGTTATAGATAAAAAAGAAAAAATTGATGAGGTAGAAGAGATTAGTTATTTGCCATATAGTAAAAAGCATCTAGCAAAAGATATGAGATTTAGCTCCCAAGAAAAAGGATGTTTGTATTTAGGAGTAACTTCATATGTGTGCAGTAAGGAATGTAGATGGAATGGGAAGGATAATTTATATGTTTCGTCGTTTAAGTTTAATGAAAAAGGTAAAAAATTAAAAATTCTAAACTTAGTTGTATTGCAGTCGCTGTTGAATGGGATGATTCCAAGAACTAATGAAGATTTCCATATAAAGATACATAATGCAATGTTAAGGGTTTTTCCACTTGTAGTAGCAACAATGTATACAGTAAAGACATCTGATAATGAGAGACAAAATAAATATAAAGAAAAGAATAAAGCAGAATATTTACTAAGTCAAGTGTTAATGGATGTATTACAAAAAGCAGGAATTGACGGAATAGCATATTTATCAAGACAAGGAAAAGATGATTTTCAATATCCCCAAATGGTAAATTTAGCCATTCCTGTTAATGGCGCCAGTGATGATAATGATTACGGTGAGTTGATTGATTACTATACAATGACAAAACCTAGATTATATAATGATTTCGAAATAAAAAAGGAGTATAAAAGAAAGAGCTATATAAATAAAAAATATCCGAAATATAGATCCGACAGACAAGAGAATTGTACTGCAAAAGTCGAATATCTGGATGAAGAAGTGTTTTATCAAGATACTCCTTTTTCGAAATTTGATGATTATTTGATAAATCAAAAACATATTAAATTTCCACATGGAAAGGTAAAAACTAGTTGAATGAAGATATGCGAGAGCCAAGATATGGCTCACGATATGTTAACTATGGAATTGAATACAAAAAGAAATTGAAGGGGCGGATGAAAGGACAGGAATCATCTGCTTCTTTGCTTAAAATGAACATTGCAAATGGAAGAGAGTGGAATTATAATTATTATTGGATATAAATATTTGAAAGGTTGTGGAACTCATGAAATTGATTTATGTATATATAAAAAAGTTCAGAAACATTGTGAATCAGGAAATTAGTTTCACTCCGCACTATGCTATATCATACAATGCTACATTACCGTTCTCAGAGGGGCTGAGAATCTGTCCAAAGGAATTGAGTGATGCAGAGCGTATAATACATAAGAACAGTCAGATGAATAATGTCCACCTGCTTGTAGGAAAAACCGGCGCTGGGAAAACAAATGTGTTACAGTTACTTGGCCTGGGGGAAGAGGAAAGGAGGGAAATATCAGAGGCCTCCAGTGCATATTTTCTTATTTATAAAACTGCTTCTGGCTTTTTGCTAGAACCGTTCAATATGTTTATATCAGATGCCGCAAGGCAAAATCGTGTGAATAAAAGGATGGAAAATGAATTATCTGATGAATTGAAATTATATATGAGTCTTGGGGCTTCTATGCAGATATATTATTTCGATGTAAATGCAGAGGGTATGCCTGTAAATGTTATCCCGAGAAGAATAGGTGATTTGAAACGGTCAGAGGATTATACCTATATATTTAATGGTTTTGACCGCAATTCTTTTGCGGAATGGTCATATGAGGATTTGCGTTTAGAAAGACTTGAAGACAACAGCGAATGGCTCCCAAGAATAATGGCGGAATACCATAAAACTGCATTGTGGTGCAGTTGTCACTTTCTGAAGGAATATATTGAGTCCTTTGGTGAAAATAACATAAAACGAAAGGCGGCTCTTGTAATTAAAAGCTCAAATTGGGCAGATACGGTAAAGCAGCATTTAGGAGAAAATTTGTTAAAAACTGATTATTGGACTTTTGAAGAAAGAAGAAGAGAGGCGATAATTGAAACTCGAGGAAAAGTCGTTAAGCAGATAACGAGACCTACGATAAAACAGCAGTTTGTTCATGACCTTTGGACTGATTATGCAAGATACCTTAGGGAATGGATTGCCTATATTGATAAGTTCTCCGAAGATGATAAAGGTGGAGAAATAAGTCCATTTGGGGTTGATATAGAATACTGGGACTATTATTTTCAAAAGGAGCAAGAAGACGAGGAGAGAGGACGGCGGAAAAAGAAAAATAGGAAAAAACATATGCAAATCGACCCAACCATTTTGCCGGATTGGGAAGATGTGTCCATATTAAAAAGAATAGAATGGTTGTCTATGTATATTGACCGAAAGGATGGTTATGCCAAAGGATTGCTTTGGCAGATATATAGTGACATTAAGGATATTGGAGAGATTCTTCTAAAATTTGATGATGCGTATTTTACTCTAACTGCGTTTACGCTTCCAATAGAGGAAATGTATACGGAAAAAAATAAAAGGTTGGTAGGGGATTTATTTGAACGGATGGAGCAATATCGTCCGGATCAGGTAGGGATTTTTGCAAAAGAATTGCTACCTTATCGGTTCAGCTGTATCAGTTCAGGTGAATATCAGTTGGCAAAAGTACTTGGTGGAATTGAGGAATACTGCGTGAAACTTTCAATTGGGAATCGCAGTATTCAGCCGCATTTGATTTACTTGTTGGATGAGCCGGATACCTATATGCATCCGGAATTGTGCCGTATTTTTCTTAGTAAATTAAATGATATTTTGAAAGAAAGAGATTCGCAGAAAGATATTCAGGTGATAATTAGTACGCATAGTCCACTATTATTGTCGGATGTTCTGCCATGGCAGGTAACTCGGTTGGATGTGGATGATAAAGGGTACTGCATTATTAAGAATGGCATGGGGCAGGAGTGTTTTGGTGCCAATATTCATTCCATTCTGGCAGATGGTTTTTTTCTGCAGTATACGATTGGAGAATATGCAAGAAATTATCTGCAAAATGAAATAAATTGGTTAGTCAGTCTTGAGTCGGTTGTAGAGCGAACAGAAGCAGATAATAAGCGGATGAAAGAGTTAAAGTCTGTGGTGTCGCATATAGGGGATATGATAATCAGACGCTGCGTGGAAAATATGTTAAGGAATTTAGGAGAAGATATATGATTCATGTATCTATGCCGGAGGCATTGGAAAAAATGCATATAGAGCGAGTGGTCCAATGTGTGAAGAACCAATACAACGAAGCAGAAGTTTTGGCTGCTGTTCAAAAACTAGGTGCAGATTCAATAGCAGCGTTTCTTAGAGCGGATGTTGAGACTATGAGAAATTGGGTGACGGAGTCTGCAGACAAGCTTCAATTTTCCTGCTTCAAAGAAATGTATAACAGTTATTTCAGTAATGGTAGTAAGAAATACATAGACCAGAATTACAACGCCTATAAATTCTTGGAACTGCTAGATCTTACAGTATGTCCATATTGTGAAGATGAATACATGGATATTGTGGCCGCAGGGACCAGGAGAACTTGCGAAATTGACCATTTTTTCCCGAAAAGCAAATATCCGGCTTTAGCCATGAACATTTACAATTTAGTTCCAAGTGGTCAACACTGTAATGGCTTGAAGCTTGAAAAGGAGCTTGGTTCTAGCCCGTATGAAGATGGAATAGAAGAACAGACATGGTTATACCCAGATATCCCAGTAGGAATAGCTATGGATTCTATTAGTACAACAATGTGTGAGGTGAAATTTCATCCACAAAATGGAATGAAGAGTAATGTGGATAAGTTATATCTGGAAGAAAGATATAAAAAACATAGAGTGGAAGCACACCGATTATTGAAAAACCTGCAGTTGTATGATGAAAATAAGATAGCGGAACTTTGTAGAATGGGACTCGGTACACGAGAGGAAATACTCGCAAATGCTTTTGGACCGCAGGATAAAGAAGAAAAACGGAAAACTCTTAGACAGAAGATGCTTAAGGATTTAACAGGATACTAATTATGAAATTATTTTATCTTCTGTCTTAGCTTTCGATATTTGAGAATTCAAGAGGAAGATAGATTTCAAAATATGAAGGCATAAAATAAGTGGGTTTTAGTTGTACAAAGAGGAATTGAAGTATGAATGAAAAATTGAAAGATACAACAATTGATTTGCTGTTGGGCGGAATAAAGAAGAAAATCGATGGTATGAAGGAGAATTATCAATGGAAAGAACTGTTTGTTGATGCAGGAACATTTTTTGTGCATAATCCAGACACGTTAGAAGCATTTGGAAAGGATTTGCTCTTGGTATTTTCAGATGATAATTTGAAAATATTGGCGAAAAAATTAAAAGATAAAAGGGGGTATGAGTTTCCGCAATTACTGCATAGAGAGTTGTATGATTTAATGGTGCGTTATGAAATTCCTACATTGGAGGCAGAGACATATATTCATCATTTTATGCAAGTGATTATAAATTACTTAGAAGAAAATGATACAAATAAGACTCTGGAAATGTTTTTAGGAAACTTAAAAAGAGAAATAGAAAATCATTTTTCGACAATGGAATCTAAGTTGGACTTGGTATTAAATCAGATAGCTACTTTAAGGAAGGAAGAAGTGTCCACTTATTCAATTGCAGATATTGATATTGAAATTAGAAAAGAATCAAAGTATCAAGGAATGGGATTGAGCTTTTTTGAGTTGGATGATGAACAATTTGAATCACGTTTTCAGGATGTTATTAGTGATGAGAGAGTATATATTGTAGGTAAATCAAGAGAGGAGACAACATATCGGATCCTGAATGAATTACGTAAGAAAAATTCAGATAGGATTACATTAGTAATAAAGTCAGAAGAGGAATGGAGTAAATTACAAAATAAAGGATTGTCCGGAAATATTCTGATTCCATTTTTCTATGCTGAGCGGATTGTAGCTATTCCTAATAATACTAATATTTTTATTTATGGGGAAGATGAGCCTTGCTATACACGGAATAAATTGGAGTTAAGAAAACGGACTAAAAGAAATATAATAAATTCTTTGGAGGAACTCGGAATAGAAGCGCAGGAAGCATACAACATGGTGGATAATACACATGGTTTATATGTTCCTTTAAAGAAAAAACTTTTTAATGGGGCAATGTATGGTAAACCAGACTGGATGGAAAATCATTCCGAAGTTGTTATGGCGGCTTTATTGTGTGGTAAATGGACTGAAGCAACAGGCGATTTGCTGGTTTTCGAAGAATTATCTGGGAAAAAATATGCTGAATGCAAAAAGGAATTAGAGGGCTATTTGCATAGAGAAAATCCATATATAGTAATCAATAATGGATACGGCGGGATGAATATGCAGCTTGCCAGTGTGGAGGACGCATGGGAAGAACTGGATATTTATATAACAGATGAGTTATGGGATAAATTTATAAAATTATTTTATGAGGTTTTGATTGAATCAGAGCCTATTTTTGAATACCCTTTTGAAAAGCATTTCGAGGCAAGCATTTATGCAAAGAAACCGGAATGGTCTCCGACTCTAAAAAAGGGTATGATTAGAACATTGACTATGCGCGCGTATTATAGAGGACATGATGAAAATCAGGCACAAATTGATAATATAGTATCAAAGGTCTTTGACACTATTACGAGCATAGAAAGATGGGGATATATAGCACAATATATGACAGATTTATGTGAAGCATCACCTGATGGTATCGTGAGAAAATTGGAAAAAGAATTAGAAAATCCAACGGGACTGATGGATTTGTTTTCTGCGAATACCGGTGACTTTATGACAGGCAGGCATTATTATACTCATATTTTATGGGCAGTAGAGCAGTTATTGCAACAAAAAAAATATGTTGTACGGGCACTGGAGTGGTTGTGGAAGGCAGACTCATATAACATAAAATATAGTATAAGCAATAGCCCTAAAGGAATATTAGACGTAGTATTTTGCGCATGGCTGAATGTGAGTGCGTTGTCGGTTGAGGACAAAATTAAACTGGCGGGTGAAGCAATAGAAAGATATCCAAATGCCTGGAATATTATTTCATCTAAATTGCCAAGTGGAGCAAATTCAGTATGTTCAACATTAAACACGCCTGTATATAGGAAAGTAGATGAACCGGATGTTTTATATGTGCATGAAGTACACAAAACATATACGGAATATTTAAGAATGTGTGTTAACTTTGCTGGTACTAACGCAGAAAGATGGAATAAAATAATTCGATGCCTTGATTCCTATAACGAAGAAATTCTGAATGAAGTTTTTGAAAAGCTGATTTTGAATTGTGAAGAGATGTGCGATGAAGAGAAAATAAAGGTAAAAAATCTTATCAGATATGAGATATACAGGCATAGATATTTTTGTGATGCAGATTGGAGTATGTCCGAAGATGTATTGGAGAAGTATGAAAAAATATTAGATGAGATCCTACTATCGGATAAAGTATATGATTTTGTTTATATCTTCTCATCAGTACATGATTTTCCGCTGTTACATCCTGTATCTTACCGCCGAGAAGAGAGTAAGGATTCTCGAGAGATGAATCATGCTTTTAGAGAAGAAGAAATAAAAACACGAATTAAGGAATTTAAAGAAAATAAATATTCTCTAGACAAATTGGTTGAATTAGCTGTGAAAGAAGAACGTAGTACAGTAGGTGAAGTTCTTGCACAGTTTTATTGTGATGGAATTTTTGATGAGAAAGTTTTTGCTTTACTTATGGAAAAAGATGAGGATGGAAAGAGCATATATGATTATGTTTGGTACTTATACAGAAATGAAAGAGTAAATTTAAATGAGATAGTACAAAAAATAAAAATGCACTCGGATAATAAAAATTTATTAGTAAATATAATTTCATTGGAATTTATAGAAGATAATGAAAAGGTGCTTATTGCAGGTGAAAGTGATGAAATAAAAAGATTATATTGGAGCAGGAGACTGAGACTACGGATATCAGATAAAGCAGAGCATAAGGTGTTTCTGTGGGCATTAGAGGAATGTAAAAAATTTGGTTCATTGGATGCCTATTTAGAACTGCTGTATGATGCGAAAGAAGCATTATCAAGAGAGGAATTATACAATAGGATATTTGCAATTACTGATTTAAAAAGTGATGTATCTGATTCAATGACAAGTTTTTATCTGGAGGAGATTTTAAATAGTTTGCAAGAAAATTTCATTGAAGATGATGAAAAATGTGCTGAATTAGCGGCACTGGAATGGTTGTGCCGAAATGCTCTTGAGTGGGAACAGATGAGATGCATGCAGAAAATGATGAAGAATGATCCTACTTTATATGCGCAGATGGTTAAGATTATTTACAAATCAGATGAGAATGAAATTGTCGATGAAGAAAAACAGAAAATGGCCAATAGCATCTATACGGGATTTGATAAAGCCAAATTCTGCCCAACAGAACAAGATGGTGAAGTTGTATATGAAAATCTTAAAGCGTGGATAGAAAAGTTTAAAGGGCTACTAATTACTCAAAATCAGGAACGCCTGTTTGGAAATTTAGTAGGACGGCTATTAGCATATTCTCCGATTGGCGAGGATGGTTATAGTCCTTGTGAAGCTGTGCGGAAGGTTATTGAAGAATTTTATTGTGACTCGATGAAGACATCATATATAGTTGCAGAGGAAAATAAGCGAGGTGTACATACTATTGATGCCGGAAAGTCAGAGTTGGAACTGCATCGTAAATATAAAAGGAATGCTGAGGGCTTGTTAGAAAGATATCCAAGAACTGCAGATATTTATTATGCTTTAAGCGAAATATACAAGCAGGAAGCAGAGAGGGAAAGAAGGCGTGCAGAGGATGAATGGTAGAAAAGAGTATAAAGGAGAAAAGTACGCCTTTTTTCGAAGCAGCCAGGATATAGGTAGCGGCGGGAATGGTGCAATATATGATATCGAGCTTGACGGTTTTGGTTATCCGTTAGTAGCAAAGTTTTTTGAATATGAAGGACCTGATAAAGAAAAAAGGTACAAAAGGTTCAAGAATGAAATAGAAGCGTTAAAGAGATTAAAAGATATAGACGGAATTATGGAAGTTGTTGATAAATGTTGTCCCCAAGATGTGCCACATTATAAAGATGAGGCATGGTATCTTATGCCCAAAGCCAAGCCATACAGAGTGAATTGGAAATCGAATATATACCAAAAAATATCAAGTATGCTACAGCTTGCACATATTATTAAAGAGATCCACAATAGGGGTGGTGCGCATAGGGATATTAAACCAGAAAATATATTAATGTTGAATGGGAAATTGGTACTTTCCGATTTTGGACTTTATTGGGGAATAGAGGACGAAAGAATTACTGAATTTAATGAACGAATAGGTCCGTATAAAATTATGCCGCCAGAATTGGAGAGAGTACAAACTGATTTAAATTTGGATTTTAGACCCTCCGATGTATATTTATTTTCAAAAGTGCTTTGGATGACGCTAAAAAGAGATGATGTTGGTTTCCGGGGACAATATCAACGAGGAAATGTGCAAATTTATTTAAACAAAAATGAATATGATAATGTAGCAACGTTGGAACCAATACATAGACTATTGGAGGAATCAACGCATGATGATATGAATAAGAGGATTTCTATTGAGAAATGTATTGAATATCTGGAATTGCAGCTTAAAATATTAAATGAAAGAGAGAAGGAACATCTTTCGGAATCGTTGGTAGAGCAGTTGTTATATGATGAACACAGTAAGCGAATAATTGCTAGTGAAGAACCCGCTGAGCTAGCATATGACGATAAGAGTATTATTGTCAATATGTTAAGGGGAATTATTAGTGTGTCGGACATTTATGTAGAAACGATAAGTAGTGGGGAAAAGGCTAAGCAAATTCAAGTGACAGATTTTCAGACCGGTTCAAGTGGGACATGCAAATTACAATATTACAACGGAGGAACAAAAATCAAGGAATATTTGTTTTCTATTAAGAAGATGGTTTACATAAAATCAAGTGGTAATGCAATTTGCCTTGAACTGGAGGACATTTCTTTTGCTGAGGAAGGGTATGTGGCTTATTCGGAAGCTAGAGGTGGTTTCGGGAACGTATCTCCTAAAATTTTCTTTTCTGAAAGTGAAAAAATAATTATTAAGAGAAAAGTATAATTTATATAAGTACTTTGTATGGTAATGGAATGGCTATAAAATAGTGGAATGTTGCCGGAGAGAACGAAAAAATGAAATTTCAATGCACATTGGATTATATAACATGGAATTTCTTAAAACCTTTGATAAAAAGTTAAAGTACTGGGATTTGCTATGCTGGACAAGTAGAGGAGTCGTTTGCAGAATTACAAAAGAGCGGTTGAAAGCGGGTTGCTATGGAAGAGGACGATAAATTTAGCGTAGGGAAATACGTGTATTATGTACAGTATCTTTCTGGAAAAATAAAGAGTATAAAAGCAGTAAAGATAATTAAATTGATAGGGAAAAATGCGTTAGCAAAAGAGCAAGGAGCCCTTTTTAGCAGAGAATATATCTTGCATCCGGAGGATATAGGTAATACTGTATTCTTTCAAATAGAGGATGCTTAATAATAAAGTAAGGCAGGAAGTGATGTTTTCTGCATAAATTCCTATTTTGGGGTATGCATAATAAATCTTCATGTGCAAGTCTTGTTTTAGGGTTACAAATTTACTTTGTTGTAAGAAAAATACGAGTTCTGAATTGTTCAAATTGCCCCAAAATACAGGGTGTGAAAGCTTATCATTTTCATTTCTGGCTTTTTCATTACAAACTTCCTTACTTCTCACTAATTATATATCTCGTGATTCAAAAGTTGATATTATTCGAGTCACAAACAATTATCGGCTGATTGGAAAGTATAAAGATGGTATATTTTATATTATGGCGTATGATATTGATTTCTCAACGTATAATCATGGATAAATCGTAAGCGCCTAATTTCGGGGTGGATTTCATCCGTCCCGGTTTGGCGGTATA
>CAZIQL010000011.1:0-64686 GCA_964541485.1 uncultured Lachnospiraceae bacterium
AACTGACCTCCAAAAAATTAGATTTTTTAGGTCTAACTTTTTGGGGTCAGTTCAGAAAATTCTAACGGGGTATTTTTATTTGGATTTCAGAAACGGACGGAAGCAGGTATCGATAAAGACTTTGCTTAAGATAGTTTCCTCCGTGTATTCCACATAGGCAGGGAGTGTTTTGTACTCCCGGTAAAACAGAGGTAGATTAGAAAGAACATCTTCCTGCTCCGGTTTTTGGAAAGGCAATGCAAGAAATACAGCAGATTTTTTTTGATAAGCGGTATTTGGTCTGCATTTTTCTTTGGCGTCTTTATCGACCCACTCGGCAATACTGTTGTGGACCGCGGAGTCCTCATATTTTAAATAGGAATAGTTTTTGTAATCTTTGAAATAAAACTTCAGCTCCCCATCAAAGAATGGAAGGAATAAATCTGTTTCTTTCTTTGAAATCGTCAGTGTACACTCATTCTGTGTCATAACAAGCGGAAACGGCAAAAGCGGAAAATCAAAGGAATACAAGATGCCGTCTGCCAACTTAAAAACAGCCGGAGATACTGTATCATTCATAAATTCCTGTATGTGGGTCTTTTGGTATAAGGCAAGAAGACCAAGCAAATCGTCATGGTTATGAAGTAAAAGAACATGGCGGAGTGCATCGGCTTCTTCGGTTTTTCCTGTCAGGGAAGCCAAACGTGACTTTCCGGCGTAGGCTGCGTACACTTCAATCAAATCGCCGCCCGAGAAGGTGTCCTTTCTGAGAAACCCGCAGGCTTCTTCCAGGGTTTTCTGCTTAAAATCCGGGAAGGTAGTGTGCTTTTTAAACGGAAGCAAAAGCTTATATAAATCGGTGGTAATCGAGCTGTCAATAAAGTAATTCAGACAATGACGTTTGAATTTTTTGTTCAGGTAAGGTATATCAAAACCGGTACCGTTGTAGTGGATGAGCGTAGAATAGCCTTTTAAAAAAGAAAGAAAAGAAGAGAGAACCTCTTTTTCTTCGGAGTATTCATCGCAGAACCATTGGGACAAGGTAAGGCAATCCTCCGTACGGTATACAGCACCAATGAGATAGAGGTAGCTGGTATCTGCAGAAAGCCCGGTAGTTTCGATATCAAAAAGAACCGCATTTTCCGGAAGGGAAAATGCCGGGAAATCAGCCGAATTCAGTTTTTCATGCAGTAATTTCATAAAGACCTCTTTCCTGACAAAAATCTTGTTGCCCTGTTTTCTGACAGAAATTATTTTAGCATAATCTGTGCCATTCCTCAAGAAAAAGTACTTCCCATTTTCCGTTTCGTTTGGTAGAATGTATATGTTGGTTGTAAGGTGCCCTGTGTGGAGCCACAATGGGAAAAAGAGATGTTTGGGAGGAACTATGTATACAAATCAATGTAAGTTTTGCGGAAAGCCATTTATCAGTAAAATAAAAGCAACGACATGTGCCTCCTGCAAGCCGTTAGATGAGGAGCTTTTTTCTAAGATTGAAGAGTATTTGCGCAGATTTCCCAATAGCAATGCAATACAGATTGCAGATGGCTTAGAGATTTCGGCATTGGATGTGTTACAGTACATTGATGAGGGCAGATTGCAGCTTTCCAAAGGAGAATTCAGAAGATTATGATTGCATTTATAGAAGGAACGATTGTAAAAAAGAGCATACAGACTGTGGTGATTGGGACAGTATCGGGACTTGGTTATGAAGTGTTTGTTCCTGCAACTGATTTGGCAAAATTGCCTGCGACAGGAACAACGGTGCGCTTACATACCTATCTGCAGGTAAAGGAAGATGGCGTAGCATTATTCGGATTTTTATCGGAAGAAGCATTGCAGATTTTTAAACTATTGATTACGGTAAACGGCATCGGACCAAAGGGAGCGATCGGTATCCTATCCGGTATATCCTTGGATGATTTGCGCTTTGCAGTATTGGCAGAGGATGTGAAGACGATTTCAAAGATTCCGGGTATCGGTGCAAAGACAGCCGGAAAACTGGTTCTTGAGTTAAAGGACAAGTTTAAGGCAGAGGATTTGTTAGAGGCAAAGAAAATTCATTTAGAGGATATAGAAAGCGATTCGGCAAAGGAAGCGTCTGCAGCAGGCTTACGTGAGGAGGCGGCGCTTGCACTGACAGCGCTTGGCATCAGTATGACCGATGCGATGAAAGCGTTGAAAAAAGTGGAGATTACAGATGCTACAACTGTAGAAGACTTGCTGAAGCAGGGATTAAAGCAATTGTAAAACAGAAAATGAAGTAATGTAAAGGAAAAGAAGCGAGGACAGACATGGCGAAGCGATTGATTACAACTGAATTAATGGAAGAAGATAAGAGAATTGAAGGCTCGCTGCGTCCACAGCTGTTACAGGAATATATCGGACAGGAAAAGGCGAAAGGCAATTTAAAGGTCTATATTGAGGCAGCAAAGGCAAGAGGGGAAGCTTTAGACCATGTGCTGTTTTTTGGACCTCCGGGCCTTGGAAAAACTACGCTTGCCGGTATTATTGCCAATGAAATGGGTGTGAATTTAAAGATTACTGCCGGACCTGCTATTGAAAAACCGGGTGATATGGCAGCAATTTTAAATAACCTGCAGGAGGGAGACGTTCTTTTCATTGACGAAATCCATCGTCTGAACCGTCAGGTGGAGGAGCTGTTGTATCCTGCGATGGAGGATTTTGCAATTGATATTGTCATCGGAAAGGGTGCCACAGCAAAATCCATCCGCCTGGAGCTGCCAAAGTTTACACTGGTTGGTGCAACCACCAGGGCTGGTATGTTAACTGCACCGCTTCGTGACCGTTTTGGTGTAGTGAACCGTTTGGAGTTTTATACAGTAGAGGAACTGACGCAGATTATTATACGATCGGCAAAGGTATTGCAGGTGGAAATTGATGCGGATGGAGCGAGAGAGCTTGCCAGACGTTCGCGCGGAACACCACGTCTTGCAAACCGCCTCTTAAAGCGTGTGCGTGACTTTGCACAGATTCAGTATGACAATAAGATTACAAAGGAAGTCGCAGATATTGCCCTTAATTACATGGAAGTAGATAAGTTGGGGCTTGACCAGAGTGACCGCGACATATTAAAAGTTATGATTGAAAGATTTCACGGTGGACCGGTTGGTATCGAGGCGGTTGCCACAACTCTCGGAGAAGATCCAGGGACCGTGGAGGAAGTAAATGAGCCGTTTTTGGTACAGAATGGTCTGATTGTGAGAACACCAAGAGGCAGAGTGGTATCGGAGCTGGCATACCAGCATTTCGGATTACCTGTGCCGACAAAGGAAGCATGAACCAAAGGAAAAGGAGTAGGACAGGAGAGCCTGCAGAAAAGAGGAAGAGATGAATAAGCGAAATGATGTTGCGGTGGTTATTGGCGGAAAGATGTATAACCTGGGCGGTTATGAAAGTGAAGAGTACATGCAGAAGATTGCATCCTACATCAATGCAAAGAATGATGAGTTAAAGCGACAGGACGGTTATCTTCGTATGGATGCGGAGTTAAAGGAAATCCTGACACAGATTAATATTGCAGATGATTACTTTAAGGCAAAGAGAAACCAGGAGGAGACCTCTTCGGATGCGGAGGAGAAGAACCGCGAGAATGCAGAATTAAAGCGCGAGTTAATCAGTTTGCAGACCAGACTTGAGTCAGCAGAGCAGGAAAACCGTGTGCTCAGGGAAGAAAACCTGGAGCTTCAGAAAAAGTTAATCCGTGTGGAAACAGAGTTGGAAGAGATTAAAAAGCGTTAGACCGGGAGATAGAAGTGGATAGAATCAGAAAGAAACCGGAGATTCTGGCTCCGGCAGGGTCAATTGAGAGTTTAAAGGGTGCGGTAGCGGCAGGTGCAGATGCCATTTATATCGGCGGAAGCAGATTTGGTGCAAGGGCATTTGCAGAGAATCCGGTACAGGATGAACTGCTGTCGGCAATCGATTATGTGCATGCCAAGGACCGCAGAATTTATCTGACCGTCAATACCCTGATGAAGGAACAGGAAGTAACAAAAGAATTAGAGGCATTTATTCTGCCGTATTATAAGGCAGGAATCGATGCAGTGATTGTGCAGGATGTTGGTGTCCTGCATTTTCTTGCTGCGCATTTTCCGGACCTGCCGGTGCATGCAAGCACACAGATGACGCTTGTTTCAGCAGACGGAGCGAAGTGGCTAAAAGATTATCCGGTGACCAGAATGGTTCCTGCCAGAGAACTGTCGTTGGAGGAAATCAAAAAAATCCGGCAGGAAACGGAGTTGGAAATAGAGTGTTTTGTGCATGGTGCACTGTGTTACTGTTATTCGGGTCAGTGTCTGCTCAGCAGCATGATTGGCGGAAGAAGCGGAAACCGTGGGCGTTGTGCGCAGCCTTGCCGTATGCCATATACCGTGTATGACGCAGAGAAAAGGATGGCAGAGAGCTTGTATGCCTTGAGCCCAAAGGATATTTGTACTCTTGATATGATTCCGGAGCTTGTGGCGGCAGGGATTGATTCTTATAAGATTGAAGGCAGAATGAAGCGTCCGGAGTATACAGCAGGAGTTGCTGCTGCGTATCGCCTTTTGACAGACCTCTATTTTGAATATGGAGAAGAAGAATTTTATCGTTATATAGAGAAGCACCCTGAAGTGATAAAGGAGCAGACGACACGTGTAGCAGATCTTTATAACCGCGGCGGCTTTACCAAGGGATATTATGTGCAGTATCATGGGAAGTCCATGATGTCGATGGACCGTCCGAATCATTCCGGAGTAAAGGTGGGAGAAGTGGAAGGTGTACAGGGAATCCGTGCAAAAATCCGTCTGACAGAGGAGATATGCCCACAGGATGTGCTGGAAGTCCGTGCAGGCAGTGAGACATACGAGTTTACGGTAGGAAAAGCAGCGCTTACAGAGCAAAAAGGGTTTTACGAAACAAATGTAAAGAAGGGCTTTCCGGTAAGAAAGGGGCATTCGATTTACAGGACAAAGAATGAACGTCTGTTGGAAGAGCTTCGTACTCAATATGTAGAGAAAAGGGTACAGCTGCCGGTGGATGCCGAAATTGACTTGGAAACAGGAAAAGCGGTTACACTTACTGTGAGTGCATGCGTTCATGAGGTAAGTGGCCTGATGCCGGGAGAGGATGCGGGAAACATTAGGAAGGTTACCGTAGTGACAACCGGTGATGAGGTGCTTGAAGCCCAGAATCAGCCTGTGACAGAAGAAAGGATACGGGAACAGCTGAACAAAACCGGTGAAAGTGATTTTACTTTCAGACAGCTGGCGGTTCGGATGACGGGAAACTGTTTTCTGCCGATGGGAAGGCTAAAGGAACTGCGAAGAGTGGCGTTTGAACATCTGACGGAGGAGATTCTTTCCGGGTACCGGAGAGAGCTTCCGGTGATGAGCCCCAAAACTTTGAAAGAAACAGACGAATTGTCTGTTGAAGAGAACCGGTCGGAAACAGAAATCATTGCATTGGTTTCTACAAAGGAGCAATGGAACAGTGTGTTGACACAGGACTGCGTTTCTACTGTGTATGTGGATTTGCAGAATGAAACGTTGAAAGAACAGGTTAGGTTGACCGAAGATACGAAGAAGGCAGGAAAGAAAGCATTCCTCGTGTTGCCGCATATTTTCAGGAAAAAAGAAAGAGAGCGGTATGAAAAGGAAACGGAGCGCATAGAAACTGCGGACTTTGACGGCTTTTTGGTTAAGTCGATGGAGGAACTGACCTTTTTAAAGGAAAACGGATGGACAGAGAGGTTTGAAATTCGCCTGAACTATAATCTGTATGCGTTCCAGACAGAGGCAAAGCAGTTTTTCAGGAAAGCAGGCTTTCGACGGTTTACTGCACCGGTAGAGTTAAATGAAGAGGAATTAAAGGAATATGATGTGACGGACTGCGATTTTCTTATGTATGGAAGACTTCCGTTGATGGTTTCGGCGCAGTGCGTACGTGAGAATGTAGTAACTTGTCAAAAGGGAAGGCAGACGGATGGCTTGGTATTATCAGACCGTGTGGGCGCTAAATTTCCGGTACGTCAGATTTGTTCCTCTTGTTATAATGTGATTTATAACAGTGCCTGCTTCTCTTTGCTTGGTATGGGAGTGGAAGCGCGGTTTACGCCGGCAGGCTTCCGGTTTGATTTTTCACTGGAATCCGGGGAAGAAGTAAAGCAGGTATTGCGTGCATTTTGCGAAGGGACAGCTCCGGAACAGGTAAAGGGACCGTTTACGAAAGGTCATTTTAAGAGAGGAATTGAATAAGAGGTAAGACATGACAGCTTGGATTACAGAAACCTCAAATTTTATATTGATAGCAGCGCTGGCAATTTATGTGTCAGCAGCGTATCTTACGATGTGGACCCGTCGGTTTGAGACGGGTCTTACCCGTATGATGGCAATTTGCCGTTATCTGATTCATGGATACGGCTTTTTTGTGTTGTTTTTAAAAACATTCCAGTATACACTGATTCCGTTTTATCTGCTTCAGCTTGCCTTCTTTCTGATGGCGGATATTATGCAGAAAAGGATTTTTAAGTATCACATTGAAATGCTTTACCAGAATATGATGCTGCTTCTTAGTATCGGACTGGTGATATTAACCAGACTGTCCATGAGTCATGCCGTAAAACACTTTGTATTTGCGGCACTTGCATTTTCGATATGTATGATAATCCCGTTTGTACTCCGTTGCATCAAAAAGCTGGAGGACCTGCGGTGGCTATACACGGCACTTGGATTGGGTCTATTGCTTGTGGTTCTTATCATGGGAAGCAGTTTTTTCGGAGCAAAGAACTGGCTGACGATTCAGAACGTTACATTCCAGCCGTCTGAGTTTGTAAAGCTGTTGTTTGTGCTTGCGATGGCGGCGTTGTTAGTGAGAAAGACGGAGAACAAATATAAAAATCTGCTGCTTGTCAGTGTGGTTGCGGCACTTCATGTGGGAATGCTTGCGCTGTCCAATGATTTTGGCGGTGCATTGATTTTCTTTGCGGTATATTTACTGATGCTGTTTGTTGTGAGTGCGGATTTGCTTTTTCCGATTGCAGCATGCCTTACAGGTGGTGCGGCGGCAGTGTTTGCCTATCAATATTCCGGACATATCAGGGAGCGTGTACTGGCATGGAAGGATCCGTTTTCCTGCATTAAAGATGAAGGCTACCAGATTGCACAGTCTTTGTTTGCCATCGGAAGCGGTGACTGGTTTGGAACCGGACTTTATGACGGCATGCCAAAGACTGTTCCGGTAGTGAAAAGTGATTTTATATTTTCTGCCATTGCAGAGGAACTTGGCATAATTTTTGCGGCGTTGGTACTTTGCGTTTATATCAACTGCATTATCTGGATGTTATTGTTGGCGTTGGAGAGGAAGGAACCTTTCTATTTTGCCGTATCGACCGGAGCGGCAGCGTTGTTCGGTGTTCAGGTGTTTTTAAATGTCGGTGGAGTAATCAAACTGATACCTTCTACCGGTGTGACGTTATCCTTTATCAGTTATGGGGGAAGCTCGCTTATCAGTACCATGATTTTGTTCCAGGGAATTCAGGGAATGTGTGCAATTGAGAGAGGAAGAACTGCAGAGCAGGAGGAAGAAGAGGCGGAAACGGGAAGAAAGAGGAGAACCAGAAAGACGAAAGAAGAGAAACGTCTGTTGGCACTGCAAAAGGGGCAGCAGTTTCGGATGACACTGGTCTGTTCCGGAATTTTGTTACTTCTTTGCATTACCACGGCGTATTTTGTCGGTGTGACAGGGCCTCTTGCGAGGGGCTCTTATGAGAATGAGTATAACCAGAGAATCCGTGCAAGAGAAAACGCTATGCTGAAAGGAAAAATTCTCTCAAGTGACGGAAAAATCCTGGCGCAGAGTATTGCCGGAGAGGACGGAAACATATATCGTGTGTATCCGTATGGAGAAAAGGCGGCATTCCTGACAGGAAGAAACACGATGGGAAAGACCGGACTGGAGGCTTCAAAGAATCAGGTGCTTTATGAAACAGAGGCTGATTTTTTTGAGAGCCTTTTGCAGGAAATCAGCGGAGAGCCGGCAGAAGGTAATACGCTGGTTACCACAATAGATATGGGACTTCAGACAAGGGCATATGAGGTGTTGTCCGGCTATACCGGAGCGGTTGCGGTCATGGAAGTAAAGAGCGGACGGCTGCTTGCTTTGGCTTCGACACCATCCTATGACCCAAATGAAGTGGAGGCATCCTGGGAAGAGTTGACCAAAAGGACAGATGCACCTCTTTACAATCGCGTGCTAAACGGATTATATCCTCCGGGGTCTATTTTTAAAACAGTGACGGTTCTGGCATATTTAAAGGAACATTCTGTAGATGAGTTTGCGTGTGTCTGTGCAGGAACTGCGCGGGTGCAGAATACAACGGTCAACTGCTACGACGGAAAGGCACATGGAGAGCAGACGTTACACGAGGCCTTTGCAAATTCCTGTAATGTAGCTTTTGCACTTATGGGGCAGGAAATCAGTGATGCGGCGTATCGGGAAGTGGCAGACCAGCTTGGGTTTGGAGTGGTATGGGAGAGTGAGCTTTCCTATACGGCGGACAAGTTTTCCGTAGGGGAAACGACTCCGGATGCGGTTCGTGTGCAGGCCGCCTTTGGACAGGGAGAGACGTTGATGACGCCGTATCATGCGTTACTTTTGACCGCAGCAGTTGCAAATGGCGGAGTATTGCAGATGCCGTACCTGACGGAACAGATATTGACCTGTGACGGTGAGCTTGTGGAAGACTTTTCCTCTCCGGAAGCAAAGCGGCTGATGAGCGAGGCGGAAAGTGATTTGTTGACAGAGTATATGGTGGCGGCATCAGAATCGAAGATGGAAGAGCTTTTGGCGGCAGGAATTACGGTGGCAGGAAAAACCGGTTCTGCCGAATACAGTGAGGATATGCCGGCACATTCGTGGTATATTTGCTTTGCACCGGCAGAAGATCCGCAAATCGCGATTTGTGTACTGATGGAAAGTGTGGGTACGGGAAGCAAGTATGCGCTTCCGGCAGCAAGGGAACTGTTGAAGGAATATTTTGGAGTAGAATAAAGTTTGATTTGAATAAAGTGTTGCAATGTTTCGTTAAATGATGTATACTGAAAGTTAGTTGTAGAGAACACACCACATAACGGAGGGATTGCGATGGTAGAAGCAACAAGCTGTGGCGGTGTCGTTATATTCAGAGGAAAAATTTTATTACTGTATAAGAATTACAAGAATAAGTACGAAGGCTGGGTTCTTCCGAAAGGTACAGTAGAAGAAGGTGAAGAGTACAAGGAAACTGCTCTTCGCGAAGTAAAAGAAGAGACCGGAGCCGATGCGTCGATTATTAAGTATGTAGGCAAGAGTCAGTACACATTTAATACGCCGCAAAATACAGTATTAAAGGACGTTCATTGGTATTTAATGATGTCAGACAGCTATTATAGCAAGCCGCAACGCGAAGAGTACTTCACGGATTCCGGATACTATAAGTTCCATGAGGCTTATCACATGTTAAAGTTTGCAAATGAAAAGCAGATTTTAGAGAAGGCCTATAATGAGTATCTGGACTTAAAGAGAAGTAATCTCTGGGGAAACAAGAAATACTTTTAGTTAAAAAAAGGGGAACGCCGCACGCGTATCCTCTTTTTTTATTGCCCCATGAAATCCCCGGAAAAACGTAGCCACCACTCGGCAGGATTTGCTGTCCCCCTATCTTTTACCGGCAGTCATAAACAAGAGAGCACGGCCCGGAACTCGGCGGTCGGGGAGTGAAGGGAATACAGGAGGATGTTACGAAAAGCAATATGCCGATGTCCCGACTTTGCGCCGAGTAGGCGCAATTTTAATGGTGTATTTTTAGTAGCAATATATATTTTATTACATAAATTGAAAATAGAAAAATCCAATGATTATTTCTTAAAATATCTGTTATACTAAATGTGCCAGAAGAGAAATCTTCTCCATAGTGATATGGACACGCGATATAAGGAGCGTATCGCCGTTAGACTGGAAACGTAAAAACTATGCACACACTTTACGAAATAGTTGATTTTGCAGGAAAGTGGAAGGCTTTCCATTGGGTGGCACGCACCTAAATAAACTTGAATATAGGAGAGAGAGAAATTATGATTACAGATTGTTATGATATTGAAACGGAACCGATAATTAGTCTAAAAGATTTTTACGGTGAACAAAAGCATATTGTAGATACCTGTCTGATTATTTTTTCAGATGAAATACATAAACATTTATTGGAGAAGTATGAATGCGAGCAAATCGCTGCACTTACAGCTTGCAACGGTGACACACCAATTTATAAGATGAATTATAAAGGGGTGGATATTGCTTTTTATTTGACCAGAATTGGTTCGACGATGGCTTCCTGTATGTGCTATGAAACGAATTGGTTGGTTGGTGCGACAAAGTTTATTATGTTTGGTTCTTGCGGAAGTCTGGACAGAGAAAAAACAGAGGGCAAATTCATACTCCCAACAGAAAGTTATCGAGGCGAAGGCTGTTCCTACTATTTTGCAGAACCGGCAGACTATATTGATGTAAGAAACAGTCATAAGCTTGCGAAGATATTTGATGAATTGGGTGCTCCATATGTGCTCGGAAAAGTGTGGACCACAGATTCCATGATTCGGGAAACAAGAGGTTTGGTTGCGAAGCGAAAAGCCGAGGGGTGTATTGCGGTTGAAATGGAAGTAGCGGGTGTACAAGCCGTATGTAATTTTTATGGCTTGGAATTATACGATTTTCTTGAAGCAGGGGATGTTTTAGAAGCAAGCGGATATGAAGTTAAAGGACTTCATAATGCCAATCACAATTTTGGAAAATTATATATCGCATTAGAAATTGCATTACGTGTGTAAAATTGAATTTAACGATGCAATCGCCTTTGGCGATTTGCATCGTTAGTGAGGAAAATGCGCAGCATTTTTCGAACAGGGGGCATATAAAGAAAAAAAGCATTTGTATGCCCCGTTATTTTTGAATTTCGGGGCATGGAGGGAAGGTTTTTGCGGATATGCCCCTTAGCAAATGGGAATATGAAGTTTCGGTGTAGAAAGCGGGGTACGCAAAAAAGGTTTTCTTATATGTGCCCCAGGATGGGAGTTTTACTGCTATTCAAAAAGGATAAGCATATATTATAAGACATGATAGCAGCATTACTGCTATATAACAAGACAGAATATAGTCTTCAGACTGTGCGCTGTCTTGTTTTTCTTTGCAAATATTTTTGCATGATTGTGCAAGTAGGGATAAATAGAATATTTGAGAGTAGGGGGGAGCGGGAGGTGACGACGCTTCTTGGACACCTGAGAGAAAACATACTGTTCATGAGTAGAAATTGCTTTGATTTTGTGATAACATTTATATACTAACCAGAAGGGGAATAGATATGGAACTAAAAGATTTACTGAAATGCTCACCCGGAGAATTGACGGATATGGGAATTTGTCCAACATGCTTTAATCGTGAGCATGATGGGCTTCTGTATGGAGATAACAAAGATAAAATGTTATATGAGGATGAAGATATTGAATGCTTTCTTGTAGGAAATCCCAGAAGTGAAGGTCACATGGCAATTTCTACAATGCAGCACTATCATGATATGAGTGAAGCTCCGGATGAAATCAATGAAAAGATGATTCGGTATACGAAACGTTTCATGCAGATTATTAAGGAAGTGTACGGTTGCGAGCGGGTTTATATGTGTACTATGTGCGATGGTTTGAACAATCATTATCATGTGCAGTTGATTCCCAGATATGATTTTGAAAAACGTGGAAGTGGAAATTTTGTAAAGCCAAGAAAAGAGTATGTGCATGATGCGGAAAAAATCAGTAGAATCAGACGGATGATTGTAAAAGAGACTAGCTTGTAGATGAAAGGAAACTTTATTTTATGTTAATTTTAAGAGATATGAAAGAAACTGACATAGAAGATTATGTCAGATGGTTTACTACAGAAACCGAATGGGGCAACTGGGATTCTCCATGGGAAGGAGATTTCGAGAGCACTGAGGAAGAAGAACGTAAGAGTTGGACAGAATATTATGAGTCTGTAAAAAATCTGCCGGATGAGGTTGTTCGCTGGAAATACGAAATTGAGTGCGATAGTGTACATATTGGTTGGATATGTGCTTATACAGATTTGGGGTATCTGGATAATCCGGAAGAGATCCTCGCATTGGGACTCGATATTCCATATGTAGAAGGCAGAAAACACGGCAATGGAACAAAGGCATTGCAAATGTATATGGATTATTTAAAGTCGAATGGACATCGCTCTTTCTATACACAGACCTGGTCCGGAAATCTGGCGATGGTACGGGTTGCTGAAAAATTAGGTTTTAAAGAAGTTTGCCGTAAAAAGGGCTATCGTGAAGTAAACGGAAAGAAATATGATGCAATTACGTGGAGATTGGATGTTTAAAGAATTTTACAGACCTTAGCAAAATCGAATGTGAAATTTAGGAGATTACTATGCAAAAAGAAAAATTTATTACTGTTATGGCGATTTTTGATGATAATACGCAAGCGGTACTGGAAAGTATTCAAAACGATTTGGAACAGCAGTATGGTGAGGATACAAAAACAAAAGGAATCCCATTTCACATTACATTGGGAAGTTATTCGGTAGAAGACACGGAGGAAATTGTGGCAAGAATTACTGAAGTTGCAAAGAGTACAAAATGCGTGGATGTAAATTTTTTAGGATTTGACCATTTTGGTAATATAGTTCGATATATTAAGCCGGAAATAAGCAAAGAACTTTTTGACTTGCATAAGTACTTTGATTCGGATTATGCAAATGGATATCCCGGATGGATGCCGCATGCAACCGTATATCGTCACAGCGGACCTATGGAGATAGAACTACCGGATGCGATGAAAGAAAAAATAGACACATTAACAAATGTACAAATTGTAGGAATTGAACTGGGAGAATTCTTCCCACCGAAGAAGATTATACGGGTTTTGTTTCAATAAGAGAAAGGGCAGGAGAACGTGAAATGAGTAAATTATTATTGATTATGGGAGACTTGGCGACAGGAAAATCTACATTTGCAAAGCGTCTTTCGCAGAGATACGATGTTAATATGTTTGGCAAAGATACAATCAAGGAAGTACTTGGTGATACCGTTGGATTTGCTAACAGAGAAGAAAATTTAAAACTTTCCAAAGCAACGATGGAGCTTATGATGTTTGTATTTTCTGAGTTTGCAAAACTGAATAAACCATTAATTTTAGAATCAAACTTTCATACCGGAGAATTAGAACGCTTGCATGAAATCGCAAAGGAATATGGCTACGAGATATTAACACTTGTGCTTCGTGGGAATGTCGACATTTTGCATCAGCGGTATCTGCACAGAATGAAAAATGAAGATCGGCATCCGGTGCATTTAAGTACAACTTTGGATGTATATGAAGACTTCAAGGGCTATATTGAGTGGACAAGGAAAGAGGCAATTGTAGGCAATCAGATAGAAATCAATGCGAATGATTTTGCGTATCAGACAGATGCAGTGTTATTGGAAAAAATCGATGGATTTATGGAAGAACAGAAGTAATTGCATTGGGACAGAGTTATTTTGCAATACAAACGTATAGACACAAGAAGTGGTGGAAACGGCACAGGATGCCGGAGGATTTACTACTCCGAATAAGAGTATTCACCAGATTGAAAAGGAACAAATAGCTCGCTTGAAAGCTAAAGCAGAAAACGAAAACGGAGAATCCTTTCGGATTCTCCGTCAGTATATAAACTTTAATGTCTTGGTTTTTTGGAAACAACAGCAGCAGCTTTTGCAATCTCGGTCATAACCATGGTTTCAAACTGTGTATCCATGGAGCAAAGCTTAGTCATAAGCTCACCTTGTGTTGTAGCGACATATTTGGAAGGAAGTCGGTTTAATGCATAAGATGCAATGTCTAAACGGCAATGCTCACATTTGCAGCAATCCATACTGTCTAACATCCGATCCAAAGTCAGAATTACATAATCCTCCATAACATTTCTAAGAATAATCTGCATAACAGCCGTCCTCCTGAAACTCATTTGTAATCATACAAGTATACTTTACCATCATCTTTGGTATTTGTCAAAAAAAATTATTTAGTATCTTGCAAAACGAAGGAAGATGTGGTAATATTTCAATGTTGCTGGTGTGGCGGAATGGCAGACGCATCAGACTCAAAATCTGACGTGGGCAACCACGTGCGGGTTCAAGTCCCGCCACCAGCACTAAAAAACGGCATTCTTTTGGGAATGTCGTTTTTTTTGTTTAGCAGTAACTGAGGTGTCATTTTATGAAGTATGGCATATTATGTAGTGTACTCGATCAGATTGTTTTTGAAAGGAGAGTATCATGAGTAGTCAGTTTTTTTCTAGAAATAATAGCAATGATCAGTGTCCTTGTGAAGATAACAATAGAAATCTTTTTCAGAGAGAGTCTTGTGGTGGAGAGAATTCTTGTTGTCCAATATGTCCTCCGGGTCCTAGGGGGCCAAGAGGACTTACCGGGGCACCCGGACCTGTCGGCCCACGAGGCCCGGCCGGTCCGGCAGGTCCACAGGGTCCGGTGGGAGAAACCGGAGCAACCGGTCCACAAGGCCCGGTAGGAGAAACCGGAGCAACCGGCCCAACCGGTCCGGTAGGCCCAAGAGGTCCAATCGGAGCGACCGGAGCAACCGGTCCACAAGGTCCGGCAGGTCCACAGGGTCCAGCAGGAGAAACAGGAGCAACCGGAGCGGCCGGTCCACAGGGTCCAGCAGGTCCACAGGGTCCAGCAGGAGAAACAGGAGCGACAGGAGCGACCGGTCCACAGGGTCCGGCAGGTCCACAGGGTCCGGCAGGAGAAACAGGAGAAACAGGAGCAACAGGTCCAGCAGGTCCAGCAGGTCCAGCAGGCCCGACAGGCCCAGCAGGCCCAGCAGGCGGTGTGCTTAATTTTGCTGATTTTTATGCGCTGATGCCACCCGATAATGCAGCGACAGTTGCGCCGGGTGCAGACGTTAGTTTCCCACAGGATGGACCGAATAGCGGTGCTGATATTTCCAGAATCGGATCGGATTCGTTTAATCTGGCACTGATTGGAACCTATCAGGTGTTATTTGAGGTTGGCGTAAACGAAGCAGGGCAGTTGTTGTTATCTTTAAATGGTGCAGATTTGGCGTATACGGTAGTAGGTAGAGCAACGGGAGCATCACAAATTATAGGTATGTCAATTGTGACAACTACAGTGATTAACTCTATTTTGACTGTACGGAATCCTGCCGGAAATGCAGCAGCACTTACTGTTACTCCGCTGGCCGGAGGAACCAGACCGGTTTCGGCGCATCTTGTTATTACGCAGATTCAATAATTGTTTCAGTATCATACAACACATGTAGCCAAAAGACGCATTCTGCTGTTATCAGCAGAATGTGCCTTTTTTTATGCATTTTTATTGAAAATATAGCGCAACTCGGTTATACTAAATAGTGAGTTATTCTGTAAAAAAGGAAGGTCATTATGGGACGGAAAACAGAAAAGTTAACCTGTATGCAGGTACAACACTCCATAAAAGAATATTTACTGAATGAGATGACGATTGAGCAGGCAGAGAGCTTTGCAAAGCATGTAAGAAACTGCAAAGAGTGCAGAAAGGAATTAGAAGAGTATTATGCTTTCTCGTCTGCCTTGATGCAGTTAGAGACGGTGGAGGATGCGGAAAAGGGCGACTTCTACATGAACATTGAAAAAAGGCTGGAAAGAACAGAATTTGCAGCCCAGAAAAAGAGAAAAGACCACAGAAAACGCAGAGTGGCGTATGCTCTGGTTGTACTTTTTGTGACCATCGCCATGGGCGTTGGATTTGGAATATAGGAAGGCGGACGAAGAAAATGAAGGAAAAGTTAGTTTTAATTGACGGTAATAGTATTATGAACCGTGCATTTTATGGTTTGCCGGATCTGACGACAACGGATGGCAGACACACGAATGCAATTCTGGGTTTTTTGAATATCTTGTTAAAGCTTCTGGAAGAGGAAAATCCACAGTATCTGGCGGTGGCGTTTGATGTCAAGCATCCGACCTTCCGTCACGAGATGTTTTCGGAGTATAAGGGTACAAGAAAAGGCATGCCGGAGGAATTAAAAGAGCAGGTGCCGGTATTAAAGGAAGTTCTGGATGCCATGGGAATTTTGCGCCTGGAGCGTCCGGGCTATGAGGCAGATGATATTCTTGGTACACTTGCAAAAAAGGGTGAAGCAGACGGTCTTTCGGTAGCGCTGGTTTCCGGAGACAGGGATTTGCTTCAGATTGCGGATGATGTAATTAAGGTGCGCATTCCAAAGACAAAAAAAACAGGCACGGAAATCGAGGATTATCATACACAGGATGTCATGGAAAAGTACGGGCTTCGTCCGGGGCAGATTATTGATTTAAAGGGCTTGATGGGCGACGCCTCTGATAATATTCCGGGGGTTCCGGGAATCGGAGAAAAGACGGCGGTAAAGCTTTTGACGCAGTTTGAAAGTGTGGAAAATACGATTGAACACATTGAAGAGGTTATGCCGAATAAGGCAAGGGAATCCCTGCGTGAGAATAAGCATCTTGCGATTTTGAGCAAAGAGCTTGCAACGATTAAGACAGACTGTGAGCTTGACTTCACATATGAGGCGGCAAAGCATTCGGATATCTTTACAAAAGAAGCGTATCAGCTGTTAAAGCAGTTAGAGATTAAGTCCTTACTTTCCAAGTTTACGCTGACGGAAGGCGAGATGGCGGCGGAGAGTACGGTTTCTGATGAATATGAGAGAATTTCCGGTTTGAATGAGGCGGAAGAGGCATTTGCAAAGCTTGTTTCGCTGCAGGAGGGCACTGTACTCGGTGTGTTACCGGTGCTGGATGGTGAGGAAATGAAGGCCTGTGCGGTGGCAACGGAAGATAAGACCATTTGCTTTGTGCCGGAATGGTTTTTGACAGAGGATTTTCTTTGGGAGAAGTTAAATGAACTGGCAGAATCGGGAAAGGTTCTTTCCGTGTTTGAGTCCAAAAATGTGGCAGGACAGTTCAGTAAAAAAGCAAGAACGTCACTGTTTGATTTAAAGCTTGCGGCATATCTTATGAATCCGCTTAAGGATACGTATCTACCGGTGGATATTGCAAGAGATTATCTGGGTATGACGATTCCGTCGGTGGAGGATATTTTAGAGAAGCAGTCATTAGCAGATGCTATTGCAGCAGAAAAGGAAGAGGCGTACCGGCTTCTTGCAAGAAATGCGGTTGTGACCAGATTGGGAAAGGAAGCCTTGGAAAAGGCTCTGACAGAGGTACAGATGAAGCATCTGTTTGATGAGATAGAGCAGCCGCTTGCGTTTGTTCTTCATGATATGGAAGATGCCGGCATTCAGATAAACAGAGAAGAGCTTGCGGCTTACGGAAAGCGTCTTCAGGAGGGAATTACAGCACTGGAGGCAGAAATCTATCATATGGCAGGAGAAGAGTTTAATATCAATTCTCCGAAGCAGCTTGGCGTGATTTTGTTTGAAAAGCTGAAGCTTCCGTACGGAAAGAAGACAAAGACAGGGTATTCCACCTCGGCAGAAGTGTTAGAAAAGTTAAAGCCGGAAGACCCGATTATCGAAAAGATTTTAGAGTACCGTACACTCACGAAGTTAAAGAGTACCTATGCAGATGGTCTGGATGCGTTTATCAGAGAAGATGGACGTATTCACACCAAGTTCCATCAGACAATTACAGCGACGGGACGCTTAAGCAGTACCGAGCCGAATCTGCAGAATATTCCGGTGCGTATTGAGCTTGGAAGACAGATACGTAAGCTGTTTACGCCAAAGGGAGGACATGTATTTGTCGATGCGGACTATTCGCAGATTGAGCTTCGTATCCTGGCGCATATGTCGGGGGATGAAAGTCTGATTCAGGCGTACAAAGAGGAGCAGGATATTCACCGTATGACAGCATCAAAGGTATTCCATATTCCGTTTGATGAGGTGACTCCGGCGCAAAGAAGTAATGCCAAGGCAGTGAATTTTGGTATTGTTTACGGAATCAGTTCGTTTGGGCTCGGGCAGGATTTAAATATTACAAGAAAAGAAGCAGAAAGCTATATCAACCAGTATTTTGAAACCTATCCGGGCATTAAAAATTATCTGGATGGTCTGGTAAAGGAGGCAAAGGACACCGGAGCGGTTACGACCATGTATGGCCGTCGCAGGCCGGTGCCGGAGATTTCGTCTTCGAACTTTATGCAAAGAAGCTTTGGCGAACGTATTGCGATGAATTCTCCGATTCAGGGAACGGCGGCAGATATTATGAAAATTGCAATGCTCCGTGTGGATGAGGCACTGAAGGAAAAGGGCTTAAAGACAAAAATTTTGTTACAGATTCACGATGAACTTCTTTTGGAGGCACCAAGGGAAGAGGCGGATATTGCGGCAGCTGTCTTAAAAGAAGAGATGATGGCGGCGGCAAAGCTTTCTGTGCCGCTTTCGGTTGAAGTAAAAACAGGAGATAACTGGTATGAGACAAAGTAGAAGCTTTCTTATCATCGGAATCACCGGTGGTGCGGGGAGTGGGAAAACTACAGTTGTAGAACGAATAAAAGAGCTTGTTCCGACAGAGTTTCTTCATTGCGATGTGATTGCGCATGAACTGATGGCACCAGGGGGACCTTCTTATGAGGCTTTGATAAAAGAATATGGCTGGGAAATTCTTGAGGAAACGGACGGAATAGGTCAGCCGCAGATTAATCGCGCAAAGCTTGCAAAGATTGCCCTTGCTACGCCGGAGACGGCAAAGCGGTTGAATGAAATTACCCATCCGCTGGTAAAAATGCGTGTGGAAGAACGACTGAAAGAGCTTGAAGAGGCAGGATTTTCGGGAGTGGCTGTGATGGAAGCGGCACTTCTGATAGAAGCAGGGTACAAGACGATGTGTGATGAGCTCTGGTATGTGCAGGCACCGCTTTCGGAACGTATTGCCAGAATGAAAGAAAACCGGGGTTACACAGAGGAAAAGGTGAAGGGGATTCTGAAAGCGCAGCTGTCGGAAGAAGAGTTTCTTGCACATGCAGATTTTGTGGTGAGCAATCCGAATCTTTCCGCAGAAGAACAGAAGGAAAATCTGACACGGCAAATTGGGCCGCGTCTGAAAGAAAAGCTGGAAAGTGAAGGAAGGATATGCTATAATAAATAAGATGTCTATCTTTTGCAAAACAAACGGAAGCTAAGGGAGATTTGGTATGGGAAATCCGGAACAGTTAGTATTTGGTCTTGATATCGGAACGAGAAGTATTGTGGGTACGGTTGGCTACAAGCAATCGGTCAACGATTTTACGGTAGTGGCGCAGGCAGTAAAGCTTCATGAAACCCGTGCCATGATGGATGGACAGATTCACGATATCAATAAAGTAGCTGAGACAATTGAACAGGTAAAGCATAGTCTGGAACGTCAGATTGGAAGAAAGTTAAACGAAGTTTGTATTGCAGCGGCAGGCCGTGTGTTAAAGACAGTGACGGTACATGCAAGTACGGAGTTTACGCAGGAGGTTACGGTAAATCAGGAGATGATTCGCGCGCTCGAGCTGCTCGGTGTGGAACAGGCATACCAGCAGATAAAGGAAGAGTCAAGAAATGATGAGACCAATTATTACTGCGTAGCCTATACGGTAATCCGGTATTATTTGAACGATTTTTCCATTACCAATCTGGAGGATCACAAGGCAAACAAGATTGCGGCAGATGTGCTGGCAACCTTCCTTCCGGATGAAGTCATTGGCGGTCTTTACACGGCTGTGGAAAAGGCAGGGCTTAAGGTAGCAAATCTGACGCTTGAGCCGATTGCGGCGATTCAGGTGGCGATTCCTGAAAAGTTCCGTTTGTTAAATATTGCATTGGTTGATGTAGGCGCAGGTACTTCCGATATTTCTATCACAAAGGAAGGCAGCATTACTGCGTACGGCATGATTCCAATGGCGGGTGATATCCTGACAGAAACATTGACCGGAAATCATTTGGTGGATTTTGCAACTGCCGAAAAGATTAAGTTAGAAGCAGGAACAAAGAAAAAGAGCATTACGTACAAGGATATTATGGGACTGACCCAGAAGACGACTCCGGAAGAGGTAAGAAATGAGTTAAAGCCGGTGGTAGACCATATGACAAAGCAGGTGGCGGCACGGATTACGGAATTAAACGGTGGCAAGCCGGTCAGCGCGGTATTTATTGTCGGCGGTGGAGGAAAGATTGCCGGCTATACAGAAAGCCTGGCAACACATCTTGGCATTCCGAAGGAACGTGTGGCACTCCGCGGTGAAGAAGTACTTGGATTTGTGAACTTCAAACAGCCGGATATTAAGAAGGATCCGATGCTGGTAACACCGATAGGTATTTGTCTGAATTATTATGAAGATAAGAACAATTTTATTTTTGTTACCGTAAACGGTGACAGTGTGAAGCTGTATGATAATAACCGTCTGACGGTAATGGATGCGGCGCTCCAGAATGGCTATCCGAATGAGTGGCTGTTCCCAAGACGCGGTAAGGAATTGAACTTTACGCTGGATGGCATCAAACGTATGATTCGAGGTGAGGCGGGAGAAGCGGCAGAGATTTCCTTAAACGGAAAACCTGCGGCCATCAATACCAAAATTGAACCGAATGATGAAATCATTATTAAAGAATCCACCGTGGGTGCGAATGCAGTGTGTGAGGTACGGCAACTTCCGGAATATCGTGCCACGATTACATTTGAGGTAAATAAAAAACAGGTAATCTGTCCGAAATTTATCGAGGCAAACGGGGAACTGGTTTCTGCGTACTATAGCATTAAAGAAGGCGATGAGTTAAAAATGCTTTCTTACTATACGTTGGAAAAACTGTTGGAGTTTATGGACCTTCCGTTTACAGAGCATATTTATGTCAACAATCGCATCGCGGGAAGAGACGAAAAGGTATATGAGAATTTTACTGTAGAGTGGTCTTTGGATGAGAAGAAAACCGAAACAGTTTCGGAACAGAATAGTAAGGAATCTGACAAGGAAGTGCCACAGACAGAGGATACAGTGTCAGAGACTGCCGGAAATTCAGCAATCACTCTTATGGTAAACGGAAAGACGGTTATCTTAAAGGGAAAAACATCATATGTGTTTGTGGATATTCTGGATGTGTATCCGTTTGATGTCAGTGCTTCGCACGGTGAATCTGTGGTAATGCAGGTAAACGGAGAAAAGGCAGAGTTTGTGACTCCGGTGACAGACGGTGACGTGATTGATTTATACTGGAAATAGACAGAAAGAGAACTAAAAAACATGAGAGTATGCAGCATAGCGAGTGGGAGCAGTGGCAACTGCATTTACATAGGCCATGCTTCCACACATCTGCTGGTAGATGCGGGAATCAGCGGGAAACGAATTGAAGAGGGGTTAAGAAGTATCGGTGTAGAGCCGCAGGAGCTAAGCGGTATTCTGATTACCCATGAGCATTCGGACCATATTCAGGGAGTCGGTGTGCTGGTAAGAAAATACGGGATTCCGCTTTATGGTACGGTAGAAACATTTTGTGCCATGAAGAAAGGAAAGACGGCACTCGGAAGAGTGGATGATGCGCTATTTCGGGAACTTCACCCGGAGGAAGCATTTTCGATTGGGACGATTCTGGTGACACCGTTTTCGGTTTCCCATGATGCGGCAAATCCGGTGGCCTATGTGTTTGAGGCAGACGGGAAGAAAATCGGCATGGCAACGGACCTTGGAGTTTATACAGAGCGGACCGTAGAGCATTTAAAGGATGCCGGAATTTTATATCTGGAGTCCAACCATGATGTGAATATGCTGATGGTAGGTAGGTATCCCTACTATTTGAAACAGAGAATTTTGGGAGAATACGGGCATCTCTCCAATGACAGTGCGGCAAAGCTGTTATGTGAGCTGCACCATGATGGGCTAAAGCATGTGCTGCTTGCCCATTTGAGTAAAGAAAATAATTATCCGGATTTAGCGTATGAAACAGTGCGTGCCGAGCTTTTGATGGCGGTCGGAGCAGAAAGAATGCCGGACCTTCGTGTGGCACCAAGAGACATACCATCAGGCATAATTACAATATAATAATCAGAGAATAACAAAAAGACGGGAGAGGAATCCAATATGAAAAAAGCAGTAATTACAGTAGTAGGAAAAGATTGTGTAGGTATTATTGCAAAGGTATGTACTTACCTTGCGGACAACGGAATCAACATCTTAGATATTTCCCAGACAATTGTGCAGGAGTATTTTAATATGATGATGATTGTGGATATCAGCAAGACAGAAAAGGATTTCCTTCTGGCAGCAACAGAGCTTGAAACGCTTGGTGAAAAAATCGGTGTAGTGATTAAGGCACAGAGGGAAGACATTTTTGATATGATGCATCGTATCTAAGAAAGGAACGTAACTGACGTGATTAATATTTCAGAAGTAATCGAAACCAATCAGATGATTGAAAAAGAAAATCTGGATGTCAGAACCATTACACTTGGTATCAGTTTGCTCGACTGTATTGACTCCGATTTGCAGGAATGTAAGAAGAAGATTTATCATAAGATTACCACGGTGGCAAAGGATCTTGTGGAGACGGGGAACAAAATTGAAAAGGAATATAAGATTCCGGTGGTAAATAAGCGTATCTCTGTGACACCGATTGCACTTATCGGTGGCGCGGCATGTAAGACTCCGGATGATTTTGTAGAAATTGCAGAGACTTTGGATGCGGCAGCAAAGACCGTTGGAGTAAATTTCCTTGGCGGTTATTCCGCACTTGTGAGCAAGGGCATGACAACAGCAGATAAGAATCTGATTTTATCCATTCCAAAGGCGCTTGCAAGAACAGAGCGGGTGTGCAGCTCCATCAATGTTGGTTCCACAAAAACCGGTATCAATATGGATGCAGTGAAACTACTCGGAGAAATTATTCTTGCTACGGCGGAGGAAACAAAGGAAGCAGATTCCTTAGGATGTGCAAAGCTTGTTATTTTCTGTAACGCACCGGATGATAACCCGTTTATGGCAGGTGCATTTCATGGTGTGACAGAGGCAGATGCCATTATCAATGTTGGTGTCAGCGGACCGGGTGTTGTAAAGACAGCGTTAGAAAGAGTCCGTGGAGAGGATTTTGAGGTCCTCTGTGAGACAATCAAAAAGACAGCATTTAAGATTACCAGAGTAGGACAGCTTGTGGCAAAGGAAGCAGCAGAAATGCTTGGTGTGCCGTTTGGTATTGTGGATTTATCTTTGGCACCAACTCCTGCCATCGGCGATTCTGTAGCAGATATTTTAAAGGAGATTGGTCTGGAGCATCCGGGAGCACCGGGTACTACAGCGGCACTGGCTCTTTTAAATGACCAGGTAAAGAAAGGCGGCGTTATGGCATCCTCTTATGTGGGCGGCCTGAGTGGTGCATTTATTCCGGTCAGTGAAGACCAGGGCATGATTGATGCAGTAAAGGCAGGGGCGTTGACGCTTGAAAAGCTAGAGGCAATGACCTGTGTCTGCTCCGTTGGTCTTGATATGATTGCAATTCCGGGGGATACTCCGGCTACGACGATTTCCGGTATTATCGCAGATGAGATGGCAATCGGTATGATTAACCAGAAGACGACAGCAGTACGTCTGATTCCGGTCATTGGCAAGGGTGTCGGTGAAATCGTGGAGTTTGGCGGATTACTGGGTTATGCGCCAATTATGCCGGTGAACAGCTTCTCCTGTGAGGCATTTGTAAACCGTGGCGGACGTATTCCTGCGCCGATTCACAGTTTTAAGAATTAGGAATGAAAAGAGGCAGAGTATGAGTTATTTTTTAGAGCAGTATGATTACAAAAAGGTGTTGTATTATTTTGAGGAATTGACAAAAATTCCTCATGGTTCCGGTAATGTCAAGGCGATTTCCGATTACCTTGTAAATTTTGCAAAGGAACAGGGCGTGCGTTATGTACAGGATGAGGCATTGAATGTCGTGATGTTTAAGGACGCTACTCCGGGATATGAAAATGCCCCGGCGGTAATGATTCAGGGACATATGGACATGGTTTGCGAGAAGAATGCAGATTCTAAGCATGATTTCCTTACCGATGCCCTGGAGCTTCGCATGGTTGGCGATGACCTCATGGCAAACGGAACAACGCTTGGCGGAGACGATGGTGTGGCTGTAGCGTATGCCATGGCTCTGATTGCCGACAAGGAAGCAAAGCATCCGGCACTTGAGCTTGTGATTACCACAGAGGAAGAGACCGGTATGGATGGTGCGAAGGCACTTAATATGTCGGAATTAAAAGCATCTTATTTAATCAACGTAGACTCTGAAGATGAAGGCGTTGTACTTTGCAGTTGTGCAGGCGGCATGCGTCAGACCTGTACGCTTCCGATAGAGCGCCTGCAGGAACAGGGTGTTGCGGTGAAGCTCTCCCTGACAGGGCTTTTTGGCGGACACTCCGGTGCAGAGATTGATAAAAACCGTGTAAACTCCGTTTATGCGATGACAAGAGTTTTATTTGAATTAAGAGACAGAGTGAATTATTCTTTACTCGATTTTAACGGTGGATTAAAGGATAATGCCATTCCGAGAGAAGCGTTTGCAACAGTCGTTGCAGAAAGTGCGGATGCGGCAGTACTAAAAAAAGAAGTAGATGTACTGGCGGCAAAGTACAAAGAAGAATTGGCCTCCATTGAACCGGGATTTTCCCTGACGGCAACGGTGGGAGAGGAAGAAACTTATGCAGTGCTTCATCCGGTGTCTTTTGAAAAGTTGTTGTTCTTCTTGATGCAGGCTCCAAACGGAATACAGCGTATGAGCGGAGATATCAAAGGATTAGTGGAAAGTTCATTAAATCTTGGTATTTTTGAAGTAAAGGATACCGAAGCAGAGTTTAACTTCTCCTTACGAAGCTCTTCTAAAACATACAAGTATTTCATGAGAGATAAAGTTGAGTACCTTATTGATTTCCTTGGCGGTGAAAGCTCCACGCACAGTGAGTATCCTGCCTGGGAGTATCGCAGAGAATCGAAACTTCGTGAATTGTTCCGTGAGGTTTATATGGATTTATACCATAGTGAGCCAAAGATGGAGGCGATTCATGCAGGCCTTGAGTGCGGACTAATCGCAGAAAAGATGCCGGAGCTTGATATGATTTCTATCGGACCGGATATGCGCGATATCCACACACCGCAGGAAGCATTGAATTTACCGTCGACAATTCGCATGTATCAGTTTTTAGAAAAATTACTGGAGAGAATGAAGGACCATGAGTAACGAGAATGAGAACAAAGAATTGGAGTTTGATCCAACCGAGAGCGAAGCGTTTTACGAGAATTTAGAGGCTGCGCTGGAAGGGGATGCTCCGGAAGAAGATCAGGAAGGACACAAGGAAGAAGAACCGGTTTTGACAGAAGAGGAGCAGTTGCCGGAATTGGTTTTTGCAGCGGACCTTTTTGAACCGACCGATGAGGAGCTTGCGGATGCTGCGGCAGCAGAGGCAGAGGCAGAGGAGGCATCAGAGCAGGAGGAGAATCCGGAACAGACAGAGGAATTTGAGGTAGATGATGAGCTGTTTCAAGGCGTAGATGCTGCTTTAAATGAGCAGATTGAAAATGAGTTTGGAAATGCAGCAACAACAGAAGAAGGCTTTGGCAGAAAGCTGTTGGCATTGTTAAAACATATTCCGGGATGGACAAAGGTTCTGGTCACAATTATTTTAGTGATTTTGTTGTCAGTAGGATTTTTGTTTGGAACAGACCCGGGACGGACGCTTTTTTCCAATATCGTTGTAGAGATTTTATTTAGTCGAATTGAAGAATTGCCGGATGGGACACCGACACCTGTCCCAACAGGCAGTGAAGATGTCACACCGGGCATTTCCGGAACACCGGCACCGACAGGAACATTACCAACGGGTGAACCAACCGGAGAGCCGACCGAAGAGCCGACAACTGCACCGACAAAGTCTCCGGATGCCACACCGACACCAACGTTATCACCGACACCGACACCGGTTCCAATTATGGATGATCCGGATGTAATCAATGTCCTTTTGCTTGGTGTTGAGAATATATTCGGTGCAACTTACGGAAGAACCGATGCTATTTTGCTGGCGTCTATTAACAAGAAGACCGGCGAGCTTTCGGTGGTTTCTTTTGCAAGAGATACGTGGGTACAGATTCCGGGGCATGCGGATGACCGTATTAATGCAGCATATGCATATGAAGGTGCAGCATTGCTGATTGAGACGATTGAGTTGAATTTCCGGATTGACATTGATAGCTATGCAATTATCAATTTTGATGGATTTATGGGATTGATTGATGAGCTCGGTGGTCTCGGAATTTCGCTGACAGCTCAGGAATCCCAGTATCTGAATACATCAAAATATATCTCGAATGCCGATGAGAGAAATACAGTGCCGGGTTACCAGTTAATGACCGGCAGCCAGGTACTTGGTTATTGCCGTATACGAAAGGTGCCGACAGCAAACGGATTAAAGGATGACTTTGGACGCAATTACCGTCATCGAGTTGTATTGCAGGCATTGTTTGATAAGTATAAGGAAAAGAGCTTTGTTGAGCTTCTTTCCGTCATGGAGAAGTGTCTTGGATATGTATCGGCACCGAGCAATCTGAAGCCTTTGGCGGCGGAAAGTCTTAAGGTGGTATTGGAGTACCGCTCACTGGAATTTGAAACGATGCAGATTCCGGTAAAGGGGCATTATGAAGATACTACCATCCAGGGTAAGGAAGTATTGCGTCCGTTCTTGGATAATGTCGAACTTCTGCAGGAATTCCTGTATGGAGAATCGGAGTAAAGGTTTGTAGTTTTTTTGGAGGTTTTAAATGGATATACAGCTTTGGAGAGAGCTTTTGGAGCCGTATGAGCTGGCAGTGGATGAATTGGTGGTAAAGTTTAATCATCTGATTCTTGCCAGCCGCAAGGCCGGAGGCTATTCTCCGATTGAACAGGTACACGGAAGAGTAAAGACGATTTCCAGTATTCTTGAAAAGTGTCAGAAGAAGGGAATTGACTTTGAAGACTTTGAAGAAAAGGTGGATGATATTGCAGGAATCCGCATTATCTGCCAGTTTGTAGAGGACATTTACAAGGTGGTAGAGATTATCCATAATCGTACGGATATGAAAATCCGGAGCGAAAAGGATTACATCAGCAACAATAAAGAAAGCGGATACCGGAGTTATCATGTTAACGTGCTTTACACCGTGGAGTCCTTAAAGGGGCCAAAGGAGATTCAGGTAGAGATTCAGATACGAACACTTGCCATGAATTTCTGGGCAATTATTGAGCATTCTTTGCAGTATAAGTATAAGGAAAACATGCCGTTAGCCCTGCGGGAACGCTTGCAGAAGGCTGCGGAGGCAATTAATATCTTAGATGAGCAGATGGCGTCTGTCCGTGATGAAATCATGGATGCCCAGAATTCATTTAATATTAAGGCCAATATGGTATCGGAGATTCTGACTACCATTCAGAACTTATACAAGGTGGCAAATAAAAGAGAAGTGGTCAAGATTCAGGAAGAGTTTTTCCGGATTTATAATGAAGGAGACTTAAATGAACTTGCCCGATTTGATAAGGAACTGGATGTCATTGCCGAAGGCTACCGGGCACAGAGCCTTCGTTAGGAGGAAACAGTGATTAATTTACCGGAAAAGTTTGAAAACAGAATGAGGGAGCTCCTTTTAGAGGAGTTCCCTGAATTTTTAAAAGGATTTGAAGAAGAACGTCACGGAGGTGTCCGTTTCAACTCGTTAAAGATTGGAAAAGAGGAGTGGGAGCGGATAGCTCCGTTTGCCACGTCACAGGTTCCGTGGATAGAGAACGGATATTATTACAATTTAAATGATCAGCCGGCAAAGCATCCGTTTTATTTTGCCGGAATGTATTACATTCAGGAGCCGAGTGCGATGACGCCGGCAAGAATATTACCGGTGGAGCCGGGGGATAAAGTATTTGATGTCTGTGCGGCACCGGGAGGAAAGAGTACGGAGCTTGCGGCAAAATTACAGGGTCAGGGCGTTTTGGTATCGAATGATATCAGCAATTCAAGAGCGAAGGCACTGTTAAAAAATCTGGAGTTGTTTGGTTCGAGAAATTCTTTGATTTTAAGTGAGGCACCGGGGAAATTAACGGAACGGTTCCGGGGCTTTTTTGATAAGATTTTGGTGGATGCACCTTGCTCCGGAGAGGGAATGTTCCGTAAGAGTCCTGCCATTATGAAGAACTGGGAGCAGTATGGTGTGGAATATTACCACAAGCTTCAGTTGGAAATCCTGGATGCGGTGATTCCGATGCTTGCACCGGGAGGAATGATGGTGTATTCTACCTGTACCTTTTCACCGGAGGAGGATGAAGGCAGTCTTCAGTATATTTTGGACAATTACCCGGATATGCATGTGGTTAAACCGGAACTGGAATATGAAGGTTTTTCACAGGGTCGTCCGGACTGGATAGAAAACGGCAGTGAGGAACTAAAACATGCCATCCGTATCTGGCCGCATAAGATGAATGGGGAAGGCCATTTTGTGGCGCTTCTTCAAAAGGATGAAACTTCGGATGTGGTATATTATCCGAAGACCGGAACAAAGGCAGCGTTGCCGGAAGAGGCAGAAGCGTTTTTGAACCGTATCGGTTTTGAGATACCGCGTGACCGGTTGGAAATCAGAGAGGACAGGCTGTATCTTTTGCCGGAGGAGCTTCCGAATCTGAAGGGACTTCGTGTGATGCGCTCCGGGCTTTTGCTCGGTGAGATTAAGAAGAACCGCTTTGAACCGAGTCAGGCACTGGCATGTGCACTTCGTATGGAAGAGTTTGATGCGGTTTATAACATGGAAGCAGCAGATGAGGATGTCATCCGTTATCTGAAGTGCGAGACAATTACGGCAAAAACGGAGGTGCCGGACGGATTTGTACTGGTTTGTGTGGCGGGCTATCCGCTCGGCTGGGCAAAGGCACAGAACGGAACCTTGAAAAACAAGTATCTTCCGGGCTGGAGAATGATGTAGTACGGAAGAAAAAGGAGTATTACAGTGGCAGAAAAGCAGGTAAGACTGGACAAGTTTATATCGGAAGCAGCAGAACTGACCAGAAAGGATGCCAAAATGGTTTTGAACAAAGGCCGAGTGACTGTGAACGGTACTGTTTGTAAAAATGGGGACCAAAAGGTGGCGGATGGCGATGAAATCTGTCTGGATGGCAAGGTGCTTGGCGGAGCGGAAGAATTTATGTATTTGATGCTTCATAAGCCGGCAGGTGTGGTTTCTGCAACGGAGGATAACCGGGATAAGACAGTGCTTGATTTGGTAAAGGAGCAAATACCGCTTGGAAAGAGAAAATTGTTCCCGGTAGGGCGCCTGGATAAGGATACCGAAGGTCTGTTGTTATTGACAGATGATGGGGAGCTTTCCCATCGCCTGCTCTCCCCAAAACGGCATGTAGATAAGGTGTATTATGCCAAGGTGGCGGGAATTGTACCGGAGGATGCCGTCGCACGTTTTGCAGAGGGCATTCAGGTGGGGCAGGATTATAAGGCATTACCGGCAGGACTGAAGGTATTGTCTGTTTCGGAGGCAGAACAGAGCTCAGAGGTGGAAATTACGCTGAAAGAGGGGAAATTCCATCAGGTAAAGCGCATGTGTCATGAAATCGGATGCGAAGTGACATATTTAAAACGGATTTCCATGGGTGGACTTGTATTGGACGATAGTCTGATGCCGGGAGAATGCAGAAAGCTGACGGAAATCGAAATCGGACGGTTGCAAAATGCGGTAGAAAGTGAAAAAAGTTGTGAAACGGAAAGAGAAGCATGATGTGGAAAAATAAAAAAGCAGTAATTTTTGATTTGGACGGAACCTTGATTGATTCCATGGGGATGTGGAAAGAAATTGACATTGAATATCTGGGACGTTTTGGAGTAGAGCTTCCGGAGACTTTGCAAAAGGATATTTCGGGGATGAGTTTTACGGAGACAGCACATTATTTTAAAAATACATTCCAGATTCCAGATTCCATTGAGGAAATTAAAGCGGCATGGAATGAGATGGCAATGTATAAGTACACACATACGGTGCCGCTTAAGCCGGGGGCTTTGGAATTTTTAAAGGAATTAAAAGCACAGGGAATCAAGACGGGGATTGCAACGAGCAATTCCGTGGAACTGGTGCGTGCAGTGTTAAAGAGTCTTTCCATTGAAGAATACCTGGATGAGATTCATACCTCGTGTGAGGTTCCAAAGGGAAAACCATCACCGGATATTTATCTTTTCGTGGCGGAATGTCTGCATGTGGAACCGAAAGATTGTATTGTGTTTGAAGATATCGAAGAAGGTATTTTGGCAGGAAAGCGTGCCGGAATGGAAGTTTGTGCGATTGAAGACGAGTTCTCAAAGCATATGGAAAAAGAGAAGAGAGAACTTTCGGATTATTATATTACGGACTATTTTGAGATACTGTAGCAAATGGTCTACGAAAGTAGAATGATGGGTTTGTAAAGGAAAGGGACAAAGACATGACAAAGAAAACAAAATTGCAAAAAGGGGAATACGGATATTTAAGGAAAAAGAAAAAGGATGCATTGGCACATACGCTTTTGATGGTAGCCATCGGCCTTTGTGTGTTTGGCATTGGTCTTTTGTTAAATAAGATGGAAGTGGCGAATATCTTTACGGTGCTTGCTTTTTTGTTTGTATTGCCGGCAGCTAAATCATTTGTAAATGTAGTTGTTCTGTTCCCGTATCACCCGATGAGTGTGGAAAAGAAAGAACATCTGGATGGGTATAAAAAGGGTTCTGACCGGGTGTTCTATGATCTTGTGTTTACGTCTTCTGAGCGTGTGATGCATCTGGATTGTGTGTATGTTACGGGAAGCCAGATGATTGGATTTACGGAACGTGGAAAAGACAATGCAAAGAAAATGGAAGAGTATTTAAAGAAAGAATTGGAAATCAGACAGATTGATTTTAAGGTCTATATTGCAGAAAATGAAAAGCAGCTGACAAGCCGGATGGCACTGCGCAGCGAGGCAGAACAGTGGATAGAAAGCGAAATGGAGCCTGTTGTGGAAATGCTTCTTTTATTTACAATTTAACGCAGGGAATGCCGGATGAGTTGTTCCAAAGAGGGGATAAGGAATGAAAGCTTTTTTAGTATCAAAGAATGAAGCCGGACAGCGGCTGGATAAGTTGCTTGCAAAATATATGGACACGGCGCCGAAAAGTTTTTTTTATAAAATGCTCAGGAAAAAGAATATTACACTCAATGGGAAAAAGGCAGAGGGGTCGGAAAAGGTAGCCGAGGGAGATGAAATCAAGCTGTTTCTTTCAGATGAAACGATTGCGGGATTTCAATCCGGAAAGAAGAGCGAATCTACAAATGTAGAACAAAATATTCCCACATTAAAGCCGCATGAGATTGTTTATGAGGATGAACATATTCTGATTGCCAATAAACCGGTGGGCGAATTGTCGCAAAAGGCCCAGAAGGATGATATATCAATCAATGAAAGAATGGTTTCCTACTTAAGAACAACGTATGGAATCGGGACAGACAGCTTCACACCGGGAGTGTGTAACCGCCTGGACAGAAATACAACGGGACTGATTATTGCCGGGAAATCACTGGCAGGGCTTCAGGCAATGGCAGAGCTGTTAAGAGAAAGAACGCTACGCAAGTATTATCTGTGTATTGTCTGCGGTGAAGTCAGGGAACGCCGGCATTTGAAAGGGTATCTAAAGAAAGACGAGGCTACCAATACAGTAGAAGTGTTAACAGAGGGCGAACTTCGGGAAAAGAATGCCAATCCAAAGGAATATGAAAAAATTGAAACGGAATTGGTGCCGCTTGCTGTGAAGGATGGATTTTCTTTGTTAGCGATTTTGCTGATTACCGGAAAAACACATCAGATTCGTGCCCATCTGGCGAGCGTTCATCTTCCGATTCTGGGGGATACCAAGTATGGGAACTTGCAGGAGATGAACCGGAGGTTTCATTTAAAGTATCAGCTGCTGCATGCTTATATGCTTTGTTTCCCAAAGCTTAGCGGGACACTGGAAGCATTGTCGGAAAAGACCATTACGGTCAATCCGGCACCAAAGTTTTTGCAGACCATGCAGGAAATCTTTGACAGCACGGATGTGACGAAATTCTGGAAACTATGTGATTTGAATGAACTGTAAAGGAAAGAGGTATGTGCTATGCCATCCTGGAATTCCAGAGGACTCAGAGGTTCAGCATTAGAAGAGCTGATCAATATGACAAATGAAAAATATAGGGAAAATAAGCTGGCATTGATTCAAAAGGTGCCGACACCGATTACTCCGGTACAGATGGACCAGGCGACAAGACACATTACGCTTGCATACTTCGAACAGAAAAGTACGGTCGACTATATCGGTGTTGTGCAGGGGATTCCGGTGTGCTTTGATGCTAAGGAATGTGCGGCTGATACATTTGCGTTACAGAATCTGCATGCCCATCAGGTGGCCTTCATGGATGACTTTGAGCGGCAGGGCGGTGTGGCGTTTTTGCTGATTTATTATTCGAAGAAGGACCGATATTTTTATTTGCGGTTTCAGAAGATGAAAGAGTTTTGGGACAGAATGGAGCAAGGAGGCAGAAAAAGTTTCCGGTTTGAAGAAATTGAAGAGGAATACGAGATTCCAAAGGGGCATGGGGCATTGGTTCCATATCTGATTGCGTTGCAAAAGGATTTAGAAAGCCGCGATGAGGAATGAGTTATGGAGGTTGCCGAGAGCAGCCTCTTTTCATTTTTGAAATCTTAGACGAAAGGCTTGACAGTATCGTAGGAATGGATTATAATTCGAATATTACATACGCTGATGTGCTACCACGCTACCATGATAAAGTGAATGGCGTGAGAAACGGGAAATTGGTGGAAAATCAGCGGAATATGCAGAATGGAGGGCCTATGAGAGAAGCGTTATTACATACTCCGGAAGGAGTCAGGGACATTTACAATTCAGAATTTGAAAAGAAGGAGCGCACAGAGTATCATATCAAGTGCACGATGCAGTCATATGGCTTCCATCAGCTCATGACGCCGACATTTGAATATTTTGATATTTTTAATAAGGAAAGAGGTACGGTTTCCTCTAAAGACATGTATAAGTTTGTGGACCGGGACGGAGAGACCTTAGTGCTTCGACCGGATATGACGCCACAGGCAGCCAGATGTGTGGCTAAGTACTTTAAACAGGAAACCATGCCAATCCGTCTTTTTTATCACGGAAGTGTATTTGTAAATTATTCAGAGCATCAGGGAAAGCTTAAGGAGAGTACGCAACTTGGTGCAGAGTGTTATAATGACCCCTCGGTAGAGGCTGATGCGGAGATGGCAGCGTTAATGATTGATTGCCTGGCTGCAACCGGTCTTAAGAAGTTTCAGGTAGTGGTTGGGCAGGCGGATTTTTTTCGGGCACTTGCGCAGGAGGCCTGCTTTTGTGAGGAGGAGACGGAGAATTTAAGAAATTTCATTGAAATGAAAAATTTGTTTGCGGTAGAGCAAATGCTTTCGGAAAAAGAAATTTCTGCGGAGCTAAAAGAAATCTTTGCAAAGCTTTCTGCTCATTTTGGTTCTATCGAAACGATACAATCGATGAAGCAGATGACGACGAACAAAAGAGCCATGGAAAGCCTTGACAGACTCTGTACATTTTATGAAGCGATGTGTGACTACGGAAAAGAAGATTATATTTCCTTTGACCTTGGCATGTTGAGTCAGTTTAATTACTATACCGGTGTGATTTTCCGTGCCTATACGCATGGAACCGGTGATGTAATTGCCGCAGGCGGCAGATATGATGGTCTGGTTTCCCAGTTTGGCAAAGAAGCACCTGCCATTGGAATTGCGGTGTATTCCGATCAGATAATGACAGCGCTGATGCGGCAGGGGTTATTGGAGCAGCCGCAGGCGGACGGAATATTGCTTGTTTATTCAGGTGAGGGAAAGCAAAAGGCATTTGCACGGGCGTTACAGCTTCGGGCAGAGGGCAGAAAGGTGACATTGCTCGCTAAAGGGCAGGAGCAGGAAGAGATAATCCGCGCCTATGCAGAGCGTATCGGGGCAGGAGAAATCCTATATGTGGAGAGTGATTAATTATGGAATATTTGACATTTGCACTGGCAAAGGGAAGGCTTGCTACGCAGATACTTAGTATATTGGAATCCATCGGTATTACCTGTGAGGAAATGAAGGATAAGGATTCGAGAAAACTGATTTTTGTAAATGAAGAGCAGAAACTGAAATTCTTTCTTGCAAAGGCCAGTGATGTACCGACTTATGTGGAATATGGTGCAGCAGATATCGGTGTCGTCGGCAGGGATACGATTCTGGAGGAGGACAGACATATTTATGAGGTGCTGGATTTGGATATCGGAAAGTGCCGCATGTGTGTGGCAGGTCCGGAATCGGCAAGGGAGTTGTTAAACAGCGGACAGATTATCCGTGTGGCAACCAAGTATCCAAAGATTGCAAAGGATTATTTCTTTAATAAAAAGCATCAGACCGTAGAAATTATCAAGTTAAACGGCTCGATTGAGCTGGCACCGATTGTGGGCTTGTCTGAGGTGATTGTAGATATTGTGGAGACGGGAACGACGCTGAAGGAGAACGGCTTATCTGTTCTGGAAGAGATTTTACCATTGTCTGCAAGAATGGTAGTGAATCAGGTCAGCATGAAGATGGAGCATGAAAGAATTGCAGATATTACCCTGAAACTGCGACACCGAGGCTGCTAGAAGAGAAGGGTGGGAAATTGCAGAGAAACGAAGCCAATACTATGTGAAACGGAGCGTAGGAAAATGAGAGTTTTGAATTTAAATGAAGAGAATAAGAAAAATATATTGGAGAATCTCTTAAAGAGAAGTCCAAATCAGTATGAACAGCAGACAAAGGCAGTTGCAGAAATTTTGGATGCGGTAAAAATTAAAAAGGATGAAGCATTGTTTTCTTATACGAAGCAGTTTGATAAGGCAGATTTGGATGCGGAGACGATTCGTGTGACGGAAGAAGAAATTGCAGAGGCATATGAGAAGCTTCCAGCGGAGGTCCTAGACGTTATCCGGAAAGCGGCGGTCAATATCCGGGTGTATCATGAAAAACAGAAGCAGTACAGCTGGTTCGACTCAGACCCTTCGGGCGTGATTTTAGGTCAGAAGGTAACACCAATCGGAGCAGTTGGTGTGTATGTGCCGGGAGGAAAGGCGGCGTATCCGTCTTCGGTATTGATGAATGTTATTCCGGCTAAGGTTGCCGGGGTGGAGCGTATTGCAATGGTGACGCCTCCGGGAGCAGACGGAACCGTATATGAAGGAACGCTGGTTGCAGCAAAGGAAGCAGGTGTGACGGAAATCTATAAGGTGGGCGGTGCGCAGGCAATTGCAGCGCTTGCTTTTGGAACGGAGAGTATTGCAAAGGTAGATAAGATTGTAGGACCGGGCAATATTTATGTTGCACTCGCAAAAAAGGCAGTGTACGGACATGTGAGCATTGATTCCGTGGCAGGTCCGAGTGAAATTCTGGTGCTGGCGGATGAAACTGCAAATCCGACTTATGTGGCGGCGGATTTGCTTTCCCAGGCAGAGCATGATGAACTGGCAAGTGCAATCCTGGTAACGACAAGCCGGGAGCTGGCAGAGCAGGTAGAGAAGGAAGTAACCCGCTTTGTAAACCAGTTGTCCAGAAAGGCTATTTTAGAAAAATCCCTGGATAATTACGGCTATATTTTAGTGGCAGATTCGATGGCGGATGCACTTGATACGGTGAATGAAATTGCATCAGAGCACCTGGAAATCATCACAAAGGACCCGTTCCAGACGATGACAAAGGTAAAGAATGCAGGAGCGATTTTCCTTGGAGAATATGCGAGTGAGCCGCTGGGGGATTATTTTGCGGGACCAAATCATGTGCTTCCGACGAACGGTACGGCAAAGTTTTTCTCACCGCTTAGTGTGGATGACTTTATTAAGAAATCCAGTATTATTTCTTACTCCAGAGAGGCATTGGAACCGATTCATGAGGATATTATCCGGTTTGCAAAAGCAGAAGGCCTGACGGCACATGCCAACTCGATTGCAGTAAGATTCGGGAAAGAAGTGAAGTGATTCGTTACTTAGCCGAATATATATAGGAAAAAGAGAGGCAACAATACAGAAGGGAGAACCGAATATGCGTTGTGCAAAGATAGAGCGTAAAACAAAGGAAACGGACATTGTAATGGAACTGAATCTGGACGGATGCGGTATGGCAGAGGTCTCTACAGGAATCGGCTTTTTTGACCACATGTTAAATTCCTTTGCAAGACATGGCTTTTTTGATTTGAAGCTGAGCGTGAAAGGCGATCTTGAGGTGGATTGTCATCATACAATCGAGGATACCGGCATTGTGCTTGGAACTGCAATTGCGAAGGCGCTTTCGGATAAAGCAGGCATTAAACGTTATGGAAACGACATCCTTCCGATGGATGAGACCTTGTGCCTTTGTGCCATTGATTTGTCGGGCAGACCGTATCTGAATTTTGATATGACATTTACCACTGACAGAGTGGGAGCATTTGATACGGAGATGGTGAAGGAGTTTTTCTATGCGGTCTCCTATAGCGCAGGTATGAATCTGCACATCAAGCAACTGGACGGAAGTAACAATCATCACCTGATAGAAGCGGCATTTAAGTCGTTTGCAAGAGCACTGGATATGGCAACACAGGTGGATGAGAGAATTCAGGGTGTGTTGTCTGCGAAGGGAGTATTGGAATGAGATTATATCCGGCAATTGATATGAAAGACGGCAAATGTGTCAGACTGCGTCAGGGCATGTTTGAAGAAAAGACAGTATATGCAGAGGAACCATACAAGGTAGCAATGGAGTTTGAGAAGGCCGGGGCAAAGTTTTTGCATCTGGTTGATTTGGACGGTGCGCTGCTTGGAGTGGGAGCCAATGATGAGGCACTGAAAAAGATTGTGGAGAGTGTCAGTATTCCGGTGGAAATCGGCGGAGGCATCCGCACAGTCCAGGATGTTGAGCAGAAGCTGAACCTTGGTGTGGCAAGAGTCATTTTAGGAACAAAGGCAGTGGAAGACCCGGCGTTTGTAAAGGAAGTCATTACACGCTTTGGAGCGGATAAGATTGTCGTTGGAATTGATGCAAAGGACGGTATGGTGGCAATCAAGGGCTGGGAGACAATCAGCAGTGTGGATGCCGTATCGCTGGCACTTTCCACGAAGGACCTTGGTGTTAAGACGATTATTTATACGGATATTGCAAAGGATGGTATGCTTTGTGGACCGAATGTAATGCAGACGGCACGCATGGTGGAGACGACGGGGCTTGCTATTGTGGCATCCGGCGGCGTGTCCTGTATGGAAGATTTGGAAAAATTAGAAACCATTGGTGTAGAGGGTGCCATTTTAGGAAAGGCTATCTATGAAAAGAAGGTTGATTTAAAGGTGGCGGCTGCAAGGTTTCAGTAGAGACTTTATGGAAAATAAGATGAGAAGCCGTAAGAGAGAATGGTGAAATTATGAGTCAGAAAAAAAGTATTTTATGTATTAATGCGCAGGCAGAATCACAGGAAAGTGTGATGAATAAGGTAAAGGAATGTGAGAAGAACGGTGCAGACTGTGTGTTTGTCTATCAGTATTCGTCAGATGAAATTGAGAGGGAAGGCTTTATTCTTTTCCTTCGGGAACTGACGGAACGTGCGGACATTTCGGTATATGCAGGCTGTTATGTAAATCGTTTGGAGGATGTGAAAAAGGTTTACTATGCCGGTGCAAAAAAGGTTGTGCTTGTAAAAGAGTTTTTGGCAGAGGAAGCAGTGATAGAACAGGCGGATACCAAGTTTGGTGCAGAGTCCGTATTGGTATTTGAGGATCTGGCGCAGACGTTAGGTTTTCTGTCAGATGGGGAAACGATGTCATCCGAAGCGTTTTCCTGTGATGTGACGTTTGCGGAGCTTAAGAAGGGACCGGACGGTCTGGTGCCGGTGATTGTGCAGGATTATAAAACAAATGAGGTTTTGATGCTTGCATACATGAACGAAGAAGCGTATAATTGTACTATACGTACGGGAACGATGACCTATTATTCCAGAAGCAGAAATGAACTCTGGATTAAGGGTGCCACGTCCGGGCATTACCAGTATGTGAAGGCGTTGTCCATCGACTGTGATAATGATACGCTTCTTGCAAAGGTAAAGCAGATTGGGGCTGCCTGTCACACTGGAAACTATTCCTGTTTTTACCGCGATTTACTGAAAACAGAGTGGGAGACAGAGGACAAGGCAAACATTCTGGAAAAGATGTATGCTACGGTCATGGACCGCAAAGCAAATCCAAAGGAAGGTTCCTATACGAATTATCTGTTTGACAAGGGTATTGATAAGATATTAAAAAAATGCGGTGAGGAAGCGACGGAAATCGTCATAGCAGCAAAGAATCCGGACAAGTCAGAGATTAAGTATGAGATTGCCGATTTTCTGTATCATGTGACGGTACTGATGGCTGAATGCGGCCTTAGCTGGAAGGATGTATTTGCAGAGCTTGCAAACCGTGATTAAAACACGGAGGGAAGGTTACTATGGATTTTTTAGTTACATTTATTCAATCGACCATTCAGTATGTGCTGATGATTGCGCTTGCAGTGGTATGTGTTTGTCTTGGAGCTGTGGTAGCAAAGAACAAGAAGAAAAAAAAGAAGTAAGGATGTAAAAGTCCTTACTTCTTTTTTTATCAAAAGTGAAGTGTGAGCTGGATAGAAGTGGTGTTTTGGAAATAAATTGGAAAAACGCATGTGAGATGTGCACAGAAAAACGGTCTGTTTTTGTGCGTTTTCACGAAATTAATGAGGAAGACTTGTGAGGGGATTTTGAATGTGTTAAAATTCGGTTAAAGCATAGTTTTTCTGTTTATCGGTTGCAGTAAAAGAACCTGTAGTCTCATATTCCATGCAGAGAGAAGGGCGTTTGTCCGCCTGTCTGTTTCTTAAAGAAAATTCATGCTTTAGTTCAGAAGTGAGTAAAGCAGGATTTTCGTTAAGGAATCCTGCACGTAACAAGTTATTAATACGAGGAGGAATGGATGAAAGAGTACTTGCAATGGCATCCGGCATTTTTTGCCAATTTGAAATCGGAATTTAACGATGAAAGAGAAAGGATAGAGATAGAGAGTGAACATAATATCAGCAGTAAGCCTATGCAGATTGATGTTCTGTTAAAGAAAAGAACAAATGAGATATTACAGCAAAATATAGGAAGACTGTTTAAGAAATTTAATATCATTGAATACAAAAGTCCGGAAGACTATTTAAGTATCAATGATTATTATAAGGTGTATGGATATGCCTGCTTTTACAAATCAGAGACGAGATATGAAAATGAGATAGCGGCAAAAGACATCACCTTAACCTTCGTATGCAGAAGGTATCCGAGGAAACTTATGGAGTATTTGAAAAGAGAAAAACATTTGTTGATAGAACGACAAGAAGAAGGCATCTATTATATTAATGGAGAGGAATTCTCCGTTCAATTGGTTGTCACATCAAAGTTGTCGGAGAAGAAAAATTTTTGGTTGAAATATTTAACAAACGATATTAAGGATAAAGAAACGGCAGAGAAAATCACGCAGGAGTATGCAAAGCATCAGAACGATGAATTATATAAATCCATGATGGATGTTATAGTAAATGCAAACAGAGAATTATTTAAGGAGGTAAAGCGGGATATGATGTGTGATGCGTTACGCGATTTATTTAAGGAAGAATTGGAAGAAGGAATGGTGCAGGCAACGGCGCAAGGAATGGCACAGGGAATGGCACAGGGAATGGCACAAGGAGAAGCGAAAGAAAGAAGTGCGATATGTCAGGATATTGACCGGATTATTGAAAATCGTAGTATGAATCCGGAGAAAATTGTTGAAAGAATTAAAGAATACATAGCAGCAAAAAGGGAAGAAACGAACGGAAATGAAGTTATAGTGTAAATAAAAGCGGACAGGTGCGTACAGAGTTGTGCGCACCTGTTTTTGTAAAAGGATTTACTTTAAAATAACTCTTTTATAACTTTCGGGATGGTTTCATCGGAAATTTCCGTATCCAAGAACAGTTCCACGGCGTACTTTGCCTGTGCGACGAGCATTTCCATGCCGTTTACGGCCTTTGCGCCAAGTTCCACTGCCTGTGCGAGGAGCTTGGTGGTGGAAGGGTTATAGATGATATCAACGACTGCTTTTAACTTTGTATATGGTGTCAAATCCATTGGGGAAGCATCCACGTTTGGGTACATGCCGATAGGGCTTGTGTTGACAATCAAGGTAGCGTCGGAATGGAGTGCGGCTGCCTGTTCGTAGGTAACAACTCCCGGTTCTTCTTTATATTTTACAGTAATCAGTTCCTTTGGAGATAAGGAGAGAAGTGCAGCGACTACAGCTTTTGCGGCGCCTCCGTTTCCAAGGACTAAAACTTTTTGGTCTTTTACTTTGATTTCGTTGTTGTGGAGCGTATATAAAAATCCGAGATAGTCGGTATTATAACCATGCAATTTTCCATCTTTGTTTACAATCGCGTTTACAGCACCGATGGACCGTGCGGATTCGGACAGTTCATCTAAGTACGGGATGACTGTCTGCTTATATGGAATGGTCACATTGATGGCGGAAAACGCTTTTTTCTCCATAAAATCTATAAATTCTTCCTTGGAAAGCGGAATCAGATCATACGTATAATCTGCCAATTTTTCATGTATCAGCTTGGAATAGCTGTGCCCTAATTTTTCTCCAATCAGTCCGTAACGGGTCATAGCGGGTACTCCTTTTTTTTGTTCTGTCTTCTAAAAAATGTTTGCTATGAGTATAGCATAAAATGATGGGAATGGGAAGAAGATGCGGAATTTATCATTTGAAAAGTTTTTATAATAATAAAAGCCGCTAAAGGCGGCTAAATAATTATGTATACTCATTCTTGAGGATAGATAGTTCTTTTGTTGCTGGCACCTGTAATATAATCTAAGGATACATCATAATACTTTGCAAGAATCATTAAGCTATCTACAGGAATTCTAGTTTTTCCACTTTCATAGTCGGCATAAGTTCGTTGACCGACATTTAGTAGGTCAGCAACTTTTTGTTGCGTCATCAGGCTGTCTTCTCGTAATTCTCGAATTCTCTCATTATACTTCATTGTCTCACCTCAAATATTAGTATAATAAGATGCTAATTAAATATTGACTTTTAGAGTTATAAACTCTAAAATGTATTTAAATGTATACATTTGCAGATTATTTAAGCGAATGAGGATAATTATATCATTATGATATTCATGGAGGCACAGATGATGAAGAAAAGAATTCAAAAAGCAGTATTGTTTTTTATAATTTCTTGTTGTTTGTTCAATGTAAATGCAATAGCAGCAGAGGAAGCTGTTATTGTAGAAAAGTATACAGTGGAAGATGATGTGATTTTGTATGTGGATGGAGTGGAAGGCGAGATTCAGGAAATCTCTTTTCAGATTGGAAATACATTCTGTAGTGTAGAAGAATATAATACTATAAATAATCTTAAAGATTCTATCAATACCTTAATCGTTTGGGACAATTCCTTGTCTGTTATGAAAAATCATGCGGACACAGTAAAAGATATCTTGCTTGATATAGTTGCCAATCGAACATCAGGGGAAAAAATATCCATTGTTATTACAGGAAAAGAGAAAGCAGTACTTTGTGATTATACGAATGACTATACTGTATTAAAGCAGACAATTGCCAGTGTTGAAAAAGAAAATAAGTATGTGTATCTCATAGACAATTTATACGAATGCATAGAAGAACTGAGCAAAAAAGAGGATGCGACATACCAGAGAATTATTTTGATTTCAGATGGTAGTATTGATACAGGAACAGGATATACGAGGTCTGAATTAGAACAGTTGATTTCGCTAAATCCGTTCCCAATTTATACAATCGGTATGGGAGAGAATGAAGATCAGCTCAAAGATGTGTTTGCTTTTGCAAGGGCCACCGGAGCAGAATCCTTCTATGTGGCACAGATGGATAATCATCTTGATATTACAAAAAGATTAGCGGAAGATGGTCAGATAGTACAGGTTAGAGTGAACGTTCTGGGAGAATTATTGGATGGAAGTTCACGCAATTCAAGAATAAGTATTAAAACAGAGTATGGTGAGTATTCTGCACAATGTATGATTAAATTGCCATTTCTTTCTGAGATAAGTGGTGGAGTGACAATTACACCTACATTAATACCTACGGAGAGTCCGGAAAAGCCGACAGAAACGCCGGTTCCAACACAGGGAGAAGCAACAGTTACACCAACAATAACAGGTGCAAAGGATGAAGCGTCTGATAAAAATGGAGGTGGAAATGTAATTGTTTTTGTTTTGATAGGTGTTGTTTGTGTTGTAGCTGCATTGGCAGTTTTGTTAATGACAGTAAGAAAAAGGAGTCAGAAGATAACAGAAGAGTCGGCAATCTCTTCGGCAAAAGATGCTAATAAAACAGAAATCATGACGGAGAAGACAGAGATTTTAACGGAAAGCTCCGGGGAAAAGACAGAACAGCTATTTGATACTAATACATATCGTTTCCAGTTAACCTGTGTAAACGATAGTATCATTACTTACCGCTGTAGTATTTCGAGTGAAAAGATAACTATCGGTAGAAGTGCATCTAAATGCAACATGACTATAGATGATAAATCTGTTTCAGGAGCACACTGTGAGGTGTATGTACGAGGTCAGCGTTTTTATGTAAGAGATGTAGGATCATCCAATGGAACTTATGTAGATGGAAGAAAGATATATGATGAAACGGAAATTCAGACGGGAACTATATTGAAGCTCGGTCAGACAGAATATCGTGTGATGATAGGATAAGCATATGTCTAAGAAATCTTGTGTAAAACTTCATTATCTTGTGAAGACGGATATAGGAAGTAAGCGAACAGTAAATCAAGACTCAGTTGCGGCATTTGTCACAGAGGAAGCAGCGTTATTTGTAGTGGCAGATGGAATGGGAGGTTACAGCCAAGGTGAAGTCGCAAGTGGTGAGGTTGTGAGCGCCTGCAGAGAGTATTGGGATAAAAATAAGGATTTTCTATCTGAAAAGCCATTTTTGGATTGTTTGCAAGACTTAGAGACTATGTTGCGAAAGGTAAACATAAAGATTCATGAAGAATATAACCAGTCACAAATCTGTGGATCGACTGTTGTGCTACTTTTTGTTGTGCAAGATTGTTATGCTGTACTTTCTGTCGGAGATAGTCATGCGTATTCTTATGCAAATGGATGTTTTTCTACATTGACTGTGGATGATGTATGGGAGAATCTTTCTTCAACCAGACAAAGGTTTTCGGCAGAGGAAATAGAGGAACACAGGAACAAAGGAAAATTAGTACAGGCGATTGGAACTACAGAAGAAATTAACCCGTACGTGCATACAGGAAGGATGAAAGGGAATCAGACGTTTTTATTATGTAGCGATGGATTATATAAATACTGTAGTGAAGATTATTTAGAAAAGCAATTAAAAAAAGTAAAGTCAGAAAAGAGCATGAACACAGTGATGCAACGTTATATGGATTGTGTATACAAAAATGGTGCAAAAGATAATATATCAATTATTTTGGTGAGAGGTAAAAAAAATGCATTTTTCAGATGAAAAGAATATTTTGACAGAGGTAAGATGTGGAGAAACATTTTCTTATATCTTAAAGGAAAAGGAATTATTTCAGCCGACAGAATATAAGGTGTTGCAGGGACAGAGTGATGGATATTTTGTCAAGTGTATGAAAATGCAATTTAATGGAATGATACAACTGCTTTATATGCCTCAAACCTACCGGAGTTTTGATGCGGTGTATGGAGAATTGAGTGAGTCTGCATTTGTGAATGTAATAGCAAATTTGCTTTTTGCGGTTAACTATGTAAAACAGATGGGTTTCCTTTCTTGTCAGAATATAGATTTATCACCGGAACATCTGTATGTAGATACTACAACGTATAAAGTTGGATTGACATACCTTCCAATCAATGCGGCTATGTGCAGTAATCCTTATAGTAACTTTGATAATGAATTCAGAACCGCACTTGTGGAAATGATTTCAAAGATGGGATTTAAGGATTCGCTTACGCTGTTGAAATTAAAAGATGATTTATTGGATTCGTTAAAGAGCCTGGAGGATATATGTAAAGGGTTGAATGTGAAAAACGAGGAAAATAAGCCACAGAAACCGGTCGAACCGGTTGTTGAAGAAGATAGAAAAAAAGAACCGCAGCTTAAAGAAAGAAAGTTACATATCATTGCTCTGAATGGGCCTACGGATTGTGATTTTGAAGTAAATAAAGAGGAATTTGTCTTAGGTAAGGATTCGACAGTTGTAGATGGTGCGATTACATTTAACAAGTTGATTAGTCGAAGTCATTGTAAAGTTGTGAAATTAGGACAAGAATACAGGATTAAAGATCTCGACAGTACGAATGGAACTTATGTGAATTCTGTCAGAGTAAGAGGTAACGAGACATGTCCGATAAAGGACGGAGATGTCATTCGGTTGGCCAATAGTGATTTTCAGGTGAAATTCAGATAAGAGAGGAACGCTTTATGTATAAACCGAGGATAATTATCGCAGATGAAGATATCAATTACATATTGCCACTTCAGGTGAAGTTTGCAGAGAGGTTTTTTGAGAAGGCAGAGATAGAGATAATCAGTGAAAAAGGATACTTTGACGAACTGTTTTCTTTTCCGCAGCGGGTGGATGTTCTTATAGTTTCAGAATCTTTGTATACACAAGGATTGCAGAGACATAATGTTGGACATGTGTTTGTTTTAAGTGAACAAAAGATAGAAAATGATGAAGATTCAAATGTTGATGTGGTGTTTAAATACGCCAGCATTAAAGAAATCGTGAATGAGATTATCTATAAAAGTGCAGATGTTCTTGGTGGAGATACGACTGAAGTAAAGGATACGCAGGTGATTTTGGTTTCATCTGCATGCGGAGGTGTCGGAAAAACGACCTTGGCAATTGGTATCGCAGGTGCTTTGGCAAAAAACTATAAGAGAGTATTGTACATTAACGCGGATTATTTACAAACATTTCAGCATATGTTTGCAGACACTTCGCCAATTACAGAAAATATGATATATGCAAAGCTTGCAACAAATACGGAAAATATCTATGGAGATATTAAGCATGCGATACGTAAAGAAGTATTTCAGTATTTGCCTGCATTTAAAACAGCATTAATGTCTGTAGGAATGTCATACTCTGTGTTTAAAAATATTATTCAAGGTGCAAAAAAGAGTAAAGATTATGATTATATTGTCGTTGATGCGAGTAGTGCATTTGATGATGAAAAAGCTGCATTAATGGGGATTGCAGATAAAATCATCATGGTTCTGAAACAAAATATGGCATCGGTATTTGCTACTAACGTGTTAATGAGCAATGTAAACGGAACAAGTGCAAATAAGTATATTTTTGTGTGTAATGATTTCGATAAAGAAGTGGAAAATGCTTTAATATTTGGAAATCTTTCTCTGAAGTATACGGTAAATGATTATGTAGAGCATTTCCGACACTATGATTCTATTAACATAGATGAGTTGACGGATGAGAAGAGCATTCAAAAAATTGCATTTATGATGATATAAGGGGTGTGAAGTTATGAATAGGGATGTAGCAATTGTTGTTTTCAACATAATTAAAAGAAATTTTACAGTCGATCTTGAAATTCCATTAAATATTACAGCAAATGAGTTGGTGAATGCTTTAAATACGGCATATGACCTGGGAATTGATACTACAGATATTAAAAACTGTTATCTGAAAGCAGAACGGCCAATTGTATTGCTGAAAGGTAATAAAACCTTAGAAGAATTCGGAGTAAGAAACGGAACAGTAATAAATTACACGGAATAGGAGAGATTGAACTATGGACAAAAGATATAAGGTGATTCTTTCAAATAATAATATTTATAAAGAAATTGAGCTTGCATCGGATATGCAGCAGGTGAAGGTGGGTACAGGAGTAGATTGCGATATACGACTGAGAAAAGATTTATTTTTTGAAAAGATTGAATTGTTATTTGTAAAAAATGGCGAAGATTGGTCTGTCTTTGCTTCTGATAATCTGTATTTAACAATGGGTGATGTCAGAAAGCTTATCACCAAAAATCTTGTCCATGGGGACGCTATGGAAGTGAAGTATCAGGAGTCGGATAACTCTGTATTTCGTGTGGAGTTTTTGATTGATTTTGATAATGGACAGATAAAGTATGAGAGAATTATTAATGTTGCAGACGTAGCAGAAATCACCATGGGGTCATCGCTAGGTTGTAATATTGCTTTGGGAGGAGAATATGTAAAGGGGGATGCTATCGTTTTAAGACGGAATAATAGCTCCTATATTCTTACAATTACTCAAACAACCTATGGGATTTATATTAACGGAAAGAAAGCAAAAAATGGCGATGTAATAAAAGATGGGGATTTCTTCTCGATTTCTGATTACTTCTTTTATTATAAAGATAATAAAATTTGGACGCAAATACGTCCAGATATGATTATAAATGCATTGAAGTGTTTTGATGATTCAAAACCGGTGAATTATCCGAAGTTTAACAGAAGTACTCGTATTAAGACTGTGGTGAATGAAGAGAAGATAGAGATACTTGACCCACCGGCAAAACCACAAAAGCCAAAAGATAATTGGTTTATGCGATTATTTCCGTCGTTTGGTATGCTGATTGCGTCGGTAGCTATGGCCTTTTTTGGTGGAATGATGATTGTTGTTTCAGCAATTTCCGGTGTAATGGCAATTCTTACTACTATTATGAGTATTAGGGAAGGAAACAAGGAGTATAAAGAGAGTTCAAAAGAACGCAAAGAGAAATATAATGCTTATATAACAAAAAAAAGAGATGAAATTGAGCAGAGTCGTGAAAAGGAGGGTAAGGAGTTAGAAGAAATATTTATCTCGCAGTCAAAGATTCTTAAACGTTTTGGAACATTTTCTACAGAGTTGTTTGAACGTTCAAAGGACGATGAAGATTATCTTTGTGTAAGACTTGGAAGCGGTGATGTTATTTCAAAGAGAGAAGTTAATTATAAAAGACAGGAAAAATTAGAAATTGAGGATGAGTTGCAACTTATACCTGAGCAAATTTGCATGGAGTATAAGAATGTTCATAATGCCCCTATTGTATGTGATTTTAAAGAAGTTAATGCTATGGGAGTTGTTGGTGAACCGCAGCATAGATTTGAGTTACTTAAGAATATAGTAATTGATATTGCTGCCAGACAACATTTTTCAGATGTTAAAATGGTTTTTGTGGCTGATGGAACACACAAGGATCAGATTTATTGGCTTAGACTTCTTCCGCATGTGTATAATGAGGCTATTGGTGTTAGAAACATTGTGTGTGATGATGAAAGTAAGAATTTTGTTTTCGAATATCTTTATAAAGAGTTTACCAATAGAGAACAAAATAAAAAATATGAAGAAAACCTTATTGTGTTTTTTTATGATGAGTATGGGTTTAAGAGTCATCCGATTTCGAGATTTATTAATAAGGGTAAAGACTTGGGCGTAACTTTTGTCTTTTTTGGTAATACAATTGCTGATGTCCCGCAGGGGTGCGGATCAATTGTTACTATTAAAGACACTAATAATGCGTTGTTTGTTAATACTCAGAATAAAAGTGAAACAGCCGAGTTTGTTTATTCGAATATCCAAACAGCACAGGCGGAGGAAATAGTAACATTTCTTGCTCCGGTTTATACCGAGGAAATTTCCCTCGAAGGTACTCTTACAAAGAATATTTCAATGTTTGAGTTGCTTAATATCCTTGCTGTAGACGATATTGATCTCAAGAGCAGATGGGAAAAGTCACAAGTGTTTAAGTCGATGGCAGCACCATTAGGTGTTTCAAAAACAGGGGTGGTTTCTTTGGATTTGCATGACAAGGCACATGGTCCACATGGCCTTGTTGCAGGTACTACTGGTTCTGGTAAGTCTGAAATCTTGCAAACCTATATTTTGGCAATGGCTACGATTTATCATCCTTATGAGGTTGCTTTTGTAATAATCGACTTCAAAGGTGGCGGAATGGTAAATCAATTTAAAGAATTGCCGCATCTTCTTGGAGCAATTACTAATATTGATGGAAAAGAAATCAATCGTTCTTTGAAGTCAATCAAGGCAGAATTACAGAAGCGTCAGCACCTTTTTGCAGAAGCGGATGTAAACCATATCGATAAATATATTAAAAAATTCAAGGCAGGAGAGACAAAAGTTCCTTTGCCACATTTGATTATTATCGTAGATGAGTTTGCAGAATTAAAAGCTGAGCAACCGGAATTTATGAAAGAATTAATTTCGGCAGCGCGAATTGGTCGAAGTCTTGGAGTACATCTGATTCTTGCAACACAGAAACCTTCTGGTCAGGTTAACGAACAAATCTGGAGTAACTCTCGCTTTAAACTTTGTTTGAAGGTGCAGAGCCAAGAAGATAGTAATGAAGTGCTCAAGTCTCCTCTGGCTGCTGAGATTAAGGAACCGGGACGTGCATATTTGCAAGTGGGTAATAATGAAATTTTTGAATTGTTCCAATCAGCATATAGTGGGGTAGCTGAAAAGGCCGAAGATTCAAATGTTAAGGAGTTTACAATTTATAGTTTGTCAGAGTCTGGAAAACGCATACCGGTATACTCACAAAAGAAGAAAAAGAGTGGTGAAGGTAGTGTTACGCAATTGGAAGCAATAGTTAGCTATGTTGCTGATTATTGTAATGAAATCAAGTTACCTAAGTTGCCGGATATCTGTTTGCCTTCGCTTGGTAATTGTATTGATTTTGTTGTGTCTGCAAAGAAGACTACGAATTATTGTAGTTACGGAGTGGAGATTGGCATGTATGATGATCCTGAAAATCAATATCAGGGAGTTCATACGATTAATCTTGAAAGTAATAATCTTATGATTATTGGATCTTCGCAGTCCGGCAAGACAAATGTTTTACAGACCATTATTCGTAGCCTATCAACAAAATATACTCCTGAACAGGTAAATATTTACATAATTGATTTTGCTTCAATGGTGCTTAAGAATTTTGATAAATTAAATCATGTGGGAGGTGTAGTTTGTCCTTCTGAAGATGAAAAACTGAAGAATTTATTCAAGCTTCTCAATGCTGAAATTGAAACCAGAAAAGAAAAGCTTATGTCAATAGGTGTCAGTTCTTTCGCTGCATATAAAGAAGCAGGTGAAAAAGATTTACCGCTTATTGTTTTGCTAATTGATAATCTGACTGCGTTGAAAGAACTTTATTTTCAAGATGATGATGAATTACTCAATCTTTGCAGAGAAGGTTTGACAGTTGGTATTAGTATTGTCATTGCCAATTCTCAAACTGCAGGCATTGGATACAAGTATTTGTCTAATTTTTCTGCAAGAATGGCGCTGTACTGTAATGATTCAAATGAGTATAGTTCTCTGTTCGATCATTGTAGTGAGCGTATTGACAGTATACCTGGTAGAGCTATTGTTGAAATCGATAAGAAGCATTTTGAATGTCAAGCATATCTTGCATTTGCTGGTGAAAAGGAAATTGATCGAGTTAAGGAAATCAAAAAGTATATTGCTGAAGTCAATGCGCCTAATAAACACATAATGGCAAAGAGAATTCCTTTGATTCCTGCATCTCTTACAAAAGGTTTTATTGTGGAACAGTTTGGAAACTATATGGAAGACAAGTTCTCGATTGTTACCGGACTGGATTATGCAACGGTTACTCCTTATGTGTTTGATTTCGCATCCGTTGGTTTATTGGCAATTACTGGTCGGGAAGGTGCAGGAAGACACAATTGGCTGAAGTATTCTGTTGATATGCTTTCTACTATGTATCCTGGCATGTCCAAAGTATATGCGGTTGACAGTATTGGTAAAAAACTTGCGTCTCTTAAGGAAAGTGATAATATTGCGGCATATAGTATGATTGCAGAAGATGCAGTTAAGTATGTCAAAGAAATTGAAATGCAGTTAAAGGACCGCTATGATGCGCTTGTTGCAGGTAATGAGGATGCACTTAATAACGCAGAACTTCTAATGATGGTCATTGATAATTCCGATGCACTTCTTGCAATATGTAACAACCCTGATGGGCTTGCAGCTTATAAGAACATTATGGGTAGATACAAAAATATGAAAGTATGCATTATTGTATTTGTTGAGAATGCAAGTATACCTTATAGCGCACCAGAAATTATGAAGAATATCCGTGATCAGCGCAACTTTATGTATTTTGATGATATGAGCAATATGAAGATATTTGATGTACCGCTGGCTATGTCTCGTATTTTTAGAAAACCAATTGAAGCGGGAGATGGATACTATATTAAAGATAATGAGTGCGTTAAGTTAAAAACAGCTTCTATCGCAAATAAATACAGGTAAAATATATGTGTGTGGAAAGGAGATAAACTATATAAAGATTTGATACATATCGAACTTGAAGAAGGATTGGGGTTTCGTAAGAGCCAATCAATGTAAGAAATTGGCTGTATTTTTGAATTGGTACGCTAGTGATTGTTTTCCTAGCGGAGTCTGCAAAAATCTTCAAGTTCGATATATTCCAGATTCTCTAGGAAAATGAAATTTAAGGAATCTTGCATCATAAGGGTTTTAGCAGTAACAAATGCATGGGATTTGTCAGTTTTTGTTTTGTGAACATTGTTCTTACGCATATCGGATCATTAAGGAATTGAGAATACACACTTTAAAATTCCTGTCCGTAAAGGAACTATAGAAAAAGTCAATAGTTCATAGTGTCTGATTTGTATTAAACTGCGATATAAAAATGAAAGGAATGTGGTGTTTTGATTGCTATAAACATCATACGAGGATTTAAATGGCTAAAGAAGAATTAGAACATCAAATAAGACAATTGCAACGTAATATTGAAAAACATAATGCTTCTATTCGTAGTAATAATTGTAAAATTGAGGAATTGGAAGACATTATGACGAGGCTGGTAAAAAAAGCTGATGAAATGGAAAGTAGCTTAGAGAATACATTAAAACTAATAAATAATAGATTAAGTGAAATAAGTAATTGTGAGAAATTTAAAACAAATTATTGTGAAAGAGTCAAGAATATTTTGTATAATTCGAGTACAAATTCAGCAATAACAGAGACAAGACAAGCAATAACTAAAATAAGAAAAGAATGTTATAAGATTGATAGTGATAATGATGTACTATATGGCAAAATTTCCTATGCGAATAAACAAATAAATTTATTAAGGGAACGGATGGAAATGGAGATGATGGGGAATGCAGAGCAAAGAGTTTAAGGTTAACCTAGCTGAGTTGGAACATACGATAGACATTATGGGTGAACTAAAAAAGCAGGCGGAGGAAGTTATAGTCCTTCGAAAAATATACGAAGATTTTTTTATACATAACAAAGGAAAAACAAAAGAAAAAATGAATGCTTGCGAATATAAGGCGACTGCAATAAAGAATAGAATGTTATTACTTATCGAAAAAACGAGCATATTCCTTCAAAATGCAAAGGTATCAATCGAAGAAGATAATGATTATATTGCAAGAAAGATAGACACATTAACAAAGTGAAAGAGATGGTGTTATGCAAAGATATTATTTAAAAGTAAACGATAGCGAATTAAGGAATAGAGCCAATGTTATGAAAAAATTTTTCTCGGAAATACAAGAAATTGTCATTCAATATAAAGAGAATATAGAATTTGTTTGTAATACGGCGATTATGTCAGGAGAGCTTCACGATGCATTAGAATGTTATAAAAAATATATACAATTGCTCGAGGGCATGATAGTTGATATGGGTGAGAAATATGTATACATAAGTGAAAGTTTCATAGAAAGAATTGATCATATTGATGATTATCTTTATGATATGAACATTTCAGAAAAGACGAGAGATTTTTCAAATAGTCAATTTGAGGCGTTATCAAAGTGTTTAGATGACCCCTGGTGTGAAATAACTGATAATATGGGAGATTTAATTTTTTCAGCACAAAGTAAGTTGGCAGATTTTTTTGATTGGGATAGTCAGAAGAAAAAACTCAATGATTCCCATAAAGTATTGTTGGATTATAATGACGAATGTCTTGCAGGACTTAAAAGTAAGTTTGATTTGGTACATGACACAGATGATGATTATGGTAGTAATGAAAATGCAAATTATTTCGGATATTTTGGATTGTTAATGGATCGTATCTCGAAGTTTATTTTGCTTATGACAGAATTAATGGAAGGTTCTAAGAATACTTTGACTACCGATTATATAAATGAAACGCTAAGTGGACCATATAAAGAATTGAAAGAAATTTTTGATACAAATATTGCGATATGTAAGAACGAAAAAGAAATTACTATTTCGGAGATATCCTCTTTTGTAGAGTGGCCCTATGCAGGAGCAATATTTGATGATTATATGATGGTAGCAAATAAGTATGTTGCAGAAATTGGGATCATAGATGCAACGGGAATGGTAGTGTTTAATGCTTTTAATATAGTGGATGATGTTGTTATACAAACTATATCAAGCGGAGCTTGTAGAAGTTATCAGGATTATATAGTGAAGAAACAATTATTTGAAGCAATTGAAGATATGTCGGAGGAATATGTTTATAGTGGTAGTGAAGAGGAAGAGCTTGTTAATAATTGCAAGACATATATCGAATATATTCATAAATTTGGGGATGCATGGTACGATAAACTTAACCACATGAGATATGATGATACCAATAAGCTTATACTTGATGGAAGAACAAAAGAGGCTAAAGAATTTAAAGGTTTCTTAGATGAATTGGGTGGAGTTGAGAAACTATTATCTTATGGTAGTGATGCAATCGAGTATATAGCAAGGTTGTTTGTTAGTTATAAGGAAGGAATAGATATTATCGATGCTCTTGAAAGAAACTTTGGTGATGATGAGACAATGCAAACGGCTATAAATGATATTAGGGCGTTGTTTAATAAAGAGTTTATGGCGTGGACAAAGGAAGCCCTTGAGGGAATAACGAAAATAGTCTATGATGAAGCAAAGTCTGAATTAAAAAAGATGAAAATTCCTGTTCTAGTAGTTGTAAATAGTATAGAAAAAGGAATTGATATTGTAGGTGAGACTACTGGCATAGGTACAAAAATGTCTGCCAAGTATGAGGCTCTTCAATTATACAACTTGCAAAACTCAAGTTGGACAGCATATAAAAATGCTGTGCAAAAACTTAGAGTAGCAAAACAGGAAGATAGCGACTATGAGCAACTGGCAAATGATGTTAAGTATTGTTTTCGACTTCATAAAAAAAATTTGGAGAAGATGTTTGCGAAAATGGCAGAAAGCGAGTCGGGAGTAAAGAAATCTTATTATGAGTATTGTGAGCAACAGATTGCGAGGGCAACTATGTTAACGCTAACGGAATCTGAGATTATGTCTTTTGAAGAATTTCAGGCATTGGTTTAAGCATTGAAAACATTATATAGAATGTATATATCCAGCATACTGGATATATGTACATATTAAAAAGTAGGGAAAGCAATGGAAAATCAAATTAGAATTCACGTTGCTTAGATGAGAGAAAGAGTGAATACCTTTAGCGGATAATTGAAGTATATTTCCGGTTTTCCGGTTATATAGAGATTAAAAAAAGGAGGAATTTTATATGGCAAATCAGATTAGAATTAGCCCAGACCAGATGAGGGAGAGAGCAAATCAGTATCGTGCAGAAGCTGACACTGTAAATGGTGTTATTGGCAAGATGGACAATCTGCTTCAACAGCTTCAGAGCGAATGGGAAGGCTCTGCGAGTGAATCCTATGCGGCTCGTTATCAGGAACTGAAGCCTGGCTTTATGAAGGCAGAAGAATTGATTCGTGAGATTGCAGCAGCACTTGATTCTACAGCTAAGATTGTTGAAGAAACAGATACTAACATTGCTAATCAGTTTAGGGGTTAATTAACTTGTGCAAACGGCCTCTTTGATAAGAAAGGGGCCGTTTGTAATAAGGTAAATAAGGAGAAAAATTATGGAAATCAAAAAAATGCAAATTGAATTTAATAATCGCCCCTACAACAAGGATATTCTCTACGTTGCAGTCAGCCTCAGGGGGGGGAATGCAACAAGAGACTATATTATAGATGGTAATACTCATTTCGTTTCGAATTATGCTTTTTATAATATTTTGTTTAATTACTACAGGAATATGAATGAAGTGACGGGTCTTCATTTTGACGTACAAAGAGCTGTTTCTACGATATCCTTTAATAGAAATAAAGCTGAACTAATTCCTGTATTACGGGAAGTATTATGTTCCCTTTTTAATCATGAATATAGTGAAGATATTTTTCAAGAAGCCAAACAACAAGCAAAAGATGCGTTTATTCTTAGATATAAGGACGGCGCTTTTCGTTCGCGGTATAAGGCTTTTGAATTTTCCGAATTAAATAAGTGTTTTACGCTCAAAACACTAATAGATGATATTGAAAATATAGATTTTGAAAAATTTTGTGCTTGCGCAAATGCGCTTCTCGTGTCCGAAAATATAAGTGTATATCTTTTGGGAGATACGAATGATCTAGATTTCGAGGGCATGAAGTTTGATGATTGCTTGGAAACTTTTTTACACGACGTAAGAATTGCTAGTCGTGGGTACAACCCTTATTTACGTCAGGAAGCTTATGTGATAAATGTAGCGCGTGAAGATTGTAATCTTATAGTGGAAGCGATTGATTTTTTCAATGAAGATGTTACAAATTTTACAAAGTTTCTGATTGCAGAATTATTGGCAGAACTTATTCCGATATGTGATAAGGATGTTTGGGTAGATTCATTGGATTCGAGTATTATGTTTTTTTGCGAGGAGCTTTGTAGTTACAAGGATGCAGTGTTATCGTATGATATAAATAAGTATATGATTGCGCATGAAAGTTTACTTAATAAGTATGCAGCGTTATTGGAGAACAATCCGGAACATTTCGCAATTAAAGCTGCTTCATTGATGTCTATTGGCATATATGTGGATCAGTATATTGATTTTCTTGATAAATGTACATATGAAATGTTTATAGAGATTTGCGAAAAGGCAGATTATAAAATAACGGAAGCTCAAATTGTATTAAGAAAGGAACCAAGATAAATGTCTAAAATATATTTAGATCCTAAAGGTTTTCAAGCACAGATAGATTCTTTTAAGTCAGGAACAGATAGCATAAAAATGTTAAAATATTCTCTTGATAAACAAGGAGTTCGATTACAAGGTGTTGATAAATACATGGAATGTGTTGAAGAATTTAATAAAGTTATTGAATTGTTTGGGAAATTATTGGATCAGGATACTGAAAGTATGAAACTGATTAAAGCTAAGTGGATGAATCTTGATAGTGAAGTAGGGACAAAAACGCTAGGTGAGATTCTTTCAGGGAAATGAGGTGTAGAGAATGGCAGAAAAAGGGAATTTGTATTTGTGTAATAGTGCTGTCATAGGCCTCTATGACGGTGCAAAAGCCTATGAGACTACAGTGCAGGATGCGCTCTATACACAATATAAAACAGCATTTAAAATTTCAGTTTCTAATTATTTTCGTGGAGATGCCGCAGATTCATTCAAGAATTACATAACTAATGGGACAATAAATATTATATCCGGTCTTTTGGATGTTTCTTCGGACATGTCTATGGTGATTCAATTACTGGCTGAGGCATTTTACCAATATGAACATAGTCATGATGGAAAAGTAGAAGAGTCGGCATTAGATTACATTCATCAGACATTAGTATCAAAGGAGAAAGTGTTTGATGATGCAAAAAGTGAATTAGATGCGGTATTGCGATTAGCATCTTATTATATATCAGTAAAGGATCTTGCGCTTGTAACGGTAAATTCTGGGTATACTGAAGTGCGCAATACAATTAAGAAGATTCGAGAAGATCTTTATGTTGTAGATGATGAGGCAAAAAAAGCAGCGGAAGAGTTATTAGGGCGTATAAAAGATCTTCGTACATTGATTGAAAGAGTAATGTCATTTTGTTATAACGATGATGGAAAGATTAATGCAAATAATCTAAATCATATACAAAGCCAAGATTGGTTTCAGACGGCAGGTAATGTTACACTTTATTTGATGCTTGAAGAGGATCCGTTTGCATATAGTGCAGGAGAAGTGACGCTGTCAGAGGATCAGTGGGCCGCGGGCTTGTGTTCGGATGTTTATGCATATGCAGGATATTCTTTTCTAAACGCATCTGGTGAAGCTGGAATAGAAGATGGGACAGCATTTGCAAAGGGGAAAGCGGCTGTTTTAAGTGCAAATGGTTATGCGCAGTTTACTGATTATCTGAGTGCACAAGCAAATGTCAATGTGTTATATGCAAAGGGCGAAGCGAAAGTTGGATTGTCCGATGAATATGTGGGATTTAAAGTTGACGCCGAGGTTGGTGTTATAAAGGCAGATGGCTCTGTTGTGATTGGTTCTGATGACTTAAATGCTTTCATAAAAGGTGATGTGAAGGTATTATGTGCTGACGGCAAAGTTGCATTTGAGTTTGAGGATGACGGAGAATTTGCAATTGGAGTCGACGCATCGGCCACACTTGCATCTGCAAGTGTTAAGGGAGGGACAACTATCCTTGGATATAAGAATAAGGATTCGGCTACAGGAGAGACAGAGACGTTGTTAGGTTTTAAAGTTGGAGCAAAAGCAAGTGCCGGTGGAAGTTTTGCTGTTTGGGCAGAGAGTGAAACGGCTATTGAAATGGAATATATGAATATTAATGCGACCACTGTTAAGGTTGATGCAGCTGCCCTCTTAGGATTGGATTTGTCTATTACGGTTCCAACTCCATATTTTAAGTGGCCTTGGTAATAGTTATGTTCAGTAGGAAAGGATGGGAGATTGAATGGAAACTTTAGAATCTTTGAAAGAGGCATTTGATAGTTATAAAACTCGCCTAGAAGCAAAGAAGAAAGAAAAACAAAGTTATTTCAATACAGCCAAGGCAATAGGTGATGTTTATGATAGATTATCAGACGATAAGGAAGTTATTAAAAGTTATCGTAACAGTGTCAAAAATTTACGAAAAGAAAAGTATGACACTTTTAAAGGGAATCTATATTCGTCAACATATAAAGATAAGCTAGAAGAACTTATTGACGATTATGATGTTGTGATTGATAACATAGATACCAATATGGATAGATTGAACACACAAAAAACATATTATGAGAATTTGGGTTATAAGTGTAATGGGCCGATTGGAACTTTGCAGTCTACAGTGAATTCCATATGGACTAAAATTGAAAACTGGGTAAATTGAGAGGAGCAGATGTATGCCAATAAAAGTAATATTAGCAAAGGCACACCAAACACAAATAGAAAATGTGGAAGTTCAGACTGTACTTAACGAGATTGAAGAGGGACTTAATAAGGTGAACCTTCCTTATCAGGATAATACGATTAATTATATATTTGTTGAAGGCAGATATATTCATAATGAGAGAAAAATGATAATAACATGTCTTTTTGTGAACAAAATGGAAAAACCAATTACAGAGATTCATGGAGTATTACGATTGAAATTTAATAGTAAAGACGCTTTGATAGCGAAGACGACCATTGATTTTGACAAGGCATTTATAGGTTCATTAGATTTTGATGAAGCAATACTTGTCAATATTGGGGTCCCTGTAAAAGGACTTTCAAAAGATGAAAACTTCATTATATCAGATGTTTCTGGTAGATTTGATGATGTAAGGGTCACAATGGATTAATATGCGGAGCAAGCCACCCTTTTCATTTGAGGAGAGTGGCTTGTTTGTTTTGAGGGAGGTTGTATGAGAATAAAAAAAGATAATTGTACAGCGAAAATAAATGGGACTATTACAAAAAAAGTAAGGAAGGGATTGGAATATCCTACAATGATTACTGTAGAGTACCAGGTTGATGGATATAATTTCGAGATTACTGAGAGCATTAAATTAAGAAGTGAAATCATTAAATTAGGGTTTATTCCTATCGGACAAAAGAATTATCCCGTAATGGGGGATACGACAGTTGGTAACGTTACGCAAGTTAGTTATAATCCCAATAATCCTAGAGAAGCCTATATTACTTATAATATAGGAATTCGTAATGTATAGTTTATTCGGCTTATTTAAAGGAGAAAGGACATGCAAAAAATTTATGATAGAATTCGTGGTTTGCAGATAGAGTATGGATACTTGAAAGAACGAATAGCATATGAACAAAAAGAAAATGATGAACTTTTCATACAAGGAGAAATGTTGAAAACAGAGTATCCAGAATATGCATTAAATTTTGGTGTGGTTTGGGAGTATCCACAAGAGCGATTATTTGATGAAGTAACGATAAATGAGGCAATTATTTGCAACAGAATAGATGAATTATTTTTAAAGATAGAAGAATGCAATGAATCATTGCGTGACGAAATAGAAAATTGTCGAGAAAAAAATCGCAAGTTATTAGATGTTTTACTTCATAGAGGAAAGATTGAATTTTACTAAGATTTGATGAGTGTAGAATACAAGAGGACGAGGGGAATGTAATGAATAAGAAATTATCTAAAAAAATGGTTATAACAATTGCAGCAGTGTTTGCAGTAATTGTTGTAGTGGGGGCGTCAATAATTTTACCTAAATTAGCTAAAGCACAGAAAGTTAATAAACAATTGGATTTAGGTGAAAAGTATATAGATGAATTAAATTATGAGCAGGCAATTGTCAGTTATCTTGAGGTGATTGAAATTGATCCGAAGAATAAAGATGCATATGGTGCATTAGTAGATATTTATGTTGAAATAGGAGAGTATGACAAAGCAGAAGAGATTTTAAATAAAGCAGAGGAAGAACTTGGTAATGAGTTTGAAGATGAGAGCTTGGTAATGCGAGATGAGATTGAGAAGGCGAGAAAGAATGCAGAAACCGTGGCAACACCAACGCTGACACATACGCCGACACCAACACCAAGTAATACTCCGTCACCGACAGTGACGCCAATGCCGACACCAACACCGACAAACACTCCATCGCCAACACCGGAGTATACGTTTGCTGAGTTGAATAAGACGATGTATGTAAAATCCGGTGTAAATGTACGTGATTTACCTTCGACAAAAGGAAATAAGATTGGTTCTTTAAAAAAGAATGAGGAGATAGAGGTAACGGGAAGATGTAATGAAACAGGGTGGTATCGTTTTGTTTTTAAGGGTCAGACAGCATATGTAAGCGGAAATTATGTATTGGCTGAGGCTACGCCAACACCAACACCGACAAATACGCCAACCCCAACGCCAACTCCTACAGTAATACCATTTCCAGATAGTACTCCAGTTCCGACATCAGTGCCGGTAGCATTTACATTGCCAGAAAATGATTCACAGAAAGTGATTTTAGTACAGGTTCCAAAGGATTCTTCGGCAATTGAAGTAAGCTTATTCAGTGAATCGGGTAGTTTTGATTCGTGTGTATCCTATTATGTCGGATATTATCAGGAGAATGGAGAGGTTGTGAGCATAGGGAATGTAGGTGTTTCCTTATATGCTTCGGATGCTTTTAATAAGAATAACACGACATCATTTTTTGCTGAAAAGGCAGGGCAATATGGAATCTTTATTAATAATGCAGTTTATTATAACTCGTATTACTATTCGGGAACCAATATAAATGAGATTAAAGCAAGTTATAGAGTTATTTTGCCGGATGAAAACGAGCCGAATGCATCTGTTGAAACAGCAACAGAAATTAAAGAGGATTCTTTTGCATTTTTTAATCTTCTAGGAAATGCTGATACGGACTATTTTGTAATCAATTTAACAGAGGATTATGAGAAGTTGGAGATTGCGATAGGTAGTAAGACAGGAAGTTTTGATGCAGCATTGGTGTACAATGTGTCAAAGTATAACGAGGAAACGGGGAATTTGGATTCGGTCGGTGCTGTATGGGGAATGTATGCGATGAACGCAATACGTAGGGATACGACAAAGCAATTTACTATTGCCGGAGCAGGAACTTATTACATAAAGGTAACAAATGCGTCAAATGCAAATTCATTATATTATAGCGGAGATAATGAATCATTCCTCTATATTAAGTGTAAGGGAATCAATGAACAATAACTATTTTGTTTTATAGAGGTAAGGCTAAAAGGAGGATATCCGGAAGATGAAAATAAGCTATGCAGAAGTTTCTTTTGAGGGAGATAGAGAGATAAATGAAGATGCAATTACTACGAAGAGAATTGACAATAAACTTGTTATGGTGGTTGCAGACGGTCTTGGTGGTCATGATATGGGGGAAGTGGCATCAGCGCTTGTTACTTCTGAACTCGTCAATTTGGTGGATTCAGGAGAGGAACCGGAAATTTGCATTTCTACTGCAATGAGGAATGCACAAAATAAATTATTGAAGAAGCAAAAAGAGGCGAATGCTGGAAATGCAATGAAAACAACAGCAGTTATGCTGTTGATGGAAGAAGGAAAGGCGTATTTTGCGCACGTTGGAGATTCGAGAGGATATGCATTTTTTAGAAACGGGAAGTATGTGAGGACGATAGACCACAGTGTCCCTCAGATGTTGGCATTAGCTGGGGATATTAAAGAGAGTGAGATTCGGTATCATCAGGATAGGAGTAGTCTTTTGCGTGTTTTTGGCTCCGAGTGGGAAAAGGATATGTTTGAAATCAGTGAGGAGATAGGTTTAAAAACTGTGAAAGCATTTTTGCTTTGTAGTGATGGTTTCTGGGAGTTGATTACGGAAGAGCAGATGAAAAAGACATTAAAAAAATCTAAGACTGCGGCTGACTGGTTGGAGAAGATGCTTATGATTGTCAGAGAGAATGGAAAGAACACGAGTATGGACAACTATACTGCCGGAGCTGTTTTTGTAGAGGAGGATGCCAAATGGAGAATACCTTTTATTCGATAGAAATTGCACAGCAATTAGGGACCAATGAACAGCAAGAAGATGCAGTAGGCTGTGTGTTGGGAGATATGAGTGCACTGCTTATTCTGTGCGATGGAATGGGTGGCTTAAATAGAGGTGCTCTTGCTGCGGAAACAGCGGTAGCTACCATAAAAAGTTTGAGTAAGAAAATGGATTGGGAACAAAATCCGATAGAGTTTATGAGTCGCGCAATCCGGTTGGCAGATGAAGAGGTCTATCATCTCAGAGATGAAAACGATGAGCGTATTAAAGGCGGATGCACGTTAATTATGGCATTACTGATAGGAAGGAATCTTTATTACGCGAATGTTGGTGATTCAAGAATTTACATTTATGAAGAAAAGGAGATACGACAACTAACACAAGATCATAATTATGGGGAAATGTTGAAGAGGAGGTTTCAACAAGGAAAAATATCTGAAGAAGAATTAAAAGCTGAATGGGGACGGGCTGCGGCATTGACCAGCTATATTGGAATGGGAGAAATTAAAGAAGCGTTTATTTCTAGTCAGCCAATTAAGCTTAACAGAGATTCTGTTGTACTTTTGCAGTCAGATGGGTTGTATAAATTAGTAAGTGATGACGAGATAAGACAGATAGTAGAGAATAATTCAAGAGATTTGGAACGTGTTATGACAAAATTATTTGAACAAGCGTACCATAACAAAAGAAATTATCAAGACAATACAAGTGTAATGCTTTTAAGAATGAAATGATGGGAGGAAGTTTGTCATGAGAAAGGTAAAGTGTGAAAATATGCATTTTTTTGATGCAGATATGACGACGTGTTGTCCGCATTGTGGAGCACAAGAGGCAAAAGAAATAAAATCGTCAACGGTAACCAATGTGGAAACGGTTGAAAAAAAGAAAGGATTATTCAGTATAATCGGAAAAAAGTCTAAAATTGAAGATTTGGGAGTGAACGGCTTTGAGGAAAAGTTGGAGTCGGATTATGTAAAGACGGAAAAAATTCCGACACATATGGTTAATGAAGATGATTATGCATTATCAAATGCTGTAAATGGGATGTTTGATAATGTAGATGCTACTGTTACTAAAACACCAATGGTGAATAGTTCATCTATGGATGAAAGACAGAATTCCATGAAAACAGTCAGTCTGTTTGCTGATGAAGATGGAGAAGAACCGACGACAGGATGGCTTGTTTGCGTAAAGGGAAAACACTACGGAAGGAGCTTCGAAATAAAGACAGGACAGAATTGCATCGGAAGAGATTTTTCTATGGATATCTGCTTGAAAAAAGAAGACAGTGTGTCCAGGGACAAGCATGCTTATATTATTTTTGAGCCGAAGAAGTGCATGTTTTTGCTTAGAAGTGGTGGCGGCAAGGGGTTAACCTATTGCAATGATGAATTGGTATTAGATGCAGCGGTTTTAAAAGCGTATGACAAGGTGCAGCTGGGAGAAGCGGAATTTTTATTCGTACCGTTTTGCGGTGAGCAGTTCATGTGGAGTGCTGAATAAATCATAAGAGGGGTCGAGATTATGCAAAAGAGATGTCATAACTGTTTTCTGGTATATGATGATGTTTCCGGAATGTGTCCATATTGCGGATTTATGGAAGGAGAACCTGGTAAGGAGCCGTATTATCTTTCACCAGGGACGGTGTTAAAAGAGCATTATATTATCGGTGAAGTGGTAGGAGCCGGTGGCTTTGGTATTACATATAAAGCGTGGGATACGGTTTTAGAGAGAAAGGTTGCCATTAAGGAATACTATCCGGTTCAGATGGTTACCAGAGTACCGGGCGAAGAGGAAGTCGTCGTTTTTCTGAATAAGAGAGAAGCAGAGTTTAAAAAAGGTCTTTATGATTTCTTACAGGAAGCTAAAATCATGAGTCAGTTTAGAAACAGCGAAAACGTCTGCAATTCCTATGACCAGTTTGAGATGAACGGAACGGCATACATTGTGATGGAGTTTTTGGAGGGACAGACGCTGAAGGGATATGTAAAAAGCCGTAAGGAAAATCCGTTAGAAGAGTCGGAGATTCTTACGATTATTTCTCAGGTACTATCCGGTCTTGAGGACATTCATAAGAATAACGTAATCCATTTAGATATTGCTCCTGATAATATCTGGATTATGCCGGATGGAAGAATAAAAATCATTGACTTTGGTGCTGCAAAATCTAAACAGGTGAAAAAAGACAATGAAACAATTATTTTAAAACCAGGCTTTGCTCCACCGGAACAGTATAGAAGAAACGGAAAAATCGGACCTTGGACGGATATTTATGCAGTAGGTGCAACATTATACTTCCTTCTGACAGGGGAGGTACCGTTGGAAAGTTCTGACCGTGATAAGGAAGATGTCATGCAAGAACCTGCTATGCTTGCCGTGATTTCCAAGGTGGCGAATGACGTTACGATGAGAGCGATGGCGGTACGTCCGGAGCTTCGTTTTAAAACCGCAAGAGAATTTGCGACAGAGCTTTATAAAGAGAAGGTAAGAAGCCTAGAGAATGAGATTAAGAGAAGAAAGAGAAACAGAAGAAGTTTTCTCCTTGCTATGGCAGTAACACTTGCAGCGGTTGCAACCATGGTGGCGTACTACGGAATGTTTAAAAATAAAATTCAGGAGGACACCCTTTTGATTTGGGTTTCTGTTGATAATGCATTGGAAAACGCAGAAGCAGAACAAGAGCGGTATTTGTCTGTTGTGGAGCAATTCAATGAAATCTATCCACAGGTTACAGTTGAGGTGGTTGTAAAGGATAGTAACAGTGTGGAAGAGGAATTCCTAGCTACGCCAAGGAAGGAGCGACCGGATTTGATTGAAACCAGCAGTTTGTCTATGGGCACAGTAGAGGAGCTGGTGTCTTTGGAATCTGTCGCAGAACGATATGGAGAAAGCATGCTCTCTGTAGTTGCATCGGCTGTTGAAGAGAGAGAGATACCAACGGGCTTTTATGTAAACGTGATTTATGCAGAGATTGATAAGCAGTTGAGTGAGTTGGTAAAGAAAAATACGTTAGAGCAATTTATTTCAGAAAAGACCGGATATTGTGAAAGTGACAGCAGATTTTACTTTGAGATTCAAAGTGTCGTTGCAGGAAGATATCAGGTAATGGAAAGTGTGGATAAGCAGGTGTATCAGGCAGATAAGTTTGGTGTATATCGCAGAAGTGCAAACAAAAAGAAAGCTGCAGTAGCATTTTTGGAATATATGCTGACGGATGCAGCGCAAGATGTGCTTTACGTACAGAATCAGAGCGAGTATATGCCGGTTATAGAGAATGCATGGATGGAATTCTTAAATGTTTATAGTGAGTTAGAGTATTTAGAGGAAAGTATAGATACTTATTCTGGAGTTATAGAGTAAATATTTTAGATTTTTGGAGGTACGTATGAAACGTTGTATGGGATGTATGGAACTGTATATTGACGATGTCAGCATGTGTCCATACTGTGGGTATGAAGAAAATACAAATCCGGAGGAGGCATTCCACTTGATGCCGGGGACCATTATCGGAAAACGGTACATGGTTGGTAAAGTACTTGGTTTTGGGGGATTTGGTGTCACCTACATCGGATTTGACGTATTGCTTGAGAAAAAGGTTGCAATTAAGGAGTATCTTCCGAGTGAGTTTGCCACCCGAGTACCTTCCCAGACAAAGGTAAGCATCT
>CAZIQL010000012.1:0-61014 GCA_964541485.1 uncultured Lachnospiraceae bacterium
AGATTTTTGATGGATGAAAGAAAAAAAGAATAGGGTTGGGGAACAGAGAATTTTAGGCGGTTTTAGCGGACTTGTGTTTTCAAAGGGAGGAAAATGTGTTATTATACATAAAGAAAATAAGATGAATTTGAATTGGAGATAAAAACATGCTGTATTTTTTTAAACCATTGCCACCAAGTAATATGGATTTTTCTGATTATCAACCATTTATTAAAAATAGGTGGTTTCGTAAATACTTTATGATGTTTGTGTATGCGCTACAAATTATGTTGATATGGATTTCGATAGAATTAGAAGTTTGGGAATTTTCAAATATTGTCACAAAGTTTGCTGTTTTTGTTGTGGTATATGTGATTCACGAATTGTTACATATACTGGTTATTCATAGGATTGGCGACATTAGTCTGACACATTCGGGGATATTTTTGTGGCTTAATAGCAGTGCAATTATGAGCAAGAAAAGATTTTGGTTGTTCATGACATTGCCTTTGCTTGGGTTAACGATTGTTCCGCTGATGTTATTGCCATTTGTGGACGGGCTTGTATTTGAAACCTTAAGGTATATTTTGTGGGTGAATGCAATTATTGCAGGGTCCGATATAATAAATTCTATACTGATTGTGATAAAGCCTGCGAATGCAAAATTTTGTAGAGGGTACTACAGTATAGAAAATCAGTAGATGTACAAATTCAAATGGTTGAATTTACGGGATGAAAAGATAATAGTGGGAAACCGTATATAAATACATATTGATGGTTCATATGCTATAATCAAAGCATAAGAAGAGCAACCGCCACACAAGGTGGTTAGCCTTAGTAGTTAAGTAGTAAACTCACCTAGTGCCGGCTAAGTACAGAGGTGAGTTTATTTATTTTCGCTTGCTATTCCTATCTATCGTAGGCAAATCCAACAAGTTGGATTCGCAGTGTAACGATTAACATTGCAAAAGCTATCATTAAAGATATTGCTTCAAATGTAGTCATCATTGACACCACCTCCCTTCTATTTCAGTGCAAACGGTTATCTTCCGGTGTCAATTTCAACGGAAACACGCTTGGAGTATTATATAGCGTTGGAAGAATTTGCAGTAAATATACAACCGTTTTGGAACTGATTGCAAAACTGGAAGAAGAGCTGTTGGATGAATATTTAAAATTGATTTTGGTATAGGAGTTGAAAAATCTCCACTTTGTTTATCGATTGAAAAGCTCAGCCGAAAGGATGGGCTTTTTTGTGGTATTATGCGTATATATTTCCCATTGACAAACGTTTTTTCCTAATTTACCATAAAACCAGTTTATGCTTAGAGGGAGGCAATGCTTATGAAGAAAAACTTAGTGTTATTTATCATTTGCGTTAGTATGCTCTGTGGTTGCGGTATAAAAGGACAGCCGGAGCAATCGGTTTCTCCAACGGCATTGCCTACATTGCCGCCAACTCAGACACCAACGGCAGTGCCAACCCAGACGCCAATGCCAACAGAAACGCCAATGCCAACATCAACACCGACAGAAACACCTATTCCAACTAAAGCCGAGGTGCCCAAAAGCAGCCTGGACATTTTGCGGGAGAAGGTGGCAGGCGAGGAGGCCCTTTGCGGTGTGGCGTTCCTTGGTTATTTTGAAGGGGAATATGCTGAGGTAACGGCAGAATGGGAAAAGGCAGGAATTTATGAAGCGTATCCGTTTTTGGCAGAGGTTAGCGACGGGCAAGTGATTTTATCCGGTGGCGGAGAGTGGTTTTTACTGGTTCCGGTAGACGAATTTACTACAGTGCGGGTATACGAAAGCTATCTGGATGAAACAGATTTTATGTTGAAACCGGGAAAAGAGCTGTATAGCAGTACAGAAGGCAGTTCTGTTCTCATTTGCGGAAATGCCAGTGATATTTTTCCAAGCACGGTGGTTATCATAGATAGAGAAAGCAGAAGCACATCATATTCGCCGTGCATAAGCCTGAAGGATGGCTCTGTGACAGAGGGAGAAGGCATTTACAATATAGATTGATTTCAGAGTGCATTTAGTTTTATGTTTGAAAGGACGGAAGCAACCATGTTAGTGAAAGCAACGGCGGAAGATATTGAGAAATATGGAGACTGGGTTTATGAACTCGCCCTAGACCAGAGTAAGTCGGGATATCCTACCTACACAGATGGGATAAAGACAAAGGACGATTTTTTATCTGACGCAAGAAAAAGCGTTTCCGGTAATTCCGGTGAAATAATGTTGTTTTTTCAGGATGGCACTATGGAAGGCTGGATTGAGTATTTTTGGATTGAGGACGAGCAATATTTCCAGTTGTCCGGTTGTAATATCAATAATGGGACAGAAGCAGCATTGGCGGAGCTGCTGGCATTGGTGGAAACACGGTTTCAGGGGTATTCTTTGTATTTCGGCTTTCCGAAGGAGAATGTAAAGGCAATTGATTTTCTTAGTGCAAACGGATTTGAGTGTATTGAAGATGATTGTAACAATTCCTTTTTCTTTGAAACCTATGAGCCTCATCAAGTGTCAGAAAATGTAGTTAGGGTGAAGGAAGATAATTTTGAGGATTTCCGAAAGGTTCATTCGACATTCGAAATAGATATGTACTGGACTTGTGACAAAATCCGCGAAAAGATAAATTCATGGACCGTCTATGTGTATTATGAAAACGGGAGTCCGGTAGGAACTGTTTTTTGTACCTGTGGTGGTGAATATTTAGAGATATTTGGTATTGAGTTTTTGGAAGGCTGCTTTGATAGAGAAAAATATCAAGAGCTGATGTTTTCTGCACTGAATGCCGGAAAACGTATGGGAGCAAAATATTTGACCTATTTTTGTGAGGAAAAAGAGCAGGAAATCGTACAGGAATTAGGCTTTAGGTATGTGGGGCGCTATGTCTGTTATATGAAAATGGTTTAGAAATATTTTGGAAATAATGCAACTGCCATGTAATCTTTGGTTGCGTGGTTTCAAGCCAGAGTTGGTAGACAAGAATCCGGTGTGATGTTATTTTGAAGGCAGATTACACGGTCCATTAAGATGAAGGCGGAATACCAACATGACTTTTGGTGAAAAATTGCAGAAATTGAGAAAAGCAAAGGGATGGACACAGGAGGATTTAGCTTCTCAGATTTCCATTTCCAGACAAGCACTTTCAAAGTGGGAACTGGAACGGCAATCCCCGATACAGAGAATGTCTTACAGATTAGAAAAATTTTTGGTGTGTCTACGGATTACCTTTTGAATGATGAGTATGAAAGCGATACGGACATTCCCGCGGTTCATAGCTCCACGGGGAAGCCGACAAAGAAGTATAAAATTATTCGGGGCGTTTGTATCGCCGGTGTTGGCGTAGCCGGTAGTGTCGCTGTTTGCATGATAGATTGCTCCCCGACCTTAAAGTGGCTGTCTGTGTTTTGTATCTTTGTTGTTGTCGTTGCTTTGGTTTCCTTAATTGGCAAGAATACATAAGCGAAAAGCTCCCGCATTCCGGGAGCTTTTCACTATTCTTATGCATGCGTTTTGTTTTTATCTCCTTGCCAATACCTTCTCAAACAGCAACCCCGACACAAACCAAGCCGGAGCATAATCAAGGCGGATTAACCCCTTATAATTTAGTTTCGCCTTACTGTAATCCCAAGGGCAGGATTTGTATTTCTTAAGAAAAGTGCCGGATAAAAATTCTCCTGCGTAAATGAGGAGCATATACACAGTACCGCGAATGACGGTAGGTACACCGCGCAGCAGCCTGCTGATCGGTGCAAAAAGAGCTGCCATGCCGTAAATCGGAAACATCCAGATGGAAGTCTGACAGCGTAGCGTTTTGTCTTTGCCGCGTCTTATGGCATCCATGCCTGTCCAAAAGCATTCCAGGCACCAGCCAAGAGCACCGCAGGTGACGAAATTTTTTAGGAAATTTTTGATTCCTTGAAAGAGAGGAGTGTGTGTCATAGATAAAATTACCTTTCTGCTTAAAAGATAACCTTAGTATGCGTAGAAGATGGAAGATGATACACGAATAAGAAAAAATATGGAAAAGAAGATGACATGAAGTTTATGAACAGATGAAACAAATAAAATTAATAAGCTATCCTTGGCTGACTTCTATGGAGATTATATTTATTCATAAGAGGACCGTTAGGATACGTTGGTACTTAACGAGGTGTTTTCGAGTTTAGTACCATTACGTTTCCGCACGTAGCGAGAGCGAGTCCTCGGTGAATAAATATAATCCTATAGAAGTCTTCAAGGAAACTTGTTGAATTTATTTGTTCTCAATCACAATTTTATCCCCATACTGGATATCCTCAAACCATGGGGAGATGATGTTTCCAACCACTTCGCCCTTTTCATTGGTATAGCGGAGCGTCGTTGTTGTTCCGTCGCTGCTTGCTGCAACGCCGATAAACTTGGTATCAAATACATATTCCTTGAAGGTTAACTGCTGGCCTTCGCTCTTTCTGGAAACGAGGATAGCAGGGAAGGTAGCGGCTGTCATGACGCGCTTGCCGTTTCCGGTTGCTTTTCCGCTGTAAGCTTCACACTGGGTCATCCTACTGCCGTCTTCAAAAGCAGGATCGATGTACCAGAGCTGATGCTGGTGTCCGCCGTATAAAATGGTCAGATTCATTTGATTTAAGCGTTCTACCCAGGCATCCTTCCATGTTCCGGCGTGGTCACTGGTGGCTTTTACGGTCAAAGGAATATGACATACGGCAATGCGGTAATCAACGCCCGGCGCATTAAATTCGGTATCTGCATTGGCAAGAATCTCGTCTAAGAAAACTGTTTGTGCATCGCGGTAGTCATCAAACTTAGCCGCACCGTAGTATTCGACAAAATCATCCGCATGGTCTTCGCCAATATCCAGGACAACGCCCCAGATATTTTTAATACGGAAGGTATAGTAATAATTTCCTTCTTCGGTAGCACCGACATAACGGTAAAGCTCATCAGCTAACACGCCCTTTGTCTCATGGTTTCCTCTGGCATAGACCACAGGGATTTCGCCCTTTGTAATTTCACCGCACATAAGGAAGGTTTCCTCTAAATCAGAGGTTCGGTCAATCCAGCTGACCTGATCACCGCAGTTAATTAAGAAATCCAGATCATCGCCAAAGTAAGAAGCGGCGCTGACCGGAGCATTTTTTATGTTATGTACATCAGAAATTACGTAATAGTTTAAACCGTCGTCCGGATTGACTCCACGCCAGTTAAAAGTTTTACTGATGGTTTTTCCCTGCATGGAACTGTAGGGACCGCGAAGTAACATGGATTTTGCATAAATAGTATAAGAATCTGCATTATCCAGAACTTCCATAGGAACGCTGACCTTGTGGATGCGGTCTTCTGTGGTACGGTAACCGGCATAGGTGTCATTGTATTCCACACCGTCAATCTCTACCCAGGCAGTACCCTTTGCACTGGTAGTAAATACAATCTGGTAGGTGTCTTCAACTGCAAACACGGCAGGAGTACAGTTGATGCTGTTTGGGAGAAGAATATCAAACTGCCATAATAGTCCGCCGATAAAGAAAATAACCAAAAGAACGGATGCAAGCCATTTCTTCTTAAAGAGTTCAAATTTTGGGAAGACAAAAATTAGGCAATAAAGCAGTGCAATGATTCCTACATACAAAAGATTGTATAAGAATTCCCGGATAAAATAGTGGGAGGCTTCTGTGGTCAGGGAAATGATATAAGCATCCAGGCCAAAGAAGACAAGACCTGCCAATAAAATGAAAACAGCAGGGATAAGATAAAATTTTCTGTTTAGGGACATCAGTGTAGCGCAAAGGCATACAGCAAGCATACTGAACAGCAGGATATATGGCATGGAATCAAAGGTATAGCGAATGATACCGGACCACATAGAGCGGATGCCGAAATAGCAGAGCAGATTCAGTACGGCAAATACATTAATAGAAATGAATAACCATGGTTTACATTGTTTCTTTAGAAATTTCATAAAGAACTCCTTTCTTTTTGTCTCATCATGAGAAGCTGTATTTTGAGGAAAATCGTTTTCTGAGTGTTCAAAGGCTTATGGATTCTGTATGAGCTCGAGTGCCCGCGTCAGGGCGTATTCTGTGCTTTTTTTTCGAACTTCGTTCCGGGAAGAATCCGGGAAATGCATGGTAGCAGTAGTTGTGGTCCCGTTTACATAGAAACCAAAGCAAACAGTGCCGACGGGAATTTCATCGGTACCACCGCCGGGGCCTGCTACACCGGAGGTCGCAATACCGACTTCCGAAGCTGCTCTTTGGGCAACGCCCCTTGCCATTTCTGCCACAACCGGTTCACTGACCACGTCAAATCGTGCGATGGTATCCGGGGACACTCCAAGATATTCTGTTTTGGCTTCGTTTGCATAGGTGATAAAGCTGACATCCAGAACACGGGAGGCATTGGCAATATTTATGATACCTGCTGCAACCAATCCGCCGGTACAGGATTCGGCACAGGAAATATGCCACCCTCTTTCCATCAGGGAATGAACTAATTTTTCTTCGGTTGAATGATTCATAACAGTCCTTTCTGCACATGCCACCGGACGTAAAAAGGACATGTACCTGTAAAAATGTATATGAGACAGCAAAAATAAAAATTAAAACACAATTATACTTTTAGCTTTGAGAAAATATCACCAAGTCCTGCCTGAATTAAGAGATCTGCGTTGGCATCATATGCCGTAGCGGATTTATTGATCAGGACGAGGTTTTGCCCCCGGAAATACCGGATAAAGGAAGCTGCAGGATAAACCGAGAGAGAGGTTCCTGCAACAATCAGGGTATCTGCGGAAGAAATAAGGGAAAGAGCGGTATTGATATCGTCTTCCTTTAAGCTTTCTTCATATAATACGACATCCGGTTTGATGATTCCATTGCAATCGCAACGCGGAATATCAAGGCTTTCCTGGATGAAGGTCACCGGGTAGAATTTGTGACAGTTCATGCAGTAATTACGATGAATGCTTCCGTGAAGCTCGGTTACATTTTTGCTGCCGCCGGCTTGATGCAGTCCGTCGATATTTTGCGTTATGACACCGGCAAGTTTTCCTGCTTCCTCAAGCCTTCCAAGAAAAGTATGGGTGATATTTGGTAAAACATTAGTGATAGCCATTTTGTCACGGTAATATTCATAAAATTCGGCTGTCTTTTCCATAAAAAAGGTATGACTTAAAATTGTCTCCGGATGGTAGCGGTATTTCTGTCGGTACAGACCGTCCTCGCTTCTAAAATCCGGGATACCGCTTTCTGTGCTGACACCGGCACCGCCAAAAAAGACAATGTGATGGCTGGAATCTAAAATTGTCTGCAGTTGCTTGATTTTTGTCTCAAGTTCCATTTTTCTGTCCACCTTTCTGTGCTGCTGAAATATGATTTTATTTCTTTTTGATGCGGTGTTTTTGCGGCTGAATGGTTAGTTCAGTCAGATTCAGGTGTTCCTTTGCACTTAACACATAGGAAACCATGTCGGCAATGTCCCCGGCAAAAAGGCAGGCTTCTTCGTCTGCCGTAAAGTCAGCGTTACGGTAGAGGTCTGTCTTTGTCATGTCAGGGAGAAGCGTGGTTACTTTTATATTGTGTTTTCGGACCTCTTCAAACAGACTGTTTGCAAAGCTTAAGAGAGCCGCTTTGGTAGCACCATAAGCACAACCATATGTATTGGTCTTTCTTGAGGTAACAGAAGAGATGAAAATAAACTGACCGCTGCCCCGTTGCTTCATAAAGGGTAGGACATGTGCAGTAAGAAGCATAGGAGCCTCCAGGTTTGTCCGTACCAATGACTGAATATCCTCATCGCTCAGTGTTTCATGCAGACCGTAACAGCCGATACCTGCATTATGAATCACAATGTCCGGAGCAATACAGTGGAACTCTTCTTTTAATCGCAGAAGCAGCTTTAGCAGTTCTTTAGCATTGGTAATGTCACAGTGAAAACGATGGAAGTGTTCCGGATAGGAGAGGGTGTCATCAAAACATCTTCCGATACCAAAAACCTGATATCCATCCTTTGCAAGCTGCATGGCAGTGGTAAGTCCGATGCCGGAGGAGGCTCCGGTCAATAATACTGTTTTCATGAATTTCCTCCATCCCATATAAATATTTTTTCTTCCGGAAGATACTCCAAAAGTAATTTCCGTAAATAGTGTATCATCTCTTCAGATAACGGTCCATAGTGGGAAACACCGTTTTCTGTGATGTACGGAAATTGGACAATGGCGCTGTCCGGACGTTTTTTGCGCATGTTTTTTAAATATTCCGTACTGATGCGGAAAACTCCGATGCTGACATCATATAAATCAGCAGGAGAGATAATATTAAAAGTAGATTTAATAAGTTCTTCGTAAGTGGATTTCCAGCCGGAGTGGTAAATCATCGGGTCAAAGCAGAGCCGCACGGAAAAACCTGCCAGCTTTGCCGCTTTTAATGCACGAAGCCGCAAGGCAGGTGAAGGAGCTCCGTGTTCCGTACGGGAAGCCACATGGTCCGGAGAAACGGTCCACGCAAAGATAATACGGTGTTTGGCTTCACCACATCGTTCTCCCAATTCTTTAAATATACCTGCATTGCCTGATTTTGTACGAATTTCCAAAGTTAAATCATGATGTAATTTTGCGAAATCCGACCAACGGGCTACAAAATGAAAGCTTGACTCCAGAGCAAGAAGGTCAGTATCGTAGGAAACACACAGATATACCGGATGTTTTTTTAGCAGTAGCTCAACTTCGGCAAAATAATCATCAAGGTTCACAAAAACCACAGTATGTCCGGACGGATACATCCCCTGCAGATAGCAGTAATTGCAGTGATAAATACAGTTCATCATGCAGGAGGTATAATAAAAGTGTTCGTTCCCAAAGCTTTGGCAGACCGGTGCGCCTTCATAAATCAAGGTGCCGGTTTTTTTTGCATAAATCAGTGCCGGTGCTTTTTTCTGCTCCGCAAAATTCTGATGAGAGCGGTTGAACACATCCTTATAGTGTGAAATCGGAATACCGGTTTTTAGCACATGGTCCGGAAGAGAGGCGGTATCGGTAAGAAGTGCCTCTTCGACATAGGTTGTGGTATAAAACGGTGCATAATGACCGGAAATGGTCTGCCATTCATCTGTGCAGAGCGGGGCATGTAAGAGAACCAGCTCATGCAATTTTTCCAGATAGGGAGCCGCCTGCTTTTTTCCGCGTACCGGAGTGTCCGGAAGACAAGAAAAAAAATCGGTAAGAAGCGGAGCCGGTGAGTTTCCTGTCAGTTTAATATAGCGTAGCAGCCGTTCCACTTCTTTCCGGGTGCTATCCGTCAGAGGAAGTCTGTCATAGAGCTCCTTTTTCAGACGTTTTTCTTCCGGGGTAAAGGAAACTTCAAAAAATCCGGTGAGGGACTGTGACAAGTCTTTTATAAAAGCAAGGATTTTTTCTGCGTGACTGTCAATCAGCTGCTCGGTCAGGGCAGGTGTTACCGGTGTCGTGTGGTTTTTAGAACCGGGCACATCCGAAACTACCTTAAAGAAAAACATACGCTCCGGGGTAATGAAAGGAAGCAGTGCCTGATAAAGAGCAGAAGCTTCCATATCAATTAATGTTTCTGCAGGAAATGCTGCGTTGTCTGAAACAGGAGTACAGACTGTAGTGGCAGGGAGCTTTTTAAAGTCGTTCCGATACAGTAAATCCGGATAAAAGGTGCGTCCGGTAGCCTGCTCTGTGATTTTTGTGACCAGATACAGATTTCCGGGTAACACAGTTTCGGAAATGGTAGCTGTATGGCCCGCGGTGTAGCCTGCAATCCCAAGATTGATAACAAGATCCGAGCTTTTGGGAGGATACAGTGAAAAATGTCTCGCAACACAGGATGCGGCAGAAATCATGCCGCTGCCTGTAATACAAAGGCAAAAGCCGTCGCCTTCAAAGAGCCTGTACAGATGTTCATTCGGATTTTGCTTTAAATTTAATATTTGAATCAGGCTTTTTGCCTCGGGGTAAAGAGCCGTAATAAATGTAATCATGATAAGAATCCTTCCGTGATGGTGTTCTAAGGAAAAAAACCGCTTGTTCCAGAACATAATTTTCTGTATTCAGTATACTACGTTACAGCAAACATGTCAAAAAAAGTAATGCAGACTCCTGTGGTTTCAGAGGTTGCTTTTTTGCGACAGAGGAGATATACTGAATAAATATAAACAAAGTGGAAAATTGTGTGTATTTAAGCGAAATGTATATAAAAGAGAGGGAGAAAAAATGTCCAAACAGTATCGTGTCGGATGCAAAGAGTTAGACGAATACGGGAGAGGAAAAATAATATTTAACAATAAGGCATTTTCTGTCCCTTATTTTTTGCCGGGAGAAAAAGGAGAGATTGAATTGGTGTTTAGGACAAAGGAAACGGGAGCACGGCTGGTGACACTGAATCAGGCGGCGCCGGAGCGTGTGACTCCGCCTTGTTCTGTTTATGAAAAATGCGGTGGTTGTCATCTGATGCATATGGAATATGAGGCGCAGCTTGCGTGGAAACAGAAGCAGATGGAAAATCTGTTTTTGGAGGAAGCAGAGGAAGGCAAACTGGAGTCCATTCTTCCGATGGAAAATCCGTGGAATTACCGGTATAAGGTATATGCTTCTTTTTCGAGAGGGAAGAAGGGCGAAATTATTGCAGGAATTTATGAGGAAAATTCGCATAGGGTGGTAAAGACAGAGGCCTGTTCCATTCAGAGTACGGTGGCAAATGCCATCATTAAGGAAATTGTTTTTTTGATGAAAAAGACAAAAACACCGGTCTATGATGAGGATGGCCGGACCGGAGTGTTAAGACACGCTTATATCCGTGTCGGAAAAGCTACGGGGCAGATTATGGTAGTTCTGGTGACAGGCAGTACAGAGTTTAGGGAAAAGGCAACGTTTGTCAACGGATTGCGAAAGAAATTTCCGGAGATTACAACAATTATTCATAATATCAACGGTGCAAAAACCAGCATGGTGCTTGGAAAGAAGGAGACGGTTTTATACGGAACCGGAACGATTGAGGATGAATTGTGCGGTTTGAAGTTTGAGATTTCATCCCAGTCCTTTTATCAGGTCAATCCGGTACAGACGCAGAAGCTGTACGAAACGGCGGTCGAGTTTGCAGGGCTTACAGGAAACGAAGTGGTTCTGGATGCCTACTGTGGAATCGGTACCATCGGCATGGTGGCGGCAAAAAAAGCAAAGCAGGTAATTGGCGTGGAAGTCAACGAAACCGCCATCCGGGATGCGAAGAAAAATGCAAAGAAAAACCGGTGTGATAACATTACGTTTACAGCGGCCGATGCCGGAGACTATATGCGCAGGCTTGCAAAGGAAAAAGATGCAGTAAAGCCGGAGGTCGTTTTTATGGATCCTCCGCGCAGCGGAAGTGATAAGACATTTCTGGATGCGGTGTGCACCATGGCACCCAAAACCATTGTATACATTTCCTGTAATCCGCAGACACAAAAAAGGGATACGGATTATTTAAAGAAAAAAGGGTATGCGATTCAGAGGATACGTGCGGTAGACTGTTTCTGCCATACTTATCACATGGAGTCGGTACTTGTTATGAAGAAAAACAAAAGGGAAGTTTGAGGAAGAGAGTATGCCTGGAAAAAGTAAAAATAAAGCAGTGGTTGATCTGACAGAAGGACCGATTGCCAAGGGAATGATTACCTTTGCCATACCAATGTTTTTGGGACAGCTTCTGCAGCAGTTTTACAGCATGGCAGATGCATGGGTTGTAGGAAATTTTGCAGATAATGACGCATTTGCGGCAGTCAGCTCCGCAGGGAGTATGATTTTTTTGATTACCGGTTTTTTTAATGGGATCGGAATCGGCGGAGGAGTTGTCATTTCACGTTATGTTGGGGCAAAGAATGAGGAATATATTAAGCGTTCCATCCATACGAATTTTCTGTTTGGTTTGATTGCGTCTGTCCTGTCTACGATTGTCGGGCTGTTGCTGGTACCGCATATTCTGGTATGGATGAAAATTCCGACTTCGGTATTGCCGGATTCGAAAGCATATTTTGGCATATATTTTGCAGGAGTTTCGACCGTTATTATGTACAATATCTGTATGTCAATCCTGCGGGCACTCGGTGACAGCGTACATCCGCTTTATTACCTTGCGGTTTCCTCAGTCATTAATGTTGTGCTTGATTTACTTTTTGTTGCGGTATTCCGCTGGGGAGTTGCAGGTGCGGCAATTGCAACGGTAATTTCGCAGGGAATCAGTGCGCTGCTTTGTATTGTTCAGATGTGCAGAATAAAGGAGGAAACAACAAAGCTAAGGTTCCGTGAACTGAAGTGGTACGGGAATATTATGTCCGAGGTAATCCGCCAGGGGCTGCCGACCGGAATCCAGAATTCCGTCATCAGTATCGGCAATATTGTGGTTCAGACAAACATCAACAGTTTTGGCGCGTATGCGATGTCCGGTCATGGTGCGTATGCAAGGATAGAAGGCTTTGCTTTCCTGCCGATTATGAGCATGTCGATGACGCTTCCGACCTTTATCAGCCAGAATCTGGGAGCCAGAAAACCGGAACGAGCAAAAAAAGGTGCTTTCTTTGGAATTATACTTGGTATGGTTATGGCAGAAATTGTAGGTGTGCTTTGCTACACGGGGGCAGAATATGCGCTTCGGATTTTTGTGGATTCACCGGAGGCAATCCGGTTTGGGGAAATACAGGCAAAGACGGTTTCGCTGTTTTTCTTCCTGCTTGCGTTTTCCCACTGCGCAGCAGGTGTACTGCGAGGCTGTGGAAAGTCTGTGGTACCGATGGTGACGATGCTTGCGTTCTGGTGCGGAGTGCGAATCCTTTATGTAACACAGGCAATTAAAATTTTTCCGCAGTATCAGACTATTTGCTGGGCATATCCTTTGACCTGGACACTCAGCAGTATTGTCTTTCTTTTGTTTTTGTGGAAGTCTGACTGGACAAATACGTGGGAAAAGGAAAAGACGGCATAAAAAAATGAGGAAAGATTTGACTTTCGCTTGGGGAACGTATACGATAGAAACAGAAGTATCCTACACTGATTTTGAGAAGGCGGAGAGGAAATATGAATACAGAATTTGAACAGAATGGGTTACAGCAGGAGCTAATAGCGGATATTGAAGGTGAACGTATTATTACGGAAGGCATGCCAAAGCTTGCAAGAAAAAGTGCGGCAGAGGGGATGGTATTGCTGAAAAATAGCGGAGTATTGCCGTTAAACTATAAAGAAAAGGTAGCTGTGTTCGGAAGATGTCAGATAGACACCTTTTATGTTGGCTACGGCAGTGGCGGTGATGTTCATCCGCCGTATCAGGTGTCGATTCTGGACGGATTGAGAGAAAATTCACATATCAAGTTGAACCGTACCGTACAGAGAGCCTACGAAAAGTGGTGCTTTGCTCCGGAAAACATAGCTTCGCCGGGAAAGGAATGGGGAAAATGGCCGTATTTTTATCCGGAAATGCCTTTGGAAGAGGATTTGGTTTCTCTGGCTGCTGAAGAAAGTGAGATTGCGGTTATTATAATCGGAAGAGCAGCAGGTGAGGACAGGGAAAACCGGCTGGAAAAGGGCTCTTATTATCTGACGGATGAAGAAGAACGGATGATAGCGCTTGTGACAAAGAAGTTTGAAAAAACGGTGCTTGTTATGAACTGCGGTAATATCATTGACTTTTCTTTTACTCAAAAATATGAATTCAGTGCAATTTTGATGATGTGGCTTGGAGGTATGGAAGCGGGAAGTGCACTGGCTGACATACTCACGGGAAAAGAAAACCCGAGTGGTAAGCTTTCCGCAACGATTGCCAAAGAGTATACGGATTATCCGAGTGCTGCTAATTTTGGTGGACAGGATGAGAATGTTTATGAAGAGGATATTTATGTCGGATACCGATATTTTGAAACATTTGCAAAAGACCGGGTGCTGTATTCGTTTGGCTATGGACTTTCATATACTACGTTTGATATTGAGCCGATAGCATTTAAAAATAAGGAGGATGTCTGTGAATTTACGCTGGTGGTAAGGAATACAGGCACGGTAGCAGGCAAAGAAGTGATCCAGCTTTATCTGGAGGCCCCACATGGTGTGCTTGGAAAAGAAGGCAAGCGGCTTGTGGCCTTCCGTAAGACAGAGGAATTGTTGCCGGGTAAGGAGCAGGAGATTACGATTTCTGTTTCCAATGAGCTGTTAGCAAGCTTTGATGATACCGGCAAAACCGGTCATCCGCATACCTGGGTGATGGAAGCGGGCGAATACTGGTTTTATTTTGGGGTGAGTGCCCCATCGGGAAGACTGGCTTATCGTAATGCAGGCGGACATGATGTAAAGATTCCGCTTGTGGTACACAAAGCAGAGTCTGCCTGTGGCCTTCATAAGCAAATGGAACGCATTGTCTCTGTGAAAGAGGGAGAGAATGTTATGGTTGGGAAGGAATTGCTGCCTGCACAGGAAAATCTTTTGGCAGACAGAATTCTGGAACGTCTGCCGGAGGAAATTGCAGTGACCGGCAATCAGGGTATCCGGTTTGAAGAGGTATGCGAGGGAACGGCATCATTAGAAGCTTTTGTGGCACAATTAACGGATGCAGAATTGCAGGCTTTAACCAGAGGAGAAGGAGCGACAGACCGTCCGAGCGGTGTTGCGGGCAACACCGGAGTGTATGGTGGATTTTTCCCTCCGTTAAAGGAAAAGGGGGTTCCTGTGCTTGTGACAACAGATGGTCCGGCAGGAATACGTGTTAAGCGATATACTTCTCTGATTCCATGCGGAACAGCCTTGGCATGTACATTTAACACGGCTCTGGTAGAGGCTTTGTTTGAAAAAATCGCGGTAGAATTAGAGCGTCTGCAAATAGATGTCTTGTTATCTCCGGGAATGAATATTCACCGTAATCCGTTGTGCGGCAGAAACTTTGAATATTTCTCCGAGGATCCGCTTCTGTCAGGTAAAATGGCAGCAGCAGCGGTGCGCGGAATCCAGTGCATGGGTGCATCGGCGTGTCCAAAGCATTTTGCGGCAAACAACCAGGAAGTCAGAAGAAACAAGAACGATTCGGTTATGTCAGAGCGTGCTCTGCGGGAGATTTATTTAAGAGGCTTTGAAATTTGTGTCAAGGAGAGCAGTCCAAAGGCTATTATGACTTCTTACAATAAAATCAACGGAGTATGGAGCCATTATAATTATGATCTTGTAACCACAGTTTTACGAAAAGACTGGGGCTATCAGGGGATGGTTATGACCGATTGGTGGATGCAGAAGACGACGTGTCCGGAGTTTCCGATGCTTCGCGACAATGCTTATCGTGTGAGAGCGCAGGTGGATGTGCTGATGCCGGGAAATGACGGACCGGGAGATGCTTATCCACAGGGGTATGAGCCGGATGAAACACTTCTTGAGACAATCGGCAAGAGAGATGGTATTATGCGTGCAGAGCTTCAGAGAACGGCGATGAATGTTCTTTCCTTTGCAAAGGAAATTCAGAACGCGAAAAAGAAAACAGAAGAGTAAAGTGAAGGCTCCGGAAATTTCCGGAGCCCTTTTTGTGAAATGCGTTTATTTCTGTAATACTTTGATTTCTGTGGATTCGTCTAAAATGAGACAACCGTAAAAACCGGATTCTTCTAATTTTCCAAAAAGCTTTCCGATTTTCTTTGGCTTTTCATAAAGAGTCACATCATATTCTGTACGATATTCGTCAGCTTTTTTGATTGCAGCAACTACTTCGCCATCCGGATAAATCACGGCAAGCTTTGGTCTGGTAGCATTCAGGGATGTCTTTTTGTCCATTAAAATGCTTGCAATACGTTCAAAACCGATGGAGAAGCCAACGGCAGGAACGCTCTCGCCGATAAACTTGCCAATCATGTTGTCATAACGGCCGCCACCTGCGATGGAGCTGCCAAAATCTAAGGACTCAACCTCAAAAATGGTGCCGGTGTAATAGCCCTGACCACGGACTAAGGAACGGTCATATGCAATGTCGTAACGGCCACCGGATAACTGTTTTACGGTATCAATGATAGAAGCAACACTGTCGATTGCTTCGGTATCGGTACAGTATTTTCTGGCATCGTCCAGAGTAAATGGGGTGATGCTGATCATGGAGATGAACTTTTCCACTACGTCACTTGCAAAGTTCTTTCCGAGTAATTCATTTTTTACACCCTCTGCACCAATCTTGTCCATTTTGTCAAAGGTAATGCAGACACTGTCCGAATCCTCTGCGGCAAAGCCGGCAGATAAAATAAGGTTTTTTAAGATGCGACGGTCATTAATACGTACTTTGAAGTTTTCAATTCCGATATTAAGCAGTGCCTTTGCTGTTGTATCAATGAGCTCAACTTCGCAATTTGTGGAAGAGGAGCCTAAGATGTCGATGTCGCACTGTACGAATTCACGTAAACGGCCTTTCTGAGGTCTTTCTGCACGGAACACGCGGTCCAACTGAATTACCTTAAACGGTGTGCTTAAGTTGTTTCTGTTGCACGCATAGTAGCGGGAGAGCGGAAGTGTTAAGTCGTAGCGCAGACCGATATCAGATAATTCCTTTGGATTTCCGGTAGCAAGTGCTTCCGTTAACTTGTCGCCACGCTTTAAGATTTTAAATAAAAGGTTTAAGTTTTCTCCACCTTCGCTCTTATCTAAATTTTCCATGTCCTCCAAAATAGGAGTCGTGATGCGTTCAAAACCGCAGGCACGGTAGGTTTCTAATATTTTCCCCTGTAAGTAGTCACGCAGGGCAGTTTCCTTTGGTAAATAGTCGTTGGTTCCTTTTACGGATGTTACTTTCATTTCAATCCTCCTTGTTTTGCGGAGCAAAATGCGAGCCTGCTTTTGCGAGCAGAGGATTTTCCTCCTATATAAACAGAAAACGCCGTAGAACACTACGGCGTTTTAATTTCGTTATGCAATAATTAAGCAATTGTGTTAACAGCCTTAGTGAGCTTGGATACCTTTCTAGCAGCTGTGTTCTTATGGAAGATTCCCTTAGCAGCAGCCTTGTCAATTGCAACAACAGCTTCTGTTAATGCAGCAGTAGCAGCAGCCTTATCGTTCTGAGCTACAGCAACTTCAACCTTCTTTGTTAAAGTCTTAACCTTAGACTTAATCATCTTGTTTCTTAATGTCTTTGTTTCGATAACCTGAATTCTCTTCTTAGCAGACTTAATATTAGCCAATGAAAACACCTCCAATGCAATAAACTTGTTTTTTCTCTTGCATGATCCTGTTTCAGCGAAACAGGACACGGACGTTTCACCGAAAACATACTGTTAAATAATACTTCAAAACAAAAAAAAAGTCAAGACACAATTATAAAAAAAGTATTTTTTTTTGGAATCTCTACATAATAATGGTGCGAATGCTATCTTTTCCAAGAAGAATGTCAAGGGAGAAGCTGTTATTGCATAATGTAAATAAGGAAAGGAAGAACAGATATGGCAGTCAGAACCGATTTGATTATAGAGAGTCCGTGGCTGGAGGAAGGAAAGGTGCGGACGGATGGAGTTGCCGGCGGGAAGAGAGAAGTGGAAGGCGTTGCGGTAAAGGAAGAATGGAATAAGGAAAAGACGATTAAAGTGACATCGGTGCAAATCCGCACGGAGGAAGCGGCAAAGGAGATGGAGCGTCCGGCGGGGAATTACATTACAATGGAAATTCCGCGTCTGAAGGAAGAAGGGGAGAAAACACAGGAGGATGCGAAACGGTGTCTGGAAAAGCAGGTCCGGCGGTTGCTTCAGGGAAAAAGGGCAGAGCATGTGCTGGTAATCGGGCTGGGGAACAGGGAAGTGACGGCGGATGCCATAGGACCGTTTACGATTGAGAATATATTTGTTACCAGGCATATGATGCAAGACTATAAAGAGATAAAAGAAAAATACAGAATGGTAAGTGCATTGGTGCCGGGAGTGATGGCGCAGACAGGAATGGAAACAATGGAAATTATTCGTGCGGTTGTTTCAGAAGTGCAGCCGGATGTGGTGTTAGTGGTGGATGCTTTGGCAGCCAGAAGTGCCAGACGCCTTGGAACGACGATCCAGCTTACGGATACCGGAATCTGTCCCGGTGCAGGTATCGGAAACAATCGCAGAGAGCTAAATCGGGCAAGTATCGGGAAAAACGTCATTGCCATAGGGGTCCCGACGGTGCTGGATGCTATTGGAATTGCATCAGAGGACGTGGTGGAAGATGTCAGAGATTTGTTTGTGATGCCAAGAAGCATTGACAGTTCGGTGCGCTATATCAGTGAAATTCTGGCAGAGGGGATTAACCTGGCGAACAGGAGGGATAGTTCTGAATAGATGGGAAAGAAAACTCTACCGGTTCCGGGCGAGAATTTATATGCATCTGCCGCAGCATTCCAAGCTGTTAAAGCTGCAGATAGCATTACTTGTTCTTGTATCGCTGATACTTGGACAAAGGTTGTTCGGTTTTGTAAAAGAGGAAACGATAGCGGAGGATGCGCAGAATGGACTGGTGGTACAGTATGTAGCAGGTAGCCAGGTGATTCTGAAAAAGGACGGGGCTCAGGAGGAAAATCCAACGGCTGTACCAACACAGGAACCCGAGGAGGAAACCGTGACCTGTACCCCGACACCGGTGGCAGAAGCAGAGGAGGAAACGGTGTCGGTGGCAACCGGTGTATATCAGAGTGCATTTTTGCCGGAATGTTATCCGGTGCTGTCAGACATTGTCGGAACAAAATATCTGACAGAAAATCTGGTACAGCTGGAATATCTTAAGGAAAATTTTTATATTGTAAATTCCACGACAAAGATGACGGAAAAGGAATTTGATACAGAGTATTTTCTAAACGCGGATTTTAGCATGGAAAAAACGGAGAGTCCGCAGATTCTGATTTATCATACGCATGCTTCGGAAGGCTTTATTGACAGCAGGACGGGAGTGATGGAAGATACGGTGGTTGGAATGGGGGAGCTGCTTGCGGATATTCTACGGAAAAAATACGGCTATAATGTTATTCATGATACCACAGTGTTTGACAGAAAAAACGGGGAAGATAACCGGAGCAATGCATATAGTGATGCCCTGACTTATATGGAAGAGTTTCTTGAGGAGAATCCCACCATTGAAGTCATCATTGACTTACATAGAGATGCCGGGGCAAAGAGGGTGGTTACCCTGCAGGGAGAGCAGGTGGCAAAAATCATGCTGTTTAACGGTCTTTCCAGAAATCAGGAAAAGGAGCTTACTTATCTTCCGAATAAATATTTAAAGGACAATCTTGCGTTCAGCTTTCAGATGAAGTTAATCGGAGATGAGATGTATCCCGGATTCATGAACCGCATTTTTCTTAAAGATTACCGTTATAACATGCATCTGAGGGCGCGGTATCTGCTCATTGAGCTGGGGACACAGAACAATACGGTAAAAGAGGCACAGAATGCCATGGAACCGCTGGCCGATGTGCTGGCGCAGGTGTTGTCGGAGTAGCACGGAAATCTTGACATCAGAGCCGGAATCAGTTACTATCTACAGTGGGTAAAAACGCGAATACCATGTCAAAAGTATATGGTATCGAATCAAGAATTTTTACGATAGAAATAAAAGGGGGATTCCAGTACACTTAACTACAGTGGGGTTCTACCGGAACGGAGGAATAAATGGCAGCAATTGACCAGAGCAAAATCAGAAATTTCTGCATTATTGCACATATCGACCACGGCAAATCCACATTGGCAGACCGTATTATTGAGAAAACGGGATTATTGACCAGCAGGGAGATGCAGGCGCAGGTCTTAGACAATATGGAGCTGGAGCGGGAACGTGGTATCACGATTAAGGCACAGACCGTGCGTACCGTATACAAAGCAAAAAACGGGGAAGAGTATATCTTTAATCTGATTGATACCCCGGGACATGTAGACTTTAACTATGAGGTATCCCGTAGTCTTGCGGCATGTGAAGGTGCGATTCTTGTCGTAGATGCGGCACAGGGTATTGAGGCACAGACACTGGCGAACGTATATCTCGCATTGGACCACGACCTGGATATCATTCCGGTAATCAATAAAATCGATTTGCCGAGTGCAGAACCGGAACGTGTCATTGCAGAAATTGAAGATGTCATTGGTCTGGAAGCGCAGGATGCGCCAAGAATTTCTGCAAAGAACGGGATTAATATTGAAGATGTTTTAGAGGCAATTGTAGAAAAGGTGCCAGCACCAAAGGGAGATGCCACGGAACCGCTTCAGGCGCTTATTTTCGACTCGATTTATGATTCCTATAAGGGAGTTATTGTATTCTGCCGTGTCATGGAAGGTACGGTAAAGAAGGGAACTAAGATAAAGATGATGGCAACCGGAGCTACGGCCGAGGTTGTGGAACTTGGAATTTTTGGACCGGGACAGTTTATTCCTTGTGAGGAACTGTCTGCGGGTATGGTAGGCTATATTACCGCAAGCTTAAAGAACGTAAAGGATACCCGTGTGGGTGATACCATTACGGATGCGAATCGTCCGTGTGCCAATCCGCTTCCTGGTTATAAAAAAGTAAACCCGATGGTTTACTGCGGTATGTATCCGGCGGATGGCGCAAAGTATCCGGATTTGCGTGATGCACTTGAAAAGCTTCAGTTAAACGATGCGGCATTGCATTTTGAACCGGAAACTTCCATTGCGCTCGGCTTTGGTTTTCGCTGTGGTTTCCTTGGACTGTTACATCTGGAAATTATTCAGGAACGTTTAGAGCGAGAATATAACCTTGACCTGGTGACGACGGCACCGGGGGTTATTTATAAGGTATTTAAGACAGACGGAGAAGAGATTGAGATTACCAATCCGTCCAACTTGCCGGATCCGTCTGAGATTGAACATATGGAAGAGCCGATGGTTTCGGCAGAAATCATGGTAACCACGGAATTTGTCGGTGCGATTATGACACTTTGTCAGGAGCGCCGTGGCGTATACCTTGGTATGGAATACATGGAGCAGACCAGAGCACTGCTTCGTTATGAGCTTCCTCTTAATGAAATTATTTATGATTTCTTTGATGCGCTCAAATCCCGTTCGAAGGGCTACGCTTCCTTTGACTATGAGTTAAAGGGCTATGTTCCGTCTAATCTTGTAAAGCTTGACATTCTGATTAATAAGGAAGAGGTCGATGCACTTTCCTTTATTGTGCATGCGGATACAGCGTATGAGCGCGGCAGAAGAATGTGCGAACGCTTAAAGGATGAGATTCCGAGACATCTGTTTGAAATACCGATTCAGGCAGCCATCGGAAGCAAGATTATTGCAAGAGAAACGGTAAAGGCAATGCGCAAGGATGTACTTGCCAAATGTTACGGCGGTGATATTTCGCGTAAGAAGAAGCTTCTTGAAAAGCAGAAGGAAGGCAAAAAGCGAATGAGACAGGTGGGTAATGTGGAGATTCCGCAGAAAGCCTTCATGAGCGTTTTAAAGCTGGACGAGAACTAATCAGGCGAGGAAAGAGGCAGGAGAATGTTGTTTTTTAAGAAAAAGAAGGAAAAGCAGGAGCTTTTGCCGCTTGGACTTTATGTGCATATACCGTTTTGTGTCAGAAAATGCAATTATTGCGATTTTTTATCTGCACCTGCAACGGACCTGACAAAGGAACGATATGTGGAGGCGCTTTGCAGGGAAATCAGCGGATATCGTGAGGCGGCAGACGGGTATGAACTGAAAACGGTTTATTTTGGAGGCGGTACACCGTCGGTTTTAAACAGTGTTCTGGTAGAGAAAATAGTAAAAGTGATAAAGAATACGTTTTCTGTGGATTTTGAGCAGGCAGAGGTGACGATGGAAGTCAATCCGGGCACTGTGACAAAGGAACGTCTGGCGGCATACAGACAGCTTGGCATCAATCGTCTGAGTATCGGTGTGCAGTCGGCAAGGGATGAGGAACTTGCGCTCCTTGGCAGAATCCATACTTTTGCAGAGGCAAAGCAGTGTTATCAGTGGGCAAGAGAAGCCGGATTTACCAACATCAGCATGGATGTGATTTCGGCATTGCCGGGACAGTCCCTTTCTGATTATCAGGAAACACTGGAGGCGTTGATTTTATTAAATCCGGAGCATATTTCTTCTTACAGTCTGATTATAGAAGAAAAGACACCGTTTTATGAGCTCTATTCTGATGGGAAAGAAATGGAAGGCGATTTGCCGGACGAAGATACCGACAGGGAAATGTATGCGTATACGAAACGGCGGCTTGCATCTGCAGGCTATGAGAGGTACGAAATATCCAATTATGCAAAACCGGGATTTGAGAGTCGGCATAATTCCTCCTATTGGACAGGCATTCCGTATATCGGGGCAGGGTTGGGAGCCTCTTCTCTGTTTACGAATGCAAGATACCATAACGAAATGGATTTACAGACCTATCTGGCAGCAGTGCAGGCAGGAGAGGATATCCGCAGGGATATCGAGCGTCTGGTAGAATCGGAAAAGATGGAAGAATTTATGATGCTTGGTCTTCGTATGATGAAGGGCGTCAGCCGCGCAGAATTTCAAAGGCAGTTTGGGTGTGCGATGGAAACGGTGTACGGACAGGCATTAAAAAAGTTAGAACGGGACGGATTGATTGCGATTTCAGGAGATACGGTTGCACTGACAGAGACCGGAATCGATGTGAGTAATCAGGTGTTTATTGAATTTATTCCGGAAGACTTTGTTCGCCGTTAGGTGATAAAGATAAAAAGAGTTATATCGAAGGAGGATTGCAATATGAGAAAATTGGGCAAAGTGCTTGGTCTTTTTCTTGCACTTACCATGATGCTGGCTTTGTTTGCGGGGTGCGGTAACAATGGCGATGAAGGGACACCGACCAATGCTCCGACAGAAGGTGCACAGCCTACAGAAGAACCTGGCCAGACAGAAAAGACACTGAAGGATATGACATCCTTAGAAGTGGTTGAATTGATGGGTAACGGTATTAATCTTGGTAACACAATGGAAGCGTATGGACGTGCAAGCTACGGAACAGATGCAAAGGTTTCTGCGTATGAAACTACGTGGGGACAGCCGGTGACAACACAGGAAATGATTAATGGAATGAAGGCGGCCGGTTTTGATACCATCCGTATTCCGGTAGCATGGACCAACACTATGAAATATGAGGACGGCGATTATACCATCCGTGAGGATTTCCTTGATCGTGTCGGGGAGATTATTGATTGGGCGATTGCTGCGGATATGTTTGTTGTTGTAAATGACCACTGGGACGGTGGCTGGTGGGGAATGTTCGGTTCTGCAACCGAAATTACCAGACAGTCTGCGATGGATTTATACACAGAGATGTGGACACAGATTGCCGAAGCATACAAGGATAGAGATTATCATCTGATTTTTGAATCTGCCAATGAAGAGCTTGGCAGCAGATTAAACGATAAGGATGTCTGTGCAGATTCCGGTACACTGTCGGAAGATGAGTATTACGCTATGGCAAACGAAATCAATCAGGCATTTGTTGATACCATCAGAGCAACCGGCGGAAACAATGCAGACCGTTTCCTTTTGATTGCCGGAGTCAATACGAATGTTGCCAATACCTGTGATGCGCGTTTTAGCATGCCAACGGATACGGCGGCAAATAAACTGTTATTATCCGTTCATTATTATGATCCGTCCGGATATTGTATTTTTGAAAGCATTGCTACCTGGGGCAGTAAGCAGGATTATCAGACAATGAATGACACTCTTGCTATGCTGCAGCAGTTTACTGAGCAGGGCTATGGCGTTGTAATCGGTGAATGGGGCGTGCTTTTTGAAAGCGGCACAATGAAAGAAAACATGGATCTTTACATGGAAAACTTCTTAGATAACTGTGATCTGTACGGGTATTGTCCACTTCTTTGGGATTGCAATAATCTCTATAACAGATATCAGTGCAAGGTAATTGAGGAGTATGATGGTTATTTTGCAGGCAGAAGCTATGAAGCCCAGCTGGCAAAGACGCAGGATGAAATCAGAGCACAGGCACAGGCAGACATTGCTGCGGCAACGGATGCAGCAGTAGAAGCAGTGGCACTTGCTCCGGATGAGGCAAAGGCTTGGATTATGTATACCAGCAGTGACTGGGCTGTGCAGTACAGTGTCGGCGATACCTATGCACCGGGTTCGGCAACTGCGGGCGTCGTAGCTACGGATGCAGAGATTACCGGTGCTGGCACATATACGGTAGCGCTTGATTTTACCGGAACGGCAGCAGGCTATGCAAACAGTACAACCTTCTGTGCAGTCGGTATCGGTAACGGGGAAAGCCTGTTCCCTGGTTACATAATGCTTATTACAGAGGTAAAGATTAACGGACAGGTGGTTGAGACAAATGGTCTTGCTTATACAACAAGTGATGATGGTCTTTGTACAAGAGTAAACCTTTACAATGCCTGGGTAACCGAAGTGCCGGCAGACGGCAGAACCATGATGGGTGGCGTATCTTCCGTATGTACCCCTTGCCCGGTACCATTGGAGGCATTTGGTGAGCAGGTAAAGACAATGGAGGTTACCTTCCGTTATATTAAGAAATAGTCCAATTCTTAAAAAACGATTAAAAACGAAAAAAGTTAAAAGATAGCACTTGACAATTTAAAAGTCAGGTGCTATTTTATGTACATAAGATATTAGCACTCCAATGAAATGAGTGCTAACAACCGAGATTCAAGGTACGAAATCAGTACCCGGAGGAACCTGATGGAACAGCAATTAGATGAGAGAAAACTGAAAATTTTGCAGGCGATTATCAAAAACTACTTGGAAACCGGTGAACCGGTTGGCTCCAGAACGATTTCAAAGTTTACTGATTTGAATTTAAGTTCAGCCACCATCCGTAATGAGATGGCAGACCTTGAGGAGATGGGTTACATTCTTCAGCCGCATACTTCCGCGGGTCGTATTCCTTCGGATAAGGGTTACCGGCTTTATGTTGACACCATGATGGAAACAAAGGAGCAGGAAGTCGAAGAGATGCGGGCCTTTCTGATTGAGAAGGCGGACCGGATGGAAAACCTCTTAGAGCAGGTGACCAAGATGTTAGCAGTAAACACCAATTACGCAGCTATGGTGACCACACCGATGTACCGCAGCCGTAAGGTGAAGTTCTTACAGCTCACAGAGGTGGATGACTCGCAGATTCTTGCAATTATCGTAATCGAAGGAAATATTGTCAAGAATAAGATGATTACTACGACAAATCCGGTAGATAAGGAAATGATTCTTAAGTTAAACATCCTGTTAAATACGTATTTACAGGGACTTGACTTATCCGAAATCAATCTGGACGTCATCAGTCAGATAAAGCAGCAGTCTGAGGGACTTGGAAGCATTGTCAGTGATATTTTGGATGCGATTGCCCAGGCTATCAGCGAGGAAGATAAGGTTAAGGTATACACCAGTGGTACAACGAATATGTTAAAGTACCCGGAACTGGGAGATAATAATAACGTATCCCAGCTGCTCTACGCATTGGAAGAAAAGAAAGAGATTACCGAACTGATGCGAAAGGAATCCGAGGATGGAAACGAAATTCAGGTGTATATCGGAAACGAGATGACCATGGAATCCATGAAGGACTGTTCGGTCGTTACAGCGACATACGAGCTGACCGACGGTGTTTACGGAAAAATCGGTATCGTCGGACCGAAACGTATGGATTACGAAAAGGTAGTTTCTACGTTAAAGACCATCCAAACCCAGCTGGATGAAATATATAAGAAGTAGAAAGAGGACGTGAAATGAACGCCAAAGAATTAGAAAATGAAGTAAAGAAAGATGTTGCAGAAGAAGTTGTGGAAGAGTTGACGGAAACAGAAGAGGTTGCGGAAGAAGCCCCGACAGAGGAAACCGAAGAGACCGAGGCAACGGAAACAACAGAAGCAGAGGCGGATGAGGATACAGAAGCCTCCGGTGAAAAGAAGGGCTTCTTTAAAAAGAAAGAAAAGAAAGACAAAAAGGATGAAAAGATTGAGGAACTGAATGACAGACTGATGCGTCAGATGGCAGAATTTGATAATTTCAGAAAACGTTCCGAAAGAGAAAAGTCCCAGATGTTTGAAATCGGAGCAAAGGATATCGTAGAGAGAATCCTTCCGGTGGTGGATAACATGGAACGGGGACTTGCCACCGTTCCGGCTGAGGAATTAGAGGCAAATGCATTTGCACAGGGCATGGAAAAGGTGTATAAGCAGTTTATGACTGTGCTGGAAGCTGCGGGCGTAAAGCCGATTGAAGCTGTGGGCAATGAGTTCAACCCGGATTTTCACAATGCGGTAATGCATGTGGAGGATGATTCGGTTGGAGAAAACATCGTTGTCGAAGAGTTTCAGAAGGGTTATATGTATAGAGAGAGCGTCGTAAGACATTCTATGGTTAAGGTAGCAAACTAATATTTAAAGTATAGAAGGAGGAAAAAAAGATGGGTAAGATTATTGGTATTGACTTAGGTACCACCAATTCCTGTGTTGCCGTTATGGAAGGCGGCAAGCCGGTGGTTATCACAAATACAGAAGGTGCAAGAACTACACCTTCCGTTGTAGCTTTTACAAAGACAGGTGAGCGTATTGTAGGTGAGGCGGCTAAGCGTCAGGCTGTAACAAACGCTGACAAGACAATTGCTTCCATTAAGAGACATATGGGTACAGACTTCAGAATCAGCGTTGATGACAAGAAGTTCTCCCCACAGGAAATTTCCGCTATGGTTCTGCAGAAGTTAAAGGCAGATGCAGAAAACTATCTTGGTGAGACTGTAACAGAGGCTGTTATTACAGTTCCTGCTTACTTTAACGACTCCCAGAGACAGGCAACCAAGGATGCAGGTAAGATTGCAGGCCTTGATGTAAAGAGAATCATCAATGAGCCGACAGCAGCAGCACTTGCATATGGTCTTGACAATGAAAAGGAACAGAAGATTATGGTTTACGACTTAGGTGGCGGTACCTTCGACGTATCCGTAATTGAGATCGGTGACGGCGTTATCGAAGTACTTGCTACTTCCGGTGACAACAGACTCGGTGGTGACGATTTTGATGAGAGAGTTACCAGATATTTTGTAGAAGAGTTCAAGAAGGCAGAAGGCGTTGACTTATCCATGGATAAGATGGCAATGCAGAGATTAAAGGAAGCTGCGGAAAAGGCAAAGAAGGAACTTTCCTCTCAGACCACAACCAATATCAACCTTCCTTTCATCACAGCTACTGCAGAAGGTCCAAAGCACTTCGATATGAACCTTACAAGAGCAAAGTTTGATGAATTGACACATGACTTAGTAGAAAGAACAGCGACTCCGGTTCAGAATGCATTAAGAGATGCAGGTATCTCCGCTTCCGAGCTTAGTAAGGTATTATTAGTCGGTGGTTCCACAAGAATCCCTGCTGTTCAGGATAAGGTAAAGCAGTTAACAGGCCATGAGCCAAGTAAGACATTAAATCCTGACGAATGTGTAGCACTTGGTGCTTCCATCCAGGGTGGTAAGCTTGCCGGTGATGCAGGTGCAGGTGACATTCTCTTACTTGACGTAACTCCGCTTTCCCTCTCCATTGAGACGATGGGTGGCGTTGCTACCAGACTGATTGAAAGAAATACAACCATCCCAACAAAGAAGAGCCAGATTTTCTCCACAGCAGCAGACAATCAGAGTGCCGTTGATATCAACGTAGTACAGGGTGAGCGTCAGTTTGCGAGAGATAACAAGTCCCTTGGACAGTTCCGTCTGGATGGTATTCCGCCAGCAAGAAGAGGTGTTCCACAGATTGAGGTTACCTTCGACATCGATGCAAACGGTATCGTAAATGTATCCGCAAAGGATCTTGGAACAGGCAGAGAGCAGCACATCACAATCACAGCAGGCTCCAATCTTTCCGATGCTGATATCGAAAAGGCAGTAAAGGAAGCTGCTGAGTACGAAGCTCAGGATAAGAAGCGTAAGGAAGCTGTTGAGACAAGAAATGATGCGGACTCCATGGTATTCCAGACAGAGAAGGCATTAAACGAAGTTGGCGATAAGATTTCCGCAGATGACAAGGCAGCAGTAGAAGCAGACCTTGCTCACTTAAAGGAACTCATCGAAAAGACAAATCCTGAGGTGATGTCCGAAGGTGAAGTGGCTGACATCAAGGCAGCTAAGGAAAAGCTTATGACAAGTGCACAGGCTCTTTTCCAGAAGGTATATGAGCAGGCACAGGGCGGTGCACAGGGTGCAGGTCCTGACATGGGAGGTTTTAACGGCGGTGATATGGGCGGTCAGTCCACCTATCAGGATGACGTTGTTGACGGCGATTACAGAGAGGTTTAATCTGAACGGAAATCGCATGAAACCTTGCATTTCAAAGTAAGTTATGTTAAAATCAATAGTCGCGTAAGCGATATGCATATAGGCAGTCCAGGCGACTGCCTATATGTTAGTTAAAAGATTAGGTGATGAAAAATGGCAGAGAGTAAAAGAGATTATTACGAGGTCCTTGGGGTATCCAAAGGGGCATCGGATGATGAATTAAAAAAAGCATATCGTCAGGTGGCAAAGAAGTATCATCCGGACATGAATCCGGGCGATAAGGAGGCAGAAGCTAAGTTTAAGGAAGCGTCGGAAGCGTACGGTGTTTTAAGTGACCCGGAGAAACGTCGTCAGTACGACCAGTTCGGCCATGCGGCATTTGAACAGGGAGGAATGGGAGCCGGCGGATTTGACTTTACCGGAGACATGAGCGATTTGTTTGGTAATTTTGGTGATATTTTTGGCGATTTATTCGGCATGGGCGGTGGAAGAAGCCGAGGAAGTAACGGTCCGATGAAGGGAGCCAATGTACGTGCCGGTATCCGTATTACCTTTAATGAAGCAGTATTTGGTACGGACAAAGAGCTTGATTTAAATTTAAAAGAAGAATGTAATACCTGTCATGGCAGCGGTGCAAAGCCGGGCTCCAATCCGGAAACCTGTCAAAAGTGCGGAGGCCGTGGTCAGGTTGTATATAGACAGCAGACGTTATTTGGTATGACACAGAGTGTGCAGGCGTGTCCTGACTGTCGCGGTACCGGAAAGATTATTAAGGACAGATGTACAGACTGCCGTGGTGAAGGTTTTGTTACGGTAAGAAAGAAAATAGAGGTGTCCATCCCTGCCGGTATTGAGAACGGACAGAGCATCCGTATCCGTGGAAAGGGGGAACCCGGAGTACGTGGCGGTGAACGCGGTGATTTGCTGGTAGAGGTTGCGGTGAGTTCACACCCGACCTTCAAGCGTCAGGAGATGGATATTTATTCGACGGTGCCGCTTGAGTTCACCACAGCAGCACTTGGTGGAGATATCCGTATCAGTACGGTAGACGGAGATGTGTTATATACAGTGGCTCCGGGTACACAGACCGATACAAAGGTACGTCTGCGTGGAAAGGGCGTGCCGTCTCTTAGAAACAAGCAGGTGCGTGGCGATCATTATGTAACCCTGGTGGTACAGGTACCGACAAAGCTGACTTCGGAGCAGAAGGATTTATTAAAGCAGTTAGAAGCAAGCTTTAAGGGAGAAAAGAAAACTACATCGTCTGAAGAGCAGGATAAAAAGTCCGAGAAAAAGGGCATGAAAAAGAGAATGGAAGAATTCTTTGAAAATCTCGTAGATGATGATAAATAAGCAGAAGAAAGCAGAGTAGCATGTTCCTGCGTGCTAGTCTGTTTTTGTGCGTTTATAGAACATGGAAAAAATGAGGGAAAAAGCATGAAATGGAAAAAGATTTCGTTTGAAACAACGACAGAAGCAGTAGATTTGGTGAGCGCTATGTTGGATGAACTGGGCATTGAGGGAATCGAAATCCAGGACAATATCCAATTATCGGAAGAGGATAAAAAGAAGATGTTTATCGACTTTTTGCCGGAACTTCCGGAGGATGAAGGAAAGGCGACGGTCAGCTTTTATCTGGAAGAGGAAGAGGATGTCGAGGAGAGACTTTCCGCTGTCAGAGCCGGTTTGCTTGAGATTGATGCGTTCCTTTATACCGGAGAAAAGGAGTTTATTCTTTCAGAAACAGAGGACACGGACTGGATTAATAACTGGAAAGCATTCTTTAAGCCGTTTCGTGTGGATGAAGACATTGTAATTAAACCGACATGGGAAACACTTGAAGAAGTAAAAGAAGACGATATGGTCATTGAAATTGACCCGGGTACGGCGTTCGGTACCGGTTCCCATGAAACCACAAAGCTCTGTATCCTGAATCTGAAAAAGTATGAAAAGAACGGGGATAAGGTGCTTGATCTTGGCTGTGGCAGCGGTATTTTATCCATTGCGGCAAAAAAGCTGGGAGCGTCTTATGTGGCAGGTACAGACATTGATGTAAATGCAGTGAAAGCATCCGGAGAAAATACGGCGCAGAATGGTGTAGAGGCCGATTTTTATCTGAGCAACGTATTAGAGGATGCAGAAGGAAGAAAGCAACTTGGTAGCGATTACGATATTGTTGTGGCAAATATTTTGGCCGATGTGATTATTCCGCTGTCGGGAATTGCCGGTGAGTTTATGAAACCGGGTGCTTATTTTATCAGTTCCGGTATCATTTACTTAAAAGCAGAGGAAGTAAAAGAAGCTTTGCTTGCAAATGGATTTGAAATTGTGGAAGTAACACAAATGGGAGACTGGTTCTCCTATGTGGCAAGAAAATAAAAAGGACGGGAAGAGAGTATGACATATCAAGAGAGAAGAAAGAGTGTAGCAGAAAAAATGGGCAAGGGCAGTGTCCTGATTCTTTATTCCGGAGAAGCGGTGCATATCAGCGCGGATGCGTACCAACATTTTGAGGCGAACCGTCAGTTTTTCTATCTGACCGGTATCCGTAGAAGTAATATGGCACTGATGATTGATACCTGTGGGGAAAAAGTGGTGGAAACGCTGTTTATTGAGCCGATTGACCCTGCAATTGAACGCTGGGTAGGAAAGAAGATGACGGAAGAGGAAGCAAGGACCGTGAGCGGAATTGAGCAGATCCGCCTAATTGACGGACTGACCTCTGCTATCAATCTGATTATGACAAGAAAGCTTCCGAAAAAGGTGTATTTTGACACTTACCGTCATGGAATGAAGGATTTGCCGGATTATAATCTTGTGCGGGCAAATGAATTTATTCAGGCATATCCGGGTGTGACAGTAGAAACGATTTACCCGGTCATTGCGTCTTTGCGGATGGTAAAAGGAGAAGAAGAGCTTGCTACCATGAGAAAAGCGGTTGCGGTGACAAAGGAAGCGTTGAATCATGTTCTTACCACGTTAAAGCCGGGCATGATGGAGTATCAGGTCCAAGCAGAATTTGAGTATAAGGTAAAGGCGCAGGGGGCTGACGGAATGGCATTTCCGACGATTGCCGGATCCGGTATCAACGGCACTATGCTGCATTATGAGACTAACCATGCAAAATGTGAGGAGAATACACTAATCCTGTTGGATTTAGGTGCAAGGGTGGACGGTTATAATGCAGATATTACAAGAACCTATCCGGTGAGCGGTAAGTTCACAGAACGCCAGAAGGAAGTATATAACATTGTTCTCAAAGCAAATCAGGAGATTGCTGCGATGGCAAAGCCGGGACTTACTTTGGCAGAGTTAAACGATCACTGCAAAAAAGTATTGGCAGAGGGCTTGATTGCTCTTGGGCTGATTGAAAAGGAAGAGGAAGTGGGAAAGTACTATATGCATGGTGTTTCCCACCACCTTGGAATTGACGTGCACGATGTTACAGTGCCGGAGAAGGCAAAGTTAGAGCCGGGCATGGTGATTACCGATGAACCGGGGCTTTATATAGATGAGGAAGCCATCGGTATCCGCATTGAAGATGATCTGCTGATTACAGAAAACGGATGTGAGGTGCTTTCAAAGGATATTATCCGTACCGTAGAGGAAATTGAAGAAAGAATGAAGGAAAGATAAGATGAACATTGATACATTTATTTTTATAATGGAGTTAATCGGAACCATTGCCTTTGCATCTGCAGGAGCTATGGTGGCAGTAGAAAAAGAGATGGATGTTCTTGGAGTTTGCGTACTTGGTATGACAACTGCGGTGGGAGGCGGTATGATTCGTGACCTGATTCTGGGAGTAAATCCTCCGGTGATGTTTCAGAATCCGGTGTATGCTTTGGTGGCAATCGCGTTTTCATTGGTTGTGTTTGTGGCAACCTACTATAACCACAAATTACGTGAAAGCAGGTTTTATATCGCATATGACAGACTGATGCTGATTTGCGACTCTCTGGGGCTTGCTATTTTTACTGTTGTCGGTGTAAATGCAGCGTTAAGCATGGAGTATGAAACGACGTTGTTTTTGCAGATTTTTGTCGGTGTGCTGACCGGTGTAGGCGGTGGTATGATCAGAGATATTATGGCAGGAAACACACCGTATATTTTTGTAAGACATGTTTATGCAAGTGCTTCTATTATCGGTGCAACGGTGACGGCGGTGCTGGTTGGATGGTTTGGCGAGCTTGCCGGAATGCTGACAGGAGCAGTGGTTGTGTTTGTCATTCGTATCCTGGCAGCGTATTTTAAATGGAATCTGCCTAGAATCAGAAAGGATTAACTATGCATTGTTTTTACTGCGAAGAGAAAAATGTGACAGAGCAATATATCAGAATTACAGGTTCTGATGTGAATCATATGAAAAATGTACTCCGGATGCGAGAGGGAGAACAGCTGACAGTTTGTGACGGTACCGGAATGGAATATGAATGTAAAATTGCGGAGTTTATACCGGGAGAAGTTGTGCTTTGGATTTTGGACCGGAGGCAGGCGCGGACAGAGCTTCCGGTGAGACTGGTGTTGTATCAGGGACTTCCCAAAAAGGACAAGATGGAATTGATTATCCAGAAGGCGGTAGAACTGGGAGCGGTTGAAATTGTACCTGTGATGACAAAACGTTGTATCGTGAAGCTGGAGGATGACAAAAAGGAAACAAAAAAAATAGAACGCTGGCAGGCGATTGCAGAAAGTGCTGCAAAACAGTCCGGAAGGGGTGTTGTGCCAACAGTTTCCAAGGTAATGCCATTTAAGGAGGCACTGAAAAAGGCTTCTGCAGAAGGCATGGGGTTGATTCCTTATGAACTGGCTGAGGGCATGAAGTCATTCAAGGCGGCAGCTGGGCAGGCGGTAAACCAGAAGACGGTTTCCGTATTTATCGGGCCGGAGGGCGGCTTTGAGGAAGCAGAGATAGAACTTGCCAAGGAAGCAGGAGTGATTCCGGTATCCCTGGGAAAGAGAATTTTGCGCACAGAAACTGCCGGATTTGCTACGTTATCCATTCTGATGTATGAGATAGAATGTGCAATGGAAGAGGCATAGGGAAAGGGACAAAAATGGAAGCATATTTAGATAATGCGGCAACGACAAGAGTAAGTGCTGCCGTGCTGGAAAAAATGAATCAGGTATACGTAAATGACTTTGGAAATCCTTCTTCCATGCACAGAAAAGGGATGGATGCAGAGCAGTACTTAAAAGAGTCCAGGCAAAAAATTGCCGGGATTTTAAAATGTGAGCCTTCGGAAATTATTTTCACCTCCGGAGGAACAGAGTCCAATAATATGGCATTGATTGGTGCGGCACTGGCAAACCGCCGTACAGGAAATCACATTATTACAACAAGAATTGAGCATGCTTCGGTGTATGAGCCGCTGTTGTTTTTGGAGGAAATGGGATTTAGGGTAACGTTTGTGCCGGTGGATGCTGCAGGAAGAGTGGATGTTGATGCGCTGGTGGATGCAGTGGGTGAAGATACGATTCTGGTTTCCGTTATGTATGTGAATAATGAAATCGGAAGTGTAGAACCGGTTGCAGAAATTGCAAGGCGGGTTAAGGAAAAGAAAAAGGATGTTTTGTTTCATGTAGATGCCATTCAGGCATTCGGGAAAATAAGAATACAGCCGGCAAGAGAAGGGATTGATTTGCTCAGTGTCAGCGGACATAAGATTCATGGACCGAAAGGAAGCGGATTTTTGTACGTGAAGAGCAAAACAAAAATTCGTCCGGTTATTTATGGCGGTGGACAGGAGAGAGGTATGCGCTCCGGGACAGAAAATGTTCCTGCAATCGCAGGGCTTGGTCAGGCAGCGGCGGATATGTATGCAAATCTTGAGAAAAACCGGGTACATTTGTTTGAACTGAAGAAAACGTTGGCGGAACGTTTTTTACAGATGGAGGATGTGACGGTAAACGGAATTCCGGAGGAAGGAATAGGAGCAACAGCACCGCATGTACTCAGTGCAAGCTTTCTGGGTGTGAGGAGCGAGGTGCTGCTGCACGCTTTGGAAGACAAAGGCGTGTATGTGTCTTCCGGTTCGGCATGTTCTTCCAATCATCCGGACATCAGCGGTACGTTGGTTGCTATCGGAGTGAAGAAGGAACTTCTGGATGCTACGTTGCGTTTTAGTTTTTCTGTGGAGACGACACAGGAAGAAGTGGAGTATGCAGCGGATTGCGTGGAGGAACTGCTTCCGAAGTTACGTCGCTTTTATAGAAAATAATTGTTATTTTATACTTGACATGATATAATGTATTGAATAATGAAATGCTAAAAAGGAGCAAAGAATGAAGAAACAGACTCTTCAAAACTATATAGAACAGATTGATGCGGCACGTTATCTGGATTCCAGTCAAATGCTGAAAACCAGCCGTCAGATGCTTGCAGAGGCGAGAACTGATAAGGATGAGTATGCACAGGCATGTGCGAGCTATTTTTATCTGGAATCGAAATACCGCCTTGGTGAGCTGGATGAAAAGATGCTGAGCATGGCGGTAAAGGCATTACAGATGGCGCGAAACAGCAAGGCCTATGATTTGGAATCAAAGATACTGAATATGATTGGCATTTTCTTTCTGAACCAGGGAGATAACATTGCTGCATTGGAATATTATCAGATGGCGATGGATATTGCGAAAAAACATCACTATTACGGCAGAGTACGTGTGATGATGAATAATATCGGTGACATGTTTATCCACATGCATCGGTACGAAGAAGCGCTTCCGTATCTGGAGCGTTGTCTGGAGCAGTCGATTGAACTGTATGAGAAGGGACTTCGTACCGGAAAGAGTGAAATCGGAATTCACAATATCAACATTACGCTCTTAAATATGGCAACCTGCTATTGTGGACTGGGGAATCATGAGGAAAGTCTCCGTGTTCTTGGGATGCTTTATAAAGATAAGGACGGGATGGAAGAGGCTTATTACGGTTCCGGAAAGTCAGCGTTATTTGTCCTGAATTACTTAAAGCTTGGAAGAATCAGTGAAGCAGAACAGTATATTGAAAATGTGATTACTGCGGTGGAGGCCGGAGTAGAAGCAATAGAAATGGCCGAAGATTATGTAAGAGTATGTCAGGTGTTGATTGAAAAGGATAAGCTTGAGTCAGCAGAGCGTATGCTGAGAGCAATTTATAAAATTGCAGAGAAGCTGAACTTTTCCACCTTGTGGTGTCTGTATTATGAAGCAGTGATTGCTTATACAAAGAAGATACAGAATCAGGAAGCCTTACTGAAAGCGTATGAAAGCTATATGTTTGAGCAGAAACGCAAGGATGCTTTCCTTGATAAACAGCAGCTTCGCAGTGTAAGAAACCGTCAGACGTTAAATACGGCGCTACAGAAGCAGAAAAAGGCTGAGGAGGCAAAAATCAGCTTAAAGCATTTGTCAGAGCATGACCCGCTGACCGGGCTTTATAATCGTTATGTTTTAAATCGTGAGTCGGACAAATGGTGGAAGAAGGCTGTGGCAAAGGGAAGCACGGTCGGTGCCATTGTTATGGATATTGATTACTTTAAGCAGTATAACGATACGTACGGCCATCTGGAGGGAGATGCCTGTATTAAAAGAGTCAGCGAAATTATTTCTGATAGCGTAGGGAATAAGGGAACTGTGGTAAGGTATGGCGGAGACGAGTTCTTTATTCTGGTACATGGCATGAAGACAAAAGAAGTGATTGAAATCGCAAAAGAGATTAACGCACGCCTTCTGGAGGAAAAGATTCCGCATGAAAAATCTTTGGTATCCTGCTATGTGACGGTGAGCCAGGGGATTGCAAACGGTACTCCCGATGAGGGTGAGTCGATGCTTGATTTGACCCATCTGGCAGACAATGCGCTATATCGGGCAAAGGAAAAGAAAAGAAGCTCCATTGGTGTTTATGAAAATAAAGGCTACCGTGTCATTACGGTGTAATGTGCATGGCAGGCAGAAAATGAGGAAGAAGAATGTACAGAGCATTTTTGATTAAGTATGGTGAAATCGGGTTAAAAGGAAAAAACCGCCACGTGTTTGAAAATATTTTAAAGAATCAGATTAAGTACCATCTGGATAAGCTCGGCGAGTTTGAAGTTTCCAGAGAACAGGGAAGAATTTTCGTTTCCTGTCCGGAGGAATACGATTATGAGGAAACCGTGGCTGAATTACAGAAGGTATTCGGCGTGACCGGAATCTGTCCTGTTGTGGTGGTAGATAGTACAGACTGGGACGTGATTACGGAAGCTGCCCTTGATTATGTGGATAATTTTTATGAAGATAAGACATTTACATTTAAGGTAGAGGCAAAGAGAGCGGATAAGCGTTATCCGATTACCTCTCCGGAAATGTGCTGTAAGCTGGGAGAATCTTTGTTGCACCGTTTTGATACGCTGAAGGTAGATGTGCATGAGCCACAGGTGCGTGTATTTGTGGAAGTGCGTACAAAGTCTTATATTTATTCCCACATCATTCCGGGACCGGGTGGTATGCCGGTTGGCTCCGGCGGTAAGGCAATGTTACTTTTATCCGGTGGTATTGATAGTCCGGTAGCAGGTTACATGATTGCAAAGAGGGGTGTTGCTCTGGAGGCAACGTATTTCCATGCACCGCCATATACCAGTGAAAGAGCAAAACAGAAGGTTGTGGACCTTGCAAGGATTATCAGTGCATATACAGGTCCAATTCGTTTGAATATTGTAAACTTTACGGATATCCAGCTCTATATTTACGAGCAGTGCCCGCATGAACAGCTGACTATTATTATGCGCCGCTACATGATGAAGATTGCAGAAAAGCTTGCCATGGACAGCAAGTGCGAAGGTTTGATTACGGGAGAGAGTATCGGGCAGGTGGCAAGTCAGACCATGAAGAGTCTGATGGCTACAAATGCAGTGTGTACACTTCCTGTATACCGTCCATTAATTGCATTTGATAAGCAGGATATCATAACGATATCTGAAAAAATTAAGACGTATGAAACTTCCATTCTTCCATATGAGGACTGTTGTACGATTTTCGTTGCAAAGCATCCGGTAACACATCCGGTATTGTCCGTGATTGAACAGTCGGAAACGCATCTTACAGAACAGATTGATAAGCTTGTGGAAGAAGCATTGAATACGGTTGAAGTAGTGAATGTTGGTTAAAACGAGGAAAAAAAGAGAATCTCGTAAGTTTTGCGAGATTCTCCCCATGTAACGTATACCTTTATCCGATTTTTGTAGAAGTTATTCTACAACGTAAGGTGCAATTGTATCAAGAATAGCACTTACGTTATCATTATGTATCGTCAGTTCGATTGGCTTAGATAAGTCAAGACTGAAGATACCCATAATGGACTTAGCATCGATAACATATCTTCCGGAGATTAAGTCAAAATCGGAATCAAACTTTGTGATTGCATTTACAAAAGCTTTTACTTTGTCAATGGAATCTAAAGAAATCTTAACAGTTGTCATGGCGTAATCCTCCTTGTAATATTTTCTACACACTTATACTACTTCTTTTTATTGTAAAAATCAATATACAAAGTTCATAAATTTGCAAGATAATTGTTTGGTAATTGTGTGTAAAATGTGAAGGTGTTAAGAAAAAATGGTAAAGAATAAAAAAATTGCTTTTTTGACCCTGGGTTGTAAAGTGAATTCCTATGAGACGGAGGCAATGCAGGCGTTGCTTGTACGTGAAGGCGCCCTTGTGTGCGAGTTCCATGAGGTGGCAGATATTTATATCGTAAATACCTGTTCGGTAACCAATATGGCGGATCGGAAATCCAGACAGATGCTGCACAAGGCAAGAAAAAACAATCCGGAGGCTGTGATTGTGGCAGCCGGTTGTTATGCGCAGACGGCAGATGCGGCGGCATTGAAAGAAAACGGAATTGATGTGATTGTCGGAAATAATCAGAAAAAAGAGATTGTTTCGATTTTAAACGGATATTTGGCAGGACGGGAAAATGAGCGTCTGGATATCGGAAAAGAAACCGAATATGAGGATTTAAGTCTGGATACGCAGGTGGAGCATACCCGTGCTTACATTAAGATTCAGGATGGCTGTAACCAGTTTTGCAGTTATTGTATTATTCCATATGCCAGAGGCAGAATCCGTTCCAGAGCTCCGGAGGACGTTGTTGCAGAGGTAGAACGTCTTGCAAAGGCGGGATATCAGGAAATAGTTCTGACGGGAATCCATCTGTCTTCTTACGGACAACCGGCAGAAGAAGGACACCAGCCGCTTCTTTCACTGATTGCGGCGCTGGATGGGATACCGGGCATCAAAAGAATTCGTCTTGGTTCGTTAGAACCACGTATTATTACGGAAGAATTTGTCAAAGCTTTAGTTAGCTTTAAAACGGTATGTCCGCATTTTCATCTGTCTTTGCAGAGCGGAAGTGATACGGTTTTAAAAAGAATGAACCGGAAGTATACGACGGAGGAATATGCATACAGTGTTGCAGTATTAAACAAATACTATGTAGCTCCGGCGATTACAACCGATATTATAGTGGGCTTCCCACAGGAAACCGAAGAAGAGTTTGAAGAGACGCTTGCCTTTGCAAGGCGGATTGGATTTTCAAAAATTCACGTGTTTAAGTATTCAAGACGTCAGGGGACGGTGGCTGATAAAATGAGTGGCCAGGTTCCGGAGACTGTGAAAACTGAGCGCAGTGAACGGCTGATACAAACAGAGGAAACGCTTGGTATGCTTTATCGGGAACAGGAGATTGGAACAGAGCAGGAGGTTCTGTTTGAAGAGAGTGCTGTTGTAGATGGAGTGATTTGCCAGGTGGGTTATAATGAGCGGTACGTGCGTATTGCAGTAAAAACGGAAGAGGATTGGTCAAATCAAATCAGAACCGTGCGTGTGACCGGACATGCACAAAAAGAAGAAACAATGATTGGTGAGGTATGGAGGGAAGAATGAACGAAATCAATAAGACGCAGTTTTTCAGAGTACAAAAAGAAACCCAGCCGGTAGTTAAGGATGTGATTGACAGTGTATTTGAAGCCTTGACAGAGCAGGGGTATAATCCGATTAATCAGATTGTAGGTTACATCATGTCGGGAGATCCGACATACATTACCAGCCACAACGGAGCAAGAAGCCTGATTATGAAGGTGGAACGCGATGAAATTGTGGAGGAATTACTGGGAGATTACATTAAACATCATTTTTAAAGGAATTTGCGTATGAGAATTATGGGATTGGATTTCGGTTCGGTGACGGTAGGTGTGGCAATCAGCGATGAGCTTTTGTTAACGGCCCAGGGCATCGAAACGATCCGCAGAAAACAGGAAAACCAGCTTAGAAAAACTTATCAGAGAATTGAAGAATTGATTCAGGAATACGGCGTGGAACAGATTGTACTGGGTTATCCAAAGAACATGAATAATACGATTGGAGAACGTGCCCTGAAGTCAGAAGAGGTTGCAAAGGATTTGGAAAGAAGGACCGGACTTCCGGTTGTTCTGTGGGACGAGCGGCTGACAACCGTAGCAGCACATCGTGTGCTGGATGCGGGCTCGGTCGGATTGAAGCAGAAGATGCAGGTAGTGGATAAGCTGGCTGCTGTGTTTATTTTGCAGGGCTATTTAGATTATCTTGCAAATAAGAAAGCAATGGAAGGAAGCAAAGAGGATGAATAAGAATCAGGATACGATTGTAAATTTTACAACAGAAGACGGAGATGTAGCTACTCTCCGTGTGATTGAAGAAACCAAGATTAATGGAGTAAAGTACCTTCTTGTGGTGGATGAGATTGAAGACGAAGAAGAGGAAGCGTTAATCTTAAAGGAAGTATCGAATGAAAATGCGGAGGAAGCATTTTATGATATTGTAGACGATGATAAAGAATTAACAGCAGTTGCGGCAATTTTTGAGGAGTTGCTTGAGGACCTCGAATTAGTGACGCAGGAATGAGGAATGGAGGGAGAGTTTGAGAACGAAAAAAACAGTAGCAAAGGAAGAAACGGTAGTAAAAATGCCGGAAGTTCCGCTACACGGAGTGAAAATTATTCCTTTGGGTGGTCTGGAACAAATCGGGATGAATATTACCGCATATGAATACGAAGATACGATTATTGTTGTAGACTGTGGGCTTGCATTCCCGGCGGAGGATATGCTTGGAATTGACCTTGTAATCCCGGATGTAACCTACTTAAAAGACAATATTGATAAAGTAAAAGGCTTTGTGATTACTCATGCACATGAGGACCATATCGGTGCGTTGCCGTACATTTTACCACAGGTGAATGTGCCGATTTATGCGACAAAGCTGACCATGGGAATCATTGAGAACAAGTTAAAGGAACATAATCTGGTAAAGCAGACAAAACGTAAGGTAATCAAGCACGGACAGTCTGTAAACCTTGGCTGCTTCCGTGTGGAATTTATCCGTACCAATCATAGTATTGCGGATTCTGCGGCATTTGCAATTTATACACCTGTCGGCACGATTGTGCATACCGGTGACTTTAAGGTGGATTATACACCGGTGTTTGGTGATGCGTTTGATTTACAGCGGTTTGGTGAAATTGGCAAAAAAGGTGTACTTGCTCTGCTTGCCGATTCAACGAATGCAGAACGTCCGGGCTATACTATGTCTGAGAGAACGGTAGGAAAAACATTTGATAATCTGTTTGCAGAAAATGCGAGCCACAGAATTATTGTTGCAACATTTGCTTCCAATGTGGACCGCGTACAGCAGATTATCAACTCTGCCATTAAATATGGCAGAAAGGTAGTAATTGAAGGGCGGAGCATGGTAAATATTATTACCACGGCTTCGGAACTTGGATATATCAATATTCCGGATGGAATATTAATTGATATTGAACAGATTAAAAATTATCCGCCGGAAAAACTGGTGCTGATTACAACCGGGAGCCAGGGAGAAGCGATGGCAGCATTATCCAGAATGGCGGCAAACGTGCACAGAAAGGTTTCTATTGTGCCGGGAGATGTGGTGATTTTGAGTTCCACACCAATTCCGGGAAATGAAAAGCATGTATCAAAGGTAATTAATGAGTTGTCCCAGAAAGGGGCCAAGGTGATTTTCCAGGATACTCATGTATCCGGTCATGCCTGCCAGGAGGAGCTGAAGTTAATTTATGCTTTGACGAAGCCGAGGTATGCCATTCCTGTTCACGGAGAATACCGTCACATGATGCGTCATGCGGAGCTTGCGCAGGAGATGGGAGTAGACAAAGACCATGTCTATATTCTGTCGCCGGGTGATGTGCTTGAGATGGAGTCGGAGCGTGCAGAAATCGTAGACAAGGTAACCGCACAGGGCATTCTGGTGGATGGACTTGGAGTAGGAGATGTAGGAAACATCGTACTCCGTGACCGTCAGCATTTATCGGAAAACGGTCTTTTGGTTGTGGTGGTAACTCTGCAGAAATATACGAATTGTATTCTTTCAGGACCGGATATTGTTTCCAGAGGATTTGTTTATGTGCGTGAATCGGAAAATCTGTTGGATGAAGCAAAGACGGTGGTGGAGGATGCACTTGATAAGTGTCTGAACCGTAACAGCTCCGACTGGGGCAAGATGAAGAACCTGATTAAGGATTCTTTAGGTGATTTTGTATGGAAACGTACAAAGAGAAGACCGATGATTCTTCCGATTATTGTGGAAGTGGATGCATAAGCAGAAAGGAAGTGTGAGTATGGCAGGGAAGAGTTCCGCGACGAAAATTGTAATGGACATAGTAGGCTTTATTCTGCACCTGCTATTGAATATCATATTCTATGCTATCGTTATTTTTGCTATTTACAAGGTCGGGATTACGGCAAAGGATTTCTGTTTTCAGGTATTTGGTGATGCTACGATGGATGCAGAGCCTGGAATTAATGTGGAGATTGTCATAAAGGAAGGTGCGTCTACAATGGAAGTGGCGTCTGCGCTGGAGATGAACCGTGTGATTCCAAACCGTTACTCTTTCTTTTTGAAGGTTCAGCTGATGAAGCATAAGATACTGGCAGGTACGTATATTCTGAATACCTCGATGACATATGACGAGATATTGGACCAGATAACGAACTACGCCAATGCGATAGTGAAGGAGGAATAAGGGCAGGATGATTGTAGAACCAAGATTGGTGGAATATCTGAATTCCCTGGAAACGGAACTTCCGGACCATTTAAAAAAGCTGGAAGAGTATGCTATCCTGCATGAGGTTCCGATTATCCGTAAAGAGGCACAGAGCTTTTTACGTCTGTTGCTTGAAGTAAAGCAACCAAAGAGAATCTTAGAGGTGGGAACGGCAATTGGCTTTTCTGCCTCTTTGATGTGCGAATATATGCCGGAGGACTGTAAGCTGACTACCATTGAAAAAGTGCCGATGCGCATTGTAGAGGCAGAAAAAAATCTGGCAGCGTTAAAAAGAAAAGATGATGTTACCTTTTTGACCGGAGACGCAGAGGATGTGTTAAAGGAATTGATGGAAAAGGGAGAGCAGTACGATTTCATCTTTATGGATGCGGCAAAAGGGCAATATATGAGTTTCCTTCAAAGCATTATGCCGATGTTAAAGAAGGGTGCAATTCTGATTACAGACAATGTATTGCAGGAAGGCTCTATTATGGAATCCAAGTACTCTATTACAAGAAGAGACCGGACTATTCATATGAGAATGAGGGAATACCTCTATGAACTGAAGCATAATGATGCATTGACAACTTCTATAGTTGCAGTTGGCGATGGAATGGCACTCAGTGTAAAGCGTTAGGCAGTTTGAAAGGAGAACCAGGAAACATGGTTACAGGAAATAAAAAACCGGAGCTTTTAATCCCGGCGAGCAGTTTGGAAGTACTGAAGGTTGCAGTGTTATACGGCGCTGATGCGGTATATATCGGTGGAGAAATGTACGGGCTGCGGGCAAAAGCAAAGAACTTTTCAAGAGAGGACATGGCGGATGGAATCCGTTTTGCCCATGCATACGGAAAGAAAGTGTATGTGACTGCAAATATTACGGCCCATAACCGGGATCTTGCAGGAGTGGCGGAATATTTCAGGGAGTTGTCCTGTCTGGATGTGGCAGAGGATGGTACCCCGATTCGTCCGGATGCGCTGATTATCTCTGATCCGGGGGTATTTGAACTGGCAAAGGAGTATGCTCCGGAAATTGATAAGCATATCAGTACGCAGGCCAATAATGTGAATTACGGAACCTATTTGTTCTGGCAGCGTATGGGTGCTACCAGAGTGGTATCTGCCAGAGAGCTTTCCATGGCAGAAATTAAGGAAATCCGCCAGAATATTCCGGATGATTTGGAGATTGAGACCTTTATCCATGGTGCGATGTGCATTTCCTATTCGGGAAGATGCCTTCTTAGCAATTACTTCACAGGAAGAGATGCTAATTTGGGCGCATGTACCCATCCTTGCCGTTGGAAATATTATCTGATGGAAGAGAACCGTCCGGGAGAATATTTGCCGGTATTTGAAAATGACAGAGGTACGTATATCTTTAATTCCAAGGATTTATGTATGATTGAATATATTCCGGAAATTGTGGATGCGGGAATCAACAGCTTAAAGGTAGAAGGAAGAATGAAGACGGCGCTTTATGTGGCAGCGGTTGCAAGAACCTACCGTAAGGCAATCGATGATTTCTTTGAAAGTCCGGAAAAATATCAGGAAAACCTGCCGTATTATCGTGAGGAAATTGCAAAATGCACGTACCGTCAGTTTACTACAGGCTTTTTCTTTGATAAGCCGAAGACAGACGCACAGATTTATGATAACAACGTATACGTAAAAGAATACACGTATCTTGGTATTGTAAATCAGTTGACAGAGGATGGCTATGCCATAATCGAACAGAGAAATAAATTTGCGGTAGGAGATACGGTAGAGGTCATGAAAAAGAATGGGGAAAATGTACTTGCAACAGTGCTTTCCTTACAGGATGAAGAGGGCAATGAGATGGAAAACTGCCCACATCCGCAGCAGAAGATTTTTGTGAAGCTTTCTGAAGTGCCGGAAGCTTTTGATTTGCTTCGCCAGAAGGCAGAATAAAAAATAGTTTTCACAGGACATTCCATAGCGGCATAAAGTAGTAGTAACCTTCGAAAAAGGTTGGTAATTGTGTGCAATCTTTTCCACACCCTCTGACTACACAGGAAGAAGAAAAGATGTTGCAGGGCATGAAGGAAGGGAACCTGGCCTGTAGGAATTGTCTGATTGAGCATAATCTGCGTCTGGTAGCCCATGTGGTGAAAAAGTATGGGAATACAGGGTATGAGACGGATGATTTGATTTCGGTCGGAACGATTGGACTCATGAAAGCAATCGACAGTTTCGATACGGATAAGGGCATCCGGCTTGCTACCTACGCATCGCGATGTATTGAAAATGAGTTACTTATGCTGTTCCGTGGAAATAAAAAGCAGACCAGGGAAGTATATCTGTATGACCCGATTGGTTCGGATAAAGAAGGAAATACAATCCGCCTGATGGATATCTGTATGGCGGAAGACGCCGACGTAATTGACCGCATTGAAGAAGAGATGAATCTGGTGCGGTTAGACAGTTACATAAGGGAGGTGCTGACAGAACGAGAGCGGGAGATTATTGCTCTGCGGTACGGCCTTTATGGAAACAGGGAAACAACACAGCGGGAAATCGCAGAGAAACTGAAGATTTCCAGAAGCTATGTCTCCCGGATTGAAAAGAAAGCGTTGAAAAAATTAAAGGCTGCCTATGAGTGAAGGCAGCCTTTTTCGCAAGCACTATTTCCGTTCGTCCTCGTTTAAGGAGGAAGTGGTATCGGTCGGTGAAACAGGGGTATTGTTGCTTTTCTGACGGATGTTGGACGCACGTTCCAGAGCCTCCAGTAAGCCACGATGATTGTTCTGGGCTGCACGGTCTGATTTGCGTTTTCTTAAGTAGACGATTTCCTTGGTATCCGGATCGATACTCTCTACACGGCAATATGCCATAGAAGAAACCGGAAGGTTTTTCTTTGTTAAAAAGTATTCGGAGAATGTTTTTAACAGGAAGAAGAAAACAGCAAAGGTAGGAACACCGAGCAACATGCCGGAAAATCCAAACAAATCACCACCAACCAAAATGGAAACAACGACCCAGAATGGAGACAAACCGGTAGAGTCACCAAGGATGGCAGGTCCGATAACATTTCCATCAAGCTGCTGAAGTGCAAAGATGAAAATCAGGAAAATCAGACACTTGGTCGGGCTGATAATCAGGATCAGGAAGGCGCAAGGAATGGCACCGATGAACGGACCAAAGAACGGGATTACGTTCGTGACACCTACAATTACACTGACTAAAAGCGGGTAAGGCATTTTTAATATGCTGACACCGATAAAACAAAGGATTCCGATAATCAGGGAATCAATAATTTTACCGGAAATAAATCCACCGAAAATCTTATCTACCTGACGGGAGATAGAAAGCAAAATATTGGCTTTCTCAGGTTTCATAATGGTATAAATTAATTTCTTTATCTGACCGACGAACCGGTCCTTGCTGATTAACAGATAGACAGAAACAATAATACCAACAATAATGTTTACTGCTAATTTAGCAACACCGAAAATACCTCCGGTCAAACTGGTAACCAGCGTCTGAATCTGTAAGAGAAGCTTATTGTTTACCCAGTCATAGATGAAGTTTGTAATCGCATTTAATAGCTCTTTGACATAGCCAAGAACCGTTGGATTGGATTGCAGATGACCATTGACAAAGTTGTAAACGATATCGGCATAGGAACGGAAATCGCCGACCAGCTTTACGATACTGCTGTACAGTTCCGGAAGAATCAGGCTGAGCAACATAGCGACACCGGTAATTAACAAACCAAGCGATATGATAATGGACAACGCCTTTGAAATGATGCGCCCGATGCGGAGCGGTATTTTGCACCAGCTGAAAAAGGTAGTAAGCCATCGGGATAAAATAACAACCAGCGGATTTAAGAGGTATGCAATGACCGCGCCAAGAATAATTGGAGAAAGAATGTTAAGGATTTTTCCTAAAAAACCGATAAATTCATCTAAACGGAAAATGAAAAAGAAGAATAAAATGCCAAAAACCATGACTGACATGACTGTGATGGCCCACATAAAATATTTGCCGTATTTTTCTTTCATAAGCTATACCCCCAAAAAATAGAATTGTATTTTGACGCAAGAAACCATGCGAAGAATTACTAATTTCAGTATAGCACAATTTGGAAGAGACGCAATCAGAAAATTTAAAAAAATTAGAAAATTAACAAAGTATTCTTGAGTAATCCGAAAAGGTAGGGTACAATGAAGACAGTGATAAAAAGGATGGAGATGGAATACTATGAAAAAGATAAAAGAGTTGTTCCTTCAGTTTAAGGAACAGATTTCCTATTTGTTTTTCGGTGTGCTGACCACAGTGGTGAACTGGATAGTGTATGCACTTTTTATGCTGATTTCCGGTGTCAATGTGGAAGTGGCGAATGCGGTCGCAGGTGTAGTTGCTATATTGTTTGCGTATGTGACAAACCGCATTTTTGTTTTTGAGAGTGAGTCTAAGAATAAGAAGGAAATCCTGTTGGAATTTTTACGGTTTCTGGGAGGCCGTGCCGTGACCTTTGTGGTTGAGGTGGCAGGTGTTCCGGCACTTTATTATCTGGGATTGAATCAGGAGATTTTCGGAGTGGAAGGTGCATTTGCAAAAATAGTTGTCAGCGTAGTTGTGATTATACTGAATTATGTTTTTAGCAAGTTGTTTGTTTTTACAAAAAAGAAATAGCACGGGATATGCCAAAAGAGGTAGGAAAGTCAAGGTCACAGAAATCAAAAGTAAAGAGAAAGTAAGGAAAGAAACATGGAAAAAGATGAAATAATTATCCGCAGTGCAATTATGCACATATTGGACTCTACAGTAGGAATGCCGGTGCTGTCGGATTCCCTGCTTGAGCTTACACCGGATATGAATGAATTTTTGCGGAATCATATTTATAAGGTAATTTCGGGAGATGAATTAAAAACCTGTGTATTTGATGAAGAGAATTCAGAGGTTTACCGTCAGATTCAGGGATTTACGGAAGAAAACATGATAGAAACAAGTAAGGTGCTGGCAGAAAGCCTGTATGCTATTATGAATGCAAATCCGGCCATTTTGCCTGCGGATGTGTTTTTTGTGACCTATCAGGTGGAGTCGGAGCAGCATCTGGCAATCCTTAAAATGAATTATAAAGAGGTCTATATGCACTATACCTCCATGAATGAGGATAACGGCAATAGTAATGATATTATGAAGCAGTGCTGTGCGTTGCCGGGAGCGGGCGGCCGTCTGTCGGAGGCAGTTGTTATTTCTCTTTGGGAGAATACCGTGCGCCTGATTGAAAAGAAGGTAGAGATTAATGGTGCAAAAGTAAACTATCTTTCGGAGGTGTTTTTGCAGTGCCATGCGAAGATGTCGCAAAAGACAAAGCTGGATATCGTGACGAAGGCAGTGGAACAGATTAACAATAAGTACTTTGAAGATGATTTCGAAAAGAAGATGGAGGCAAAAAGCGTGATTCATAATTCCTATGCTGAGCAAGGCGTCCTGAAGGTAGAGGAAATCGGAGAAGAATTGTTTGGTGATGTTCCGGAAATTAAAGAAGAATTTACGGAAAAGCTGGAAAAATATAAGCTTCCAAAGGAAGAAATTCAGGTAAAAAACGAAAGGACCACAAAGAAATTTGAAAAGCAGTTTCTTGTGACAGATACCGGAATTGAGATTAATATTCCGATGGAAGAATACAACAATAAGCAGCATGTGGAGTTTATCACGAATCAGGACGGGACGATTTCTGTGCTGATTAAAAACGTTAATCATATTAAGAGCAAGTAGATGGTTAGAAATAGTTAAAATTCATTAAAAAATGCAAAAAAGGTTGAATTGATTTTAAAGATGTAGTAAAATTCAACTAATCTAAATAGTTTATTACATATGGGAGGAAGTTGAGATGAAGAAGTTAAAAAAGTCTACTATGAACAAGAAAATCATGGGTGTATGTGGTGGTCTTGGTGAATATTTGAATCTGGATGCGACGATTGTGCGTTTGCTTGCAGTTTTATTGGGGCTCTGTTCCTGCGGAACTGCGATTATCATTTATATCGTGGCCGGAATCATCATGCCGGAGGCTTAAAGAAGGTCAGAAAGCCGGGAATTTTACCCGGCTTTTATTATGCTTTTTTTACGTAAATAAGCCAAAGTTGCTATTGTTTTTTCTACAACTGTGTGATAACATATAGTGTGGGTTAAAACAAGATATAACATTTTATTTTTTAGAAAAAACGGAGGGATGTCATGAATACTTTAATCGACATCATTAGTAAGGAATTAAAGCAGGCGTTTGCTGAGTGCGGATATGATGAAAAATACGGTCAGGTGACGGTATCCAACCGCCCGGATTTGTGCCAGTATCAGTGTAACGGTGCAATGGCAGCCGCAAAGGAATATAAGAAGGCTCCGATTATGATTGCGCAGGAGGTTGCAGGAAGGGTGAATAAAAAGCTGTTTTCCGAAGTAACAGCAATTGCGCCGGGCTTTATTAATATCAAAGTATGTCCATATTATCTGACGCTTTACTTAGAGGACATGCTGCATGCAGAAAAGTACGGATATGAGGAACAGGCAAAGGGACAGAAGATAATTGTAGATTATGGCGGAGCCAATGTGGCAAAGCCGCTGCATATTGGTCATTTGCGTTCGGCGGTTATTGGTGAGAGCGTAAAGAGACTGTGCCGTTTTGCCGGCAGCGAAGTCATTGGTGATGTACATTTGGGTGATTGGGGCTTGCAGATGGGACAGGTAATCGAAGAGTTGAGAGACCGTAAGCCGGAGCTTTGTTATTTTGATGAAAGCTATACCGGGGAGTATCCGACAGAAGCTCCGTTTACCATTAGCGAGCTGGAGGAAATTTATCCTTGCGGAAGTGCAAAGTCAAAGACAGATGAAGCATTTAAGGAACGGGCACAGACAGCTACCGCAAAATTGCAGGAGGGGTATGCTCCGTATATTGCGCTTTGGAAGCACATCTTACATGTTTCTGTGGCGGATTTAAAGAAGAATTATGATAATCTTGGTGTTTTCTTTGACTTATGGCTCGGAGAGAGCGATGCGCAAGTCTATATTCCGGACATGGTGCGTGAAATGGAAGAAAAAGGTCTTGCCAGAGAAAGCATGGGGGCATTGGTTGTTGATATTGCAGAGGAAACTGATACGAAGGAGCTTCCGCCATGTATCGTAAGAAAGTCTGACGGAGCAGCACTTTATGAGACAACGGATTTGGCTACGATTATTCAGCGTGAAAAGGATTATAATCCGGACCGTTATATTTATGTAGCGGATAAGCGCCAGGAACTGCACTTTATCCAGGTGTTCCGCGCAGCGAAAAAATGCGGCTTGCTTCCGGAAGAAAAGGGTCTTCAGTTCCTTGGCTTTGGTACGGTAAACGGAAAGGACGGAAAGCCTTTTAAGACAAGAGACGGTGGTGTAATGCGTCTTGAAAATCTGATAGCGGGTGTTAATGAAGAGGTATATAAAAAGGTAATGTCCGGCAGGGAAATGGCGGAGGAAGAGGCAAAGGCAATTGCAAAGACAGTTGGTATGGCTGCGTTAAAATATGCGGATTTGTCCAATCAGGCATCAAAGGATTATATCTTTGATATTGAACGCTTCACTTCCTTTGAAGGAAATACAGGACCATATATTTTGTATACCATGGTTCGTATCAAGTCGATTCTTGCAAGGTATGCAGAAAACGCAGGAGAGACGGAAACTGTAATTGCTCATCCGTTTGGCGGTGAAAATGAGACAAGAGAATACGGTGCGGCAGAAATTGACCTGATGCTTACAGCGGCAAGGTTTAATGATGTGATTGCACATGCATATCGGGAAATGGCACCACACAAAATCTGTCAGTACATCTATGAGATGGCAAATGCATTTAACGGATTTTATCACGCAAATAAAATCATGAGCGAAGAAGATAAAAAGAAGCAGGGCGAATGGATTGCACTGATTACCTTGGTGCTTCATCTGCTGGAAGCCTGCATTGAGATTCTGGGCTTTGAGGCACCGGAACGTATGTAAACAAAGACACTTGGAGGAATCTGCGGATGTTCATCGGACGGACACAGGAATTAAAACAATTGGAAGAGGCATATCGGCTGGAGCGGAATACAGCGGTGGTTCTGTACGGACGCTACGGCATCGGAAAGACCGAGCTGGCGCAACTTTTCATAAAAGAAAAACCGGCGGTGTTTTATATGGCGCGTGAGTTGTCCGAGAGAGAACAGAGTTTTGTACTGGCGCGGGAACTTGGTTTTAAAGAGAGTGTTCAGGTGCCGACGCTTTATGAGACATTCCGGCAGGTTTTGAACGGTCAGGGAAACAGGAAAACCGTTGTGGTTGTAGATGAATTTCATCTGCTGATGAAGTCGGGGAATGAGTTTTTACAGGCGTTTATCCAGTTGATGAATGAGGATGCTCCATGCATGTTTTTATTGCTCTCTTCCTCGGTAAACTGGGTGGAAAACGACATGGTAGAGTCATTTGCCTTTGCGGCAAAGAATTTGTCCGGTATTATGAAATTGAGGGAGTTTTCCTTTGTAGAAATGGTAAACCGGTTTGAAACCATGCCGGTAGAGCGTATCATTTATGCCAACGCTGTGCTTGGTGGTGTTCCGGAGTATTTAAATTACTGGAACGAGAAAATGAGCGTAAAAGACAATATTATGCGCATTTTTCTCAAAAAGGACGCCCCTCTTTTGTATGAGTCGGAGCACTTTTTAAAGAAGGAACTTCGGGAACTTGGTGCATATAATACGATTCTGGCAGCGCTGGCTTCCGGAAAGTATAAGCTGAATGATATTTATACACGGACAGGATTTTCAAGAGCCAAGATTAGCGTTTATATTAAGAATCTGATTGAGCTTGATGTGGTGGAAAAGGTATTTTCCTTTGACGTTGCAGAAAATGCGGCGCAGATGCATGCAAATGCACAGAAGGGCTTATATCGCATCAAGGACCGCTATCTGGCATTCTGGTACCGCTATATTTTCCCGAATCTGTCAGCTATTGAACGCGGTCAGGGAGAGGCTGTTTATGAAAAAGAAATCGCCCAGGATATGGCGCAGTATGTCAGGGAATGTTTTGCGGGAGTGTGTGCGGAATATCTAAAGCTGATGGCGCAGTATGGCCGGTTAAAAAGCCGTTATACCACATGGGGATCGTGGTATGGGAAGACCGGCTGCATTGATATTGCGGCAGGAGATGAGGGCGGCAATATACTGGCGGGCTTCTGTCGTTTTGACAATTATCTGATGTCAAAGAAGGATTTCGAACAGTATCAGGAGCTTTTAACGCTGGCAATGCTTTCACCACAGGAGATTTATTTGTTTTCCAAGGCAGGATTTTCTGAGGAGGTCAGAAGGCTTGCAAAGGAAGGCTCGGGAACAGGAATAAAGATTACCCTGGTGGGTCTTGAGGACTTGTAACAGAAGGATTTGTTTTTAGAAATGAGGATAGTCCATGTATCGTTATTTATCAAGATTAGTAATATACCGGAACATTGAAAAGGACAGTATTTTGTTTCGCCTTGCGGATGCAATGGAGGACTATGAAAAGGGACGACTCGACAAGGAGGCAACCATCCGTATTTTCTATACGGAGGTGAATCGTCTGCTTGAGGTGGCAACACAGTATGGGTTTGACGGAAATCTCTGGCAGAATTATCTGACTTATCTGCTTGTGATGACAGAAACACCGTTTGGTCTGGTATGTGAGCAGAGGGGGGCAGCAGAGGGTAGCGTCAATGTGTTTGCTGAGGCGGATTTTGAGATTTTCCGCCAGCTGTTTGTCTATGATTTTGCCAAATGGGAAAGAGAGCTTTCCATTGATTGTTTCTCTGTCATTACGAATTATCGTGCGATTTGCAAAGAGGAGAAATATTATAATAAGGGTGTCAGTGAAAGAGTGCGCAGGCTAAGTAAGCAGATTGCTGAAGCCGAAGATAAGAAGCAGGTGTTTGAAGCTGTGACAGGATTTTACAAGGAACACGGCGTCGGACTGATAGGAATGAATAAGGCATTCCGTTTGCAGGAGATAAACGGAATTACAGAGCTTGTACCGATTACCAATACAGAAGAAGTCTGTTTATCGGACTTAATCGGGTATGAGGAGCAGAAGAGAAAGCTGGTTGAGAATACAAGGGCATTTGTAGAAGGAAGAAAAGCCAACAATGTACTTTTGTACGGAGATGCCGGAACCGGGAAATCTACCAGTATAAAAGCGATTTTAAATGAATATTACAAGGACGGTCTCCGTATGATTGAAATATATAAGCATCAGTTTTCTGAGCTTGCGGGACTGATTTCAAGAATTAAGAACCGGAATTATAAGTTCATTATTTATATGGATGACTTATCTTTTGAAGAGTTTGAGATTGAGTATAAATACTTAAAAGCAGTAATTGAGGGCGGACTTGAGATTAAGCCGGATAATGTATTGATTTATGCGACATCAAATCGTAGGCATCTGATTCGGGAAACCTGGTCAGACCGTTCCGATATGTCAAAGGATGAATTGCACCGTTCGGATACGATGCAGGAAAAGTTATCTTTGGTAGCAAGATTTGGTATCAGTATCTGTTTTATGTCACCAAATCAGAAACAGTTTTTTGAAATTGTGCGGAAACTGGCAGAGCGTCATCCGGAGATTGTACTGTCGGAAGAGGAGTTGTTGCAGAAGGCAAATGCATGGGAATTGTCCCATGGAGGTTTGTCCGGACGGACCGCACAGCAGTTTATTACGTATTTGCTTGGGAAACAGGAGTAAACAGGAGAAAAGGAGGATTGGTATGGTACAGATTACAAATAAAAAAAGTGAAAACAAAATAAAAAAATGGATGGCGGCGTGTGTTACGGCAGTATGTCTGATGGCTACGGTGGCAGGCTCTGCAACGACGATTGCATATGCAGAAAAGGAGCCGACCTTTCATGCGACTGAGGAAACTGAGGCGGTAGATGCTTATGTCGGTGAGGTTAATACAAAAAGTCTTAATGTGCGAATTGGGTTTGGCGCGGATTATGCCCAACTGCAGGTGAATGGGAAGAGTGTTATTTTGCACGAAGGCGATCTGGTTGCGGTTATGTCTTCCGGTGCTGCATCCAACGGTAATCTTTGGTATGAAATCCGCTGGGTGGAAGATGATGTGGAGCATCATGGATATGTAAATGCAAAGTATATAGATTTGACAGATGAGGTGGCGCTTCCGATTGAAACGCCGACACCAACGGCAACTCCGACGCCGGAGGCGACACCGACTCCGGAACCTACGCCGACTCCGGAAGCTACACCGACTCCGGTTGAGTTGCCGGAACCGACAGCTGCACCATCGTCTGCACCGACGGAAACACCGGAAGAACCACAGGGAGGTTTATCCTCTGCGGTGAAAGGAATTGGACTAGTAGTAGCGCTTCTTGTGATTGTTGCATGTGTTTATGTGTTCGTCATGAAAAAGAAGAAGGAAACTGCAAAGACAGAAACAGCAGAGAAAATAGACAGTTTAAAGAACATCCAGCTGAATAAGGCAAAGGAAGACGAGGAAGAGGACAATGTGGTGAACATTATGCGCCGCAGACCGCCGGAGGAGTCTGCGAATGAGGTCAGAGAGACGCCTTCCCGTCCGAAGCCATCGTATGAGTCCGATGCAACCTTGCTTGCAAGAAAAGAGCACGCCAAGGTGATGAATGAGGAAATCATGGAGCGTTCCCGTTTCTATGATCCGAGTGAAGAAAAGAAAAAGCAGGATGAATTAAAACAGTTATCAGAAAGCCTAAAGGAAAAGGAATTGTTACGGGATGAAATTGACAATCTGATTCCTGGTGAACTGGTTTACCATGAATACTTCGGAAAGGGTGTTGTATTTGACAATTCCGATGTAAAGGTGATCGAAATCCGGTTTGGTACGGATGTACGCTTCATCAACAAAGCAAGCTGCGTAGCGAAAAAGCTGATGCGTAAAGTGTGATGAATTAAAATAGCACTTCACTTTTCATACTCTTGAACACATGTCTGCCGAGAGGCAGGGCAATGGAGTAAGGAAAAGCGAAGTGCTTTGTTTTTAATCTTATCAAGCGTTACGCTTGTTCTAAATAGTTTCTATAATACGTCATCACCTCAGACATAGCAGTTAGTCCGGGAGCACCGATGGTGTTGCGTTTTTCTACGCAGGTTTGCATGCGGATGGCGTCATAAATATCCTCTTCAAAAACAGGGGATATTTTTTTGTACTCAGAGAGAGGAAGCTCATCCAGGGAGATGTTTTTTTCAATGCAACGGAGTACGAGCTGACCAATGATGCCGTGTGCATCGCGGAATGGGACACCGTGATTTACAAGATAATCTGCGGCATCCGTTGCATTGGTAAAGCCGTTCTTTGCACTTGCCTCCATGACATCGTTGTTAAATTTCATGGTGGCAAGCATACCGGTAAATAAGACAAGACAACCCTTTACGGTATCAATGGCATCAAAGGTGAATTCCTTGTCCTCCTGCATGTCTTTGTTGTAGGCAAGAGGAATTCCCTTCATGGTCGTGAGCAATGAGGTAAGAGCACCGTAAACGCGACCGGTCTTTCCTCGAATCAGTTCTGCTATATCCGGATTCTTTTTCTGCGGCATAATACTACTGCCGGTTGAGTAACCGTCATCAATTTCCACAAAACGGTATTCGTTTGAGTTCCATATAATAATTTCTTCACAGAAACGGCTTAAATGCATCATGCAGATAGAAAGAGCACTTAAGGTTTCCAATAAATAATCACGGTCGGATACGGAATCCATGCTGTTTCTGGTTGGTCCGTCAAAGCCGAGTAAGGAGGCAGTGTAGGCACGGTCAAGCGGGTAAGTGGTACCGGCCAGGGCGCCTGCCCCGAGAGGACACAGGTTCATACGCTTGCGGATGTCTTTAAGGCGGTCGCGGTCGCGCAGGAACATTTCAAAATAAGCACCAAAGTGGTGTGCCAGCGTGACAGGCTGTGCCTTCTGTAAATGCGTAAAGCCCGGCATATAGGTCGTTAAGTTGGCATCCATAATGTCATAGATGGTTTGTAATAGGGTAAGGAGAAGTCCGTCCAATTCATCAATTTCATCTCTGGTATAAAGACGCATATCCAGGGCAACCTGGTCGTTACGGCTGCGGCCTGTGTGCAGCTTCTTTCCGGTATCGCCGATGCGTGAAATAAGATTAGCTTCAACAAAGCTATGAATATCCTCCTGAGATTCATCAAATGCGAGAGCACCTGAAGAAATGTCGTTTGCAATACCTTCCAGCGCAGCAATAATGGTGTCTCTTTCCTCTAAGGTTAAGATACCCTGCTTGGCAAGCATGGTAACGTGTGCAATGCTGCCCTTGATGTCCTGTGCGTAGAATTTCTGGTCAAAGGAAAGGGAAGCGTTAAAATTATGTACAAGCTGATTCGTTTCTTTTGTAAAACGTCCGCCCCAAAGTTTCATATGCGGCACCTCCGTATATTATGTGGTTTAGTGAATTAAATTATTAAACTAAAGTATAGTCAATTCTTTTTGAAAAAGCAAGGTTTTTGTATCAAAAGATGAAAAATGCATATGCTAAAGCAAAAAGAAAGAAGGCAGACGGTGATGAAAAATAAGTGTAGCATAGTTAAGGTAAGTGCCAGAGAAGTATTGGATTCAAGAGGAAATCCGACGATAGAGGCGGAGGTGTGTCTAAAGGATGGAACGAAAGCTTCCGCCATGGCACCCTCCGGTGCTTCTACCGGAGAGTTTGAAGCCCGGGAATTACGGGATGGAGACCAAAGCCGCTACGGAGGGAAAGGGGTGCAGAAGGCTGTAGACGGAGTGAAAGGGGAGCTTCATCCGGCTCTACAGGGGAAATGCGTTCTTGAGCAAAGAACGTTGGATGAGATTATGAGAAAAACAGACGGCACAAAAGAAAAGTTAAGGCTTGGTGCCAATGGTATTCTGGCAGTGTCTCTTGCCTGTGCCAAGGCAGGTGCGGCATACAAAAAGGAACCGCTTTACCGTTATGTTGGTGGAATCGGAAACGGACAGATGCCGGTGCCGATGATGAATATTGTAAACGGTGGTGCACATTCGGATGCGAATATTGACATACAGGAATTTATGATTGTTCCTGTCGGAATGAGAAGAATAAAGGAAAATGCCTTTGCAGAAGGGCTTAGATGGTGTGCGGAGGTGTATCAGTCCTTAAAGAAAATTTTAAGAAACTGGGGTGTGTCCACTGCGGTCGGTGATGAAGGTGGGTTTGCACCGGAGCTGGCTTCGGATGAGACGGTGCTCGGACTTTTGATGGAGGCAATTGCAGATGCAGGATACACGGCAGGAAAGGACGGAGAATTCATGATATCTCTGGATGTTGCGGCTTCTGAATGGAAAGATACACAAAAGGGGACCGGCTATTATTTTTTAAAGAAACAGCGGATTTCACATACGTCAGAGAGTCTCATCAGGTATTATGAGGAATTAATCCGTAAGTATCCGATTCTTTCGATTGAAGATCCGTTGGATGAAGAGGACTGGGAAGGCTGGCAGGAGATTACAAAGCGTCTTGCTGACAAGGTTTTGCTGGTGGGGGATGATTTGTTTGTGACAAACGAAGAGCGTCTAAAAAAAGGAATCAGAAGCCAGGTGGGAAATGCAATTTTAGTGAAACCGAATCAGATTGGTTCGCTTTCCGAAACAATAGCAACAATCCAGCTTGCCAAAGAATATGGATATGTTACTATTATGTCCCACAGAAGTGGTGAAACGGAGGATACGACGATAGCAGACCTTGCAGTAGGACTTTCTACGCCGTATGTAAAGATGGGAGCACCCTGCAGAGGGGAGAGAACTGCGAAGTATAATCGTTTGCTTGCAATTGAAGAAGACCTGGCTTAAGTCAAGCCAGGTCATTGTTATTCTGAGATTTCGGTAGGTTCCTCTGTCATTTGGTAGGAATAATATTTAATCATGTTACCGGTATCAACACCTACATACGGATGGCAGGCATCGCGGTCACAGCGGTAGGTCATAGTCTGGTAAGTGGTAAAGTTTTCACCGTAGTTTGCATCATACGGGAGAACAGGGGCATATTTTTTTTCACTTTTTTCATTGTCCACAGCGTGTGCCTCCTTTGAGTTTATGCTCATATTTTAACTCTCATGCTCTGAATTTGCAATATACTTTTGAAGTTCTGCAAAAACAACAGGAGCAACGGAACAACCGATAACCGTAACCCACTGAATGCCGGTTAATGCCTCAACGAGGAACAAAGACCGGAGCCAAGGAATTAAAAGGACGAGCAGCTGAAGGGTAACACAGACAGCAAAAGCTCCAACCATTTTTTTGTTTGAGAAAACTCCGATTTTAAAAAGAGAATGGTGGCTTCTTATGTTAAATGCATGAAAGAGCTGGGAAAAGCTCAAGACAGCAAATGCCATGGTACTTCCATTTCCGATATAGTGCGTACCTAAGACGTAGGAAAAAAGAGAAAGCGCACCAATGAGCATGCCTTCTGTAAGGATTGCAGTCAGAAGCTCTTTGTGGAACAAACCGGATTTTGGGGAAACAGGCGGTCTGCTCATGATGTCATCCTCCGGATTTTCTGTTCCAAGTGCCAGTGCCGGAAGAGAGTCTGTAATCAGGTTGACCCACAAAAGCTGTACAGCAGCAAGCGGTGATGGCATGTGAAAAAGAATTGCAAAAAAGATGGTAATGATTTCTCCAATGTTACAGGACAACAGAAAATGAATGGATTTTTTGATGTTATCATAGATGCCGCGGCCTTCTCTGACGGCGCTGACAATCGTGGCAAAGTTATCATCCATCAAAATCATATCGGCTGCATTTTTTGCAACGTCTGTGCCGGATTTGCCCATGGCGCATCCGATATCGGCTGCCTTTAAAGCCGGAGCATCATTGACTCCGTCCCCGGTCATGGCGACAATTTCTCCATGGCTTTGCAACGCCTTTACAATGCGTACTTTGTGTTCGGGAGAGACTCTTGCAAATACGGTATACCGTTTGATGTTTTTGATGAATTCATCCTCCGGCATGGCATCGATTTCTGCTCCGGTCAGTGCATAGGTATCCGGGGTCAAAATGCCAAGCTTTGCTGCAATGGCACAGGCGGTATTTTTATGGTCACCGGTAATCATTACCGGTGTGATGCCTGCTTTTTTGCAAACGGAAACGGCTTCCTTTGCTTCGCTCCGCGGAGGGTCCATTAAACCAAAGAGACCAAGAAGGGTTAGGTCGTTTTCCATGTCCGGTGTTAAAAGAGAACGGTTTGCCGGGATAATCCGGTAGCCGATGGCAAGAACCCGGAGTGCATCTTTTGCCATGGTATCATGTTGGAACCCAAGGGTAATCCGGTCGGAAGACGATGGATGGCTCTTTGGCAGAAGGACATCAAAAGCTCCCTTGGTGATGACAAGATACTCCTCCTGATTCGGTAATTTATGAACGCTGGTCATGCATTTCCTTGCCGAGTCAAAGGGAATTTCATAAATACGCGGATAGCGTTCTCGGTCAGAGAGACGGTATCCTTTTTCTTTTGCGTGCTCATAAAGTGCCAGCTCGGTTCCTTCTCCGAATTCTTCTGTGGCATTGTTACAGAGAAGCCCCATCAGTTCCATGGAAGGAAGCTTTGCGGTGCAAGGGAACGAAAAGGTTTTTGTTACCTTCATGCGGTTTTGCGTGAGCGTTCCGGTTTTGTCCGAGCATATGTAGGTAGCGCTGCCAAGGGTCTCTACCGCAGGCAACTTCCGCACAATGGCATTTTTCTTTACCATCCGTTGTACGCCTAAGGACAGCATGATGGTTACGACAGCCGGGAGAGATTCCGGGATGCTTGCCACTGCAAGACTGACAGAAGTCATAAACATGGTAAACAGCGGAATACCCTGCATAACACCGAGGAAAAAGAGAACGAGGCAGATGCCAAGTGCTGTAATGGCAAGTACTTTTCCTGTTTCTGCGAGGCGTTTTTGCAATGGGGTCTCCGTGGAGTCTTCCTCTAAAATCATTCCGGCAATTTTACCGACTTCAGTCTGCATGCCGGTGGCTGTAACAACAGCAATGCCATGTCCGGCAGTTGCAATGGAAGAAGAGTACAGCATGTTAATGCGGTCTCCGAGCGGAGTGTCGTAAGAAAACACACAATCTGCCTGTTTCTCTACAGAAAGGGATTCTCCCGTTAAGGCAGATTCGTCCACCTTAAGACCGTTGGAGGAGAGGAGTCTGGCGTCTGCCGGAATCAGATTTCCGGTTTCAATAAAGATGATATCACCGGGAACCAGTTCTCTGGCAGGAAGAGTGATTCTTTTGCCGTTTCTAAGAAGCGAAGCATTTGGAGCAGAGAGCTTTTTTAATGCTTCCAGAGAATGTTCAGCCTTTGTTTCCTGAATGACGCCGAGCAAAGCATTGAGTGTTACGACAATCAGAATGATAACCGGATCGGCAAAATCGGCATTCCCTTCTATGAGGGAAAGAAGGAAAGAGATTCCTGCGGCAGCAAGCAGTACCAGAATCATAAAATCCTGAAATTGTGCAAAGAAACGGGAGAGCAGACTCACCTTTTTGGCATTTGTGAGTTCGTTGTATCCATGCTGTTTTTGACGTTCTGCTACCTGAGGCGCCGTAAGTCCGTTTTTGGTGGAATTCAGTTTTTTCAATGTCATATCCGCAGAAAAAGAGTGAAAATTCAAGTTTTTGTCCCTCCTTTAAAAAAAGTCGAAAAAAGTCGCTTAAACAAAGGGCTTAGCGGACTTTTTACCCTATTTATATGCCATTTTCTTTGTAGAAATGTTACAAAAAAAACTCGAAATCTTGTGCATTTTGGCAAGGAGAAAAAGCTTTACAAATCAGAAAAGCAGAGATATGATTATATTGTAAAGAGATTCCATTCTTTTTTCTTCCCAAGTGGACTCTGTTACTCCTATTTACGATTCGGTAAAAATTTCCTTTAAAATTTGATAAGGAGCATACTATGAAAGTAGCTTTTTGGAACGGAACCGGCAAGGTCGGTAACGTGACGGGATATCTTGCTGCTATCAGTGCTTATTGTGCAATTGGTCTTAGAAAGACAGTTTATGTAAGCAGTAATCATCTGAAGAGCAGAAGATGGAAAGACTATTTTTTTAACAATCCATCGAAAAGAGTGAAAGAGAATTTTTTGGATTGTTATTTGTATGGAGAACCAGAGTATTTCAGAAAACTGTGGGAGGACAACCGGCAGGGACAGGAAGAAGTCGTGACACTGGAAGGAATCCATTTGCTTCAACCACCGGATATGCAGAATGATGTTATGTTTCACCGCGATGTGGGAGAAGAAGCGTTGTATTTTATGGACATTCCGCGCAGATTGAATGCTTCTTCTGCAAAGGTGCTTGAGGAAGCAGATTTGGTTGTTGTATTTCTGCCGCAGGAAAAAATGGAAATCCATATATTCTTTGATATGTATTCATCAATTATTCCCAAAGCTTTATTTTTTATTGCGGAATACCGGAAGGACAAGGATTGTACCCCGGAATTTTTGCAGGAAACCTATGGAATCGAGAAGGAAAGGACCGGTATGATTCCATACAACGTAACCTTTGAATCTTTGTGTGAACTTGGGGCTGTAGGCGATTTTTTTCGTAACAGTGCAATGTACAGAGAAAAGTCAGAGGTGGACTTTAAAATGCATTTAAAGAGAATGGCAAGGATGATACTTAAGTATTGTGAAACCGAGAAAAAAAGTAAGGAGGGCTAT
>CAZIQL010000013.1:0-60669 GCA_964541485.1 uncultured Lachnospiraceae bacterium
GGCATCGAGCTTTGCAATCGCACCGATATCACCTGCATACAGTTCCTTCACTTCAATCTGCTCTTTACCACGAAGTACGTAAAGCTTATTAATTCTTTCTTCCTTTTCGCGGTTTGGATTATAAACAGTCTCGCCTGCCTTCATAATACCGGAGCAAACCTTAACCAAAGAGAACTTACCAAGGAATGGATCCGCGATGGTCTTAAATACCTTTGCCGTCATAGGCTTGTTTGCATCGTAATCAGCAGCAAATGTGCTGTTTGTCTTTGTATTCATACCAACGATGACACACTTATTCGGCGATGGGAAGTAAATATCAATTGCCTGAAGTAACATCGTAGTACCCTGTGCATTTAAACCGGAACCGCAAAGCACCGGAACGATGCTGCAATCGGTCACGCTGCTTCGAAGTGCTGCGGAAATTTCGGTCACTGTGAACTCTTCGCCTCCGAAATACTTATCCATCAGCTCTTCACTGGTTTCAGCTACTGCTTCCATCAAGGTTTCTCTATAATTATTTACATATTCCATCGAATAATCCGGAATCGGACATTCGTCATATTCGCTCATCTTAGTAAACTTACGTCCTGCCATCTTAACGACATTAACGAAGCCTACGAACTTTTCATTCTCACGGATTGGGGAATGGAAAGGTGCAATACGCTTGCCATAGCTTTCTGTCAGATCTTCTACTACCTGACGGAAGCTGGCATTATCATCATCCATATCGGTTACGAAGAAAATACGAGGAAGTTTCATTCTCTCACAGAGCTCCCAAGCCTTTCTTGTACCAACTTCAATACCCTTCTTTGCAGAAATTACGATAACAGCTGCATCACATGCGCTGACTGCTTCTTCTACTTCACCGACAAAATCGAAATAACCAGGTGTATCTAAGAAATTGATCTTTGTATCTTCCCAAATCACAGGCACTACCGATGTACTGATAGAGAAACCACGCTTAACTTCTTCACGGTCGAAGTCACTGATGGTGTTTCCTTCCTCCACCTTACCCTGACGATTCGTCAACCCTGTTGTGTAAGCACATGCCTCAACGAGAGTGGTCTTACCTGCGCCACCGTGCCCTAACACGGCTACGTTCCTAATCTTTTCATACTTATAAGTATTCATCTTTACCTCCATTCCGAAGCGGACAACCCCTTGCCGCCTCAGCACATCATACTCGTCGTTTTGCTACAACAAAACCACTGAATCTATTTTACTAAATTTTCTGTCTGTTTGCAATTATTTTCTTGCAATTTACACAAAAATTTATCATTTAGCTGAAAGCCCTTTCATAAAAAGCAGAAATGAAAGGCACTTATCCCACATATAAGCATGGGTTAAGTGCCTATTTTCTCTGCTTATGAAAACAACGTCATCTGTTCAAACGTCTCTTTTTCCTCAAACCGATGCAGATAGTCAAAACACCGTTCCACATCAAATACAATCCCATTCTCCTTACAAAACTTCTGTGCCATCCGCATCAGCTTTGCATTTTCCGAACTGCTCACTTCGTAAGCGTTCCCATACACACGCTGGTACTCCCATTTCATCCTCGGGAAATGCTCATCCAGCTTCTTGTAAAAGTACTCTCTGTTTCCTTCCCGAAGAGTGAGCCCCATGCCAAAACAGATAATGCCCCAGACCTTTGCCTCCTTACAATAATTCAAAATCCCTTGGACATTCTCTTTGGTATCATTGATAAACGGCAAAATGGGCGACATCCACACCACGGTCGGAATACCATTATCCCGCATAATATTCAGAACTTCCGCGCGCTCTTTTGTCGTGGAGACACCCGGCTCTAAAATCCTGCACAACTCCTCATCATAGGTAGTCAGTGTCATCTGTACCACAGCCTTCGTCTTTTCATTAATCCGCTTTAACACATCCAAATCCCGCAGAATTCTCGCAGACTTTGTCTGAATGGCAACACCGAAGCCATACCGCTCTATCAGTTCGAGACACTGCCTCGTGTGTCCCAATTCTTCTTCAATGTGTATATACGGGTCACACATGGAACCTGTACCAATCATACACTTTTTCCGCTTTTTACGAAGGGCATCCTCCAGGAGCGAGACCGCATTGCTTTTTACTTCGATATCTTCAAAATCGTGATTCATCTGATAGCAGGTACTCCTGGAATCACAGTATATGCAGCCATGTGTACAGCCACGATACAGATTCATTCCGTTTTGCGCAGACAATATTCCTTTGACTTGTACCTCATGCATGGTGGGGTCTCCTTTCAACAACTTTTCCTTCCCGGAATGTACTCCCATACCATCCGGATTCGTGGGATAACCTCCTTATAACATTTTTTTGGTGATAATTCAATGTGTTGGCTACATTTTTTTGGTGATAATGCAGAATACGTTGTATCAGTCACTTTACAGGCATTTATACAAACTTACTCATGTATTACAGCCAAGAAAGAATCCCATCAATATCCGGTGTCATAAAATGTCCTGATCCCTCTTCATACTTGATAAGATATTCCTGACAAGCACTTATAATCTGTTTTTCATTTTTATCCAATATAGATTTTACTTGCATTAAATATGTATTATTTTCAATTCTATATTTTTGCAAATATCTATTATCTATCGGAAAAATTTTAATATAATGCACTCCACGCCTATTTCCCGACCTCGTCGCCGAGTTAGGCGGCAATGCAAAATACTGTTCCTTTGGAATGTCCGTAGTTAGATTTGAGCGAAGCGGGACAGCAAATTTGTGTTTTTCACCTTTATACTTTAAATTCATAATCAAAATACATGGTCTACCATCTTTATTAAACATCAACTCTTTCTCTGTTCCATGCGTTATACAATCTGAAAAGAATTGACTGCTTACTTTCACAAGCTTCATCTACCATAGTTCTCCTTTTTTAATAAAAAAATTAAAAGCCACCCTACAGTGGCTTTTACAAGTGGATGATATTCTAATTTCCATTCCCGTCATCCGCGGAGAACAAACTTACACGTGAATAATATTCTAAGCGTCATTCACGCTAAACAAATCTCTTTGTCCACTTATAGTATATGCAATTTTTCCGTTTTAGTCAATAAAATTTAAAGGGGCATATCGAAAACGGAAATGAGAAGGATAAACTAAGAATGTATCTGCTTAATCCATCTCCTGAATATAAAACTTTGTATTTCCAACATGCATTTTGTTCTCCAGATGCAAAATCAGAGTACAATTCTTCCTCGTGGAGTCTCTATCACCAATTCTTTTTTGTTCGGTATTGGTGGAGGCATTTTTTTAAGTTTCTTTGCTATTTTTTTATCTGATGCACATTTGTATTTTTCCGGAATTTTTGAAAAATCTTTCTCACCAATACTACTCATTTACTACAACCTCCCTAAAATAAATATCATATACCTTACACAAAGCATTTAAAGCTAATATCTGTGCTTTATACTCATCGCTACACTCTTTGTAGTATTTTCCCAATAAATAATAGTATGTTTCTGGCGGCACATGTTCTTTCGAAGAATATAGAAACACTTTTCTATCATGTCCACACACAACGCCAAAACTATAATGCTTCGCATGTGCCGAGTTAAAATCTTCAATACTTGGCGGAAAACTACTCGGATGCGAATGAATCGTCATAAGCTCCTTTTTTCCTCGTATTATTCTTCTGATTCGTCTTGTATACAAAATCTTTTCTTCTACAGCACTATCCACAACTTTGCATACTATTTTCACTGTATTCATATCTATCCAGTACATATCTTCATATCTTGTACCACTTCTATGATACAACATTTCTTTTTATTTGAAACAGGTTGTGTCTCCGGCATCGGCATAGTGCTTCGCACCATGCCGATGAGGAAGGGACGCGTAACAAGTATGCATGACGGTGTCGTAGAACGGCTTAAGATTGTTTTATCACGATGACTGCCCCGGCAGTCCCCGTAAAAAAACATGCAGCACCATGCCGTGGGAGTCTATTTCTATGCTCTTTAGAAAAGGCGATAGTCGTCTCTGGAAAACCTTAGTTTTCCGAGAGCGACTACCGCCTTTTCTAAAACCGCGTCCTACGGACGCTTTTCGTAATATCCTCTTAGCTATAAACTTTGCCTCCCGACCGCAAGTTTCGGTCCGTGCTCTCTTTCTCATGACTACCGATAAAGAGTGTAGAAGCAGCAACTCCCACGAGCGTGGTGGCTGCGTTTTTTGCGGGAACTGCCGGGACAGATTAGTGATGGAACAATCTTAAGCCGGTGAAGCACATCGTCATGCCGTACTTGTTACACGTAGAAATCACGTTTTCGTCCCTCACAGAACCACCCGGCTGTGCAATATACTTAACGCCGGACTTCTTTGCTCTTTCAATGTTATCACCGAATGGGAAGAACGCATCCGAACCAAGTGCCACATCGGTCATGCCGTCAAGCCATGCACGCTTTGCTTCTCTTGTGAACACTGCCGGCTTTTCTTCAAAGATGTTCTCCCAGGTACCGTCAGCCAGTACATCCATATATTCATCGCCAATGTATAAATCAATGGCATTGTCTCTGTCTGCACGTCCAACCTTGTCAAGGAATTTAAGGCCGAGTACCTGTGGAGCCTGACGCAGATACCAATTGTCTGCCTTCTGGCCTGCCAATCTCGTACAGTGGATTCTGGACTGCTGTCCTGCACCGATACCGATGGCCTGACCGCCCTTTGCATAACAAACGGAGTTGGACTGTGTATACTTTAAGGTAATTAAGGAGATGATTAAGTCAATCTTTGCACTCTCCGGTAATTCCTTGTTCTCTGTAACAATATTTCCAAGGAAATCGTCATCGATTACCAGTTCATTTCTGCCCTGTTCAAATACGATGCCGAATACTTCCTTATGTTCTACCGGATTTGGCTTGTAGCTTGGGTCAATCTGGATTACCGCATAACCGCCCTTTTTCTTTGCCTTTAAGATTTCAAGTGCTTCCGGCTCATAGCCCGGAGCGATAATACCATCGGATACTTCTCTCTTAATCAGCTTTGCGGTAGCCACATCACATACATCGGAAAGGGAAATGAAATCACCGAAGGAAGACATTCTGTCTGCACCTCTTGCTCTTGCATAAGCACTTGCAATTGGTGTTAATTCGCCCATATCCTCTACCCAATAAATCTGCTTTTCTACCTCGGTTAACGGAAGACCTACTGCTGCGCCTGCCGGGGAAACATGCTTAAAGGAGGTTGCTGCCGGAAGTCCGGTTGCCTTCTTTAATTCGCTTACCAACTGCCAGCCGTTGAATGCATCCAAGAAATTGATATAACCCGGTTTTCCGTTTAAAACGGTAATCGGAAGGTCACCGTTTTCCATGTAAATTCTGCTTGGCTTCTGATTTGGGTTACAGCCATACTTTAATTCCAATTCATTCATAATCATGTCCTCTGCTTTCTCTCAAAGATGAAATTGATATCACAAGTTTCTACTTATTCTTATTGTAAATCTTGGACTTTGTTTCGCCTGTTGCAATGTCAATGTATCTGACAAATAAGGAAACCTTATTATCCTCATTTAAACTGTTCCAAATCATATTACCAAAGGAATCCATATCACCGGAGATTGCTACCGGCTTTGGCTCGCCCTCAAAGCTTGGAAGCGGATTGCCATCACACTTATAGGTATGGATGAATCTACCTTCGCCGTTCTTTGGATTTGTATAAGCAAAGGTAAAACGGTTACAGCAGGACGGATCGCCGTTGTCACTCTTTAAAATGGACATTGCGTAATTGTAACCACCGTTTTCCACATGCATGATACCGGAAATTCTAGGAGTATAGTTTGGCGCATCCGGCTCAAACTCTCTGGTTCTGAGCGCCTGTTCAAAGGTCATCTGCTTATCCATAAGGTCATAAATGGTATCGGTCTGGTCGCCGTTTGTTACGATGGTCTTGTTGCCAAGGACACGTACCGGTGCATAAATGATCAGACTTGGATCTACCAACTTCGATGGGTCAAACGCCTGTGTACGGATTCCGTCACCATCTTCCACAAACACACGGTTACGGCTGTTCTCGCTTCTACCCATAATAAAATATGCGGTCACTGCATACTTTCCGTCCTCGGACTTACCGATGACAATACCTCTGCCCGGATAGGCATTTAACTTTAATTCCTGTTCCAATGATAATAAATTCATTTCAACTCTCCTTATTTGTCTCCTGATTTTTTCCGATATTATCAAGTTACTATGATAGCCTTATCATAGCATTTTGAGCGATTTTTCTCAATGGATTCAGTGTTGAAAAAAAGCAAAGGGGATTTATAAGTCAAACTTATAATCCCCTCAAAATCACTTCTATTCCATATTTCTAAGTAAATCCGCATACCAGAACATCACATGCTGCACACGGTATAATTCACTCTCCTTGGAACCCTGTCTCCAAAGTTCTTTATACTCATAAAACCAGCGTTCCAGCTCTGCAGCCAGCATCTGCGGATGCTCTGCCATTTCCTTTTCCTTCTCATCCATCGGAAGTTCAAATCCAAGCTCTCTCACCGCAATGACTGCTACAATACTGTTAAAAATCTGCTGTCCATGCGCATACAGAAAATAAGCAGGAAGACGTCTTCTTCCTTCCTTTGCAAACGCCGTAGACTCCTTTGCTATCTCCCTTAAAAGTTCGGTAATCCTCTGATTCATGCCGGACAACCTATTAAGCGGAATATAATAAGAAAACAGTTCTTTTTGTTCATCAACCGGAAGTCCTGCCCCTTCTGTCATACGTTCCATGTAATCAACCAAAGCGCCCCAACCAGCTCCCTCCTGCATACTCAATTCGGAAAGCAAGCCTACCAGCCTTTCTGTCTTATCTCCATATTCCACCAAAGAAATTCTGCGGTTCATTTCCTCTTCGGAAAGCATTGCGCCACTCCATGCTCCCTGGGCCCCATAAATCATCCCCGAAATCGAAAAATCCGGATGAGACAAGTGTCCGTAATCGCCCCAGTCGGTATTTAAAAGTCCCAGTGCCTGATAGCGATTCGCATATTCACACATTTTCGAAATATTGGCATACGCACTTGGCAGGCGGTTCATCAGATGACGCCAGCCGTGAACACCCGGACACAGATACTGCACTGCGCCCACACCATCCATTGTCCTTGCACTGTCTTCCTTTTCCTCTTCACTGTATCCCCAGGTCAGGCAAATAACGGACGCCGGAAGCTCCGACAACAGTTCCGGAGATTCCTTGATCACATCGCCCCAGAACATCGGACGACAGCCATTCTCCGTAATCACTCCGCAAATCTTCTTTACAAACTCCACGTACATTCTCTGCAGACCGATTTCTTCTGCCAATGCCTTACTGCGTCCCTTGCCCAAATCAAAGGTCTCATCGCCGCACAGATTAAACTGTCTGGAAGAAAACAGCTGCATAAACTCATTTAGCAGCCCTCTGATTACACCAAAAGACTCTTCCTCTGCAGGATTGATGGTGTGATGCTCCATTCTGCCGCGGAACGTAAAACGTTCCTCATCCGAACCCGGAAGTTCGCAAAGCGGTGCAAAACGCTTCGCTTTCAGTAATTTATCCAGATGTCCAAAGGTAGCCAGGGATGGCACAAGCTCAATGCCGATTTCCTTACAATATGCATCCAGTTCCAGAATTTCCTCTGCGGTCAGCGGCGTATCATCGCGCCAGACCTCAGTCAAATCACGAAACAGATAGCTGTGCTCCACATACAGCTGCAACTGATTCATCTTGTAGTAAGACAACGTATCTGCAAGCTTTTTATATTCCGAAAGCTTACGTACCCTGCCTCTGGTGGCATCATGATAAAAGCCACGGTTTGCAAGTGCAGGTTTGTCCTCTATCACAAGGCAAGGCACTACCATGCAGCACTTTATAATCAACTGACGCAATGTCTGAATGCCGTATAAAATTCCCTTGGAATATTCCGCCTCAATACAAATTTGATTCGGCGTGATTCCCATACGATAGCTTTCGGTCCGAATTTTCCACTTCTTTTCCGTTTCCGCATCCGGGCACTCCCAGTGCTCTGTTTTTTTATCCTGTTCCAAAAGAATGCGTACATTTTCCGGCATGCTTTCCGTTTTCGGAAGACACTTTAGGCAAATCTCATTTTTCCCGGACGGAATTCCCTTTCGAATCTGAAATTCAAAGCCGCACTGTTCCTTTACCGTCTTTGCAAGCAGCTTTGCATATCCGAATTCTTTTTCCGTACAAGCAACATCCAATACAATTTCCGTATTATAATTAAAATAAAACGTTTCTTCCTTCTTCTCCATTTGATATGGTTCCGGTATAATATGATAATTCAACCCCATCCCTGTTTTCCTCCTGTTTTTCTACTCTCACTAGAAAATGATTTCCTCATTTTCAAATAACGGATTATTGTAACTTTTCTTCTCTTCCGTTATGATTATAGCAGAATCGATTCTTAAAGAAAACATCAAAAAATAAAAGGAGAACATAATTATGACACTAGATATGAACACCGTTGGTTATCAGATACAATCCTTAAGAAAAACAAAGGGCTACACCCAGAATCAGCTTGGAGACTTAGTAGGAGTTTCCTTTCAGGCAGTTTCTAAATGGGAACGTGGTGAGACGCTTCCTGACATCGGTACCTTTGTGACACTCGCCGAGGTACTGGATACCACCATTGACCACCTTTTACATGGCGGCAAAAAAGTGACGGAATATAAAGGCAGAAAGACCATCGAAGAGATCAAAAAAGGCATCAACTGTCTCATTGATATGGGCAATCTGCTCGGACGTGAAAATTTGCTCTATCGCTGTGCCATTGCCGGCATCGACGAAAAGATGAACATGGAAATTGAGGAATATTTATGTCAGCCGTATACCTACGAGGCTATGGTGGCAGAGGCCGCAATCCAGAGCATGATGTCCGGATATTACATTGATGTGAAGGATATTGAAAAAGGCTTCATTTCCGAGCACTGGAAGAAAATTGTGACAGAGCATGCTGAAAAAAATCAGAATTAATTATTCTAGCACATGTTAACTACATTTGAACAGTGACAAACCTGTCAATTCACTTGCAGGTTTGTCACTGTTCAGTCTTTCTTAATTGTGTTATACTATAGCATTTACCTCATTTGTATCTTTGGATTCAGACTATGCAGCTCCGGTATAAATTCATTCGCATATTCGCCCCGTACACAAATCTTCTTTTCCTCACCCGGCAGCACATCAAAATCATTGTCAGAGAATTCCACTCCGTCCGGTGTGGCAAAATGCAACATCCAGACAAAGGTATCTGCCTTCACGGTTATCTCAGCTTTTGTTTCCGAAAGAGTTTCTACCCTCACATCTACATTTGCTTTCGATAGCTTTAACTTGCCATAAGGCGCAAAGAAATACCGGTTTTCACTTATAATTTCACCATTTGCCATCACCTTTGCATACAGATAGGTTTCTTCCGGCACAAAGTTATCTTTGATTTCCGTGATATCTACCTCAGCCACTTTTGTTACACTATTGGCAGGAAGTAAAGAATCCACCTTGCCTTCCATCAGAATCGCACCGGCAAAGGTCTGCACATAGTATTCCGTCTCAACCGGAAGATCCATCAGTACATCACTTGTCACCAGAAGCTCTATCGGCCTAACCTTTCCGGCATAGTAATCACAGTATCCTGCCATGCCATCAAACGTCTGCACCTCATAGCCCATGAAGGAGACATTGACCGGCGCCAGGAAACGTTTCATATAATAATAAAGCGGTCTCTTTCCAAGGTAATAGTCAATCACAGACCAGTTATTGATTCCATAGGAATCACTCAATGTCCAAAGCAAAACTCCCGAGCAGCGGAACTTTCTACTCCTTAGTTCATCATACACATGCCGCATCAGTTCTGCCTGCAATACCTGACTCTTTAAAATGAAGTCCTGAAGCGTGATATCTTCCTTCAGCCCAAAATATTTGTCCACGAAAATATCCAAGAGCTTATGCTCTGAGCTGGTATTCGTATGATGAATCCACTCCGGCGAATTGCGGTACAACGCCTTTTCGTTGATACATTTCTTTGCAGTTTCCAAATTCATGGCGCCGATAATACCAAACTCGCTTAAAAACTTAAAATCAAAATCCGTAAAACGCCATAAATCCAAATAATGCTCCCAATTCGGTCTGTGCGTAAAATGCCAGGTATGCTGGTCGCCCATGTCATAGCTCGTTGGTTCCTCTCCGCCAAACGGACTGCTTTCTCTGTAGATGCGGTCCGGACACAATTTCTTTACGAGTTCCGGTAACAGTTCTTCATAAAACCTTCCGCCATACCAAGGAAAGTCTTTCCCACTGTTCTTCGCCGATAAATACATCTCCTGGATTTCGTTATTTCCGGACCAGCCAACCAAGCTTGCGTGACCACGCAGGCGACAAATATTTTCCGTTGCCTCCTTGCGAATCTCCTCATAGAATTCCTCATCATAATCCGGATAATACGCGCAGGCAAACATAAAGTCATGCCAGACCATAATACCAAGCTCATCACAAGCATCCATAAAGGCATCACTCTCATAAATTCCGCCGCCCCAGACACGAATCATATTCATGTTAGCCTCTGCCGCTGCCTCCAAAAGTTTACGGTTCTTCTCATCCGTAATGCGTCCCGGAAAACAGTCCGCCGGAACATGATTGGCTCCCTTTGCAAAAATCGGAATCCCATTTATCATATAAGTAAAGCCCTTTGACCTTTCGTCTAAGACCGCTTCTCTGATTGCAACACTTCGCAAGCCGTGCTTCTTCTGTTCGCACTGCAACACATTTCCTTCTTCATCTTCTAAAATCAGCTTTATCTGATATAGATACGGTCTTCCGGCTCCGTTTGGCCACCAAAGCTGTGGATTTTCAAGCTCAAGTTCCATGACAGCAGAAACCTTTCCGGGTTCCTCTACCTGAATTACCTGGGTTCCTATTGCTTTACAGTCTGTCACAGCCTCATATCTCTCGTCTGAACAGACTTCACATTTCAGCACATAATTGCCCCGTTGTAAAACTTCCAGTTCAGAAGAAATCGCTAAAACAATCTCCTCTGCTTCTTTGATATCCTCGCCATCATATCCGGTAACCACATGAAAATCACGGAGCATCGCACCTGAATAACTGTTTATGTACACGTCTTTCCAAATACCACAGGTCGGCATCCAGATGGTCCAGTCCCAACCGTAGACAAACTGCGGCTTACGCATCCATGCACGGTACGGTTGTTCCGCATTCCAAGAATGCTCCATTAGATCCAGCGGTTTGTCCTTCACACTGTATACGCCGTCATCAATTCGTACCACCAGTACGTTTTCTCCTACACGCAGACAGGAAGAAACCTCCATGACTTTTGCAGTAAATGCATTATTATGACTGCCGGCATACTGACCGTTCAGCCAGATATCTGCCGTTAAATCCAAGCCTTCAAATACTAGCTCCGTCACATCCTGCATAAATCCTTCTTCTACACAGAAGGTCTTTTTATACCAGAATTCCTTTTCCTCCATCCATCTGCATTTTTCACTGTTTACATCCAGAAGCGGCTCTTCCACCACACCCGCTTCGGTCAGTGCAACATGCACATCTCCGGGAACCGCGCATTCTACAGCTTCTCCCCACAGCTCATCGTTTTCCTCTATCCGTCCTGCTCCGGTATCCTGCCAACACAACTCCCAGACACCGGAAAGACTTAACTTTTTCTTTTCTGCTGTTCTCATGCAATCTCCCTTCCCTCGTGCAAAAAAATACAATTACCGGAACCGTTTTCTTTACTGTTCCGGTATCTTTTATTAAATTATTTCAAACAGTTCCTGCACGTTTGACACAATTTTCTCTGCTCCGGCATTTCGCAGAAAGTCCTCTCCTTTAAAGCCCCAAGCCACAAAGATGCCGTCAATTCCTGCATTTTTTGCAGTCTCTACATCCACATCCGAATCGCCAATATATACGGTTTCTTCCTTTGGCACTCCAAGCAGATGAATCACTTCATTAACCGAATCCGGCGATGGCTTTCTATGAATGCCAACACGTTCTCCGACCACTTCATCAAACATCCCCGGAAAATATGCCGCACAGAGTTCTTTTGCGGCATAATCTGCTTTGTTTGAAACCACTGCCATCTTGATATCGGTTTCCCTGATTTTACCCAGAAGTTCCGGTATTCCGTCATACGGACATGTTTTGTCTGCACAATGCGCTTTGTAATATGGGATAAACTCCTGAAAACACTCCTCTATCATAAACGGCTGGGTTCCGGCCGGTACACTTCGCTCAATCAATTTGCGAATTCCGTTACCGATAAACCCACGAACTTCTTCAAGTGTGCGCTCCGGAAACCCGTGCCTCCACAGCACATAATTGACGCTGTCTGTCAGATCTTCCAACGTATTTAACAAAGTGCCGTCTAAATCAAATATCATGAGCCGGTATTTCATAGCACTATAATCCTTTCACCAATGTCTTCATCCGTCTGGCATCCGTATGCGTCATCTCTGCTTTACTGTATCTGGTCTTTTGGTACAACGACGTTGCCTCTTCCGCCTCTGCCGTCTGCTCCGATGTGACATTATTCCATGCTTTATACTTCGCTAAAATTTCCTTCGTCGTATCCGAAGCCTCCAGCTTATGCTTTCTCCCCTCGGATTTCTTCATGAATTCCCGGTAATAATAACGGATGACAATTTCCGGACGTACGAAACGCTTTTTTAATACTTGTTCCCGAGCCACCTCATCGTAACAATCTTCTCTCTCATCCTCAATGGCGGCCGCTTTTTTCTTTTTACTCTTGCTGCCAAACAGTACTGCAAAAATCACAATCGCAGCCACTACAGCGAATACGATATATATCGGTGTCCAGTCCAGATCTTTCTGCTCAACAAATTCCGTCTGCACTTTTTCAGGGATTTTCCCCCATATTGTTTCCATGTTATCCTCGATTTTCTGTTTTTCTTCTAATAACTTATCAAATTCCCAGTTAACCTTCGTTTTATCGACAACATTTTTGCGGCCATCTATCATCCCGACAAGATAGACTGCCAATCCGGTTATGGCACCGAACACCAGCTTAGAAAGAGGAAAAAACACATAAACATACAAAAGTTCCACCACATTTCCGACCGTTAATGCCGTAGCTGCTATCATAAAAATCACCAACTGTCTGCGCTGATGCTTTTCCAGTTTCTTTTTGTCTGCCGAACCGGACTGAAAGCGCAGCATTTGCATCAGAAAGATACCCGCCACTAAAAGAATCACCAAAAACGGTACCGCTACAATCATTGCCGCTTCGCCCTTAACGAGATCATCCCCTACAAAAAAGGCGAACACGCCTGCATAAATCCAAAAGATAGTAAGATATGTTTTCTTAAACCGGCGATAGGAAATATCATAGCCCTGACGAAGGACCGTCACAACCAGATACGTCCACGGTAGAAGCAAAATGAGCTTTCCCCAGATATTGGTCTCCAATAAAAACGGTATCACCGGAAGCACAAATGCACCAATCCGTACCACCGATTCAAATCTTCCTAATTTTTCTGCATATGTCGCCCCAAAGCAGGCAGCAAAGAGCACCAAAAAAGAAAACGGATTTACCTCATATTTCGCGGAATAGCTCAAAAAGAAAGCGGCAAATGCGTAGTAACAACCGATATCATATGCCATTTTATAAAATGCTTCCATTACCGCCTCTCCTTCTTTCTTTTGTTCTCTTCTTCCAAATAAGCAGCTTCAAAGTCTTCTCCGTACATTCGGTGAAAATGAATCCTATACCGCTGCTCCGCCCGCAAAACGGCAGCCTCTGTCTCATCGTCCCGGCGCTGGCATATGTACACAAACTCTTTTTCCTGCAACAAATTCCGGCAGGTACGCTGCAACAGTTCTTCTGTCGTACACATTGCAGCCAAGGATGCCATGCCGAGAATATCTAAAATTCTGCCAAAGCTCTTTCCTCCGCTGCCGCCGCTCTGAATCACATTGACACCACGCACCTCCATGGATTCGTAATAGGCATTCGTTATCAGGCGATAACTGACGCCCTTATTTTCAAACGCCTCACAAACCGTGCGCACCATGGAAAACATCGTTTCTGCCTGTATAAAAAAATGTTCAAAATTACCTTTATAACTAATATCCAAAATAACATCCACCAATTCTTCTCTGGTATGGTCGTATTCCTTCACTGTAAGTTCATTTCTCTTCGCACTCTGCAAAAAGCTGATGCTGCGTAGAGGCTCACGGCCGGTATAATCACGGTAGCCCATCACAAGAAGCGGGTCCTCATACAAGAAGCTTCGCACGGAAATCTCACCGAAAATATCACTCAGCACATGCTCTAAGCGTTCGTCCTGCATTCTTCTCGGATACACTACGATGCTCCTGCTCTGCCGGAATTCCTTTTCCCTTTGACGCAGTCCGAGGAAATCACCAAAATTCATTCTCGTCTGGCGAAACCAGAACACACCTCTTTCTTGAATGCACACCCGGATGGAACGTTTGATTTTCTGATGCTTACGCACAAAAATTGTTGTTCTGTGCAGTAAAAACTGTCCGTCCGGGACAAGATTTAACGTGTCACTGCCTTCCGCCCTTATGACCGACGGAAGCACCTCCTCCATAAATACATACGGAATATTTCTCGCAGAAGCATTGTGCAGTACCGTATTCAGTTGAAACACTTCTCCCTGTTCCACACTCCGTTTGGACGGTTCCAGTTTATATTTTATCTGTTCCAGAGGAATCCGAATCGATGCCCTTTCCACAACAGCGGCAACCACCAGAATGGTAAACAAAAACCAAATCATTATTTATCTCTCTCCTCTGTCGGAACTGCTACTTCATCCAAAATCTTATCAAACACGGTTGTACCATCACCCTGACCGTAAATACCGCGATAGGTCAGCCTGTGTGCTAAAATGGCCGGTGCCAGCTCCTTGACATCCTCCGGAAGCACAAAATCACGTCCGCGGAATGCCGCTAATACCTGGGATGCTTCATACAGTGCAATTGCACCACGGGTAGAGGCACCGATGGAAATATCGCCGTGGTTTCTGGTAAGCTCAATGATGTCCATAATGTATCCGGCTACCGGTTCTGTCACCGTCACCTGATGATATGATTTCTTTAACTCTGCAATTTCTTCTGCCGTTACCACACAGCCGAGCTTTTCCAGCAGATTTGTCGTATTCTCTCTTGCCATAACCGTAAGCTCTTCTTTTCTGGTCATATAGCCAAGGGAAAGTCTCATAAAGAAACGGTCCATCTGCGCTTCCGGAAGAGGGAACGTACCATGGGATTCTAACGGATTCTGTGTTGCTGCTACCATGAAGTTTTCCGGCAACAGATACGTAGTTCCGTCAATGGATACCTGATGCTCTGCCATGGCTTCCAAAAGGCTGGACTGCGTACGCGGTGTCGCACGGTTAATTTCATCTGCCAGCACCACATTGGTAAATACAGGCCCTTTTCTCAGTTCGAAATCGCCTTCCTTCATATTATAAAAATTGATGCCGGTTACATCAGACGGCATAACGTCCGGTGTAAACTGGATACGCTTGAAATCTCCGCCCACTGTTTTTGCAAATGAACGAAACAGCATAGTCTTTCCGGTTCCCGGTACATCCTCCAACAACACGTGACCGTTACAAAGGAAACTAACCGCAATCTTTTCGATTGCCTCTTCCTTACCTAAAATTATCTTGGAGCAATTCTCCACAACCTTATCTCTAAACTGTACAAATTTTGTTACTTCCATTTTTTATCCCCTCTTATTTGTTATTATCCCGGAAACCTGATTTAGTGTTCCTCTTTTGGGAGTGACTGCATGTAGCGGTCCATTGCATCTGCAACAATCTTGGAATAGGCTACCGCCTCTACTACAGTTCTGGCTCCCTTTACCACATCTCCGCTTGCAAAAATACCCGGAACGGAAGTGTGTCCTTCTTCATCTGTTGCCAAAAGGCCTCTTTCATTTGCTTTTAAGCCCTTGGTTGTATTTACAAGCTTGCTCTGCGGTCCCTGACTAATGGAAACAATCACACTGTCCGCCGGATAAAGTTTTTCCGTGCCCGGAATCACTTCCACAGAACCATCTTCAAACTCTGTCACATCGGCAAAAATCACGCCTTCATCCACAATCTCTACCGGAGCTTTTAAGTAATGGAACTCAACGCCTTCCAACACAGCATAGTCAAATTCATGCTTACTGGCAGCAACTGTAGAATTTCTCGAAAAACACTGCAAATGACGGACACCCTTTCTGAGAGCAGTTCTAGCCACATCCATCGCCGCATTTCCTGCACCGATGACAATCACGCGCTCACCTAAATGGAAGCTGTCCGGATTATTTAAATAGTTGATGCCAAAGTGTACATGTCCCAATGTTTCTCCCTTAATACGCAAAGAATTCGGACGCCACACGCCGGTACCGACGAAAATCGCCTTATAGCCATCGCGGAATAAATCTTCAATGGAAATCGCTCCACCGATGGTTGTATTCGGACGGACCTTGATATCCTTTAAAATCAGATGGCGGTACTCAAAATCGTCCAAAATACTCTTTGGCAGACGGAACTCCGGAATACCATAACGAAGTACCCCGCCAATTTTATCTTTTCCTTCAAATATAGTAACCTTATAGCCTTTTCTTGCAAGAAGCACCGCAATGGTAAGTCCTGCAGGACCGGAGCCAATAATCGCCACGCGCATTCCATTGGATGGTGCAGGTCCGCTTACCATCTTGGAACTGTAGGTACTCGAAATATAATTTTCTATGGTGGAGAAGTGAACCGGAGTTCCCTTCTTTCCTAAAATACAATGACCTTCACACTGGTTCTCATGATTACAAACCAGACTGCATACTGTCGTGAGCGGGTTGTTTTCAAATAACATCCATCCGGCTTCATCTAACTTGCCATCCTTCATCAGTTGTATTACCTTTGGAATCGGAGTATGAATCGGACAGCCTTCCTGACACATAGGCTTTTTACAATTTAAACAACGATTTGCTTCATCCAGTACGTGATATGCCATATTATAATCCTCCTTGTTTTCCGAAGGAAAATGCGAGCCGCGTTATGCGAGCAAAGGATTTTCCTCCTTATTGCCTCTGATAAATTTCTTAAATGATTGCTCTTATTATACTTCTTTTCTCTTTTTTTGTCTACGCGGTTTAAGCTTAGATTACGAAATTTGGGATGTTTTCATATATATAAAAGGAGCGCCCGTCTCCGGGTGCTCCAAACCTCTATTCCTTCCATTCATATTTACTAATAACGCTCCGATGTGAAATATAGTCTCCCATCTGCGAACTCAACATCCCCCACACGATTTCCTTCCACGTGAGTGTATTGTCATTCACTAACACATAATGTACGCAGGAAGAAAACCGTGCAGTTGCCGAGCTCGGCTCGTCGTACAAATCCAAGAGATAGTTCCATTCACAGTAATCACGGTCTTCAATCTCAGTGGTATTATATCCACGGACTAAATAGTAATATCTGCCTTCATAATGTAAAAGACTGCTCAGATAAATCACCGGATAATTGTCCTTTTCCTGTTCATAGTATTCCTCTGAAACACCTTCTCTATCCAGCGTGTAATAATGCGCAATCTGTATCTGGACATTCTCTCCTTCGCGCGTCTTTTCAAAAAATGTATCCCAGATTTCTTCTCCATGCGTGATGTCCGAGTCTTCCATAACCACAAAATCCGCAAGCAGGCTTCCGTCCTTTGTCATAGCCAGCATTTCATCCGCCGATTTGTCCGTCGGATAAGACAGTAACGCTTGCGCACCCGCCCAGGACATCCACCCGGTTTCTTTGTCACGTTCTGCTTCAACCCGGTCTATCACTACACTCCCCGGTGCCTGCATCTCTTCCTTCCTCTGTCCGCAACCACCAAAAAGGAGCAACATTGCAAATAAACAACTAATACTCTTTTTTCCTACTCTACTCATTTTAACACACCTCATTTGCTGCAATTTTTCTCATACCAATCAAGCAATTCCTCTGACAATGCATAATAAGACATCGTGCCGCCACAATACAGCCATCCCGTTTCCGGATAGACACTAAATGCAAATACAAGACCATTTGATGTGGTAATCTCAAGCGTAATACATTCTTCATGGAAGTTAACAATCTCTTTTTCGGACATTTTCTCTATGACTTTGTCAAAGAAATCATTCACATTGCAACGTGTCAGTGAAGCCGTCAGACGGTAAAACTCTTCCAACGCCGCCATATTCGTCACTGCAGACATAGCCTCCGATATATCCTTACTTCCTTTATAATACACGATTTTCTCTATTGTATCTCCTGACGTAATACCATACAATCGATACAAATCCTCGATTTCCGTGTAGCTGTTCCCGACACTAAAATTCATATAGTTCGACATCAGTGCTTCCGGCGCATTGCTGTTTGTACTGCCCGCGCTGTTATTCATCGCCATGTTGTGTACCAGAAACTGAAAGCTTTTTCTTTCCTCACTTGTAGCTGTCTGCTCTAACGGATTTTCTTCTTTGCCTCCCGATATGAGTATCCCACTTAAAACACCACATCCAAACACACAAAGACACGCCGCCACGGCAAGTCCCCATTTCAGGTAGTGTATTTTATTCTTGCCGGAAGTTTTTCTACTCTCCCGATCAGCCTTTTGTTTCTGCCCTTCAAAGGAGTATTCTTCTGCTTCCGTAATCAGTTCATCCGAGATTCCGGTCATCGCTTCATATATTTTTTCACTTTTTTCTGTCATACGGCCACTCCTCTCTCTTCCAGATATTTTTTCAGGCTCCTTCGCAGGCGCAGCATCTGCTGCGCCATCTGCGCTGCACTGAGACCACATTTTTTTGCCAATTCCTTTACTTCTTCTCCATGCCAATAACGTCGGATGAAGCAAACCCGCTCTTCTTGCGAAAGCGTTTTTAGCCAATCATTTATGTATGCAGAAAGCTCCTGCCCTTCAATCACCTGCTCCACGGTATCTCCCGCCGGAATACAGTCCTCAAGCTCTGACAAAAGCACTTCCAAACCGGCATAACGCTTTTTGGCACGGTACATACGCAGGCGACTGATGGATAGATTTCGCACTATCCGGCCCAAAAACGCGGAGAAACATTGCGGATAAGTCGGCGGAATCTGATTCCATGCCGCATGATAGGTATCGTTTACACATTCCTCCGCATCTTCCCTGTTGTAGAGTAGATTCATGGCAATTCCTTTCAAATAAACTCCGTATTTAGTTGCTGTTTCTGAGATTGCTCTCTCGTTTCTTTCGAAGTAGAGACCAATAATCAAAGTATCCTCCAATGTTGTTCTCCTCTATAATTTCATTCTTATAATTCTGTTTCGATTCCTGGATCTCCATCGTCTTACTCTCATCCGGTTCATATACTGCTCCATCAGGGACGTCTACTCCGCCCCAAGACGATGAGGATTTCTCTCGGATATAAATCAAATTCTCTCCGGCAATTTCAAAATAAAACTGATATTTACCGTCTGTTGTTTCTAAAAACAAAAGATTGCCTTCTACTTTGTACTCCCCAACCCCCATATAACTACTAAATGGAGAGAATCCGATAGAACAGCTTCTGTCTTCAGCATCCAACAGTATCCCCGGTGAATAGAACCACGACCAGTCACTTTCCATCGGATAGGTATACGACTGATGTAATGGTACGTTCTCATCCTTGTTTCTGACTTTTACTCCACCAACTACTGCATTTTCAATACCTTCCTCATAGCCATTATAGTAAAGGATAGTATACCATCCATTCTCCAAATTGAAAATATCCCCAAACAAACCGGATAACATTCCATCCGGCTCGCCCCATGCACTTAGGATATCCTCTCTTTTTGTTCCAAGCACTTCCTGTTCTATCTTTGCCTGCATCAACCATGCCGGATCTTCCGCAGAAAAAAGCTGCTGTATTGCTTCATTTTCCTGCTCCTTTTTGCCACAGGCAGGTAATGATAACAATAATAAAAGAAGTACAAATGCGATTTTATATTTCATCTGACAAATCCCCTCCTTATTTTCTTCTTATCCTATAAGTCGCAAAAAATGAGGGGATATTGAAAAGATTATAAATTTTCACTATGCTTTCTATTTCAAAAAGAACGAGAGTCCTTTATGTCCATCGTTCTTCATTCACACATTCAATTTTACACACGCCCAATTTTCAATATCAATGCTTCCTGCAACACCTGCGAGAAGTTGATTCCAAGTTTCATTGCTTCTTCGTTTAACCATTCCGGAATTGTTAATGTCTTTTTAACCGCTCTTGAACTATGCTTTCTCCGGTAGGCCTCCATGTCAAACTCGATTAAAACAATACTCTCATCTTCCTTTAATTCTATTGTATTTGGTGCAGAAGCCTTTGGTAATTTACATTGTTCTGCATCGACAATACACAGCCCCAATGCATCAATTGCCATTTCATAGGCTTCATTAAGAGTCTCGCTTTGCGTAAAGCATTCCGGAAAATCAGGGAACGAAACCCAATATCCTCCTTCTTCTGCAACATGAAAAACTGCCGGATAAAATAACTTACTCATATAATCACCCTTTCTTCAAACCAGCCTGACTCAAAACAGCCTGTTCTATCTTAATCATTTTCTTTGGTGTTAGCGGCAAAAAAATTCTCCTCTCTTATATTGTAATACGTATTAACACGTGTGTCAAGTGACTAACAATAAACTATTTCATCTATTAATGTTCGGGGAAGAAATAAGACAGAGCACGAAATCAGATTTCCTATTTATTTTATCACATTGCGTCTCTTTTTTCCACAAAACCGCCCCTGAAAAAGTGTACAAAGATTCGTTCCTTTTTTGTGCACTTTTCCATACAAAAAGAGCCTTACTGCAGATTTTCTACAATAACGCCCTATTGCCCCCGCCTGGCACAGGCGGGGTATCCTATGGACATATTTTGTTTTAACTCCAGCCCTTCCAAACCTCTGGTATAATCCAATCGTTGCCGGCTTTCCGTTTCTGTCAATCGGGGACTTTATCACCTGCCATCCTTTGTATTTTTTCTGACTTATACACCTGCACAGATGATAATTCATATGTATTGACGAAATACCTATACAAGTATCTTATCCGAAACGTATTTATACCACTTGTCCTAAACAAGTTATGCTCGTATTATACCGCCATTGCACTATTCCGTAACATATGCAATATGATTTTCCTTCGCATAGGTTTCTGCACTGGAGCCAGAGGTACAATATATCACCAATGCTTCATAACCCAGTTGTTCATATGACTCAAAAGCTCCGTTTTCAATAGTTGTCACGGTGTCCGGGATTGTAACACTTGTTAAACTTCTACAATTACTAAATGCCCTGTTACCTATCGTTGTTACACTAGCCGGGATTGTAATACTCTTCAAACCCTCGCAATTCATAAATGCCATTTTTCCTATACTTGTTACACTGTCCGGAAGTATAATACTTGTTAAGCTGTCACAATTTTGAAATGCTCTTTCTCCTATGGTTGTCAGACCGCTTGGAAATACAATACTTTCAAGACTAATACAATCCAAAAATGCACATTTATCAATAGTTGTCACACTTCCAGAAAACGTAATACTTTTCAATCCACTGCAACCGCTAAATGCACTTTCTCCTATACTTGTCACACTACCCTCAATAACAACCGTTTCCAGACTGCTACACTCTTGAAATACTCTCTCTCCTATACTTGTCAAATCACACGGGATAACAATACTCTTCAATTTTTCACAACCTCTAAATGCATTTTCACCAAGTATTACGTTTCCGAAAAAGGTTACATTTTCCAAGTTGCTACATCCCCAAAACGTTCCCGTCCCCAGGTCTATCATACTGCTTAAGATAGAAACTTCTTTTACTCCACTGTGATAAAATACGCTATCACCGATGCTTGTCACACTGTCCGGCAGCACAATACTTTCCAGACTGCTGCACCCTGCAAATGCCTCCTTGCCTATAGTTGTCACACCGTCCGGCAGCACAATGTTGTTTAAACTGATACAATTCAAAAATGCACAATCACCTATGCTGATAATCCCGCTCGGAAGCTCCACACTTGTCAAATCGCTATATCCATAAAAGGCATAATTTCCAATTCCAACAACGCGCCTATCATATAGAGTCTCTGGGACATTTACAGATGCCATACCCTCAACCGCACCTTTTACAAATCCACCAAAAATGATTGTATCTTCGTCTACAAAAGAATAGGCATATTCCGGAAGCTCGTTTTTTAATAAATCACAGCCCGCAAATGCAACTCTCCCCAGATATGACAGATTTGATGGCAGAACAACTTCTTCCAGATTACTGCATGTACTAAATGCGCCATCCCCTATGCTTGTCACACTGTCGGAAATCTCAACACTAGTCAACCCCTTACATGCAAAAAAGGCAAAGTCATCAATTTTACTAATTCCGTTCTCTATAGATACACTAAATTGCGAAGTTTCTCCTAATTCGTTTTTTTCCAACGCTTCTACTACCATTTGTGCCGTCAGAGTCCCTTCTCCAGAAAACACCAATGTATTATCCTCCTCTAAGTAAACATCCACCTTCGTTCGACGATCATCCGATTTCAAACTGCCACATCCCATAAACAACACTAAAAACAGTACCAATGCATAGAGCAAACCTTTTCGCTTCTTCATCTTAATCCCTCCCCATTATTCTATTCAGTGAATCAGCACATACTTTTTTATATCACACTTCACATTCTTTATTTGTCCATCATCCGTTGGACATTCAGCCCGATTGTACATCATTTGTTGTACACTGTCAATAAACAAAAAAGTATGCACAGGTGATATTTATGGGATACTATTCTCGATTGAAAGACTTACGAGAAGATAAAGATTTATCAATTCGAAAACTTGCAGAGATACTTCATATGCAACGTACAACTTATCACAACTACGAAACCGGCAAACGAGAACTCCCCTTTGAATTAGCTATTACGCTAGCCAAATTCTATAATGTTTCTCTGGATTATATTGGTGGTTTGACAAACGACTCCACACCGCCAAACAAGAAATAATATAGCTCCCGTAAAGGGGCTTAATATCCCTTAGAAATAAATTGGGCTGTCGCACTAAGCCTTAAATGCAACAGCCCTTTCCCTCATTCTTTTATTCTTCAACCACTACGGTTCCGTCTTCCTTAATTGTGATGGTCATGCCATCCTTTACATAGTTTAAGAATTCCTCACCTAAGCTGTCAACTACCGGCATGGTCACATCATCCAGCCACACATCCGCAAGGATAGCGCCTGCTGCTGCCAGCGAGTCAATATGATTAGAGAACAGCATACACGCAGGCTGACGCTTCATGGCACATGCACAGTAAAGCACCATACCGCCTGTTGTGGAACCGATGGTCTGTGGCAGGCAAAGCGCCGTGCCAAGCATCTGCTTTCCGTACAGGTCAGGGTTGTTCTGGTCACCACAGGTTGCCTTCTTATCGCCAAACTGTAACGCTTTCTGGAACGAAGCCAGTGTGTTTAATCCGCCGTGGCTGACTAATGCCTTAGCGCATGCGGTACCCGGAGTTACAATACGTCCTTTAAATTCTTTCATGACTACTTGCCTCCTTTCGTAATCTGCACTAAGATTTCGTCATCGGTATAATAACGCGCCGTCGTATAGGTACGAAGCTTGTTCGAAGATGTGATTACCGGCATCTTGCCGCAAATCGGATTATTCATAAACATCAGCGGACAAATGTAGGAAACGATAACACCTGTTGCCTTAAGTCTTGCTGCATATTCGGTCTTTTCAAATTCCTTTAACACGCCCGGTGCTGCCGTAAACACGGTAGGAATCACAACCTTCTTATTGCCGGCTTCTGCAAGACCCTTTTCTACTCTGTCGGTCCAGTCCTTTAACTGCTGTAAGCTCATATGAGGACAGCCCATGAAACAAAGCTTTGGCTTTGCATCCGGATTCTTCCAGATAACCGGATAATTGTTCTTAACACGCTCTAATTCCGCATCCGTAATCACATAAACCTGTGCGCCTTCCTTAATCAGGCTCTCACCCGACTCTACGGCTTCCGGTGTGAGGTTTTCGATATGGTAAAGACCAACCGCACCGTTGGATGCAGTAGCCGCACCGAAATCCTTAAGGTAAGTGCAGGTCGCATCGTCAAGCTCTGTGCCAAGCCACTTATCAAGTCCTACGATATAAGGAACATCTTCCATGACCTTCATACCGATAGCGGAACCAAGGAGCTGCGCTTCCGGTTTCTTTGTTGTTTCAATCTTTACAATCCAGCTCGCCTTTCTGCCTTCGTCGGTCAGAAGTCCGAAGTACGGAACCATGCCAAGCACGGAACCAAACAGATCCACAATACCGGAGTTACGGTTACAACGTGCACCGAGAACAGAGTTTGCATAAACAACCGCAGAGGATTCTGCCCAGCTTAAGATTTCACCCTTCTGTGGCTTGTTGCCTACTTCATCCATATAGCAGGTACAGGTAAACGCATCCTTTTCCATAAGACCCAATTGCTGTAACTGATTCTCATAGAAATCCTGCTTGCTGTACATAAAATTGTTGAAAATAAAATCCTGTAAAAAGTTTGTTGGTACGTTCTTATCCAGCGGACGAGGATCTGCAGAGAACTTCTGTGTAGAAACTGCTCCTGCCGAGATAAGCTGGTTCATCAAATCATAGACCGGACCAAGTGCCTTTAAACCAAAGGAAGTAACCAGATGATTATACTGCGAAGTAACCGGAACCATCTTTTCAGCTCCGAAACAATCGCCATACATCACTAAGGTCTTCATAACCTTTGCAAGGGTTTCGCCCTTTTCGCCATTTAATATGGCCTTCTGTTCCTCTGTGAGTATCATTTCTTTTCCTCCTGATTTTCTATATCAGTGAGATTGCGCTCCCGCCCGAACGAAAGCGCGTCCTCACAATGTATCAAAATTACAACTTCATCGCTACGTCCCAAGCCTGCCAGATCACGGTACGTAAGTTACCTACCTTGCTTGCGTCACCAACGACATGTACGTGCTTACCCTTTGGAGCCAGCGGTGCCGGATTATAACCAACCGAAAGAATCACGCTGTCCGCATCAATCTTAAAGGACTTTCCATCCTTATCCACTACCTGAACACCATCTTCCAACACTTCGGAAAGCTTTGTCTCTAAGTGCACCGGAACCTTATTTGCATTGAAGAAATCACGCAAGAAGCTGGAGTTTGCAAGACAAACCCCCTTTACAGCAATCAGGTCATCCTTCATTTCAACAACTGTTGGCTTCTTGCCCTGTAAGTAAAGCTCATAAGCAATTTCACAACCGGTTAAGCCCCCACCGATGATAACTACGTTGTCACCAACGGTCTTTTCACCGAGTAAGAATTCCGTTGCATCCATAGCAAATTCTGCTCCCTTGATTGGAAGCTTTCTTGCCTTTGCACCGGTAGCAACGATAACTTCATCTGCGCCTAAGGAAGCAATATCCTTCACCTCTGTATTAAACTTAATATCAATCGGATATCTCTGAATCTCGCGCTCATACCATGCAATCAGTGCACGGTCCTTTTCCTTATAGGAAGGAGCTGCCGCTGCGATAAAAATACCGCCAAGCTTATCGCTCTTTTCGTAAAGAGTAACCTTATGACCGCGCTTTGCACAGACGATAGCTGCTTCCATACCACCGATACCGCCACCGATAACAGCAATATTCTTTACCTTCTTTGCAGGGGTAATCTTATATTTAGTCGACTGCATTACCTGTGGGTCGAGTGCGCAACGGGAAATATGCATTGCATCATACAAATCCTGATCGTTGGCATGTCCCTTATAATGAGTCATATTAAAGCATGCGTTGTGGCAGCAGATACATGGACGGATATCCTCCAGACGGTTCTCAATGAGCTTGGTAATCCATTCTCCGTCTGCTAAGAACTGACGCGCAATACCTACACCGTCAATACGTCCCTCTGCAACTGCCTGCGCTCCCACTTCCGGCTCCATACGTCCGGCACAAACGACCGGAATATCCACGAACTTCTTGATATGGGAAACATCGTCTAAGTTACAATTGAGCGGCATGTACATTGGCGGATGAGACCAGTACCAGGAGTCATAGGTACCATTGTCCGCATTTAACATATCATAGCCGGCATCCTGTAAGTACTTTGCAGCCTTTTCACTCTCTTCCATGTCACGGCCGATTTCGATGTACTCCTCGCCCGGAACCGCACCCACGCAGAAATCCTTTACCTTAGATACTACGGAGTAACGCAAGGATACCGGATAGTCTTCGCCACATGCCTTTTTGATTGCCTGCACTACCTCTACCGCAAAACGGTAACGGTTTTCAAAGGAACCACCGTACTCATCGGTACGCTTATTTGTATATTTTAAAGTAAACTGGTCAAGTAAGTAGCCCTCATGTACAGCATGCACTTCTACGCCGTCAACGCCCGCTTCTTTACAAAGAAGTGCTGTCTTTGCATAGGCATCGATGATATCCTGCATTTCCTTTCTTGTAATTTCACGGCACATCACCTTGTCCGACCACCGGGACGGCAACACACTAGGGCTTGCCGACTGATAAGGCACATCCATAATCGGCTTGGCAATCGTACTGAGTAACTTATTATTATGTAACATTACCACATGGTCTGTAATTGCCCAGGAACGTCCCATACCTGCGGTCAGCTGCACAAACAGCTTAGCGCCGGTCTCATGGATTTCTTCCATGTATGGCTTTAATTCCTTGAACATTTTTTTGTTCTGCCATAACCATCTGCCACCCATGGTATCCTTTAAAGGTGCAATACCCGGAATAATCAGACCTACGTTATTTTTTGCTTTCTGTAAGAAGAACTTTGCAGCCTCCTTGTCAAAGTGATTCGGCTCCATCCATCCGAACAGAGAAGTACCACCCATCGGGCACATAACAATTCTGTTTTTAATTTCGACATTGCCGATTTTCCATGGTGTAAATAATGGGGAATATTTTGGATCCATATTTTCCATAGAAGTAACTCCTTTCGCTTTTGTTTTTGCTGATCTGCCTATGCAGACCGCCCCATAAAACTGAACAACTATATTTTACATCAAATGTGAATATTTCTCAATAAGAGAATGTCTATATTTCTACGCAATATCCTTCTCGCTGTACGCCTTCGCCTTTAACACCCTGCAAGAATCTTTAAGCACTTCTTTGATTATCCGCTTTTCCAGTACATGACGTCTCTCAAAATGAGAAATCATATCCTCCAGGCCACTGTATCCGTGTTCTTTTCCGTACGGCGATTCGTTTAAATACGCAAGCATCAGCGGATACCAGAGTTCATTTCCGTTGTCATCCGAACGCTCCTTCTTGATTTGCAAAATATTGTCCCTGATGTTATCGGAATCCAAATAATACAGGACAAACTCTGCTTCCTTTAGGATTTCAAATGCCTCCCTGTAAAACTCTATGATTTCCTCATCCGACATTTGATAGTATAACATCATGGACTCGATGCTGTTCTGGAAAAACGAGCATTCAAACAGATTGCCGGTGCCTTCTTCTCCTTTTGCAAACCGCTCTGCAAACTTACGATACCGTCCCATAATCAATTCATGAAACCGCTCAAAAGTAACTCTGCCATTATAAATTTCAAACGACTCCATACGCTCATAGAATTCTCTCTTTTCTGCAAGTACCCTCGTATAAGCCGTGATATAATACTCTCCCTCTGTCTTTGTGTACCTTAGAATTTCATCCTTTACATAAGCATACTCTGTAAGCATCTTATCAAAGTCTTCCTTCTTCATGTGACTGCACCACGCAAGCTCCACAGGTGAAATATCTCCCTCATAATACACATTGTACTCCGGATGCAATTTCGACAGGGTACGAAGAAGTGTCGTCTTTCCACTCCCCTGGATACCTTCAATAAATATATTTTTTGCCATCTCTTTTTATCTCCTGTCTTCCTTTAATACCATCCCATCCTTCGTCAGCTCATACACCTTATCCGCCACCTCAGCAATGTACTTTCTGTCATGTGACACGGTCAGGATTGCACCCCTGAACCCCTTTAACATCTCACGGATGACCGGATTCGACAACGGAGAAAAGTTTCTGGTTGGTTCGTCCAGCAGTAACACATTACTGCCTGACATACTCATTTTCAGAAGTAACAGCTTTGCCTTCTGCCCGCCGGACAAATCCTCTATCTTATGCTGCATCTCATCTGCGGTATATTTCATGCTGCCAAGATACGTCCGGATTTTTGAGATTTCATCCTTATTTCCGGTCTCTGACAAAAATTCCACAGGCGTCAGCTGCATATCGAGTAATTCCTCGTAATTTTGCGGCATATAGGATACCTTAATATCCTTTCGCTCCTTCAACTGTTCTGCCACCAGACGCAAAAAAGTCGTCTTACCACAACCGTTCTTTCCGACAATGCAAACCTTTTCCGGTCCGCGCACCTTTAGCTCCACATTTTCTGCAAGGATTCTGTCTTCTGCTTTCAACTCCTTCATTGAAATATCCAGTACCATCTTCCCTGCCGGAAGCTCCGCCTTTTCCCCGAACTTGACAAAAATGGCATCCTCCGTTTCCGGAATTTCCGTCATATTTTCATATTCCTTTTCAAACCGCGCTTCATATGCCTTAACCCGGTGCATCGTCTTTTTCAAAAGTCTGCCACCGTGCGGATCCTGCCTTGAAATCACATTCTGCTGATGCTCTACCTTCTGTTTGATCTGGCGGAATTTCTCCTGTTGCTTTTCATATTCCTGACGCTCCTTTTTTGCTACCTGCTCCTGATGGGACAATCCGCGGATACGACGCTCCACATAGTCGCGGTAGGACACCTTTTCTACCGTTGCTTTTGCCTCCGTCTTACGTTTTAACTGTTCGATATGCACGATTTTATTTGCTGTATTTTCAAGCAATGTTTCGTCATGTGAAATATAGAGCACCGGAATTTTGCTCTCATTGATAAATTCTTCTAGCCAGTTTAATGTTTCCAGATCCAAGTCATTCGACGGCTCATCCAGCAACAGCACATCCGGCTGCATCAAAAGAAGTCTTGCCATCTGAAGCTTAATCTTTTCTCCACCCGACAAGGAACCGATGACCTGCTCAGAATAGAAAAAGTCTACACTCAAACGTAGCCTCTTCCCAACCGTTGCCAGCTCCTGCGGTGTCAGTTCGAAAAAGTTTGGCAGGGCACACATAAAGTCATATACGCTCATCCCCTTTTCTACTGCCGGAAGCTCTTGCGCCAAATATCCGATGACGCTATTGTTTCGGATAATCTCTCCGGTGTAATCCACATAATCCGCCACCAGCTCCTCCTCATAAATCAGCTTAAGCAACGTGGACTTTCCGTTGCCCTCTTCTCCGATGATGGCCGCCTTATCTCCATCATTTAAAATCATACTGAAATTATCAAGTAACACCCGATTGTCCTTTTTATGGGTAATTGTCAAATTCTTTATCTGTAGCATATACATACTCCCTTCTGCTGCCAAAAAAGGGTACAAAAAAAGAGAGATTATGAATGAGAACCATAACCCACTTTTGGCAACATGAAAAACATGGCATCATTCCAAACGAACCACACCACGCAAACCTCATAGTTTCATGCTCTCAAAAGTCAGTTATCTTCTCATTTCGCACCTCTCCTAATATGATGTTTCCACTATACTCTCTTCCGACTTATTTGTCAAACCCGTTTTTTAAGAAAACGCCATGCGGCATAACGCACCGGGGAGTTCCGTCACCCAAACGAATGCTTCCGGTAGCCTCTTTTCAAAAACCGCGTCAAAAAGCACGTTCCACGGAAGAACCAGTCAATAATCATCGCAAGCCAGACACCCAATACACCAAGCTGGAAGCCCTTTGCCAAAAGATAGCTGAACATAATACGGAATGTCCACATGGAAAACATTGAAATTACCATCGTAAACTTCACGTCATTTGCTGCACGGAGTGCATTCGGCATGACAAAGGCAAACGGCCATACAATCATGGCAAATCCACCATGGCAAAGCATCAGCTGTTTTGCAATTTCTGCCGTTCCCGGTTCCAGTTGGTATAGCCATACAATACCATCCATCGCAAACAACAGCACGGAATTCAGCGCAATCAATGCAATATACGCAATCTTTATCAGCTTCTTTACATAATAGCGCATCTGTTCTTCATCGTTGGCCCCAACACACTGCCCAACAATTGTAATCATTGCAAGACTCATGGCATTGCCCGGGATTACCTCAAAGCTTGCTACCGTACCTGCTACCGCATTTGCCGCAATTGCAGCTGTACCAAAGCTTGCCGTCACCCCCTGCACCATCAGTTTTCCAAGCTGAAACACACTGTTTTCCAGACCATTTGGAATACCGATTCCTAAAATTCTTTTAATCATCTTCCAATCAAAGCCCAGCCGGAAATGTTCATCAATATGAATCAGATTCGTTGGCTTCCTAATCAGCCACATCATAATGCAGGCTGCCACTACTCGTGACAGCAACGTTGCCAATGCAACACCCTCCACACTCATATCCATCACAAACAGGAAAAACGCATTTCCTGAAACATTAATCACGTTCATAAGAAGAGATGCCTTCATGGAAATTTTGGAATTTCCCATGGCACGGAACAACGCTGCACCGGCATTATACAATGCTAAAAAAGGGAATGAGACAGCCGTGATGTAAAAATAGGTTCTTGCATAACTCATAACCTGTGGCTCAATGTCTCTGTAAATCAAGTGTAAGATTTCTTTGTTAAATACCAGAGAAACCAGCATGACAAACAACGCCATACTTCCAATGGCCACCACTAACTGGTTTGCAGCCTTGCTTGCATTTTCTCTATCCTTCCGCCCGATATACTGTGCTGAAACCACCGCCCCACCGGTTGCAAGTGCACTAAATAGACCGATTAATAAAACAGCAATCGTATCCACAATGGAAACACCGGATACTGCCTGCTCCCCACGGCTTGCAATCATAATCGTATCTGCCATACCGACCATAACCGCAAGAGTCTGCTCAATGACAAGTGGAATTATTAACTTTCTTAAATCCTTTCCCGAAAACATTGTACCTATATTTTCTTTCGCATTCTTCTTCATAGTATTTCTCTCTTGGTTAACCTTTCTTTCCTCACTATTACAACATATCATAGCACGTTACAGAAACATCTGCAACAGCATTGCCAGAAGTGGCAGTGTTACAATACTGCATAGCGTTGTCAGCACCACTGCTCCCGCTGCTATTTCCTCGCTATGACCATAGCGGATGGCAAATACGGAAGTAATCGCCGCTGTTGGGCAGGCTGCCTGAATGAGCACTACCTTTACAGTCATGCCGCTAAGTCCCAGCAGATAAAACAGCGCAACACTGATTGCAGGAATCAGAATCATACGCATAAGAATTGTAAACCAGATATCCTTATTTACCACAATCGCCTTCATATTACTTCCTGCAATAATCATTCCGATAATCAGCATAGAAATCGGAGTGTTCATATTTCCGATGGATGCCACCGGCTGTACGATAAAATTAGGCACCGGGATTTGGCACAGGTAAATGACTAATCCAAGCACTACCGCATAAAGCACCGGTGTTGAAGCGATACTCTTTAAAATATCCTTCACCCTTACTTTATCATTCACCATGATGCACCCGATAGTCCATAATACAATATTAAACATCGTAAGAAAGGCACTGGCATAAAATGTGCCCTCTGTTCCGTAAAGTGCCTGAATCAACGGAATGCCCATATAGCCTGCATTGGAAAATGTGCAGGCGAAACAGATAATCTTTTTATTATCATCCTTCCGGTGCATGGTAACCAAAACACTGAGTAACACTGCAAGCAGTAAAAGCCCCGTGCTCAACCCAAAGGACAAAAGCAAATTCGAAAGCATTTGTGCATCTAGTTCCATAAAATAGGAATTCAAAATCATACACGGCATAATCAGATATACCAAAAGGTCAGAAAGCACCTTTCTTCCCTCCGGCTTAATTGCACCTGTTTTCACCGCAATAAAACCGGCAAAAATAAGCAAAAACAAAATTCCTACCTGTTCGAATGTAATCATTGCCAATTCCATACTATTCTGTCTCCTTACTTTGTCCTCTTAACTGCCGGTAAATCCGGTAGCAGAATTCCAATTCTTCTTTTGTCCGCTCTCCTTCCGAGAATGCAGCCGCTTTTACAATTTTACAATATTCCGTCCACAAATCCGCATCCATCTTCGGATACGTCTTCTTAAGTAATGCTTCATATTCTATATCGGTTATTCCTCGCTTTAATACCTTGCCCATCAGCTTCAGCCTAAAATACACCCTGTAATTGATGAGACGGATTGCCGTGCGAATTCCCACCTGCTCCATCTTTCCCGCAAGCTTTTTATCATCTGCTTTACAAAGCAATTGATAAAGTCCAAACAATGCCGCTGCAATGAAACCGATACCAAACACAGTAAGCGCACTCTTCCATGCCTTTCCGAATGCTGCATCTGTTTCATCCGGAATACCCGTTGGACTCACTCCCGGTGTTCCCTCTGTCACAGGACTTGGTGTCAGTGTGTTAATTTCAAGCTCAGGCCCTTGCACCGGAAGCTCACTATACGATGCAGGCGTTGGAGATAGTGTTCCCTCTGTCGGAAATGGGTCTACCTTAACAGGTTCTTCGCTTGGTATTGCAATTCCCAGCGTTGGCGTCGGAACCGGAGTATCCGTTGGAGTCATTCCCGGCTCTAACGTTGGTTCCGGTGTAAAAGTCTCCTGCGGAGCCTTGGTCGGCGTTGGCGTATTCGTCGGTGTTGGGGTATTCGTTGGCGTCGGCGTGTTCGTTGGAGTTGGCGTGTTCGTTTTAGTTGGCGTGTTCGTTTTAGTTGGGGTATTGGTCGGAATCGGGGTTGCCGTAACCACTGCTCCCGGTCCGGCCGTACCATAGCCGCCGGTTACCTCAACCGGCACCCAGCCAATGCCGTTTAAATAAATTTCCACCCAAGCATGCGCCCTGCTGTCAAGCACATCAGCCACATAGACACCATCCGTCATCTTAAAAGAACTACGCAAAACACTATATCCTGCCGCATAGCGTGCCGGCACTCCAAGGGTACGCAAAATCATAACAGAGGCACTCGCGTAATGCATACAATATCCCATTTTACTCGTTCCTAGGAAAAACTCAATCGGGTCCTCCCCCTCCGGCAGCTCCGGCAGATGAAGACTATAAGACATATTGTTCTGCATCCAGTCAGCCACAAGATACGCATACGAAAGCCGTTCCCGATTTACTTCCTGCAAACCATCGAAAGAAGAACTGACGTATCCAAGCTGCTTCAACAGCTGTGCTACCTGTTCCACATTCTCCATTCCATCCGGCACAGAAAGGTACGCCTGTTTCACATACTTCTCATACCAGCTCTCCCAAAGCGTGCTTGACGGTCTCTCTATATCATTAAGATACCTCTCATATCCGGTATCATTTCTCCATACCGTAAAATGAAGCACCGGATTATTCGTCGCCTTCCTGTAATAACTGTCTCCTTCTACCAGAACCTCTTCTGCAGTTTTTTCCGCAAAATACGGCAAATACGCCGCCATTTCCGATGTGTCGTAATAAAGCAGACTTCCTTCCACACCTTCACCGCTTTCTGCAAGGGAAGTCCAGTCATTCTTTACCATCAGGTTCCGGATACCAAGCTCCGCAATCTGGTCCGAAATCTCATCCACATTTTCAAATCCGGCCTCTAAACAGTAATAGACAAATGTATCCTCCGCCCTGGTCCATGTTCCGTTCTCATATTCTCCCGCATAAAACCCACGCAAATAAAGGGTATCGGTCGGTCTTTTTTCTAAAGTCACCTGTAAAACTGCCGTTTCTTTATAGCTTGGTGTGCTGTTATCCAGTGTTCTTTCCCCGCTTTTTTGTCCCCCCATAACTTTTTCAGCAATTTCTTCCACAAATTCTGCCAAAGAAAACTTTTCTTCCAACTCCGAATTTGCTATTTTTTCTTCCAGCTTCTGCAGACTCACCTGCCATCTTTCTTTATAGTTTTCTACCGTTTCATACATCTGCGCGGTTCCCACCATTTTTATCAGACTGTATGTTACCAGTACGACACCTACAATGAATATCCATGAAACCGGCTTTGCCAATACATGCTCCTTTTTTTCTCCCGGTGCAGGAAGAAAATGTGTCTGCTTCCAACCGACAGAATTAGAAAGTAAAACGCTGACAAACAAAAGAAGTAATCCCTTTTCTCCCGGAGCATATCCCACTGCAAGCTCTAACCCAAGTACCAAAATCGGTGCCACTGTCAATATCATATTTTTTCCTGCGGTCTTGGCAAGACACACCAGAATAAACATCAGAAATAAAAATAAAAGGTTCAAAGCTTCCGGAGCCGCCTCTGCAGAACCCGGATATACTTCAAAATACGTTCCGAAATACTCATTAATCTCCTTAACTATGTGAAATAAAAGACTTTGTAAGCCGGACAGATAATATTCACTCTCCACACTATAAAACAGAAGTCTTACATAATAAAATATACCACCCAAAAACAAAACAAGACGCAGCAAAGCTCCCCAAACATATGGCATAAGATATGCAATCTCTAAAAAAGCGCACACAAACAGAAAGACCCTTGCCGGCAAAAACAAATCCTCTGCCGTATACTGTCCCCATGCAAATACGTCTGCCAGCATCTGCCTCGCCGATATCAGACAAAGCAACATGCAAAACCAGGTAAGCAGCGTCTCCCAAAGAACCTGTTGCCACTTGCCAAATGCATTACCACCATATTTATTGTTTCCGACAGCCTCTGTCCATCTAATCTGTTCCATCGCATTTGATCCTGTCTGTTATAATAATAACTCCGTATGCGCCAATGACTTTTCCAGCTTTCTTGCGGAAAGCTTTGACAAAATCTCACCGTCTTTCCTAAGCACCAATTTCCTGTTGAGGGAAATTCCACACACATACGGCTCCCTGCTGTATTTCTCTGCGTAACGCAGTTTCATGTCTTCCTGCATTTTCTCCCATTCTATCCTCATCAACATACTGATAAAATGGAATAAGGTTTCTTCATCGTCCACACGAATTCTGACAATATCCTTCTGTGTTTTGTCATACCACACAACATAATGCGGACAGCCTGCATCCATCATAGAAAAAGAAAGGCTGGATGCCGCCTCTAAAAACGCCAGCGTCGCCCGCGGCCGTTGTCTCCACCGACTTTCATAAAAATCTAAAAACAAGACTACCGGGCAACCGTTTGGCATAGCATTCTCCTTTACCATCAGCTCGTCCTGCTTTGCAGTCAGCTTCCAATGCACATTCTGCAGGCGGTCTCCCTTTTGATATGCTCTTACCTGAAACGTCTCACTGTTATCATAGCCCGGCAGTTTTTCATCATACACATCTGTTTCTCCGTAAAAGTTCTTCGTTGCCATAGTAAGACGCACCGGCACGTCATAATACGGAGAGGCTACATGTACCTGCCGCATTGTCCCCGGACGTATTGTCATATACAACAGTCCTGTCCTGTCATACACCCTCACCTTTTTTAACTTTACTACGTAATTCCCCGGTTTTTGGAACATCACGTTCCGTATCATACAGCTCTCGCCCCGCGGCACATCCGAAATTTTCATGACAAACTTTGTCTTTTTTCTTCGTATTACGTCCTTCACCGTAACATAGGCTTCCATTCTTGCCACACCGCCCAGACTCCGGTTTTCCACCTTAATCTGTACCAGATTTTCTTTCCCCGGGTCTGAAATGCCAACCGGCACTTCTAACGTCATATGAATCCTCATCTTCCTGTATAACAGTGCAAAAAAAGATACCACAAAAAATGCTGCCACAAGATACGCCAGCAATAGCATCGCTGTACTTTCATACATAACTGTCAGATAAAGCAACGAGGCAATTAACCAAAGCAATGAGAAAAAACTAAGCACGATAGTCGTCCTTCTTCCGCATAAATGATGTTGGCTGTTTCACTTTTGATAGTACTTCATCAAGAACGGCATCCTCTGAGACACGTGCCACTCTCGCCTTTGTACTAAGTACAATCCTGTGTTTCCCGATATCCTTAAAGATAGCTACGATATCTTCCGGAAGAACATAATCCCTGCCGTTTAAATAAGCCCATGCTTTTGCCATGCGGATGCATGCAATGGAACCACGCGGACTCAGTCCAAGCTCTACATATACATTTTCCCTGGTTGCTGCCGATAACTGTGCCACATACAGAAAGACTTTGTCACTGACATGGACTGCATCCACTTCTTCCTTCAGCTTTATCATCTCTTTCTGACTGATTACCGCATTAATTTCTGAAGAGGCAATCCGGCTCTTTCCCTTCAAAATCGCCACTTCATCCTTCAGTGCCGGATACCCCATGCTCATGCAGATCATAAACCGGTCCAACTGCGATTCCGGCAAAAGCTGCGTACCGGCGCTTCCCTTCGGGTTCTGTGTCGCTATAACAATAAACGGTTCCGGCACCTTACGGCTTGTCCCGTCCACCGTCACCATTCCTTCCTCCATTACTTCAAGAAGTGCCGACTGTGTCTTTGGTGAAGTGCGGTTGATTTCATCCGCCAGAAACAAATTGCACATAATGGCACCCGGGAAATATTGAAAAGTTCCACTCTCTTTCTGGTACATATTAAAACCTAAAATATCCGCAGGCATAACATCCGGTGTAAACTGCATTCTGTGGTTTTCCAGGGACAACACCTTGGAAAATGCCATGGCAAGTGTCGTCTTTCCTACTCCCGGAACATCCTCAACCAGAATATGTCCACCTGCCAGAATAGCTGCAAATGCTTTGCGGATACAGTCATCCTTACCGGTCACTGCTTTTTTTACTTCATCAAGCACCACCTGTATGGTTTCTTTTTCCGCCATCTTCTTTTCCTGTAGTTCCTGCTCGCTCAATACATTCTCTTCCATCACATTTTCTCCCTCAATATTTGATACCAGTTCCTGCAAAATTCCATTACTTCTTCTTTATTAGTTTCCAGATATTTTTTTAGCTCTGCCCCTTCTCTTTTGGTTCGCTCATACTCTTTTCCGCTGATAATCTGCTCTTTGTATGCCTCTTCCAGTTCGTCCTCATCCAGGACCGCAATGTAACCGTCTGCTGAAAGAACCACATCCAGATACATGTCATCAAAAGCCGGATTCTCCGGATCATCCCAGATTGTACCGTTTGTCAGATCAAAATACATCTGAAGCAACTTTCCCTCCGGGTCAAACATGGATGTCATGTAAAAGTATTCCCCATCAATTGCAAGTTGAAGCCACGAGTAATCCGTATCCGCAATCAATGTTTTTCCGCCTCGGTCAGCTACCCAGAGCGGACCGGTCAATTTTCTTAATATGCTCAGGGAAACCCTTGCTCTCTTTCCTCTGAATGTACACTCCCTGTCGCTATAGTCCTTTTGCAGGCATCTATGCCAGGTAGAACGATACATATCCTTCCGGTTTCTGCTGATTCGTTTTTCAAATGCCAGCCGCTTTGCCCCGCTTGCAAGTATAATCCAGCCGCAATATTCAAAACCGTTTTTCCTGAGCCATTGCTGCATCGACCGATTGTCCTCATGCGTATCAATGCGGATATTATGCACTTTTCGTTCCTTACAAATATGCTCTGCTTCCGTAAGCATTCTTCCGGCCATCGCCTTACCCTTTTGCGTTTCCTCTACTGCTATCCGGTGAATGGTTGCATAAGGAAGCTCTTCTGTTTTCCATGCGCCGTCATAAATGACTTTATATGTCGGCTCTTTATCAAATATCAGCGCCATGGTACCAAGAATGTTTCCATTTTCTTCAAACACATAACTGACATCGTTTGCAATATCCCGTTCAAATGCAGCAGCGTCCGGATAACCGTCCTGCCACTGATCCACGTTCTGTTCTTTCAGGTAACACTGCGCCTGACCGATTATTTTCATGATTTGTGCGATATCTTTTCTTTTTGATTTGCGAAAAGCCATTCTGAACATTCTCCTTCTCCCGGATTGACCAAATTCCTTTTCATTTTATCACACCTTCCATCCATTGACCAGCATGGATTCTGACCTAGAAAATGTTTCTTTCACTCATATGAATTTTCGCACTATTTGATGAAAAAATCGCAATTATCTGCAAGACATTTTCTTCATCTCCCGATAAACTGAATATAAAGAAGGCATAATTTTGATCTATTTTTATGGGGAGGCAAAACAATGAAAAGAAAACTTCACATCGTCTTAGGCACATTTTTCCTTTGTCTGGGACTCGTAGCGTGCACTTCCGAGACACCTTCCGGTTCTTCCGAAGTTCTGACACCTACTCCGTCCGAAACCACTTCCGCCACAGAACCGACCGCTGTGCCAACAGATGCTCCAACTAAGACACCGGACGCGTCACAGGCAGATGCCGGCAAACTCAAAGGCTATATGAACATGGTAAAACGTTATAACCTGGACGAATATGTCAACAAAGATATTATGGAAGTCCCTTTGCAGTATGCGGAAGAGCTGATTGCTTCCGGATGTGCAACACAGGAGGAATACGATATGGCACTACAGGCAATCAAAGATGCCCTGTCCCTGTTACATGACGGCAGCGGCTGGCCAAATTTCAAATACATGCAGGCAAAGGAAGATTATCCGGATGCGCTCACTTTCCTTGACGGAACCAAGGTAGAAACTGCAGAAGACTGGGAGGCGCGTGCGGAGGAAATCCTTGGTATGTACCAGTATTACATGTACGGCGTCATCCGCGACGGTTCCGATGAAACACTGACTTACGATTATAATGGTTCTACTGCCACTCTCACCATCACACATGGTGAACGCAGTGGTCAGTTCACAATTTATATCTCTCTTCCGGATGAATCAAAGGTAGAAATGCCGGAAGGCGGCTGGCCGGTGATTATGGCACTCGGCTGGTTTTCTCAGACGCAGTATGCCAATAACCGTGGCTACGCTGTCATTACATTTGACTACACAAAAGTTGCTTCCGATGACATTACCCGAAAAGGTGCCTTCTATGATATCTACCCATACGGTGATACGTGGGAGGAACAGACCGGTGCACTCGCCGCCTGGGGCTGGGGATTTTCAAAAATCATCGATGCTTTAGAACAGGGACTTGGCGAAACCTGTCACATCAATCCGGAAAATACCATTGTGACCGGAGTTTCCCGTTGCGGAAAAGCAGCCGCCGTTGCCGGAGCCTTTGATTCGCGTATCCGCATTGCCGTGCCTGCCTGCTCGGGTGCCGGCGGTATGGCAATGTTCCGCTACTCTTCGGAGGGTCACACCTATGACTTCTCCTCCATCGGTTCGGATGCTGCTTATACCTTCGGAGATAACGAACCATTATCCAGCTTACAATCCGGTGCAGAGCGGCATTGGTTCAATGATAACTTTAAGGAATTTTCCAACGTAAATAAGTTCCCGTTTGACCAGCACATGCTTGCTTCACTCTACGCGGGACAGGACCGCTACTTATTCATCATCTCTTCGTACATATACGAGGACTGGACCAATCCACCTGCGATGTGGGAAACTTACAAAGAGGCAAAAAAGATTTTTGAATTCTTAGGCGAAGGTGACCACATAGCTTTCCAGATTCACAAGGAAGGGCATGCCGTCATTGATGAAGATGTGGTTGCACTGCTTGATTTTGCAGACTATCACCTGTATGGAAAAACCGATGTCGAAACCGATTTTGCAAAATTTGATACCTGCATTTTTGCAGAGCAGGAACCAATTACGCAGTAATCTTTCTTTATATAATCTCTTTTTAACAGTAAATGAGGGAGAAGTGTAATCCACTCCTCCCTCATTTTAGATTGCCTTATACATAATTTTTCTTTTTAAACCACCATACTTTTTTCTGTCCACGGAATTCCACATCATCTGTTACATACCATGATTTGTCCTGCACAGAGGCAAATCATAATTCTCTTCACTCCTTGCCCTATAACAAATGCCGGAACGCTCGGATTGCTACCCGCAAAACTCCGTAAAAAATCTTCTTTCCCGTAGTCAATTTCCTGGTCTGATAGAGAATTCCCTGTTCTTCTGTTCCATCCGGCAACACCTGATTACTCTTTGCCATATACTCTGCTGCCATTTCCCGAAGATGCGCATTCAACTGTTCGCTGTCAATCACAAGCATCATCTCGGTGTCAAGATAGGTACTTCGCATATCCAGATTATACGAACCGACAATAGAAATATTGTCATCAATCAGTATGGTTTTCGTATGTACGGCATGCTCATTCATCACTTCATAAACCGTCGTCCCGATTGCCAGCACCTTTTTTTTGTTATTCAGATAATCCGTACAGCCCCATGGATTGGAGCCTTTTTCTACTGCATTTATCATTACCTGCAACTGGGCGTTCTCTGAAATCTCTTCCAAAACCTCATACATTTCCCGATTACAGATAATGTATGGCGTCTGGATAAGGACATCTCTTCCTTTTAACGCAAGTTCCCGAATCGCATACAAGACACGCGGCTCCTTGTTCCCGTCGTGAGTCTCATTGGTCACTAGAGTTATTTTGTTTGCCTCATATGTATCATTAACCCAACTGTCATATTCTTTGAAGTCTCCATATACTTCTGTCAGTGCCGCATAACGCTCCCGAAACATCTTGTACTGTTCATTCAGCATCTTTTCGCTTACTTGTGGTGTCTCTTTCCTGCTGCACGGTTCCTCCCAGACTGTCTGAAAGTAACTTTGAAGTGCTTTCAACGACTCTCCTGCTCCCACTTCCGGCGAATAGACTAAAATGTCCCTGTCTGCATTGATTCCCGCCTTATAATTCCCAAGGAAAATATCATTCGTATTTCTGCCACCGAGCAGATACATCCTGTCATCAATCATCACGTACTTATCATGCATCCGATAATTCACATCATAAATGTTTGCAAACGTAACCGGATTATAAAATCTTGCTTCGATGTTTTCATGGCAAATCAGTGCCTCAAAAGTATCGTTTCCCTTCAAAAAAGGCAACTGATAAATCCCATCCACCAGCAGTTTCACCTGCACTCCTCTCTCTGCCGCCTCATAAAGAGCCGCCATCACATCCGTTCCGCTGTTATCCGCTCGCAAATCAAACGTCGCCAGAACAATTGTCTCTTCTGCCTGACTAATCATCCGAAGACGCCACAAAAGTGCCTCCTCATTGTCATCAATACATCGAATTCTCTCAGTGCAAGAGGTGTCCGATGTAAAATCTGTGCCGGAAAGCTGCTCTAAATAAGCGACATCTACAGTTTTATAGAACAGAGGCCGCAAAAGATTGACTGCTATTACGGATAATAAGAACACGAGGAGACACATGCTGATTATCTTCAAAATTTTATTTGCAAATTGTCTTGGACTTTCTCTTTCTACCATTTCTTCTCCTTTATCTGCTGTCTTTTTGCCATCTTTCAATCAGTTTTCATCCATTATAGCACCTCTCGTTACCGACCACAAGAACAAAGATTGCGCCCCAAAATACATTTCCCCCGTATTCTTAGAAAACAACCAAAACCCGCATCACTCTTATTATCTAAGACTCAAAAATCTTTCTGTCTGAATATTATATCATGGGACACATAAAATCACAAACCTCACGAAAGACTATTGACAAAAGAAAGGACAAGAACCATAATTGCATTGTGCGCAATTTAATTCCAGAAAACTTTAAAAGGATAATAAGATAATGATAAATTTTAAACCAATCACTCTGGAGGATAAGAGCATCTACCAGCACTACTTGTCTGACGGTAAGGAACGGGGGTGTGAATTCTCTTTCACTAACTTGTATTCCTGGGGACATCAAAGCGCTGCACTCCTTCATGACCATATCGTTTTGCTCAGCAACTTTTATCATCATTATTTTTATCCGCACCCAATCGGCTCCGGCGACCAAAAGCCGGTATTGGATGCGATTATTGCCGATGCGGCAAAACGCGGCATTCCGTGCCGTATCACCGGTCTTAACGAAAAAGACAAACAAACTCTGGAAACCCTTTATCCGGGTATGTTTTGCTTTAGCTTTGACAGGGACAGTTTTGATTATGTGTACGCAATCGATGATCTTGCTGATTTAAAAGGAAGAAAATATCACCGCAAACGAAACCATTTCAAGCGCTTTCAGAATGCTTACCCGGAATACCGGGTGGAACCACTGAATGACGCTAATCTTTCTCGCACCGAGCAGATGATTGATGCATGGTATGAAAACAGGCTTTTAGAAAATCCGGAGGAGGATTACCAACTGGAGCGTGCAGCCCTTCATACTGCACTTCGCGACTATAAAGAACTTGCCTTGGAAGGTCTTTTGCTTATAAAGAATGAGGAAATTCTGGCGGTAACTTTAGGGAGTCCGATGTCTTCCGATACCTTTGATGTGCATTTCGAAAAAGCCAGATGGGATGTCGAGGGGGCTTATACTGCCATCAACTGTGAGTTCGCACGATATATCAGAGACAAATATCCGGAAATAAAATATCTGAACCGTGAGGAGGATATGGGAATTCCGGGACTGCGCAAGGCCAAAGAAAGCTATTTCCCTCACCACCAGATTGAGAAGTATCGTGCCTATCCAATTCAAGAGGATTTGCACATTGGCGCTCCTCATGAGTCACAACTTTCTGCTTTAAGAGCACTTTGGCAGGAAGCGTTTGGGGACTCGGATGAGTTTTTGGATACCTTTCATACCACTGCTTTTTCACCTGATCGTTGTCGCTGTATCACTATAGGCGGCAAGGTGACTGCAGTGCTCTACTGGTTTGATTGTGAATATGAAAGCAAACGTGTCGCTTATCTGTACGCCATAGCAACCGCCAGGGCATTTCGCGGACAAGGCCTCTGTCACAGGTTAATGGAAAACACGCATGCCTACTTGTCTTCGCTTGGCTATGAAGGTACCGCTTTGGTGCCGGCCTGCAAAGAGCTTTTTGAGTTTTATGAAAAACAGGGTTATCGGACATGCAGTTATGTACGCGAGTTTACAGCAAAAAACAATACTGACTTAAATATAACAGAGAGCGAGACAGCTTTTTCCCTCCAACCAATCAGCAAAGAGGAATTTGCCATCCTGCGCACAAAACTCCTCCCGGAAGGCAGCGTGATACAGGAAAATGAAAACCTCGACTTTTTAGAGACGCAGGCGAAATTTTACGCCGGAGAAGATTTTGTGATGGCGGCGTATGTGGAGAATGAGTGTTTGCACTGCGTTGAACTCCTTGGCAACGCCTCACACGCCCGAAAAATCATGAATTTCCTTGGTTGCACCAAAGGGCACTTCCGCACACCGGGTGATGAAATTCCGTTTGCCATGTACCATTCTTTGACCGACAACGAAGTATTGCCACCTAAATATTTCAGTCTGGCATTCGACTAAATGCAAATAATGGTTTTTTTATTTTAAAGGCGGGGATTTCTCCCCGCCTAGCCATTTACTCCGTCGCACTTTCTATCAGTGCAAATGTTCTCTTCTCACAGTCGATCTCATATTTGAGTCCCAGCGGAAACACCCCGATCGGATATGCATGTCCCACATTCACATTGTACAGAATCGGCAACTCCGGTAACCCTGCCTCAAAACCGACTATCTGCTTGTACACTTGTTTGTAACTCTCAAATTTATCCTCATGTGCCGGTTTTCCGACCACAATGCCGTTAATCACATGCAAAATTCCCTGCGCATACAGATTCCTAAGAAACCACGCGAGCACCATCTCCGGCATGTTCACTTCGCTTGTCTCAATCAGGAGGAGTTTTCCTCTCCATTCATCAAGTGTTGGCCAAAGAGACGTGCCCAGAAGTTCCGGAAACACATCAATACAGCCTCCCAACAGTTCACCGGTCACAATTCCGCTCCCCTGCAAAATTTCATAGCCTATGTTTGCATGACGTGGTGTCGCCTGCCCGATGTTTTCTTCCTTCCACCAGATTTTATCCTTTTCGTAACTGCAAAACTCACTGCACGGGATATCCAATCGCTCCTGCGGATCAAACAACGTCTTTTCCATCGCATGCTTCGTATACTCATTGATAGACACATACTCGGCAATGTTATTCATTACCGAAAGTCCGTAATAGGACACCAAACCTGCTTTTTGCATCATAAAATGATTTGTCGTTGTATCGGAAAATCCGGTAAATATCTTTGGATTATTGCGCAATACCTCAAAATCTATGTATGGCAGCAGACGAATCGTGTCATCCCCACCGATGGCGTTAAACACCGCCTTGATTTCCGTATTCTTGAATGCCTCCATCAAATCCTCAGCCCGTGCCTTAGGATGCTGATACAGATAGTCGATTCCTTTCAGGGCATTCGGCATCGCAACCACCTGCAAGCCATAGTCCTCTTCCAGACGTTGTTTAGCAATTTCATACTTATGGATGAACATTTTCTCACCAAGCATACCACGCGATAAAGACACGATTGCAACCTTGTCGCCTTTTTGTAATTTCTTTGGTTTTATCATACTGCCACACTCCTTACAAACACATCCTAAGAATTTCCTCAACATCCTTCTCATCCAGTGCCACATACGCATATGCAAGGCCGCCAAACTTCACCGCATCCGCTGCCATCACGGAAAGCTTGGACTCATCAATGCCTACCTCAGTGAGCGTCATCGGGATACCGCAGTTACGGAAAAATCCTTCCGTCGCATCGATACCCATATTCGCGCACTTCTCTGTATCTTCTTCATCAATATCCCACACGTTTCTTGCATACTCCGCAAATTTCGGAGCAGTTTCCTCATTTAAAATGTAGCGCATCCAACGAGGTGTCACAATCGCAAGGCCAACGCCATGCGTAATATCATAAAAAGCACTCAGTTCATGTTCTATCGGATGACAGGTCCACGCACCTCCCTTGCCTGCACTCGTCAGACCGTTGAGGGCCTGTGTACTCGCCCACATGAGGTTCGCTCTCGCTTCGTAGTTCTCAGGCTCTGCAAGTGCAATCGGACAATACTTGATACAGGTCTTTAAAATGCTTTCTGCAAAGCGGTCGGTAAGATACGCCCCCGTCGTCTTCTGGAAATACTGCTCAAACACGTGCGACATAATATCTGCCGTACCTGCCGCTGTCTGATGCGCCGGCAATGTATAAAGATAGGTCGGATCACAAATTGCCGCCACAGGTTTAAACTTGTGTGCGGAAGTTCCCAGCTTTTCATTCGTCGCCATATTAGAAATCACGGCATTCTTATTCATCTCAGAGCCGGTCGCAGCCAATGTCAGCACCGCCACAATCGGAAGCACCTCGCCAATCTTTTTATTGTCCACGACCAAATCCCACGGATCTCCGTCATAAAACGCACCGCCTGCAATCACCTTTGCCGCATCGATGACACTGCCGCCACCCACTGCCAGGACTACTTCAATTCCGTTCTTCTTGCAAAGCTCCACGCCCGCGCGCACGGACTCAATCTTTGGGTTCGGCTCGATGCCGGGTAATTCATGAATTTCGCAATTTTCAAGCAACTCATAAATTTTCTGATAAATCCCGCTCTTTTTGATACTTCCGCCGCCATATACCAGCAGCACTTTTTTTCCATGTGGTAAGATTACCTCCGGCAGCGCCTTGATTTGTCCCTTTCCGAAGCGTACATCGGTGTAAACATGATACGTAAACTTGTTCATCGCTTATTCTCCTTCTCTATGCATGATTTCTTTGATTACCAATTCCAATACGCGGTTTTCACGCTCTAACATTCCGCCAAACGTCGATATCATTTCCTTGTCCCCATGATCACCGTTTCTGTTTCGTTCTATCGCGTGCTCCGGGAAAACGTATTCTAACGTAAACTGTTCTTTTGCCTCATACTCATCCAGCTTCTGTTCGGTTATCTCCTCTGCCTCACACAGATAATAGTAGTTGTCCTGAACGAAAATATCCTCTATTTTGCCCTTTTCTATTCTTCTTACATAACCGAATTCCCGGATGGACTCCGGTTTTACGACCAGCCCACTCTCTTCCTTCACTTCACGAATCAAAGTTTCCTCATACGCTTCGCCTTCTTCGATTCCGCCACCCGGTAGCTTATAATAGTCATATTTCCGGCTATGTATCATCGCAATCTTCCCATCTTTTATCATAATGCCTCGGACGGATGGCCGCCTGCCGATGGTTCCGTTTTCCTGATAATTCTTTCTGTCGATCGTAAATAGTTCGCGCATTTTTTATCCCCTTTTTCATATCGCATCCAAGTATAAATTCCGTTACAGCTCTTTTTTTAGCATAATAATGTCTTCCGTCCGGTATTCTTCATAGAAACCACTGCCCAAGAACATCTTAATTGCCGCATTGTCAATCGCAATATCATCATAAAGTACTCTGACTCCATTCGCCTTTGCAGCCTCACATAACAGCTGCAATCCCTGCTTGCCGTACCCATTCCCACGATACTTTGCATAAACAATGATATCTGCCACATGGATTTCTCGTGCTGCATCATAATGGTAAGCGATTTCGCCCACAAACGCATTCTCGTTTGTTAAGTACCTGTAAAACCGCTTTCCTTCCGGATTCACAATCCAGTGCTCGTACCAATCCGTCCAGTTCTCCTCCGGAAAAGAAATGGTTCCGCCCCATGCATGATTATAGGACATCGTTTCCTCATCTGCCATAAACATCTGCCGGAACCACAGGTCTTCGTATTTTGGTGTATACAATTTGAGCATTTTAATATGACCTCCTTATTTTATCATAATATGATACAAAATCAGATGTGTCGTAGCAGCAAGACCCATTCCTACCGTTATTCCGGCAAAAATTGCCAAAGGTTTGATAACGTATAAAATTGCAAAAACAAATAACAACCCGATGCAGATCCACATCATTTTCCTATACCATCCGGCAACCCGGAGATTTCTCTCCCTCAAAGCCTTATGATACTTCAGCAGATCGGACTCTGTTTTATCCTGCTCCTGTGTTTTCGCTTCTGTCGCTTCCTCTTTTTCTTCCTCACACTCTTCGCGCACCAGATAATCCGTAGTCACACCAAACAAAGCACTGAGTTGTATGAGATTTGGAACATCCGGCCATGTCGCTCCCGACTCCCATCTCGAAACCGCCTGTCTTGACACCTGCAATTTTTCTGCCAAATCTTCCTGTGACATTCCTCTGCTTTTTCTCAACATCATTAACTTTTCTTCAAACTTCATCTTTCCTTACCTCCATTTTCGATATCCCAATCTTACGTTTTGATATCCAAAACGGCTACCATTTTACCATAACAATTCCGCAACCAAATGTAACATTTGCTATTTATTTGATTTCAGAGCAGTTCCAGACCTCTTTACTTCCTCACTACATAAATATATCTCGCCATTTTTTCTTTGAACTGCTCATATGGCTCCATAACACACTCTGTCTGAGCCATCAGCATATCATACCAATTCTTATGTCCTTCCGCCTCAAACTTCGCGCCGTGTGCTATTGCAGAAATGCGTTTGGTCCTAAGTAGCTCATAGGTCTGCTCCGTAATATCGGTCACCTCGTAAGAAATTCCGTTGCTCGTAAGCGCCTTTGCAAACACAGTGGTATCTGCACTTTCTGTCTTTGGCATAACCTCTCCTTCCTGGTAACCAACAAAAAGCACACCATCTTCTCTTAGCCATTGATAACTCTGTGCCACGAAAGCATTCATGTCTTTTGCAAAATACATGGTATCCATGGATGTAATAACATCAAAGCTATTTTCCGGATATTCTATCTCACCAATGACGCCCACTCTAAACTCAGAATCCACCGGAAACAATTTGCATGCTGTCCGAATTGCTTTTTCTGAATAGTCAAAACCATGAATATGGGCTCCTGTTTTCTTCTGCAAATAGCCAAGCATTTTTCCATTGCCGCAGCCGATGTCCAAAATATGCACCTTCTCCTTTGATGGTACATATTGCAAAATCCTATCAATCTGCTTTATATCACTGAACCCATCCTGTGAAAAATCCTCTCCAAACGCATCACGACAAAATGACCGAAACGCATTTGACTGTTCCGCCATAGCATAAAATTCTTCATACTCGTTATAAAACAACAATTCTTCTTTATTGGAATCAACCATACGCATTTCTCCAAATCACTCATAATACCCGGACACACCAAAGCCAATCGTAACCCAATGCCCAGCTCTTCGTCTATCCGCTTCTAAGTCCTCATTACCTTCTGTCGGTATTCCGTCTGCTTTCATCTCTTCTATCATCTCAAGCACATCCTGCGGCCGGATTTCACGATACAAACCAACACTGATTTTCATAAACTGATAGGAATAGCCCTGTTCTGCATCTCTTACGTCCCCGGAATTCTTCTGTGTTAGCAGTTCCACCAGTTTCTCAGCATCTGCATTAAAAGCTGAAACACCATAAATCATCGGCTTCAACTGTCCGTCGATGCCACCCAAAAACTCTACAAATTCTACTTTTTCATCCTTATCGTAAACAACTTTCATCTCGTTCTGACAGTAATAATGTTCATTTCCTCTTACTACCTGTCCCGCACCAATCAATGCTTCTGCTTCAGACCGCTTCATTCCAAGCCGAATACATCTTCCATCCAATTCCACTCTGTCTAACGGATAAATCTCTACTCGCATCTTCTCTGTCTCCTATTTCAAAACAACCTTCCATTCGCCATCTTCTATCACATACAGAAATTCGGTCAGCTTGTCATCCAGCATGACCTCCAAAAGTTCACGAAAATCATTCACGGTATTTACCGTATCAAGCTCTTCTTTCTTAATCCAGTGCATTTTCCCTTCGTCCGAGGAAACAAGCTCTCCTTCAAACTCTTCTGCCGAAAACAGGAACACAATATAGCGTCCATTCTCTATCGGGAACTGCTTCACCCCGCACAGCTTTGGATTTCGGATGGTTAAGCCGGTCTCTTCCTTCATCTCCCGGATGACCGCATCCACAATGGACTCCTCCGGCTCGATATGTCCGCCCGGCAGGGTATAGCCTCTCCAATCGTACTTTATCCTGTCCTGCAATAAATATTGATTTTCTTTCTGTATCAGGCATAATACCGTCAATTCCACATGTTCTGTGCGATTCATTCTCCTCATCTCCCTTTATCTATTGTCCCATAAACTCATCAATTCTTTTCAGCAACACCTCATCCGTCTGATACAAAAACTCATTCGCATTGATTTCGATGATGTTACCCTCGACTACTTCTTTTCTCGTCCATTCGAAATACCATTTGAAGTCCTCATAAACATCCAGTGTTGTGCTTAAATGCACCGGATGCCTGTTCTCATTCTGCATTCTGTTTAAATAACGCTTATGTAAAATCTCCACATCGCCCCGAAGCACAAGAATCAGCACCTCGTAATTTCTCTTTGCTGCCATCTCATGCAAGCGTTCCAGTTCCGCTGTATGAAAATTTGACTCCAGGATCAGCGGCTTATTCAGCTTTGCAAATTCTGAGAAAAGAAACATCATCAGCTCCATCGTTGCCTTGGAAAGCTTCAGATTTTCCTCTCTGTTTGCAAAGCCAATCGTATCACCCAAAACTTCTTTTATCGTATCCTTATTAAACATATTGACATCATACCTTTGCGAAAGAATATTTGCAAACGTAGATTTTCCTGTCGCCAAATCTCCCATAATCAATACTAATTTGTTCATCTGTCTCTCCTCCAATTTTTCTTTTCCATGTCACATTTCCCATTGATTTTTTATAATTAAATGCTATAATGTTCTCATGCAGATATGGTTCATCGGTAGAACGCTAGCTTCCCAAGCTGGAAAGGCGGGTTCGATTCCCGTTATCTGCTTTTTTTATTTTTCCAATTCGGAAAGGCGGGTTCGCTCTCCGTTCCACTCCGGTCGGTGCAGAACAAACGTCCATTGGACGTTTTGCACCCCGTTATCTGCTTTTTTATTTGCATTTCTCTATCAGCTTTTTGTACACGTGTTCTACCATCCAGTGCTCCGTCGGCAATTCCACCGCTTCTGTAAACGTACACCACTGTACCGCCTTGTTTTCATCTTCCTTAACAGTAAGCGCTTCTGCTTCATCCGCTTCCACCAGATAGGTCACATTAAAATGCAGATGGCTTGGTACGTAAACACCTTTCTTCACGTGCCCGTCCACAGTCAGAGTCTCAAGGCTGAAAATCTCCTTGCTTAACAACTTCGCATTTCTGACCCCCGTTTCTTCCTGCAACTCTCTCAATGCCACCGCACACAAATCTTCTTCGCCGTCTGCATGACCGCCGGTCCAAGACCATGAGTTATAAATATTATGATATACCATCAGAGTTTTCGTCCGTTCCTTGTTCACCGTCCATGCAGATGCCGAAAAATGAGCCACCTGATTCTCCCTATCCAGATAATTTTTATTCTTCAGCATAAACTGAAGCATCTGCTCTTTATCGTGTGCTTCCTGTTCATTCATCGGTCTATAGTTTTTGATTGTATCAAATAAGCTCATGCTTCCTCCCTCTGCGCTCCTATTTTACCCAGCCAAACTCCGGCAACTTATCCAACGTGACTGCATAAAGATGGTTGTACTGCTCCTTCAGCACACCCTGTCCCTTCCTACCGTTCATGTAATCTGACAGTTCTATTGCTTCTTTTGATGCATTCGGATTCACAGTCCTTGTCATGATAATTCTCCTTATTTTCCATTGTAGTATATTGTGCATACGATTTCAAGTTTTTCAAAATCGGACTGTCTAAAGTTTTTTTCTAAAAAAGTCGATAAAAGTCGAAAGTAAACATTTGTAATTTTTTGAATGTTATTTTACAATGTAATATTGTGTAAACGTTATATGTATCGGAGAAGAAGATATATGGTTTATGAAGTACAAACGATTGATATTTTGAATCAACTTGGGGTCAGCAAAAAATATAAAGGTCATATTTACATTGTATCAAGCATCCTTTATATCAACGAAAAAGGCGAAGATTCCATTCTGGCTAAGATGTTGTATGTAGATATTGCAAAGAAACATAACACCTCTGCTCAGTGTGTTGAAAAGAACATCCGTAAAGCTATTGAAAATATTTGGGAGAACAACTGCAATGAATCCCTAAAGAAAGCTATTTTCGGAGAAAATCAGAATTCGAGGCCGAGTAATTCTGTATTTTTACAGTTACTATATCAATACGTCGCCACGCGTGCAACCAGTGAGTTTTATAAGAAGAAATATTCATTTGTATGTCCTGCATCAGGAACTGATTGTGAGTTTTGTAACGATTTCATTAAAGACATTTTTAATAAGCTTATTCAATAATTCGAAATGCAGATTATTATTCTAATATCCTCTGAGAAGAACCCTCGAGATATATAACAAAACGCAAATCTACATAATCTGGGGAGAGAGAAATGAATGACATTAAAAGAGGGACTACTTTTTACGAGCTGACGATGTCCGAACTGTCAACCGAAGACAATCTCGTATATACTGCATACGGGATTGCCGCATTTACCGTCACAAAAAGTGATACAACCAAATCAGATGAAATTATCGATGTATCCACCAACTTTAATCTTGTAAACCAAATGGTAAAGGATTTCAATCAATTTGATTTGCACCTGGAGCACTTTCGTGATGCCGTATATGATTTTATATGTAGCACATAATTGATTGATAAAGACCCACCCGTCTCTGGTGGGTCTAATCTAAAAACATCTCTGATTAATACGGACTTTCAAATTCCATCTCTGCTTTATTTACTGCTTCCTCAAGCGTCATTCCTGCAAAGTACTGAGCCCCAAGGAAACGGCCGGATTTTTTATCATCCGCAAAAACGCCTACTACAATTCCCGGTATCGCACTCTCCGGCGCATTCGGCGCATGTGGTCCACCAAGGTCGGTACGGCACCAGCCCGGGTCGGTTAAGTTTATCATAACATCCGTTCCCTGTACGGTGTGACCAAGGTCAATCGTAATCTTATCGAGTGCCGCCTTACTTGCAGAATAGCCTGCCTGCTGCGGATCCAGACGGATCCCGCTCGTCGTATTTAGAATTCTGCCGAATCCGTATTCTTTCATCTTTGGCATAAAATGATAGCAAATCATCGCCGGAGCAATGGTGTTAATCTTAAAGCTTTCCGTGTAATCCGAAACCGGTGTCTTAAAATAGTCGTTACGGTAAGCAATCTGAAGTCCTGCATTGTTTAATACAATATCCACTCTGACTCCAAGCGCATCAATGCCCTGAAGCATCTTCTCCACTGCATCCAAATCAGAAAGTTCTGCGCTCACCGCATATGCCTCTACGCCAAGTGCCTTCACTTCTGCAAGCACCTTTTCCGAATGTTCTGCACTTCTGCTATGTAAAATCAGGTTACAGCCCTTCTCTGCCATAAACAACGCCGTCAAGTAACCGATTCCTCTGCTGGCACCGGTAATCAATGCCCAACGTCCCTTTACATCTACCATGTTAAAATGCCTCCTTTAACTGCTCAATTCTCTCAATCACCTTGTCACACCACGCATCAAATTCTAGATCCTCCACCTGCGTCTCTGCATGTGCCAGCATATATTCCACGGTTTTCCGGATGCCCTGCTCCATGCGGATGGTTGCCACAAAACCCGGAACCGCTTTCTTTAATTTGGAATTGTCAAAGACTACACTGTTTGCTTTATCCCCGATTAATCCACCCTTAAAATCATACGGTGCGAGCGCATCCAGCAAATCCGATGCCACATAGTACGGCTTTAACTCCACACCAAGTGCATCTGCCACACTCTGATAAATCTGATTCCATGTCACAGATTCATCGGAGGTAATCTGAAACGCCTCACCAATCGCGTGAGGATTGCCGATAAGCCCAATAAATCCCTTGGCAAAATCTTCGTTAGAAGTAAGCGTCCAGAGCGAAGTTCCGTCACCGTGAATGATTACAGGTTTTCCTTCCAGCATTCTCTTTAACACCTGCCAGCTGCCCTTGTCCCCGTGCACGCCAAGCGGTACAGACTTTTCGCAATACGTATGGCTCGGACGGATAATCGTAACCGGGAAGCCATTCTCACGGTACATTTTCATCAGAAACTCTTCACAGGCAATCTTGTTTCTGGAATACTCCCAATGTGGATTGGCCAGTGTGGTTGCCTCGCTAATGCGATAATCTCTGACCGGCTTATGGTATGCCGATGCGGAACTGATGTACAAGTATTGCTTCGTTTTCCCGGCGAACAGACGATAGTCACGCTCCACCTGTGGTGTCACAAAGCCGATAAATTCACAGACCGCATCAAAGGTCATACCTGCTAACTTTTCTTTCGCTTCCTCTTCGTTATTGATATCCGCAACAATCACTTTTACATTGGCTGGAAGCCCCGCATTGCTGTTTCCGCGATTCAACAGATACACTTCATGCTCTGTCTCTGCAAGCTGTCTTGTAATGGCACTGCTGATGGTGCCGGTACCTCCAATAAGTAAAATCTTCATACCCCAATCCTCTCCTTTTTGATTTTCTCTGTCCTTATTTTAGTATATTGTGAACATTATTTCAAGTTTTTCAGAACAACATAGCAAAGTGCGCACCACCAGAAAAGCCCCGAGCAATTTCTGCCCAGGGCTCTAATTTCTATTCTTACTATGTCTCATTCAAATATTGTTGCAGCTTTTCATATCCGTCTTTTACCTTCGCATCCTCGCGGATTTTACTCATATATCCCGGTGTCTGCATCACCTTCCACAATTCTTCTCTGAACTCCTCTAAAGACACGAAACTGCCGCTTGAGATAAACTTTATCTCCGGATACACTTCTGCAAAAAAACGGGATTCATTTAAGATATCTTCTGCACGAAGCATTCTTTCAACATATCCCGCAAAACACTCTGCCGCCTTTTCATACTCCTTCTGTCTAATGTAATAGTTTATCATAGATGTTTCCCCACGATAAAACGGTACGCCAAACATTTCCTCCAAACGACACATCGTTTCCGCATAGAAACATTCCTTTTCCTCATCACCCGGTACAGATGCAATCGTTGCCATGTGAGAGAGACAAATCAATGCATTCTGAATGCACTCAAACAGAAACTGCTCGGACTCCATCAGTCCTGCCGCGTAATCCTTTGTTTCATATAGAAGCAGTGCTTTCATGTGCCTTGCGTTAAAATCAAACGGGGACAGTGTGCTGATGAGTTCCTCTGCCTCCCCAAAGCGCTTACTTCGAATATAAAAGCTCACCAAGTACAGTCTCGCCTGCTCTCTCAGTTCTTCGTTCACCGATTCCGTCAGTTCCAGCAAAAGCGGCTCCGCCACTGATATCTGCTCCTCTGATATTTCTCCCTGCATTTGCAGTTTGGTGAGTTTCTTTACATATTCCAATTTCAGATGCTCGGAATTCGGATACTCCTGCAAAACATTTCTCCAATATGTGAGTTCCCTTTCCGTTCCCTCTTCCAGTCCAATCTCTCCTGCAGTATCCGCCAGTTCCTTTACCTTCTCTGAAGATATATTTTCTTCATAAGAAAACAGAGTATTTAAGTCCGTATGCAATGCTCTTGCAAGCGGCACAAGAAGCATAATATCCGGCATGGAGCTGTCCGTTTCCCATTTGCACACCGCCGGTTCCGATATTCCCAAAATGCCTGCAAGCTCTCTCTGTGTCATTCCGGCCTGCTTTCTTAATCGGTTCACTTTCTTTCCAAATGTCTCATTTTCCATAGCATGTCCTCCTTTGATTCTCACTTCATATGATAGGGACCCTATGGCTTTATTATACTGCGAGTCGAGCCCAGAAACAATTGAGGCGAACTTAAGCAATCGGAAGGTTTTGATAACTTATAAGAAATTTCACCGCATCATATAAAAAGAACCAACTTCTTTCAGCTGGTTCTTTCTATCTTTCCTATCCAATCATCCCATCTGCGTCATGCAATACGCTTCAACTAATTCAATAAATTCTTCAGCTACTGCAATTTGACGCTCCGATTCTTCTCTGCTGGCAATATAAAAATCGTCATAATCGCTTGCATGACGTATTTCCTCTGCCTCTCCGATTTTCCTACCGATTTCTCTCGGAAAAATTCCCGTCTTAACATAATCCTTATTAAAAGTTCCAAGTGCATCTTTATGCCGCTTGTACGCCTTTCCTTCTAATGCGTGAATCGCATTGATTGAGTGAAAAACAGCGTAATATGCACGATTATTTGCGCCCTTATATTCTTCCGCATCCAACAAAATCTTTGCAGACTTCAAATCTGCTTTTGCTGTCTGAAGCCGATACAGCATAAGGTCCATTCTCGTTCCTATAGTCTCATTATGCTGCTCCATACAAAACCACTCCTTCTTTCTGTATGTTCGCATAGAACGGATAATTCAATACCCATTTCTTAAAATGCTCTTCACTTTTAGCAATCGGTTTAATATCAAGATCATTATCCATGTTAAAATCATACGTCAAATAAGAAAGCTGGCGGCTATATGCCTTCAATTCCATATCAGACATATCAAGTAATATCAAAACATCCACATCGGAATCTGATTTGAAATCTCCACGTGCGTAGGAACCATATAAAATTACCTGTCGTAAATGTGAACCATATATCTTTTTGATTTCTGAAACATACTGTTCAATTAGTCCCTGTACTACCTGTGGCATATTCCTCCTCCTTTCTTATCTACTATCAAATTTCCACTCTCTGATTTTATTATACCTTTTTCACCACATTTTCACAACTGAAATTTTCTTTGCCCCAAAACGTTTTACAACTCAATTTCCCGCACTCTCGTATCCTTTTAATCCATAGTTAAACACTCCGTACGCCACGCACCAGAACACAATGGCAATCAGGCATTCCACGCCGATGACTCCGGCTCCGCCTTTTCCAAGGAAATAGCTTGCCGGCAGATACGCCACAAACGCAAACGGAATCACCCAGGTAATGATAAAACGGATGCCTTTGTTATAAATTTCCGTCGGGTACTTTGCAAAATCCGCCATCTCATAAGCGACCTGCAAAAACGGTCCGCTCTGCTTTAACCAGAACGCCAACGCTGCGAAGAAAAGCTTAATGGATGTGTAAATGAGTGCCCCTGCAAAAACGGATACCACAAATAACGCAATATGCACAAAATCAAACACCACCACGCCCTTGCTTGCGGAAATAATCACAAGTATCGTTCCGATTAACAGCTCGCCAAGCGCATCCGGCTGTATTTTTTCTGCGATAACCTGAAAGAACACATTCATCGGACGGAGCATGTAACGGTCAAACTCTCCGTTGATAACCAGTCGCCATGCCACCAGCCAGATATTGTCGGTCAGCAAATGGTCGATTCCTCTCGGTATCTGTGCAAAGCCGTATATAAAGATAAGCTGGTCCAGCGTCCAGCCGTTTAAGGACGGAATCTGCTCAAAAATCAGATACAGAAAGAGAATTCCGGTGGCCTGCGTCAGGAAAAATCCCAGAAGCCCCATCAGAAAATCCACCTTGGACTGCATGACCACTTTAAAAAACTGTGCAATTAACACGCGATATAATCGCCAATATCGTTTTATTGTATGTAACAAATCTCTCACACTCCTTTAGCCGCCCAATACCACAAGTCTCTTCGTTACCTGTTTCCAGATGATGCTGCCGAGCAAATAAAGCAGCACTACCCAGATTGCCTGTTTGCCGAACGCCAGGAAAAGGGCACTTCCCGTATATTTCCCGAGGTAAACCATCACAGGTGTATATACCATGGATGAAAACGGCAAGAATTCAAACAACTCCTGCGCCCATAACGGAAACAGACTAATCGGAATCAACTGACCGGTCAAAAAGCTTAATAACGCAGACTTCGCCATCCTGAGTCCAAAAATATAGGTCGTAAAGAACGCCACCATCCCAAAGCAAAAGTCAAACAGTACATAAATCAAAAAGCTCATCAGTACACTTAACAGATATGCAAGCAGCGTCGTTATGGATACAAACTCCATCTTAAGTACAAACACCTTATAAACTTCCAGCCCAATCCAGATAAAAATACCGGGAACAAGCAGACGGTAAATCATGTTGCCGAGTGCTCTTGCAATCAGGCTTGCCCGGTAGTCAATCGGTTTGATCAGGTTCGTCGCAACCCTGCCCTCTACGACATCATAGCCGACCCACGTGGAAATCGCGATAGACACCATGGAAGAGGTCACATAAACCATGAAAATATAAATGACCATTTCGTTTTGCGAAAGCCCTCCTATCATGCCGCTTTCACTGTTCCCATAAATCGCCATCCAGAGAAAATAGCTGATAAAGGAACCGAACAGACTGATAAACGCCCAGATATAAAAGGCTCCGCGATATGCTAACTGGCTTTTTAGCTCATTGGCGGCAAACGGAAGATAGGTCCGAATTAGTTTTTTCATATCAGTTGCCTCCACCTACTTCTGTCGTGCCTGCTGCCGCACCGTGATGATAAATTTCCTTTACGATTTCAGCAAGCTCGGTCTCCTGTAACTTGATATCCGTCACCTCGGTTACCTCCATCACCGCCGATAAAATCTGCGGTGCCTGTAGCTTGTGTTTATCAAAGGTAATCGTGAAAAGGTTTTTGGCTTCGTCAAGCTCTGCGGTAAACTCATCCTCGCCTGTATTTTGTTCTGCATTCACTGCCATTTCATCCGATGCGTCCGTCAGGTGCAACGCTTTCGCAAGGTCAAGTGCTTTTACTGCCGCTGTGTTCTTTACCTCCATCACAACCTTACGCTTGGAACCATACGTATCCTTCAAATGCTCCAACGTACCGTCATAAATTTTCTTACCCTCATCAATAATGATAATGCGGCTGCAAAGCTCCTCAATATCACCGATGTCATGCGTCGTTAAAATTACGGTTGTCTGATACTTTTCGTTGATTTCCTTAATCGCCTTACGGATATTGTCCTTTACCACAAGGTCCAGGCCAATCGTCGGCTCGTCTAAGTAAAGCACCTTCGGATTATGTAATAACGCCGCACCCAAATCCGCTCTCATTCTCTGACCGAGAGACAATGTCCGGACCGGCTTGTCAAAGAAGTCCTGAAGCTCCAGTACATTATTTAAAAACTCCATCTGCTCCTGATACATCTCATCCGGAATATCATAGATTTCCTTTAAAATCGTATAGGATTCGCTTAAGGGTAAATCCCACCAGAGCTGCGTTCTCTGCCCAAACACAACGCCGATGTTCTGCGCATTCGTTTTTCTGTTCTTGCTCGGATTGATGCCGTCCACCAGACACTCTCCCTTGGTCGGCGTCAAAATTCCGGTCATCATTTTAATCGTCGTGGATTTACCGGCACCGTTACTTCCGATGTAGCCGACAATCTCTCCTTTTGCAATGGAAAAGGAAATATCATCCACCGCAACCTTTGCCACCTTCTCATTCGAGAAGAGCCCCTTGATTGCCCCCTTTAAACCCGGATATTTCTTTTGGGAAACAAATTCTTTTGATACGTTTTTTACTTCTATCATGGTTTTCTTAACACTCCTTCATCTATTCCATCACTCAAACCACTTGACCTTCATCACAAAATTGCCCTTTCGTGCTTCTCCATTATAGCACAGATTTTTCTATATAAAATAATCAATAAAAATAACTACATATTTTCTCACGCTCGGAACATCCTATAAAATATCATCATTTCATGCGAGGAGTTAAAAATATGGGATATTTTAAAGGCTGGTACTTCAAATGCTGTACCGAAAATCAAACCATTGCTTTCATTCCTGCCTATCATTGCAGTGGGAACAAAGCATCGGCATCATTACAAATCATCACGGATGCATCAACCTATTGTATACCATTTCGCAAAATCGAATACCGTGAGCACCCTTTATCCATCCGGCTTGGAAACTGCCGTTTTTCAGAACAGGGCGTCTCTGTGCATTTGCAGGATAAGGACGTAACCGTAGACGGTTTCCTCCGTTTTCAGCCCCTTACTCCGATCCGTTATGACATTATGGGGCCTTTTGCTCTTGTACCGTTCATGCAGTGCAGACACAGTGTTTACAGTATGACTCACAAAATGGGCGGTCAAATCACGGTCGGCAGTCAGCAATTTGACTTTCATAACGGAGTCGGATACATCGAAGGTGACAGAGGCTACTCTTTCCCGAAGCGATACATTTGGACGCAATGTTGCTTTGCTCGTGGTTCTTTGATGTTATCCGTAGCCGACATTCCCCTGCTTGGTGGACATTTTACAGGAATTATCGGTGTCGTTCTATTGGATGGAAGGGAATACCGCATCGCCACCTATCTTGGTGCACATGTAAAGCGAATCAAAGAAAACACTGTTGTTGTCAGACAGGGAAATTACGAATTGGTCGCTAAACTTCTTAAGAAAAATTCTCATCCGCTTTTTGCCCCGGAAAACGGCAGTATGTGCAGAACCATTTACGAAAGTGCCTCCTGCACGGCCTATTATCGTTTTTCTCATAAACACAGGGTATTATGCGAATTTAGCAGCAGCAAAGCCAGCTTCGAATTTGAGTATGATGCTTGCTGACGCAGCACTCATTTTTCCGAAAAATCGTTCCTGACAAACAGGTTACGAATGTCCCCATCCACCTTATTTTCAATGGTCTCACAGATTGTCTTCCATATCACTGTTTGTGGGCGAGGAGCAGGTTATTCACTTTTGTTAAGATTTCGTCGTTATGCTTCATTTCAATTATCCAATACTCATTCTTTCTTTCATAAAATGAAAGGACCTGCCAAATGGCAAGTCCATAGTCGCATGAGCGTAAGACAACAGGATTCGCACTCATTAGAAGCCAAGACAATTGCTAAATTTAAAGAAAAACACATTTATGCTAATGCTGTCTGCCTTGCTTTAATATACAAATCAATGTCATCCACAATATAATTCGCACCGGTTGTATGCAGTGCTTCAAAGCAGGAATAAATATAATCCCATACCTGATAGCGGCTGAACAGTTCCGAAACTTGCTTACCACTTAATTTTTTCGCTGATTTATATTGTTCTGTACAATAAACCAAAAAATCGCCTTGCCTACTCATACTCATCCCTCCGGGAATGTAATACTACCTGTTTTTTTCTCCTCGTTATACATATAAAAAAGTGTCAGAGGACTAAGCTGCCATAGCTTTGTTTCTTCATCCTCTAACAATGAATATACTCTTGATTCATAAAAGCTCTTTGATGCTGTAACTTCGTCTGATTCATGATTTTGAATAATTAAATCAATAATCTTAGGAACAATTAATACCAGCATTGCTTCAAACTTTTTCTGTTCCATTAGACTTCCTCCCCTGAAATTGTACCACAAAATTTCAAATAGCTAAGTGCTTTTGCAGAAGTCAATACCAACTGGTTATACAGTTTTTTTATTTTTAATGCTTCTATTGTTTGCTCCTTCGTCAAAACACCTGCGGTGTACAAGGTAAATGTAGTATATACATCATCATTTGCAACAGGCCCATATATGAAATCGTATGTCTTTCCACCATAATTTCCTGCTCTGTTTTCTGAAACAAAATCCAGCCATGCTTCGTTCGGAGCATCAAATTGTAAAACAGAACATTCGGAAAATGCCTTGTCTTCATCTATTTCATAAATACTGACCGTCGCTACACCTTCTTTCCTCCGCCTAGTCACCTTGTCAGCAAAACCAATTGCCTGCACTTTATTCGTTGTTGTATAAAATCCATATCCAAAATCAAGAAAGCGGTTCTGTTC
>CAZIQL010000014.1:0-60334 GCA_964541485.1 uncultured Lachnospiraceae bacterium
TGCTTTCAGATAGGTATCATTCACCTTATTTGCCACTTCTGCTACCTTCGTATCCTCAAACTGGTCCCAATATTCATTATTGGCATGCAAATCGCGAATCACACCTTCACTGTAATACTTCCGGTAAATTTCAAAGTACAGATCTGCATCTTTTCCATACAGAGCATTCCCCACATAAATCAGTGCCAGCATCTTGCCACTGTACTGTAAATCAACCGAATCCGATGCACCGCACGCCATGATTGCAATGTAATTGGCCTCATCCTCCCGCATGAATCCACGCAAATGAGCAAGCTCATGACACATCGTAGATCCAATGGAATACGGTGAAATATCCACATTCACATTTGCTTCCATCGTCCAACAGGTAAACACTCCGGTGATTTCCGTGTGCGACATCAGCCTTGAAAAAAGCACCGGCTTTGGTGCCGGATACTTCCCGCCAAAAATAGGATACACCTCCGCCAGATTCTCATAGGCAAGCTTTGCCTCTTTTCCAAGCTTCCACACATTCATCGGAAGCTCATACACACCGTTTTCATCCTCCGTGGTAAGCTTTGCCCGAAGCTCCGAGGTCTCCTGCGCCAGAGAGGTCAGCAATCCGCTCAGTTCCTCCACGGAAGATTCCTGCACGGTAAGTCCTAAATACCAGTTTGCCGCATAGCGGTGATAATTCACGCCGCAGCCGATGACATACACAAAGAAAATCACCGCCACCAGACAAAGCAAATTCTGCACAGCAGTCATAAGAAGCACCAAACGCTGCATGCCGATACTATTTCCTTCTTCGTCCATTTCTTTTACACGCACTGCACGCACCACTTGTCGGATGAGCAACACAAGTATCACAATCGGACCGGCCACCACAATCAGCTCTGCCAGCGAAAACGGAATCCAGCCGGTCAGTGTCGCAACAAACAGGGAATACACCTTGTAGATTCCCTGCGCAAACACATGCTCCGCTGCTTCTACATGTGCTTTCGCCCACTCAGTAAACAAAATACCAAGTGGAATCAATAATAAAAGTAAATTTCTTTTTCTGAGTAATATTTTTTTCATATTGTCTTTCCTTTAAAATCCTACTACCTGGACTTTTCTTGGCACGGACGGGTCACTACCGATACGCCCCATATTTTCCAGTGTCTCTATTTCTCTCATATCTTCTTCGCTGATAACAAAATCGAATACATCCGCATTATTTCTCATACGGTCCGGATTGGTTGATTTCGGTACAGGAAGCACATGATGCTGCAAACAGAAGCGCACGCAAATCTGCGCCACACTTCTTTGATACTTTTCTGCCATACGGAGTAACACATCCCGTTCAAATGCCTGTCCCTGAATCAGAGGACTCCATGCCTCCACAAGAATCTGTTCCCTTTCACAATACGCCCGAAGTTCGCGCTCGATGCACTGCGGATGAAACTGCGTCTGGTTGATTTCCGGCAGTTCAAACCCGTTCTTTTTTAACAATTCCAGATGCTCTGTCATAAAGTTACTGACCCCTGCCACACGGACTTTTCCTTCTTTTTTTAATTCAAGCACGGCTCTCCACGTCTCACAGATATCCTCTTCGTATCTGTGCTTCTGCTCCTCCACCACCGGCCAGTGAATCAGATAGGAATCCACATAGTCCGTAGAAAGATTCCTAAGTGCACCGTCCAGAGACGCCCTCGTATTTGCATACCCATGGTCTGCATTCGGAAGCTTTGTCACCAGGAATATTTCCTCTCTCTTTCTTCCGGATGTTCTGATTCCGGCTCCTACTCCGGTTTCGTTACAATACGCTGTTGCGGTATCAATATGACGATACCCCACCCTAATTGCCTCCTGCACTGCCGCTTCCGCTATCTCCGGCGGCATCTTCCACGTCCCAAAGCCGATACAAGGTATCTGTATGCCGCTACGCAGGGTAATGGTATTCTGTTGGTTTTTATATTCATTTAGCTGCCACATGCTGTCATTCCTCCGTTTCTGCTCACTGCATCTTAACTCTGATATCGTTACCTTTTACATCAATTGTTGCCAGACTTCCGCAAACAAGCGGCATCATCGGTGCAAAATGCCCGACATCCGCATCCATAACAATCGGCACGTTATATTTTTTCAAAACATCCGTCACTGCATTATACTGGTCAAGTCCCATCATCTCCTGTCCAAAGCACAACGGTCTTCCAATCAGAAAGCCTTTCACATGGGAGAACCATCCCGCATGCTCCATTTGCCATAAAGCCCGGCGGATGGACATTACATTCAAATCACACGCCTCAAGGAACCATACAATGCCCTCTTCCTTGTACTTTTCAGAAAATTCTGCCACCTTATCAAACTTTGTACCAACCAACATATCAAGGCAATCGAGGCAACCGCCAATCAGGCGTCCGGAAACATTTGCCGATGCCTCAGCTCCCTTGGTCAGCCTGCCCGATGCCGGGTCATATACCTTTAATACTCTCTTTTCCGTGATGTTGTACGGAACGAGCGGATGCTCTGCATCCTTTAAGGACTCTTTTTCCCAGCCATCATATCCATGTACTTCCTTCGTCTCTCCGGTCAGGATTCCGAACGCATCCTGTACCGATGAGTGCCACGGCTCCATACCAAAGGTTCCGGCACATGGTCCGTAAACCGAAACAACATCACAAAGCGTAGTCAAAAGGAATGTGAAATTCGTATTGTCCGAATATCCCATATACCACTTTGGTTCTGCTGCCTTTATCTTTTCAAAATCAACATAATCCAAAATCTCACACATCAGCTCTCCGCCGCCACAGGAAATGATCACGTCGTTTTCCTTTCCTGTATAGCTCTGTGTCAGCTCTCTGCCACAGTTTTCCGGTGTGCTGCTGATGCCAATGCCCTCTCCCTTATAGCAGTTGGGTCCAAGTTGCAGCCGGTACCCCATCTCTTTCCACTTCTTCTGTGCATTGTCAAAGGCCGAGCGGTACGGCTCCGTTGCGCATCCGAAAGCCGGTGCCACAAACCCAATCGTTCCGTTTTTATCTAAATTCTTTGGATATCTCATATCATTCTTCTCCTTATCTTCTAAGCGCTTGTTTCTTTCCTTTTATTCTATCACACTTTCCCCGAAAATTCATCCTTTCTTCCTTTTTTTCCGATGCTGTGTTAAAATGAATGTAATATACAGAAAGGAGCGACCGACTATGGGAATGTTAGACCAGATGCTTGCCAATTTATACAAGCCTGCCAAACAGGAAAACAAGCTTCCCCTTTCCGGGAAAACTTCCGCACAGGCAATAAAAGCTTTGACAAATGCACAGGTTCCTCCGTCGCAGAACCAGACTCTGGTTTTCCAGGGACAGTTTCTTAAAGGAGAGGTTATGGATCTGCGTGCCGGTCAGATTGTAGTGCTCCTTGAAAACGGCACCACAGTTTCTGCCCGCACAGAAGGGACCCTTAGTTTATCCATTGGGGAAAACGCCCGTTTTTTTGTCGCCCAAACGAACGAAGACCAGATTTTGTTAAAGCATGTCCGTGAGGATGCTGAGACGGAAAACCCGATGATTGACAAAGCACTGACCGCTGCAGGAATCACCCGCACAGAAAAAAGTGTCGCCATCGTAACAGAGCTTCTTTCCCACAGCCAGCCGGTGACCGGAGAAACTATCCGCCACTATCTGTCTTTGTCCACCAAATACCCGGAGCTCCCTGTCAAAGATTTTGTCCTGATGGAGCTGCATCAGATTCCTGTAAATGCAGACACCGTTTCCCAGTTTACCGCTTACCATGACGGCAACGGAAAGCTGTTAACGCTGGCAAATACTTTGATAAAAGAGTTAAGTATACAGATTGAAAATCTCCCGGAAGGCGAGACAAAACAGCAGCTCTTGCAGGATACCGTAGGCTCTTCGGACAGACCTTCTGTTCCGGATGTGCCTCCGGCTACCATCCCACAACAGACATCGGACACGGCAAGCCCAACTCTGGCACCTGCAATCTCTGCTCCGGCAGATGTTGTGGCTCACACAGACGAGTCCACCTCCCTGTTTCAAAACTTTTTAGACTCCTTTCTGCTCACTCCGGAGGAAGTCGCAGATTCCGATAAAGTAAAAGAATATTATGAAGAACTGAATTATAAATTAGAGGCATTGGAACAGCTTGCAGCTAAAATTTCCGAGACCGCAAAGGAACCTGCCTCTACCGCACCAAAGCAGATGAAAAGCAACCTGTCCTTTATGAAGTCAGTCAACCAGGTCTTTCCGTTTCTTCAGCTTCCGCTGAAATTCAAAGAGACGCCTGCACACGGTGAGCTATATGTGTATGAACGCAAGAAAGCCTTAAACCCGACGGATACCTTCCGTGCGCTGCTGCACCTGGATATGGATGCGCTTGGCTCTATGGATGTTTTCATCACACTGATGGGTCAAAACGTGACCGCCCAGTTTTCCATGACCGACCAATCGTCTGCTGATTTGATGTTAAAAGAACTTCCGTCCCTTTCCGATGCTCTTTCCAAAAAGGGGTACTCTCTTCAGACAGATGTCCTTGTCCGCAAAACGCAAACCAAAGAAAACACACCAACCTTGCTTGAGCAGTTTTTGGAGGAACATGCTCCGGGCGGACTACAACGATATACCTTTGATATCAGAGCATAACTATACAAAAAAGACTGTCAGATTTGACAGCCTTTTTTATTGCAATCGCCTTTAATTGCTGAATAACAGTTTCATCATCAGCCTGTAGATATTACTTGTTACTTCCGATGTGATGTCATTCCATTCCGTGGTTCCCATGGTAACCACATCCCATTTCATTTCCTCCGGCTCTGAGATTTCACCTTCAAACACCTTCAGATAAACCTCTGTCTTAACACCAAGACTTACCTCTTCGCCATATTCGGAAAAGCTGATTTTATTTAATTCAAATGCCAGTTCTCTGCCCTTATTCGGAATTGTGAGTACCCCGTTAAGGTTAAACATAAATTCCTCGGTTGGAAGTAAAACAGAAAACAGGAAATCTCCCTCTGTCTTTTCGTAAGAGAACGCCATACCAAAAACTTCATCCTCTTGCGCAATCAAAGTCCATTCAGAAGAGAAGGTTCCTTGCGTGTCCTCCGTTACATGAATGAGTTCCAGCAGGTTTTCTGTCTCTCCGGCTACTATCGCATCTACCGTCAGATGCATGTTGTCATAGCGGTTGCCTTCTGTGCCAAACAGTACATTAAGATTAAGCGTACCTTCCTTTAATACAAAATTAACATCCGCCATCACAAGACGCTTGCCCTTCATATAAATGTGCAATGTAGTCTCTGTAATTTGTCCCTTTAAATCCTCCTGGAACGTTTCCACTCTCAGGAGAATCTGGTCCATCTGCATGTTCAGCTCTTCTGTCACGGCCGCACCCATGGATTCGGCATTCTCCTCCATGTATTCATTATAAACAGCCAACGTTTCATCAATCAGCGCATGGATATATGCTTCCACCTCTGCCGGACCAAAGGTTGCTTTATAAACCTTACAAAGCACCTCTTCTCCATTCACCAGAACAGCGGCCTCACCATCCTTACTAGCTTCCATGCTTGCAAACAATTCATCCTTGCTCTTCTTTAACGCAGCCAGATACTCCACTGCCATCTTCACATTTTCTTCCGAATGCTCCGATTTTTCCATACTCTCAGGAAGTGCCTCCAGCACCGCTGTAAACTCTTCCCCAAGCATCGTTGCAAGCTCAGAATTCTTTAACTGCTCCATAAAGCCGGACTCTGCATAGTTTGCACCGATATAGCCGGTAAACAGCTGCGGCACAGACAGCATCGCCTTTTCCTTGTCTGCATATATGCTTGCAGAAAGCAATGTCGTTTCTGCCACTTTGGCTCCCACCGCCAGCTCCGTCTGTTCCTTTTTGACATCAAACCGGTATGTAACTCCCACTCCGATGTTTGGAAGAGAAATACCGGAAAGACCAAGCTCATCCAGCGGCACATCCTCCAGCTTTACGTCAAAGCCAACCTCTGCTCCTTCTTTTGATATTGCCTCAAACAGCTCCCGAAGTCCAAGCAGGGCACTCCACGCACTCTCTTCGTTTTCTGTCAGGGATTCCAGCGCGTTTTCCACCTTCTTTTCCGGGGAAGCAAACACCTCGGTCTGCACCGCGCCAACGGTTCCTGCCACAACTACGGTTGCCGCAACCGCAACCGTTGCCACTTTTGTTGTGGTGGTTGCCATCACTGCACCTTTTATCTTTAGTAAAACTGCGCCAACACCAGAAAAAAATCCCATATTCATCCCTCACAATCTTTTTAACAACCCGCAAACACAAATTCAAAATGAACCGGTCTGCTTACATCCAGTAAATATTCCTCGTGGGTTCTTGCGCCCCAGCTGTCATCGCCACCGACACCCATCTGCTGCTTTGCCACACGGATGACCGTGTAATTTGGTGCAGACATTTCATGATAGTGGTATGCATTTTCCATCTCCGCAGGCGTATATGGCAATACCGATAATTCAAACCCATCTCCTGCAAACTGGAGTCCCGTTCCCTGATAATTTGTCACCTTGGCATAACGTACTCCGGTACGGTTGCCACATTCCTGCGGCATCAGATACGGTGTGACATTCTCCTTTGCCGTTGTTTTATACAGACCAAGCTTTGCTCCCCTGTTTCTGTCACAGTAATTTTCCTCAGGGCCAAAGCCGTAATAGGTTACCTTGTCATAATCGGCTGGTATTCTGAACATCATACCAAATTCCGGCATATCCTTCAGTTCGTCCACCGGTGTATAGTCCATCGTCACCCGTACACTGCCGTTTCCTCCGATATGATACGCCACCGTACAGCCTGCTGTCGGCGTGGTCGGAAGATGGTATTCATAGGCCACAACTGCTTCCTTCCCTTTTGTTAACTTACAGGAGCTGATGGTTGCATACATGCTCGCCAGCTTCCACTGTCCATAGCGCTGCGGCATAGCGTTTCCTCTGTCATTGTCTGTAGATGCACGATAGAAGTTTGGCTGCGGTGGCAGGCTCATCATTTCCTTGCCTGCGTATTTAAAGGAGACCAGCCCCTTTCCGCCCTTGGCAAAAATATAGTGGAAATGACGCCCCTTGATACCGATATTGTAATCACAATCCACAATTTCAGGAGCACCCTGCACATTTCCTGCTGCCTCTACGGCTTCTGTTAACATGCGAATCCCCGTATGCTCTTCCTTTACCTGATAGGTATACTGTCCGAATGCCACCTCATGACCACGCTTTGCCCAGATGGTATCTTCCTTTAATTCGAAGGAAACCGTTACCGTGTATTCCCCCTTTTCCTTTGCTCTTGTTACCACGGCCGGCAGTACGAGTTCTGCCTCTGTCTGTGGAGCTATCTCGGTCTCAAACAGTGCTTCTGCCACCAGCACCCCTTCTTTTTCAAGACGCGCCACCGCCTGATAAGCACCGGTATTTAAAAACAGATGATCATTTAAAATGTGCACCGTTTTTTCGCCCGGCGTCACGATAATGTTCTGATAGTTAAACTTCACTTCCTGCATCTTTGGTGTCGGTGTTCTGTCGCCAAAGACAATACCGTTTCCGCAGAAGTTAAAATCATTTGGCCTGTCGTCAAAATCGCCGCCGTAGCCAAAGAATTCTTTTCCGTAGCGGTCTTTTTTACGGAAGGTCTGGTCAATATAATCCCAGATGAATCCTCCCTGATATCTCTTATTTGTTCTTGCAAGCTCGGTGTATTTGTGCATCGCTCCGTTGGAATTTCCCATAGCGTGTGTATACTCACAGCAAATCATCGGTTTTTCCGGATGTGCGGCAAGGAATTTTTCAATGTCCCGGACCTTGGTATACATCTGGCTTTCCATATCGGAAGTCGCATTATAGCTTCTGTCATGCATAACGCCTTCGTAATGTACCAGTCTTGAATTATCACGCTTACGGAATAATTCAGACATCAAATAAATATTTTTTCCGCCGTAGGACTCATTACCGCAGGACCAGATAATGACACATGGGTGATTTTTATCTCTTTCCTGCATGGAGCGAGCTCTGTCAAGCACGATATCTCTCCACTCCGGTCTGCTTGCCGGAATGGTATCCTTATCAGCACCACCGTTTTTCGACCAGGTACCGTGTGTCTCTAAGTTTGTTTCATCAATCACATAAAAACCATATTCATCACACAAGTCATAAAATACCGTCTGATCCGGGTAATGACAGGTACGGATGGCATTGATGTTGTTCCGCTTCATCGTGGTAAGGTCTGTCACCATTTCCTCTATGGTAACGCTTCTTCCGAAGTCACAGCTCATATCATGGCGGTTCACACCCTTAAAGACAATACGCTTTCCGTTAAACAGCATGAGTCCGTCCTTTAACTCAAATCTGCGGAAGCCTACGTTCTGATGGATAACTTCTGTCAGCTTTCCGTTTTCATCATATACCTCAAGAATAAGTACATAGAGATTTGGCTCCTCTGCACTCCAAAGCTTCGGCGTAGCAACCTTTGTCTCAGCCGCAACCAACGCCTTTTTGCCCTTCACTTCAACCTTAAAAAGCTCCTTACCCAAGCTTCCGTTCGTCTGCTTTTCATGCAGTGTATAGCATACCCGTCCGGCCGCGGTCAGTTCCGCTTCCACTTTTAAGATACCGTCCGTATAATTCTCCTCTAACTCTCCACGGACAAACAAATCTCTGACATGCACTTCCGGAACCGTATATAAAAATACATCACGGAAAATACCCGAGAACCGGAAAAAGTCCTGGTCCTCCAGCCAGGAACCGGAAGAATACTTAAACACCTGTACCGCCAGCTTGTTCTCTCCTTTTTCCTTCACAAATGGAGTCAGATCAAAATCAGACGGAGTAAAGCTGTCCTCTGCATAGCCGACAAACTGTCCGTTGCACCAGAGTGCCATCGCACTTTCCACACCCTGGAACGAAATCAGCACCGGTTTTCCTGCCCATGCCTTATCTACCGTAAAATAAGTCACATAACTTCCCACCGGATGAAATTCCTGTGGAAGTGCGCCCGGTTCAATCGCCTCAGAACCATCCCACGGATACATAATATTTACATACTGCGGAGCAGAATAGCCCTGCATCTGAATACAGCCCGGAACCCTGATATCATCCCACGCATCACAATTCATCTCCGTGCTTTCAAAGCCCTGCACGGTCTGTGTCAGATTCATTGCATAATGGAACTTCCAGATTCCGTTCAAAGATTTTATAAAACTGCTTTTCTTACTCTCAGCTTCTGCCTTTGTCTTATAAAAAGCATGACTGGAATGTGCCGCCAGACGGTTCACTGCAAACACCTTTGGATCTGCCAGCCACTCTGTTGTAAAATTCATGATTATTTCCTCCGTTTTGTATCACTATAATTTCTTTTTTATTTTCACTTTTCCTATTGAATTATACCATACCACCCTTTAAAATACTACTACAGTTATTTATATTTTTGAGGAGGTTTCCATGAAAAAGCACTCGGTTTTCGGAGGATTTATCAACTTTGCCATTGGCATTCTGTTCCTGTTATTTTTTATCTCAGTGGGACTTTGCATAGCGATTTATGTACGCCCCCTCTATTACATACATCTTAAGGAACTATCCCTTGAGACCGGGGCTTCTGTAGAAATGATAAAAGAAAACTATGACGCACTCATTGACTGGTGCAGTCCTTTTGCCCGTGGAGAATTATCTTTTCCTTCCCTTCCGTCTTCTGAAAGCGGAATTTCTCATTTTGTGGAAGTAAAGATTATTTTTAATCTGTTTTTTGCACTGCTGTTTCTCTGCCCGGTCTTTCTTACAGGACTGATTTATCTGCAACACCGCAGAGGAAGTAGCTCCTACCTGCTCACTTCACCAATTATCGTCTGTGTGCTTCCGCTGATTGTGGCAGCAGCATGCTCCATCAACTTTAGCAAGGCCTTTGTTATTTTCCATAAAATTATGTTCCGCAATGACGACTGGTTGTTTTCCCCATATGAGGACCCGATTATTTTGTTCCTGCCGGAAAGCTTCTTCCTGCAATGTGCCTTAGTCATTGTGGTAACTGTATTGATTGGTTGCGCCATTCTTTGGGGAATCTGCATTTTTCATCGGAGAAAGCAAAAAAAATCAGGGTTGTAATTGCCCTGATTTTCTTTTTTATTTTCCCGAAATAATCACTGCACTTTCGTACTGTTCCTGATATCGCTCAAAATATTTCTCCATATCAAATTCTACAATACCACGGAGCGGGTCTGCTACAATCACCGTTTCACGGTCTCTGTTATATCCAATCAGAACCGTACAATGCTCATTTCCTCTCCACTCCAGCAGTTCTCCGTCAATTTCCCAGGATGCAGTCACCTGTGTTGCGACCAGATTCGTAGTTCCCCACACCAAAACCGGCGTGCCGTTCTTTACAAATTCCATCAGCTGTGCCGGTGTGCTTCCGGAAACATCCAATGCCTTTTTATTGCTATTTCCGTTGTCTTCAAAATAACGGTTTGCTGCATCCACAATAACCGATGCATAACAGCCATAGCTTCCTTTTGCCACCTTCGGATCTCCAAGGTATGCTTCAAATGGGGAAGCTGTTCCCGGTTCTGCCTGTACCAGATAGTTTTCTGCAAGATACACCTTGTCCACATAGTCACCAAGATAATTCAGCACAATCGTCAGACAGGTAATTTCCGGTCCCGCAGGCAAATCCGGTTTCTGAAGAATATTTTTTACACCAAGCATGACAACATCTTCACCGTTCAAAATTGCCCGATAGGTGTAATCCATCGTGTCCAGATGAATCGTTCCCTGTTTGGATGGTCGTTCTGTCGTCAGATATGCACTGCTTACATAAGCATATTCACCGTTATAGCTGATTTTCGACCAGCCGTTTTCCAGAACTGCCACTCTATGTATCTGATCGTTTTCTGCCAAGCCGCCAACAATCAGGAAATTCGTGGACCATCCGGCACGGATATTAACAGCAGACTTTGCATACACCCACTCATCCACTTCTTCACTCGGAGGCTCCATATCCGCAGGTGTAGGGGTAGGGGTAGGAGTCAGCGTCGGTGTCGGAGACATTGTCGGCCCCGGTGTTGGAGTAGCAGTTAAAATCCGAATACTTACATTCCCCTGCTCACTGTACGGATCCTCTATCGTGCCAACCAGTTCTCCCATTAAATTGTCAAATGTATCGGATGCCGTCTGCAATGCCTGGGCACAACCGCCCAGCAACAGCATCCCAAACAATGCCAATACAACCAGAATCCGTTTTTCCTCTCTATTCATAAAGATCACCTTTTCCTCTCACAACAATCCAAATGCTCTTTTCTGCATTTTATCATGCTTTTTTCGTTGCGTCAATTTGCAAACATTTCCGGAGCAGTTCTGTCACCTTTCCCGGATTCGCTTTTCCCGCCATGGCTTTCATAGTCTGTCCGACCAAAAAACCGAGCGCCTTTTCTTTTCCCGCATGATAATCCTCTACCGACTTTGGATATTCCTTCAGTACACGTGTAACCGTTTCAGAAAGCAGCGCTTCATTTTCTTCCATAAAAAGTCCGCGTTCCGTTACATAAGAAACCGGTTCCACCCCATCAAGAAACATCTTTTCAAAAACTTCTTTCGCAATTGTCCGGTTGATTTTTCCGTCCTTTATCATTTTAATCAGTGCTGCAAGGTCTTTTGCACTCAGAACCATGTCTTCGCCATCCTGTCCGTTCTCACGGAGCAGGCGCATGGTCTCTGTCATCAGCCAGTTAGAAACCTCCTTTGGCTCAGCCAGAAGGGCAACCGTCTCCTCAAACACCTCCGCCATCTGCACAGAAGAAGTCAGAATTTTAGCATCATATTCCGGTATGCCAAACATAGTCTGATACCGCACTATTTTTTCCTCTCGGAATTCCGGCCGGTTTTTTTTCAGACTCTGAAGCCACTCTGCTCCAATCCGTACCGGCACCAAATCCGGCTCCGGAAAATACCGGTATTCCTCCGTGGTTTCCTTTGGACGCATCCGTACCGAAACTCCTCTGTCCTCATCCCAGCGTCTGGTTTCCCGCAGAACTTTGCCACCGGCTTCCACTACTGCAATCTGCCGCTTTTCCTCCTCTGTTATCGCCGCAAAAACACTTCGGAACGAATTCAGATTCTTCATCTCTGTCCTGGTTCCCAACTCCGTATTCCCTGCCGGTTTTACCGAGAGATTGACATCAACCCTGAGTGACCCCTCCTGCATCCGGCAATCGGAAGCCCCCAGATACTGCACCATCAGGCGCAGCTTTTCAAGGAAGGCCACAACCTCGTCTCCATTCGTAAAATCAGGTTCTGTCACGATTTCCACCAGCGGCACTCCGCTCCGGTTGTAATCAATCAATGTCATTCCGGATTCTTTCTCATAAATCAGCTTTCCGGCATCCTCTTCCATATGCATTTCATGAATACGGATTTCTTTCTCTCCGGCTGCCGTTTCTATCTTCACACTTCCTGCTGTTGCAATCGGCAGATACAGCTGAGAAATCTGATAGTTTTGCGGATTGTCCGGATAAAAATAATTTTTTCTGTCAAAAAAGCATTCCTCGGCAACGGTACATCCCAAGGCAAGTCCGATTGCCGCAGCATAGTCCACCACCTGCCGATTCAACACCGGAAGCGCTCCCGGAAGTCCTAAGCATACCGGACAGACATGCCGGTTCGGTTTTTCCCCAAAGCTTGTGGAACAGCCGCAAAATATCTTGGACTTTGTTTTTAATTCAATATGCACTTCCAAGCCGATTGTGGTTTCATATGATTTCATTCTTTTATTTCTCCCGGTATTGTTCCAGCACATATGCCGCCTGCAAAAGTGCCTTTTCATGGAATTTGTCTGCCATCAGCTGAATGCCGATTGGACGCCCGTTTTTATCCTTTCCTGCCGGTACACTGATTGCAGGAATCCCCGTCAGATTGGCCGGAACCGTATAAATATCTTCTAAATAAGATTGTATCTGCGTCTTCTTCGCTCCAAGCTCCGGTGCCGTCGTTGGTGCCACCGGTGCAAGAATATAATCGTATTCCGAAAAAATTTCCCCAAACCTCTGTATTAACAGTTGTTTTGCTTTCAAGGCTTTTAAGTAGTACTTTTCGTAATTTTCTCCGTATAGCACATTTGTTCCAAGAAGTATTCTTTTCTTTACTTCTCTTCCGAATCCTTCTGCACGGCTTTGCTCTGTCATTTCCTGCGAACTCTCACATGCCTCTTTGGTGCGGTGACCATATTTCACCCCATCAAAACGGGCCAGATTGGAGCTTGCCTCTGCAGCTACTATAATATAATACATCGGTACCAGATGTTCCGTCATCCCAAGTTCTGTTTCAAGCACCTGGGCTCCGGCCTTCTGCAACTGCTCTGCTGCATGGTGCAATGCCTCTCTGATTTCCGGCTGAATTCCTTCTGCCAGATATTCCTTTGGCAATGCCACTTTTCTTCCCTTAATTCCCTCTGTCATTCCGTTTAGAAAGTCATAATTCGGACATTGGGCAGAAGTAGCGTCCTTTTCATCCTTTCCGGCAATCACAGAAAGAACTGCTGCACAGTCCTCTACCGTATTGGTAAGCGGACCAATCTGGTCAAGGGAGGAAGCATATGCCACCATACCATGTCTGGAAATCATTCCGTAGGTTGGTTTCAAGCCAACCAGACCGCAATGTGATGCCGGCTGTCTGACCGAGCCGCCGGTTTCCGAACCAAGGGCAAAAAAACATTCTCCAGCAGCTACTGCCGCTGCAGAGCCGCCCGAAGATCCTCCCGGCACGCACTCCGGTGCTGCCGGATTTAAAGTAGCTCCAAAATAAGAAGTCGTTGTAGTATTGCCCATACTAAACTCATCCATGTTGGTCTTACCAACAATCAGCACACCTGCATCCATCAGCCGCTGCACAGCCTCTGCAGTATACGGAGCCACAAAATCCTCTAACATTCTGGAGGCACAGGTCATCCTCATTCCGCTGACACAAAGATTATCCTTTAAAGCCACCGGAACACCGGCAATCGGCGAGTCGGCATATTTGCCGTCCTCGATTTCCCGCTGCAGCTGTCCTGCCTCCTCCAGAGCCTTCTCTTTCTCTTTCACCGTAATATAGCAACGGTACTCTTTTTCCTTTTTTTCTATCGTTTCATACACAAGTTCTACCGCATCCATCACTGTCATCTCTCCGGCCTTTATCCGGCGTGACAGGTCTGTTGCAGACCACACATTCTGACTCATTCCGTTTTCTGACTCTCCTTACTTTCTGTTACTAAGCACCACAAATGCCCCGTCCTTTACAGACGGAGCATTTGCTAACATGCCTTCGCGGTTGGATTCTTCTTTCACCATATCCTCTCGAAACACATTTTCTCCGGAAGCTGCGTACACAGCAGGAGTGACTCCTTCTGTATCCAGGCTCTCCAGAACATCAAAACAAGCAAACAATCCTTCTATGCCTTCTCGTACGATGTCCAGTTCCTCCGGAGATAATTTCAGGGCAGCCAGTTTGCTTGTGTATTTCATCTGTTCATCTGAAATACGTCCCATAAACTCTCTCTTTCTTTTTATTCTGGTAAATAACTGTAATAATCTAAATCAATAATTTTCTTTGATACGTAGAAACGGTTCTTTACAATCTTCTTCATGATATCCAGATAGTTCTCCGGCAATTCCTCATCCGTCAGATAGGTCACCTCGCCATTCGAGCCGTTATACATTACCTTATCTGTAATAAATGTCTTCTGATCCTTAAACATAACCAGCCCTTCAGAGGTTGACAAGATATCCTTACCTATATAAAGTCTGGAATCATATTCTAATCCGAACAAATTGGAAAGGGTCGGTAAAATATCAATTGACATACAAACCTTATCCACTTCTACCGGTTCTGTCATCGAAGGAGACCAGATAATCAACGTACTCTTGTAAAGTTCGAAGGTTCTTTCCACCTCGTGTCCCACAAGTTCATTGATTGCCGCATATTTATCTCTCGTTTCGTCGGAATTATTCAGCAGAAGTCCATATGGATAATGATCGGTCGCAATCACAATCACCGTACGGTCCGCTACACCTGCTGCCTCCAGCTGCTCAATCAGATATTTCATTGCCAGCTCCAGCTCATAGTTGCAGGCAATATATGCCTTGGACTCTTCATTCTCGTATGGCATATCCTTTACCAGATTCCAATGCTTATATGACATGGAATTACCGTTTCTCGTATAATTTGTATGACCGCTGACCGTCATATAATATGCATGGAACGGCTCCTGCCCGATGTATTCCGCCACAGTCTTTTCCATCATCTCAAGGTCAGATTCCGGCCACGGATACGTACCGTTTGCCCTGGTCGACATTCCAATACCTACGCGACCCTTGTAGATGTATCCCATCGCAGGATGCGTGATGTCTCTGCTATAGTAATTATCCGTATGATTATGATATGCATAAGCACAATAACCAAGCTTGCCAAGAACATTACCGAGGCAGAATCTCATGTCATTTCCCGACATACGCTTTAAGCTATAACGGTAATCCGGCAGCAATCCGGTACAGTTTACAAACTCACCGTCAATGGTACTGGTATCCCAAATCGGTGCATAGTAGTTATTGAACACAAAGCCCTGTGACGCCATCATATTAAGCGTTGGGGTCAGCTCCTCGTGCATGGCATATGGTGCAAATCCCTCTGCCGTAACCATAATCAGATTATATCCCTCAAACATACCGGTATATTCATTTTTCAATGTATATTCTTCCGATGCAAAATACTGATGCAGCTCCTTGATTGTCGCATTTTTCTCTGCCGCTGCCAATGCACTAAAATCAATGTTCAAAACATTTGGTGATGTATCAATCGGCGTTGGCGTCGGTGTATTGGTCGGAGTCGGCGTCGGTGTATTCGTCGGAGTCGGCGTCGGTGTTGCCGTCACGTCCGGAGGCAAGGTCGGCTCCGGCGTTGCTGTCACATCCGGTGTCGGTGTATTCGTCGGCGTTGGTGTGTTGGTTGGAGTTGGCGTCGCTGTAGGTTTTGATGTCGGTGTTGGCAGGGTCGGCCGGTCAATAATCACCAGTCCTCCGGTCTCCTCTTTCTCCGGTAACATCGCTCTCTCGACATCCTTTGCAGCAATTACCAGAATACCAAACATCTGAGCGCCATTTTCTTCATCCCATTCATCGTGGTACATGGCATAGGCACTCATCTCATCATTACCCGACGCATAAAGCACCGGCTGATATGCAAGTGCAAACAAAAGCCATCCGCTGAACGCAATCATATGCCAGTGAACCTTTCTCTCCTGCACCTTGCCCTCTTTCTTTCTGTCTAATAAACAATATGTCACACAGGCACAGACAAGCACCGCAAGCATCAGGCCAATCCGGTCTGCGTTTCCTTTTATGGAGGTCATAATCTGGTCACGGAACTGAAATGCATCCAGTCCTACTTCTCCCACCGATACAAAGGAGAAGAACACCCAAAAGACGCGGTAATAGACCAGCTGTACTCCAAAATAGATGCAGACAAAACTATGTAAGCCGCAAAATAAAATTTTACGTACTATGCCATGGAAAAGCCCGGATACCAGCCAGATGAAACCACCTAACATCATCGCTGTATAAATCTTATACCAGGTCCAGCCACCCGATTCCGGAAAATACTCCCACTGAAAAACCAATTCACATACTATCGGCACAATCAGGCTGAGCAGCAATTTTATTCCTTCTTTGATCCAGTCTTTTGTATTTTTCATCTTAACCATTCTCCTTCAAATACTGTCATTGCCGGCCCTGTCATAAAAATGTGCCCGTTTTCTCTGTCTACACGGATTTTCAAGTCACCGCCAAGCAGATGTACCAGCACCTCATTGTCTGTCAGCCCGTTTAGCATGCAGGCATACACGCTGGCACACGCTCCGGTACCGCAGGCAAGCGTCTCCCCACTGCCGCGCTCCCATACTCTCATGTTAATTTCATTTCTGCCAAGAATCTGAATAAATTCTGTGTTTACACGTTCCGGAAACATCGGATGATGTTCAAACTCCGGTCCGATGGTTTCGATTTCTATTTCCTTTGTATCCTCCACAAAGGTAACTGCATGCGGATTTCCCATGGAAACACAGGTAATCCTGTATTCCCTTCCAAGCACCGTCACAGGCGCATCTATCACCGTCTCTGCTTCTGCCACTACAGGAACCTCGGCTGCCGCAGTCACCGGTACTCCCATATCCACAGTAACACTCTTTACTTTCCCGTTTTCGATTTCAAACTGCAGCACCTTGATACCGGCAAGCGTCTCCACCGTAATGCACTCTTTTTTTACCAATCCGTAATCATATACATATTTCCCGACACACCGGATACCGTTTCCGCACATCTGGGAGCGGGAACCGTCTGCATTATACATTATCATCTGTACATCTGCCACCTTGGACGGACAAATCAGAATCAACCCGTCTGACCCGATACCAAAGTTCCGGTTACTCACCGCTTTTGCCAGTTCCTCCGGATGATGAACCATCTCTTCAAAACAATTCACATACACATAATCATTTCCGCATCCCTGCATTTTGGTAAATTTCATTTCAACGCCGTGCTCCTTTTGATCTTAAAACTTATCCTTTATTGTAGCACAAAAACAGCCGGAATGAAAGCACTTTTCCGCTTTCTCCCGGCTGTTTCTTTATTTTTTATAATTTCTCCTGCTTCGGCTCCTGTTTGGATAAAATAATGGTCAGATTTCCGTTTCTGGTACGGATTTCATCCATAAATTTCTTTTCGTTTACATCGCTCTTCATCAGAACATGATATGTCAGCTCATACAATGTTCCCATATTGGTTGTCTTTATTCTGGTCAAAGATGCCTTCTGGGTATAAGCAGCAAAGATATCATCAAACACATTCTGATAATCCATATCCTCCGGAATCAGAATTCTGAGCTGCTTGTAGTCTTTGTCAAGCACCTTTGTGCCAAGCATGTTGACAAGAACAATCACAGCCGCCAGTACAGCTATCGCTATAAATCCAATGGTCAGATATCCAAGTCCTGCTGCAATACCGGCACCCATTGCCATAAATACAAGGGAAATATCCTTACCGTCTCCCGGTACACTACGGAAACGTACCAGAGTAAAGATTCCTGCAACAGAAAATGCTCTCGCCACATTACTTCCTATCAGCATAATAACCAGACAAACAACCGCCGGCAGCATCACAAGGCTCAAGAAAAAGGACATGCTTGTGCGTTCCTTCTTTGAAACCAAAAAATAAACTCCGCCAACCAACAAACCCAGCACAACTGCCATCAACATACAAACAATCGTCTCCTTGACAGTCAAACTGGTATCTAACGTCAAACCAAATAAACTTTCTAACATAATTTTCTCCTATTCTTCTATCGCAGTCCCTGCTGCATAGCAATGTATTTTTTATATTCTGTTCCGTACTTTGAAAAAGAAGCCGGATAAATTTTATAGTCTGAGAGGATTTCTGTCATAAAAAGCGGCATGGCATGCTCAATCTTTACCTCCATAATCCACTCATCCTCCTCCAGAAGCTTATCCCCGTATACACCGTAATGTAACCCGAGATCATATCTTCGGGTTGTAATATTCCGGTCAAACGTCACACGGAAATCACGATTGTCCTTTGCAAACATAGCGCAACGGTCATAAGATAAAAATACCTTTGGCGACAACTCCATACGGTGCACCATGTAATCGATTTCGTTCAGCACCTGGGAGTTCATAAACGGCTTAACCTCCGGCTTTTCTTTTGTCCGCAAATATTCATACGCATCCGGCAGCAAAATCTTTGTACGTCTTTTGTTTACCAGACGGTTGTACTTCTTTTTAATTTCAAGAAATACCTTGTCCTCCGGTGTCACGGTGCCGTAGCTTCTTAATCTGAGCTTTTCTTTGTAGATACTGCCATCGATGGATTTTCGTATCAGATAATTATCCGGCGTATCATAGTAAATATTGCAGATGGTGTAAAACTCACCATCCCGGCTATGCTCATCCGCCTCCATAAATTCCGACAGCGTTTCACGTAACTTTACATATGTATCATCCCGGATCCGATATTTCTTTTCATATCGGTTAAACACTTCAATTGCCATAATCATTCCTCATGTTTCTTCTGTTTCTTTCATACGGGAACATCATAGCATGTAATTGTGTGCAAAGTGTGTTGATTTTTTTAATTTTCTGCGTTTTGATTCAAAAACAGTATACTCGCTTTCTTCTGCTATGCATGAAGTGACAGTTCGGCAAGCAACGCATCCAATTGTCGGTTTGTTTGCTTTTCCAGTTCCTCACGTTCTGCTGCCCTGACAGCCTCTGCCTCTCTTTTCCTGCGCTCTGCCACCTCCTGTTTTAGCATCACTATATCCTTTTCTACCTTGCTCTCCTGCCGTTTTTTCTTTTTCCACTCCCTCTTTTCCTTCGCATACGCTGCCTCATCCGTAACCCGAAGCTGCGCTTCCAGTACCGGTGCGGTTGCCCGCAATTCTTCCCTGTTTTTCCCCCAGACCTTATATTCATGCTCGAGCTGGACCTTTAGGTAGTTCTCCAGATAATCACACATGCCTTCCTTTAACGTCTCAACCTTAGCCGGTATCATACAGAACCCGTCCACCAAAAGGAGTATCGTCCCTGTCCAGATTCCCTGAAACATTGCCATCAGAACCTCTGTTGTTTCTCCTCCCTGAATACAGCAGTACAACGCATCCAGTGCACCAAACAAAAGACAAGCACTTACAAACTGGATATGTAACCCATTCCATATCCCAAGCGGAATGAGCAGAAATCGTCTCTCTGCGAGAAATCTCCCGACAAATTTTTCAACATTCTGCACGCCCAGCATTGCCTGATAACGCAGAATAAACGACTCCTTCAGCTTCTTCATTCCTTTGTTCTTTGTGCTTTTCATGCATTTCAGTGCACGTATGGACAACCGGTAATACCCGGACAGCAGAATCCGGCTCACACAGCCCAACATACATATTCCCATTGTTGCATAATAAACAGCCTGTCCCATTTTATTGTTCTCCTATCTGATTTTAATTTCTTTCTACGCCTTTATTCTACACTCCCAACTATGCAAATTTTATCGAACGGTGGCAGTCCACACAAAAAAGAGTGACAAAAACATTGCTGTTTCTGCCACTCCTGCCTGTTTTCTATTTTATTTCCTGTGTTTCGACGAATTCTGCCGTGTCTCCGCCTTTCCTATGACAGCTTCTGCTTGCGGAATGCCTCATACATAAGAAGTGCCGCTGCCACTGCTGCATTTAACGACTCTACACTGCCTGCCATCGGAATCAGCACCTTTTCTTCGGCAAGCTCTGAAGCTTCCTCCGACAATCCGTTTGCTTCATTGCCGATTAATATGCCTACCTTCCCACTGTAGTCTGCCTTATCAAAGGTTTTATTTCCCTTCAGATGTGCAGCAAGAAGCCGCACCCGGTTCTCCTTTAACGCTTGGAGCGTTTCCATAAAATCCTCTACATACAAAAAAGGCACCCGGTATACTGCTCCCATTGTGGAACGGATGACCTTCGGATTATATACATCAACAGACTCCCTGCTTAAAATCACACCGGAAACTCCTGCCGCTTCTGCCGTACGGATAATCGTCCCCAGATTGCCCGGATCCCGCAAATCCTCCAAAAGAACAAGCGTCCCCGCCTCTGCTACCATTTTCTCCAGGGAATATTCCGGCATCTTAACAATTGCAAGCACCCCCTGTGGCGTCACAGTCTCTGCCACTGCTTCAAATACCTTGTCCGCAACAACTTCACACGGAACATCCGGGAGTTCTCCCGCATAAGCCTCCTTTACATAAGACTCAGAAAAATACGCCTTAATCAGACGGCTTTTGTCCTGACAGATTTCCTCAAACATTTTTCTTCCTTCAATCACAAAGACCTTCTGCTCTTTTCTTTCTTTACTTTTTTTTAGAAGCGCTGCTATCTGTTTCATCTGCGCATTGGATGTACTTGTAATCATATTGCTCCCCCTGCTGCTTCCATTTTTGAAACAGCCTCCGCTATTCTGTCTTTTCCCAAACAGTGTAGCACGAATTTAAAAAGCCCGCAACCATGTTTCCTCTTTTATTGCTCTACATAGTTTCCGCTATTCCTGCAAACACTATATCAAAAGAAGGAGGAGTCATGTATGAAAAAGAAAGAGAAGAAAACATATACCGGCAAGACTTCCAGTCAGGAGCAATTGCAGGAGCGTCAGCTCGATGACTGTTTTTTTGCCTCCAACAGCGCTTCTGCCTGTGACTGCACCGGAACCGTCGTCCGCGGTCCTCAGTCTGATGGCGTTGCCAATGCTTATGACGAGGTCTACCACTATCAGCCTCCGACACCGGGCAAAAAAGGGGAGCAGTAAGAAAAGCCGGAAGGCGCATTGCCTTCCGACTTTTTTATGTACGGTCTTCTACCAGGAATACATAATACAAATCCACATCCCCTCTGCCCGGAATCAGACGTCCGTAGTCACGTACCCGCTTTACGGTGCCATCCTTCGTAAAAATACGATATCTGACAAAATCCATTCCTGTATCACTGCGTTCCACCTGTTCTTTAATACTCTTTGAAATTTTCGGATAATCCTCCGGATGCACCATGCCACGGAACGAGCTGCCTGTCAGCTGTAAAAATTCATCCAATGATTCACAGCCATAAATCGAAAGCAGTGTCTCATTCACCGTAACCAGATTTTCCGAAGGTGTATCGGTGTAGACAAAGAAACCTCCCGGCATCATCGACAAAATGCTGTCCGTTCCAAACATCTCCTTCGGACTGCTGCGAAGCAGCTTTACCTTCGACACAGCCCAGGATTCCTTTAAAGTTTCTTTAAACCGTTCAAACTCTACCGGTCTGGAATAAAAATATCCCTGGTGATAGCTCGCTGCATACTGCCCGATAAATTCTCTGATTTCGTGCGTTTCCACACCCTCCATGCAGATATTTAAGCCAAGCCTCTTTGCACACTCTACCGTAGAATTCACAACCACCTGATTGTTTGCCTTTTCCAAAATATTTAATATAAAAGTCTGGTCGATTTTCACACAGGAAATCGGAAGTTCGCAAAGCAGATTAATGGTGGAATTTCCTGTTCCGAAATCGTCCAATGCCACCTTAATCCCATGACCTCTGAAAAACTGTAACTGCTCTCTTAAATAATCCAGATCCAGATTTCGGCATCGTTCTGTCAGCTCCAGCTGCAAGTTCCCATGCGGAAATTCCATCTCATCCAGAATAGCCACTACCTCATGCTTGAACGATTCTCTTTCCAGCTGGCTGTATGACATATTTACATTTACAAAAAATTTCGGATTTTCTGATAACAGTTCCTTTGTATCCTTAATTGCCTTTTTCAATACCCAGATACTCAAATCATAAAAACAAGGATGAGACTCCAGATGCGGCACAAATCTTCCCGGAGATATTTCTCCGTAAATCGGACTCCGGAAACGAATCAATGCCTCTGCACCAATAATTTTTCCCGTTGTCGTCGAAACAAACGGCTGATAGCAAAGATAAAACCCTTCACAACCGTTTCTTACCGCTGCTTTTACCGCATCTAACATTTCCATCATCTTGTAATTTGTTTCCTGCGTCTCGTCATCAAAAACTACCAGTTCAAAGGATTCCTCATCCTTTGCCCTTTCCAACGCCGACAAAAGACACGATAAAATCGTCTGGGAGCTCACCATACAATTATGTGTGTGCAATGCTCCACCCGTAATTTCCAGATTCAACGAGCAGCCATCCAGTTCAAAAACAGAAAGTGCATCGCGAAGTCCGGCATAAAATTTCTTTACATACTCAATATCATTATTTTGAATCAGAAACAAAAACTGCGTACCTTCGGTTCTGTATACCTTTCCGTTTCCGCTAATCATTTCCTTCATCCGCTGTGCTACGGCGTACAATGCCTTATTGCCAAAATGATATCCATACAGCGTATTTACATTATGAAAGTGACGAAGTTCCACCGCCATTGCCAGACACTCATTCTGTTTCCGTGCCTGCCGTATGTCCTCAATAAACTCCTGCAACTTTGGAAGGTCCGTCAATGCGTCTAATTCTACTTCTCTCTTCTGAATGGTAATGGTTCCGGCAAACACCTCTGCCCTGCCGTCTTCATCATACACCATTCTTCCTTTCCCTATGCATGGCACATAAGCCCCTTTCGCATTCTTTATATTGTATGTGCAAAAGAAATCCTCTTTCTTATAAGAAAAAACATCGTTCAATTCCTGAATCCACTTCGGAAAATCATCCGGATGCACCAACGCCCCAAAAATGCTGGTTGTCTCCCGCAAATTGACCCCCGGTAAGTTCAGATAATCTACCGCCTCCTGCGACCATGTCGTAATACCGGTATGCATATCCTGAACAAAAACAAATTTCTCATCAGACACATTATTTACAATATCAAGTATTTTCTCACTGAGTTTATCTGCCTGCATAATAAGTTCCTCTTAAGATTCTGCCATCTGTGTCAGCTTTGCCGCCTGATCTGCCGCAATCAGGGAATCTACAAATTCCTGAATGTCCCCATTCATAACTGCGTCCAGATTATACGCTGTCAGCTTGATTCTGTGGTCGGTTACACGGCCCTGTGGGAAGTTATAGGTTCTGATTTTTTCAGAACGGTCACCTGTACCAACCTGACTTCTTCTTGCCGCTGCCTCTTCATCATGTGCTTTTTCCAATTCTAACTCATATAACTTTGCTCTAAGTACTTTAAATGCTTTGTCTCTGTTTTTTAACTGTGACTTTTCATCCTGACAGGAAATAACAATACCGGTCGGAATGTGAGTCAGACGTACTGCGGAGTCCGTCGTGTTAACGCACTGTCCGCCGTTGCCGGAGGAACGGAATACATCAATCCGACAGTCATTCGGATTAATTTCCACATCCACTTCCTCAGCTTCCGGCATAATAGCTACCGTAACGGTAGAAGTATGAATACGTCCGCCGGATTCGGTAACCGGAACTCTCTGTACACGGTGAACACCGCTTTCGTATTTTAACTTTGAGTAAGCGCCTGCACCGTTTACCATGAAAATGACTTCTTTAAAACCACCGATACCGCTTTCATTGACAGAAATCAGCTCTACCTTCCAGCGCTGTACCTCAGCGTATTTGGAATACATACGGTATAACTCCGCTGCAAACAATGCAGCCTCATCCCCACCGGCACCCGCCCGGATTTCCACGACAACGTTCTTATCATCGTTTGGGTCCTTTGGCAGCAATAAAATCTTTAACTTATTTTCCAATGCCTCGACGTTTGCCTTGCTTATAGCCAGTTCCTCTTTTGCAAGCTCACGCATCTCCTCATCGCTTTCCTCATCCAGAATCATTAGGCTTTCCTCGATGTTCTGCTTTTCCTTCTTGTACTCAAGATAAGCATCTACGATTGGAGATAAGTCATTCTGCTCCTTCATCAGCTTACGGAATCTGTTCTGGTCACTGACAACAGACGGCTCGCTCAATTCATTCTGAATTTCCTCAAAACGTCTCAACAAATCCTCTAACCTATCAAACATAATTTTCTCCTATTCTTATGACCGCACTGCACCTATCACACGGTCAAGACCTGCATAATCTTTTTTTACATAAATCTCTTTAAAACCCTCTGTTTCCAGAAGCTTTCTGATATCCTCAGCCTGCTCACAGCCGATTTCAAAAAGAATCGTTCCTTTCTCTTCTAAATACTCCTTGGCGTGGCGGATAATCTCCCTGTAAAATCTAAGACCATCTGTATCTCCGTCCAATGCTGTCACCGGTTCATGCTCCCGTACCTCAGGCATCAGCCCCTCAATCTCTGCCGATGGAATATAGGGCGGATTCGATACAATCACGTCAAATCGTTCTGCCCTTGGAAGTGCCTCAAATAAGTCTCCGCAGTAAAAGCTCACATCCGCACCTAGCGCTTTGGCATTCTTTTTTGCCGTTTCCACTGCCTCCGGTGAAATGTCAGTTCCAACAGCCCTAGATAATGGAAGCAGCTTTGCAAGGCTTATGATAATACAACCGGTCCCTGTACACAAATCAAGCACACGCTTTCCGCCTGCAACCTTCCCGGCTTCCTCAACCAGAATCTCCGTGTCCTGTCTTGGTATCAGGGTCGCCTTACTCACACAGAATTCAAATCCCATAAATTCCTGGACGCCGGTAATATACTGTAACGGAATTCTCTCTGCGCGTTTCCGGAGCAGTTCCTCATACCGGAAACACTCTTCCTCCGGCATTTCCTCTTCTTCCTTTAAAAGGTATATTGCTCTGGAAAGCCCGGTTACATGCTCAAACAAATACCATGCATCCACAGACGCATCCGGCACCCCCGCCTCTGAAAGAAGCGCTATGCCCCTCCGGTATTCTGTTTTATACGTGTTCATGCATTTTCTTCCCCATCCGCAACCTCATCAGAAATTTCCATGACAGATTTCGGACCGCTAAACTCAAAATACATATCCAGCGCCTTTAAAATATCATCATCGTCTTCATCCTTCATAGCACTGACAGCCTTTGTCGCCGCAGGAATCGGATCCTTCTTCGGTGCTGTCTTTGGTGTGCTCTTGGACTTAGCCTTTGATTTTGACTTTGTCTTATTGCAATTCGCAGTATCTAACTTAATGTCAAACAGCTGTGCAATATCAATTTCTACCGGCTGAACCGGCTCTTCCTGCTTTTCCTCTGCCGCAGTTGCAGCAATCTCCTCTGCCGCAGCTGCCGTATCGACCGGAATTTCCTCTGCAACAACGACCGGATTGGTCGGGATTTCCTCTGCCGCAACTTCCGGATTGGTCGGAATTTCCTCTGCCGCAACTTCCGCTGCCAGAGCTTCTGCTTTTTTCTCCTTGGCCTTCTTTGCCCGCATTGCTCTCTTTGCTTTTCTTTCTTCCTCTACAAATGCCTTCCAGTCAAACACTGCTTCCACCGACCGGATTGCAACTTCTATCATATCCCTATCCGGTTCTCTGGTTGTAAGTCCCTGTAACCACATACCCGGACGACTGAGTGCATTGATCACTGCGTTGTCATGTTTTCCAGCATAACGGATGAACTCATAGGAAACACCCGCAATCACCGGAATCAGAAGCAGGCGGATTACCAGACGCAAAAGCGCATTATCTACGCGGACAAACATAAAGAAAATCACACTGATTATCATAACCGTCAGCATAAAGCTGGTACCACAGCGCTTATGCTCCCTACTCTGTTTCTTTACATTATTTACAGTCAGTGCAAGACCGTTTTCGATGCAATTGATTGCCTTATGCTCTGCTCCATGATACATAAACAGGCGCTCAATATCTTTTATCTTTGAAATAAGCACAATATATAAAACAAAAATGAGGACACGGAATACTCCTTCGAATACGGCAAGTAAAAACTTACTCTCAATCAATCTGCCAAGTAAGTTTGCAAGCAGCATCGGAAGTGCCACAAAGATTCCGAGAGCAAGAAGAACAGAACACACCATGGTTACAGCGTTTAAGATACTGTCTGCCTTTCCCTTTGTCACTTCATTCAGTTTCTTTTCAAATTTCGACTCTTCTTCCTCTTCCTCATAAAAAGAAGACGAGAACGTAAGGCAGGACATACCAAGGGATAATGACTCCACAAATGCAGCCATACCACGGAGAATTGGGAGCTTAAACACCGGATACTTCTCAGAAATACTCTTTACTTCCTTTACCTCCACACAAATTTCCTGATTCGGTTTTCTTACAGCAACGGCATATTTGTCACCGTTCTTCATCATAATACCTTCAATCACTGCCTGTCCGCCAATACCGGATGGTTTCATACCTTTTACCTCTTTTCTTTAACACAAAAAAGAATATTTTCTCTTTTCACAACTGTACCTTCTGAATTTAAAAATAGGTTGAGTCCTTTATAATAAGAGCTCAACCTGATTTTTAACCTTATGATTTTTTTTACTACTGTGTTAAACCATATTTACGGTTGAACTTTTCAATAGCACCACGAGCAGCAGCAGCTTTCTGCTGTCCGGTATAAAAAGGATGACACTTGGAACAAATTTCTACGTGAATTCCGTCCTTTGTAGAACCTGTTACGAATTCATTACCGCAGTTACATGTAACCTTTGCCTGATAATACTTTGGCTGAATTGCTTCTTTCATTCTTTCTCACCTCTTACTTCGCTCATTACGGCCGACAGCCGCCATCTAATAAACAGCTTATTTATTGTATCACATAATTTTTATCTTGGCAATACCCTAGTTTATAATTTTTGTCTTTTTTACCATTTCAACAAATTCACGGTTGTTTTTCGTCTGTGCAAACATACTGATAATACGCTCTGCCGACTCTTCTGCCTTCAGACCGTTCAATGCACGGCGCATAATATTGGCTGCCTCCAACTCCGCCGGATTCAACAAAAGATCTTCTCTTCTGGTGCTGGAACGTGGCAGATCAATTGCCGGAAAGACACGACGCTCTGATAAATTTCTGTCAAGCACCAGTTCCATGTTACCGGTTCCCTTAAATTCCTCGAATACCACGTCATCCATGCGGCTTCCTGTCTCAACCAGCGCTGTCGCAAGAATCGTAAGGCTTCCGCCCTCTCTCATATTACGGGCCGCACCGAAGAACTTCTTTGGCATATGGAGTGCTGCAGGATCCAGACCTCCGGAAAGAGTACGTCCGCTTGCCTGCACCGTCAGATTGTACGCTCTTGCCAGACGGGTAATACTGTCAAGCAAAATAACAACATCCTGCCCGTGCTCTACCAGACGCTTTGCACGCTCAATTACCATTTCCGAAACTCTCTTATGATTTTCCGGAAGCTCATCAAACGTAGAATAAATCACCTCTACCTGACTTCCTTCAATGGATTCTTTAATATCCGTCACTTCCTCCGGACGTTCATCAATTAACAAAATAATAAGATGCATGTCCTTGTGGTTTTTTGTAATCGATTTTGCAACCTGTTTAAGCAGTGTTGTTTTACCGGTCTTTGGCTGGGAAACAATCATGCCTCGCTGTCCCTTGCCAATCGGAGAAATCAAATCCACCATACGCATAGCAAGCGAACAACCCGGCGTTTCCAGATGAATTCTCTCATTTGGAAAAATCGGTGTCAGATTCTCAAACTTCGGACGGAAAAACGGTTCTGCAACCGGTGTCCCGTTAATCGTCTTTACATATAATAATGCACTGAACTTTTCGGTTGGTGCTTTAACCTTTGTATTGCCACAGATAATATCACCGGTTCTTAAGCCGTATTTGCGGATGAGCGGAGGTCCCACATAAACATCATTTTCTCCCGGAAGATAATTGTCGCAACGGATAAAGCCAAAACCATCTGACATAATTTCAAGAATACCATTCTTGGTTTCCCCGCTGTCCAATGCTTCTATGTCCTTTGGAGACGCAACTGCCCCGGGTGCTGTCGATTCTGCCGGGATTCTCGTTTCATAATTTTTCTGTTCATAGGTCCGCGGTTCCTGTCCATAGGAAGATCTTTCCTGTCCATAGGAAGACCTCTGTTCCTGCGATGCATAGCCCCTGTTTTCCTGAGACATTGGTCTGCTCTGCTGCGGATGGGCCGTATATCCCGGACGTGGCTGCATCACACGGCGCTCCATGCCTTCTCCCTGTACCGGACGCCTTACCGGAACTCCCTGTCCCTGTGGCACCGGTCTGCGCATTTCTCCCGCCTGTACCGGTCTGTCCATCGAAGGATCCGGTCTTCTTTCCGGTACCGGTTCCGCTTTTGGAGCCGGCTCCGCTTTTTTCGCAGGCTCCGCGCTCTTTACAGGCTCCGCCTTTGGCTCAGTCTCTGTTAACAAATCAATCAATCCCTGTTTTCTCAGTGTAGAAATATTCTTGAGTCCTCTTTTCTTTGCCTCTTCTTTTAATTCAGTAAGAGACATACTTAAATAATCTGCTGCCATAGCATTCTCCTTTTTCTTCAATTGCGCGTTCATCGGGATCTATTACGTGAAATACCATTAAAAAAATAGAAATTATCTACATAACGACTATATTATACACCACCTTTTCCAAAAAAGAAAGCCCCAATCCAAAACTTTCGTTCCGTTGACGAAACGCCCTAACAGTGATACAATAAAACAGCAAAAATACTTGAGGAGAATTCGGTATGGACAGCGGTCATTTGAATGCAGATGAATATTTCAAACAAACCTTTGGCAAAAAAATGTTCCGCTTATCACTAGATGGCGGCATGACCTGCCCCAACCGCGACGGACATGTCGGTTGGGGAGGCTGTATCTTTTGCAGTGCCAGCGGTTCCGGTGATTTTGCCGCAAAACGCTGCGACACCGTATCCGAACAGATTGAACAGGCAAAATCCCAGGTGGCAAAAAAACTGCCAAAAAACGGCACATCCTATGGCTATGTTGCCTATTTCCAGTCCTTTACAAGCACCTACGCTTCCGTGACTTACTTAGCTTCGCTTTTTAGGGAAACCATAGAACACCCTGAAATCGAAGCTTTGTTTATCGGCACACGACCGGATTGTCTTCCTGACGAAGTTCTGGATTTGCTGGAAACACTCGCCCAAATCAAGCCGGTCTATATAGAACTTGGACTGCAAACCGCCAAACCTGAAAGCATTGCCTACATCAACCGTTGTTACGACAACTCCGTATTTGAAGCAGCAGTCGAGCGTCTGCAAAGAAGGCATCTTCCTGTCATTGTCCATTGTATCCTCGGTCTTCCGCACGAAACGCCGGAAGACATGGCGCGTACCATTGACTATATTTGTTCCTTTCCCATCCATGGAATCAAGCTTCAGCTTTTACATGTATTAAAAGGAACCGGTCTGGCTGATGACTACGAAAAACTTCTAGCCGAAAATGCCTTTGCCCTGATGGAACGGGATGCCTATATTGATGCTGTTGCCTTCCTATTAAAAAGAATTCCAAAAAACATTGTCATTTACCGTATGACAGGTGATGGCCCCAGAAAACTTCTGATAGCTCCCCTTTGGAGCACAGATAAAAAGAAACTGCAAAACGATTTATATAAAAAACTGAAAGAGAGTGAACTACCATGCAATCCGAGTCATTGATGCTTTACAAACTGATTATTCTTTATATTCTGGACAGAATGGACTTTCCCATCACAAATACTGAGCTGACCAGCTTCATGTTGGAAAAAGAATATGCCAACTACATCACCATCCAGCAGACATTGGAAGATTTGATTGAAGATGACTTTGTCGCCGTGGAGCACTCCCACAACGCATTCTTATACCGTATCACCCCGTCCGGCAGAGAAACATTATCTTACTTTTATACTAAAATTTCCGTGCCGATCCGGGATGATATTGATACCTTCCTTTCCGAAAAGGAATATGAACTGCGCGAATCCGTTTCTGCTGCCGCAGACTATTACGAACAGAAGCGAAATGAATTTGTCGTAGAGCTCCGCGTGGTAGAACGTGACAGCGAGCTGGTGCGTATCAACCTGTTAGTCACCTCTGCAGCAGAGGCCGATGCCATCTGCAACCGTTGGAAGTCCTGTAACGCAGATGTATACAGCTATCTGATTTCCACATTACTTGCCGGTAATTCAGTCAACGAAAACAAATAAGGCTATGTCAGATGATAGGTTTCTGACATAGCCTATTTTTTAATTTTCCTTAAAGAACCCGGTCTTTCTCACCAAATCGGCAACAAAATCAATCGTCGGTCCCAGCGTAAATATCATAAGCACAGTAACAATACCGGCACTTCCACCGACTAAAAACGCAAGTGCGGTTGCAGTCGCATCATACAAAATTCGCGTAATCTTAAACGGATAGTCTTTCTTCAACAGCTTTTGCACCTTCGTATGAATCAGCTGCGGAAGAGCATCCCAAGGCGACGTACCTACATCGCAATTGATATACATTGCCACTGCAAAAACAAATACAGCCAGCGAAGGAACTAACACCGCAATCCGCACGCCCATTGTCATATCCTCCGGCATAAGGAGCCCTGCCTTATCAAGAAGCCATCCGGTAAAATCTGCCGCATATCCGACCACCACCATATTGGCAATGGTTCCGATACCAAACAGTTTTCTGCTTTGCACAAACAAAAAGATAAATAACGTTACATTAAAAATCAATTCATATGTTCCAAAGGAAAGATTCAGTAAGTCAGCCATTCCGTAATTCAATGCAGAAAACGGGTCGGGTCCCAAATTCGTACGGTTTAAAAACTGCACTCCGACTCCCATCAATGCCACACTCAAGAATACAACGATAATCCGCTTTATCATTTCTTTTGTAAAATACTGCTTCATACTTCCGTCTCCAGCTCCTGTTCTTCCCCATCACCAAGGTAAGACTCAATTACTGCCCAGATTTCATCCTTTCCCTGCTTCGTCTCTGCCGAAAACGGAATCAGTCTGGTTTCCTTCTTCAGGCCAAGTCCGGTACGTAACATCTTTACATGCTTTTGCACCTGACTGCGGTTAATCTTATCCAACTTTGTTGCGATAATCACCGGTTCAAATCCGTTATACTCAATCCATTCATACATATTTCTGTCGTTGGCAGACGGCTCATGACGGATGTCAATTAAAAGAAATACCAGCTTTAACTGCTTTGACTTTTGCAGGTACTTCTCAATCATCTTTCCCCACTTTTCTTTTGTGGTCTGAGACACCTTGGCATAACCATATCCCGGCAAATCCACAAAATAAAGCCGGTCTTCAATATTATAAAAATTGATGGTCTGTGTCTTTCCCGGCTGGGATGACGTACGCGCAAGCGATTTACGGTTAATCATGGCATTAATCAACGAGGATTTTCCGACATTTGATTTACCTGCAAATGCAAACTCCGGCAGGGAATTTTCCGGTAACGTACTCGTAATACCGCAGACCGTTTCCAGTGATACATTATTTACATTCATGTCAAGTCTCCTTTCGTTTTGCGGAGCAAAATGCCCGCCCTCACGCGGGCAGAGACTTTGTCTCCTTTCGTTTTGCTTTTGCAAAGCGTGTTTCAACACTTCGTCCATAGTTGCTACAGTTATAACAGTAAGACTACCGAGGATTTCATCCGAAATCTCTGCCAGGTCACTCTCATTTTCCTTTGGCACCAATACCGTTTTGATTCCTGCCTGTTTTGCCGCCAGAAGCTTTTCTTTCAATCCTCCGATTGGAAGCACACGGCCTCTTAAAGAAATCTCTCCTGTCATGGCAACCGATGCATTCACCGGAGTACCCATGACTACCGAGTAAAATGCCGTTGCCATCGTAATACCGGCAGACGGCCCATCCTTTGGCACAGCCCCTTCCGGCACATGCAGATGAAAATCATGCTTTTCAAAATACTCCGCTTCCACACCTGCCTCGCCTACAATGGATCGCACATAGCTCAATGCAATCTGTGCCGACTCCTTCATCACATCGCCCAGTTTTCCGGTCAGCAGAAGATTTCCTTTTCCCGGCATACTGTTCACTTCAATCTGAAGCGTATCGCCTCCAACCTCCGTCCAGGCGAGTCCACGCACAATCCCAACCTCTGCTCTTTCATTGGCAGGGTTCCTGCGATATTTTTTCTTACCAAGGAACTCCGGCAGATTCTTTTTCGTTACTTTAATGGTATCCGCCTCTGTTCCGTTCTGCTTTGCCTCTAACACCTTCATGGCAGCCTTTCTGCAAAGCTCCCCAATTTTTCTCTCAAGAGAACGCACCCCTGCTTCCTTTGTGTAAAAGCTGATGATGTCCTTCAAGGCATCCTGACCAATTTTTAAATCTTTTTTTGTTAATCCGTTCTTCATAAGCTGCTTTGGTACAAGATGTTCCTTTGCAATATGAAGCTTTTCGTTTTCGGTATAGCTGCTTACCTCAATCAGTTCCATACGGTCAAGAAGCGGCTTTGGTATCGTCTGTATCGAGTTCGCGGTACAAATAAACAATACCTCAGACAAGTCCACCGGAAGCTCTACGTAATGGTCCACGAAGTTCTTATTCTGCTCCGGATCAAGCACCTCAAGAAGTGCCGATGCCGTATCTCCCTTGTAATCACTGCTTACTTTATCAATTTCATCCAAAAGCATCAACGGATTCTTTACCTTTGCGGACTTGAGTCCCTGAATCAGCCTTCCAGGCATTGCCCCGACATAGGTCCTTCTGTGACCGCGGATTTCTGCTTCATCCCGCACACCGCCAAGACAGATGCGTACATACTCTTTGCGAAGTGCCGTGGCAACGGAACGGGCAATTGAGGTCTTACCGGTACCCGGAGGTCCCACAAGACAAATAATCGGCGCCTGTCCCTTGTCGTTCAGCGCACGCACGGAGAGAAACTCTAAAATTCTCTCTTTTACTTTATCAAGACCATAATGGTCTCTGTCTAAAATCTTCTTTGCACGGGAGATATCCAGATCGTCCTTGGTTGCCTTATCCCACGGCAGGGAAAGTAAGGTTTCAACATAGCCTCTTGCCACTGCACTTTCGGACTGGCTGCTGCTCACTGACTTAAAACGGTCTATTTCTTTTTTAATCTTTTCCTTGATTTCATCACTTGCCTGCAGCGTCCTTAACTGCTTATAAAATTCCTCTGCATCCTCAAGCGCATTGCCTTCACCAAGTTCTTCACGAATTACCTTTAACTGCTCACGCATGATGTAATCCTTCTGGTTTTTGTCAACCTTTTCCTTGACCTTGCTCTGCAAGTCCTTCTTGATACGCAAAATCTCGATTTCATTTGCCAGAATCACCATAACAGCTTCAAAACGTTCCACTATGTGTGTTGCATCCAGAATCTTCTGTTTTGATGTCACCGTCATCGGCACACTGACAGCCACCTGATTAATGAGCGAATCCAACGAATCCGCACTCATCAGCTGCTTTACAATGTCTTTTCCGAACTTGTCATTCGTACGCACATAGGCTTCCAGCATATCCTTAAGCCCGCGAAGCATCGCTCTTTGCTCCACTGCTGTTAAGCTGTCTGCATTCACTTCAATCGGCATCGTCACCGCACCTAAAAGATATGGCTTCGTCTCTAAGAGTTCTTCCAAATATCCTCTGCGGATACCGGTTGCCAGCACACGGATCTGGTTTCCCGGCATCTTTATCATCTGCTTCACCTGGGAAATGGTTCCCATCGGAAACAAATCCTTCATTTCCGGCTCTTCCACATCAGAATCCTTCTGCGTCACTACCAGAATCTGCTTTCCTTCCCTGAGAGCGACATTGATCGCCTGAATGCTACTGTCTTTATGTATATCAAAGTGAATCATCATGCCCGGAAGCATTGTAATTCCACGAATTGCCACAACCGGCATAATCAATCTGTCTTCACTCATTGTTTCCTATTCCTTCCCAAATCCAAAAATTCAAAACAAGCTGACAGTATTTTTAAAATGCTGCCAGCCTGTCAATTACATTATTTCTTCTTTCCCTGCACCTAATTTGTTGCTGCCGTGGCTCTTCTGTCCACCGGCGGAAACCAGCAGGCTTGGCTGTTCTGTTCCTTCAGCCGATTCCTTCGTTACGATACACTTTAAAATGCTCTCATCCGAAGGCATCTCATACATTGTGTCCAGTAATGTCTTTTCCATGATAGAACGAAGTCCTCTGGCACCGGTCTTGTATTCGAGTGCACGTCTGGCAAATACCTTCAGTGCCTCTTCCTCAAACTCAAGCTCAACACCGTCTAACTCAAACAGCTTTCTGTACTGTTTGGTCAGAGCGTTCTTCGGTTCACGTAAAATGCTCACTAACGCATCTTCATCCAACATATCGAGTGCAACATGCACCGGCATACGTCCGATAAATTCCGGAATCAGACCGAACTTTACTAAATCCTGTGGCATTACCTGACGGAATAATTCTCCGATATTTTTATCTTCCTTTTCAAAAAGCTTTGCGGAAAAGCCCATTGCTTTTTCACCGATACGATTTTCCACAATCTTGTCAAGACCGTCAAATGCACCGCCACAAATAAACAGGATATTCGTTGTATCGATATGGAGGAACTCCTGCTGTGGATGCTTTCTGCCACCCTGCGGTGGCACGGAAGCCACGGTACCCTCTAAAATCTTTAACAATGCCTGCTGTACGCCTTCACCGGAAACATCTCTGGTGATGGACGTATTTTCAGACTTTCTGGTAATCTTATCAATTTCGTCGATGTAGATAATACCGTATTCCGCACGGTTAATATCAAAATCAGCCGCCTGAATAATTTTAAGTAAAATATTTTCTACATCCTCACCCACATAGCCTGCCTCTGTCAGCGCCGTCGCATCTGCAATCGCAAACGGTACATTAAGAAGCTTTGCCAGTGTCTGTGCCAGATAGGTTTTACCCGAACCGGTCGGACCTATCATCAAAATATTGCTCTTTTGCAGCTCCACGTCCGATTCTTCCATGGAAAGAACACGCTTATAGTGGTTATATACCGCAACCGAAAGAACCTTTTTTGCATCCTCCTGACCAACTACATACTGATCTAAGAACTCTTTGATTTCCTTTGGCTTTAAGAGATTAATCCCCTGCGCCTCGGCATAGTCAGACGGCATCGCAATATCATCTTCTTCCTCCATAATTTCGAAACAAAGTGATACACATTCGTCACAGATGAACGTACCATCCATACCTGCAATCATTCTATGAACCTGCTCCTGGCGTTTTCCGCAGAAGGAACAGCATATCGTTTTCTTGTCATCTGATTTTGCCACTTATCTTTACCTCCAAAGGTCTTTCTTATGCTCTCTCACGTACAATAGCGTCAACCAGGCCGTATTCGAGTGCCTGTTCTGCTGTCAGCCAGTTGTCACGCTCGGTATCTGCTTCGATTTCTTCTACCGACTTGCCGGTATTTTCTGCAAGAATCTCGTTTAACTTCTTCTTTGTTCTTAAAATATGCTCTGCAGCAATGCGGATTTCCGTTGCCTGACCTCTTGCACCGCCCAAAGGCTGATGGATCATAACCTCGGAATTCGGTAAAATCAGTCTCTTACCCTTTGTTCCGCCCGCAAGTAAGAACGCACCCATGCTGGCTGCCATGCCGACACAAATCGTGGAAACATCACACTTAATGAACTTCATTGTATCATAAATAGCCATACCTGCAGAAATGGAGCCGCCCGGACTGTTAATGTACAGGTGGATATCCTTCTTTGGGTCTTCTGCCTCTAAAAACAGAAGCTGTGCCACAACAAGACTTGCAGTTGTATCGTTTACTTCATCCCCCAGAAAGATAATACGGTCCTTTAACAATCTGGAATAAATATCATAGGAACGTTCACCCTTACTGGTCTGCTCAATAACGTAAGGTACAAAACTCATACTTTTGCCCTCCTAATTCTTAAAATCTTACTTTTCTACAGCAGCCTCTACCACGAAGTCAATTGCCTTCTGAACTGCAACATCCAGAGCCATCGCCTTCATCTCTTCTTCACCGATGAGTTCCTTTAACTTATCAGCTTCCATCTGGTACATCTGTGCCATATTTTCAATTTCCTTATTTACATCTTCTTCTGTAGCAACGATGTTTTCAGCCTTAACTACTGCTTCAAGAACAAGTCTGCTCTGGATTCTCTTTACAGCCTGTGGCTTTAAGTTCTCCATGAATGTGTTTGCATTCATGCCTGTGAACTGGAAATACTGCTCTAAGGAAAGACCCTGTGCCTGAATTCTCTGTGCAAACTCTTCTGCCATCTGACGTGTATTAGCCTCAATCATCGGTTCCGGAATATCCATCTTTGCATTCTCAACGATCTTTGCAATAACTGCATCTTCCTTTACACCCTTTGCTTCTCTTTCTTTTCTGCTAAGGAGTGTTGCCTTTAAATCAGCCTTGTATTCGTCTAAAGTATCGAATTCAGATACATCCTGTGCGAAATCATCATCTAACTCAGGAAGTTCCTTTACCTTAATGCTGTTTACCTTTACCTTAAAGAGTGCAGGCTTTCCTGCAAGCTCAGGTGCATGATATTCTGTAGGGAATGTTACGTTAACTTCAACATCCTCACCGATGTTCTTGCCGATTAACTGCTCTTCAAAGGTATCGATAAAGGAATGGGAACCGATTGCTAAATCGTATCCTTCACCCTTTCCGCCTGCAAATGCAACGCCGTCACAGAAACCTTCGTAGTCAATGTTTGCGATATCGCCGTCAGCAACTGCTCTGTCATCTACAGTAATCATTCTGGAGTTCTGCTCACGTACTCTGTCAAGTTCAGCAGTAAGCTCATCCTCTGTTACTTCTACCGTAACCTTTTCTACTTCAATTCCCTTGTACTCACCAAGCTCTACTTCCGGCTTTACAGCAACTTCTGCTGTGAAAATGAATGCCTGACCCTTGCCAATCTGTACTACATCAATCTCCGGTCTGGAAACGATTTCAAGACCGCTCTCCTTTGCTGCTGCTTCATAAGCATCCGGAATCAGCTCATTTGCCGCATCTTCAAAGAAAACGCCTGCACCGTACATCTTTTCAATTACGTTTCTCGGAGCCTTGCCCTTGCGGAATCCCTGAATGTTCATCTTATTCTTATTCTTCTGGTATGCCTTTTCGCATGCCTTTTCAAATTCTTCTGCACTTACTTCAATCGTAAGCTTTGCCATGTTCTTTTCAAGATTTTCAACCTTACAGCTCATTAAAAAATTTCCTCCTTACATTTGTGCCATATTCCTTATTCAATGGCACACTTATCAACAATACCTCATAGTATAGCACATTTTTCCTAAAAATACTACAGTTTTTTTTGCTTCCCTAAAAAAAGCATTTTTTTTGGCACAACAAGGTAACCTGTTATGCCAAAACATATCCTCTGTATGTATTTATTTTTTCCCATCTTTTAACCAATCCGGGAATACTTCCGTCTGGTCCGTGTACTTCTGACACAGTTTCTTCCTTCGTTCTTTGCAATATACAGCTGACGGTCCGCTCTGCCATATAAGCCCTGCAGCGTCAGCTCTTCATCCGCCACTGCCACATCCATACCAAGACTGATGGTAACCACGCCATCCACCGATGGAATTGCCATTGCCTGTACCGATGCACGCACTTCTTCGGCAAGTGCATGAATTTCCTTTTCACTCATATCGCGCACAAAAACAAGAAACTCTTCCCCACCGATACGGGATACCAGACCGGATTTCCCCACGGTCTCAGAAATACTTTTTGCCACCTTGCAGATGCAGGCGTCACCCTGTACATGTCCGAAACGGTCATTATACTTTTTAAAGTGGTCAATATCAATAATGAAGACACCCAGCGTTTCCTTCCGTGCCACACACTTTGCCCAGACCTCACCGACACGGCGGTCAAGACCACGGCGGTTAATCAGCCCTGTCAATGGATCACGCTCGGCTTCATTCATTTCTCTCTTTAATTTATGCTCTTCTATAATATGTTCCTTCCGGATATTATAAGCCTCTCTTGAAACAAAAAACGCAAACAGATGCACTCCCACCAGAATACAGATTCCGCTCGGAGTCAACATTGTTCCGCTTGCCATAAGGAACCACATACACCCAAGCAATTCCATCATTGCAAGTACTACATACTGGACCGTATCCAGGTACAACAGGTACGCTCCAATCACTACTGCGGCATAATATAAAACCACATTCTGCGAAAGGCCTGCCAGATACGAAATATAAATCTGAAAAAAAGCGGCATAGAGCCACATTACCAATTCATAATACCCCGATGTTCTTTGACGTACTACCTGAAAAAGCAGATACACAAACGCTCCGGAAAACACTGCAAAAAAAGTAATCGGGATCAGGGCTGTTTCCAGAAAAGCATTTCCCGGTTCTATGAGTTTTAACAGCAAAAGTACCGGGAAAACGGCAACAGAAATAACCGCACATGTAAGACATCGCTTTACATTGAGCAGTCCGAATGCTGTCTGAATTCCGTTTTTCCTCTTGATTCTCATAAAACTCTCTCCTTTGTAGCGAAAAGCCGAGTACATACTTCTTTAATATTATAGCACGATTTAACTATTTGTACAACCATTTTATTTTCATTTTTCTACAGTTGTCGAGTGCCGGATTCATAACTCTTTTTCCGGCATCATATCTATAGATTAATCCTTTCTTTTCCGGTGACCTTACATGGACCTATTCTTCACTTGTTTAGAAAACTTCAACCGGCTCCTTTGGAACGGTCCCATGCTGTTCCTTCTGATGGGAACCCATCTGCATTTCACTCTCCGCACAAAAGGAATCCAGCGGAAGCTCCCGCTGGCACTGAGGCTTTCTGTCCGTGGCGATGATACCCGCTCCGGTATGGGAGTGTTTTCTTCCCTTGCCACCACGCTTGCCGCAACACTTGGCACCGGCAATATCATCGGAATCTCTACCGCAATTGCACTTGGCGGCCCCGGAGCCGTCTTCTGGTGCTGGCTCACCGGCATTTTCGGCATGGCTACTACATATGTAGAATGTTATCTCAGCCTGCATTTCCGCAAGAGACGTCCTGATGGCAGTTTCTTTGGCGGGCCAATGTATCTTCTTAGGGACGAATTGCATGCCCCTGTTCTTTCCCGTTGCTATGCCTATCTTTTATTAGCCTCTTCCTTCTGCGTCGGCTGTTCTACGCAGAGTCAGGCAGTTACTGCCTCTCTTTCCTCTGCCTTTCATCTTCCGGTGCTTCCGACAGGAATATGCCTTGCCATCCTGGTTTTCTTAGCCTTAATCCGGGGAGTGAGCAGCATTAGCAGAATCTGCACCCTGCTTGTCCCTGCCATGGGGATATGTTATCTTCTGGCATGCTTTGTCCTTCTTGCCATCCACGCTGATTTTCTTCTTCCAGCGATAAAAACAATCTTGTCCTCGGCATTTTCGCTCTCCTCTGTCGGTGGCGGTCTGCTTGGCAGTTCCTTCCTCCTTTCTGCCAGATACGGCATTGCCAGAGGTCTGTTTACCAACGAAGCAGGTCTTGGCTCCGCACCGGTAGCTGCGGCAAACAGCGGAGCCGGGACAGACACCCAGGCACTTGTTTTAATGAGCGCCACCTTCTGGGACACGGTAATTATGTGTGCCGTCACCGGTCTTGTCATTGTCAGCAGTGGTCTTCGCTTTCCGACGCTGTTCTCTTCTTACGGAAACGGAGACTATACGCTGGCTGCCTTTTCTCTTCTGCCGTTTGGAGAGGAATTTCTCGCACTTTCCGTCACTGCCTTTGCAGTTGCAACACTGCTTGGCTGGTCATTTTTCGGCGAAAAAGCGGTAGAATTTTTATTTGGGAACTCCCAGATAAAAACCTACCGCCTTCTGTACTGCTTTATGATTTTTTTAGGCTCCCAGATGACCCTTTCGCTTGTCTGGGAACTCAGTGATTTTTTTAATGCGCTGATGATTTTTCCAAACCTTCTCAGCCTGTTTCTGCTACAAAAGCATCTGCCCTCACAGCACACCCTGTCACAAAAAAGGCAGAAGTCACCATGACTTACCTATACTGGATTGCCTTTGCAACCTTCTCTGCCGCAGCCGCATCGTGCAACACCGTAATCAGCTCTAACGAAAAATCAATCGCAGTCCCAAGCCCTTTGGAAGTAATAAAGTTTCCATCGCGGACCACACCGTCACTGCAAACCTGTGCCCCCTTCAGCTCCTCTTCAAAGCCCGGGTAACAGGTTGCCTTTTTTCCTGACAAAAATCCGTTATATCCGAACACGGATGGTGCCGCACAGATTGCTGCCAAATATTTTCCGGCTTCATTGTACGCACCCAACACCCCGCGAAGCGCCTCATGCTCTTTCAGATGTGTGGTTCCCGGCATACCGCCCGGCAAAACAATCATATCGGCATCCATATAATCGGATTCCCCATATACTTCATCCGCCTCTATACCGATTTGATGCGAACTCACAATTTTCTTTCTTCCCATCACGGAAACGGTCACCACTTCCACGGCTGCCCTGCGCAAAAGGTCAATCACCGTAAGCGCCTCCACTTCTTCGGTTCCGTCTGCCAAAAATACATACACCTTGCTCATACACTTTTCCTTTCGCCTGTCGGCTCCCTATTTTAAATCCAATTCCTTAATCCAGTTCCTTAAGACCTGTATACAGTTCATAGTACCGTCCGCCCATGGCAAGCAGTTCATCGTGTGTACCGCGCTCAATGATTTCTCCCTGTTCGAGTACCATAATCGCATTCGCATTACGTACCGTGGAAAGACGGTGTGCAATTACAAATGTCGTACGGTTCTTCATCAGACGATCCATACCATGTTCGATGTGCCGCTCCGTTCTTGTATCAACCGAGCTGGTTGCCTCATCCAGTACCAGTATCGGCGCCTTTGAAATGGCAGCTCTTGCAATATTAAGCAGCTGTCGCTGACCCTGGCTCAGATTTGCCCCATCACCTTCCAGCATGGTGTCATAGCCGTTTTCCAGACGCATAATGAACGAGTGTGCACTGGCAACCTTCGCTGCTGCTTCTACCTCTTCATCCGTCGCATCCAGTCTTCCATAGCGAATATTTTCCCTTACCGTTCCGGTGAACAGATGCGTATCCTGCAGAACCATCGCAATGTTCTTACGCAGGAACTCCCTTTCATAATTCCGGATGTCTACCCCATCGATGGTGATTTCACCCTCCTGGATGTCGTAGAAACGGTTCAAAAGGTTTGTAATCGTTGTCTTACCTGCCCCGGTAGAACCAACAAAGGCAATCTTCTGTCCCGGTTTCGCATATAAGGAGATATCCTTTAAAATCACTTTATCCGGATTATATCCAAAGGTCACATGGTTTAACGATACATTTCCCACCAGTGCCACCGGAGCAGCAGCATTTTTCGCATCCTCCTGTTCCGGTGCTTCATCCATGATGCCAAATACACGTTCCGCACCTGCAAGCGCGGAAAATACCGTATGCATCTGCATGGAAACTTCATTAATCGGACGCGCAAACTGTTTGGAATAGTTTACAAAGATGGCAAGACCACCGACGTCAAAATTTTTCGTAACACAAAGCACACCACCGACCAATGCTGTGATAGAATAACTGATCTGACTCAGATTGCCCATGACCGGTCCCATCATGCCTCCCACAAAGGAAGCACGAATCTGCTTATTCTTTAAATCTTCATTCAGCTCAGAGAACTCATCTATTGCAACGTCTTCATGGTTAAATACTTTGATTACTTTCTGCCCGGTCACTGCCTCTTCCACGTATCCGTTTACCGCACCAATCGCCGCCTGCTGTTCCGAATAAAATCCACGGCTGTACTTACCGATTAAAATACCAACCGAACTCAAAAGCGGCATCGCAATAATCGTAACCAGACTCAGAATCGGGCTGGTATAGAGCATCAACGCCAGCGTTCCGACCAATGTGATTACCGCAGAAATAATCTGAGGAATCGTATTGTTTAACATTTCTCCCACAGCATCCAGGTCATTTGTGTAACGGCTCATCAAATCACCATGATTGTTGGTATCAAAAAACCGGATTGGAAGCTTTTGCATCTTGCCAAACAGTTCATTTCTCATATTACGGATGGCGCGTTGTGAAATCGTTACCATAATTCTTGACTGCAAATAAGAGCAGACAATTCCAACCGCATAGACACAAAGCATCACCAGAACACCCTGCAACAATGCCTGCAGCCCTGCGGCCAAAATACCTTCTGCCACAGACCCTGTCGCCGCTGCATATTTTTTCGAATTCTCATCCAATCCGTTGATAATCGGACGGAGCAGATAAGAGCCTGCCAGCGAGCATCCGGTATTTGCAAGTACACAGAACAACACCAGCAACAGCTTTGGCACATCGTTACGAATATAGCTGAATACTCTTTTTACCGTTGCCGCCATATTCTTTGGCTTACCGCCCGGTCCTCTCATTCCTCTGCCTCCCGGACCTCCCGGGCCGTGTCCCGGTCCGCCCGGACCTCCCATCGGAGACTGCATTTTATTGTATCGTTTCTTTACATCTGACATTATGCATTCGCCTCCTTTTCTTCCTGGGAGATACAGATTTCTCTATATGCATCACAATCCTTAAATAATTCTTCATGCGTACCTTCACCCACAATTTTTCCCTCATCAATGACCAGAATCCGGTCTGCTTCCTTTACAGAGGAAATACGCTGGGCAATAATAATCTTTGTCGTTTCTTTTAGTTCATTGCTAAAAGCCTCACGGATTCTCTTTTCCGTTGCCGTATCTACTGCACTCGTACTGTCATCGAGAATCAAAATCTTTGGCTTCTTTAATAAAGCTCTCGCAATACAAAGACGCTGCTTCTGACCACCGGAAACATTGACACCGCCCTGCCCAAGCTCCGTCTCATACTGCTCTGTAAAAGAGGTAATAAACTGATGTGCCTGTGCCCGCTCCGCAGCAGCAACAATCTGCTCGTCTGTCGCATTTTCATCGCCCCATTTTAAGTTATCCATAATGGTTCCCGAGAAAAGGACGTTCTTCTGCAATACCATACCAACACCGTCACGCAGGTGCTTTAGGGAATATTCCTTTACATTGATACCGTCTACGAGCACTTCACCCTCGTCACAGTCGTAGAGTCTTGGAATCAGCTGGACAAGACTCGTCTTACCGGAACCGGTAGAGCCGATGATTCCGACTACCTCACCCGGATTCGCCTTAAAATTAATATGGTCAAGCACATATTCTTCATGGTCCTTATAATACTTAAAGCAAACATTTCTAAACTCTACCAAGCCCTTAGTCACAACCGCCTCTGTCTCTGTTGCATCTGCATCCGTCAAATCAATTTCCGTATTTAAGATTTCACTGATACGCTTTCCGGAAGCCACTGCACGGGAACTGTTTAAAATCACCATTGCCGTCATCATAAGGGACATTAATATCTGCACCACATACGTCGTGAACGCGGTCAGGTCACCGACTTCCATCTCCCCGACTAAAATCTGATTGCCTGCAAACCAAACCACTGCAAGTGTTGTGATATTCATTGCCACCGTCATAATCGGCATGGTTGTAATCACTACCTTAAATGCACTCATACTGGTATCGTATAAATCACCGTTTGCTTCGGAGAACTTCTCATATTCCTCTTTTTCACGCACAAACGATTTTACCACACGGATATTCGTCAGGTTTTCCTGTACGCTTGTGTTCAAACGGTCTAACTTCTTCTGCATCATCTGGAATTTTGGGAATGCTGCTCTCATCACCAGTACCAATGCAATTACCAATACCGGAATTACCACCGCAATTACCAAAGCAAGACTTGCATTTAAATCAATCGCCATAATCAGCGCACCGATTAACATACCAGGTGCACGGATTGCCATCTTAAGCCCCATGTTAATAATATTCTGCAACTGTGTAATATCATTGGTCAGTCGGGTTACCAAAGAACCGGTGCTGAACTTATCGATATTGGCAAACGAAAACTGCTGCACCTTGGTAAATGCGTCTTTCCTGAGTGCCGCGGCAAAGCTCACACTTGCCTTGGCGCTAAAATAACCACCTCCAACACCACCAAGCATCATCAACACTGCCATACCAGCCATCAAAAGCCCCATTTGTACAATGTATCCGGTATCCATATTCGGAATACCTTCATCAATAATATTTGCCAAAAGCTTTGGCATTACCACTTCTCCGACTACTTCCACCACCATGAGCACCGGTGCCAGAATAAAAAACGGAAGATATGGCTTTACATATTTCATATACTGTTTCACCTATTTTTCCTCCAATGTCTTAAGATTTTTTATAATACGTTCCAAAAATCCGTGAAACTGTTCTTTTTCCTCTTCACTCAGGTCCCTAAAAAGCTCCCTGTCCGTCTGTTCAAACAACAGCTGAGACTGTCTTACTACCTCTTTTCCCTTTTCCGTAAGGGTAATAAAATTCACCCGGTTATCCTCAGGACAGCTTTTCTTTTCAATATACTTGCCTTTTTCCAGTTTTTTTAAACTGACGGCAATCGTAGCCGCCGAAACCTCCATAGCCTGGGCAATACTGCATTGCGTTGACTTCCCGTTCTTTGCCAGATACATCAAAACATGATGCTGACTCGGATGAATCCCAAGTTCCGCAATTTCTCTTTCAATCAGCCACCGATGCCCTCGTCCGATACGCACAATCTCCCAGACAAGATGCTTATTATCCATTTTCTGAGTTTCCTCCTTCCGTATTTATTTAGTTACCTAATAATTAACATGTTAACTATTATAGTACAAAAAAGAGAAAAAGCAATACCGCCTTTTCTCTTTTCACTCTTTTTTTACATTCTAATCCATGATTTTTTCTTTCTGTCGCTGTTCCACAATTGCCTGTTCCAAAGCCGCCCGGAAGATAAGCACCATTCTGGCATCCACATAACAAAATTTATTTACCAGAAATTCATAAGTTTTCATCAGGAAAAGACCGCTCAATAAAATCATGCATGGCACCGCCACTATCTGAATTGCATACTCTGCAAGCAAAACAAACGCCACCAGATAAATGAAAAATGCACCCAGATAATTCCTGCCGATTTTAAATACCTCAAACATAGAACGGTTCAAATGCTCCTGGGCCTGGGCAAGCTCCTTTATCTCCTTTTCGCGAAGAACCTGATAAATATCATTAAAAATCTCCGTCATATCCCTCTTTGATTCTTTTATATTTTTTTTGATACAAGCTGCATACTCAGAATACTTTGCTCTCCCCAGCTCCTGCCGCAACATTTTCTTTAATACATTAATCACAGTTTGCTCCTTTTTCTTTTCTCTATGTAGTATGTGCAGAATCCAAAAACGTCCTCTGCCATTTTTTTGTACTGAAATGTTTACAAATTGTTCACAAGTTATCCACACTGAAATCACAAATGAACAATATAATAAAGCCATAAGATAAAACAATGTTATACATACTATGCTTACAAGATAATTTTTTCATAAAGCAAAGCCCGGCAGTTACCCTCCCCCTCTACCGGGCTTCTCCTCTTTTTTAAACCGGTTTTGTAACCGGTTATTTTTTTGCCCGTGGTCCGATATGCCGTATAATGTGCACATCATACCAAATCCGACAATAAATTGCAAGTTTCTCCTTTTCAATCCCTAAAAAAAATGATATACTATTTAACAGAAAATCATTTGTGGGCGTGCTGCCTCCACAATCTTCAAATACCCTAAAAGCAGTGCAGAAACGAGGTAAATCATGTCAAATGTTATGGTTATGGATCACCCACTGATTCAGCACAAAATCGGCATTATGCGCGACAAAAACACTTCTACAAAGGAATTCCGTGCACTTGTTGCAGAAGTTGCCATGCTGATTTATTACGAAGCAAGCCGCAATCTTGCCCTTGCTGACAAAGTTATCGAAACACCTCTCGTAAAAACTACCGTAAAGGAAATCGCAGGCAAGAAGCTTTGCGTCGTTCCGATTTTACGTGCCGGTCTTCACATGGCTGACGGTATTTTAAACCTGACACCAAATGCCAAGGTTGGCCACATCGGCTTATACCGCAACGAGGAAACATTAGAGCCTGTAGAATATTTCTGCAAGCTTCCGGTAGATGTTACAGAACGTGAAGTTTTCTTAGTGGACCCTATGCTTGCTACCGGCGGTTCTGCTATCGCAGCCATTGATTTATTAAAGGCACGTGGCATTCAGAGAATCCGTTTCCTGTGCCTCATTGCCGCTCCGGAGGGTATTGAAGCCCTGCAGAATGCACACCCTGACATTGACATCTATGTAGGTGCACAGGATGAAAGATTAAATGAGAACGGCTACATTCTCCCTGGACTTGGAGATGCAGGCGACAGAATTTACGGCACAAAGTAAGCTTTTGTTCTTTTATAAAAAATAAAATGTCAGATTCTTTTCACGCAGACCCGCTCTCGCTACGGGCGGAAACGTAGCCCCACTAAACTCGAAAAAACCTCGTTAAGTGGGAACGTTTCCTAACGGTCTGCTTTGAAAAGAATCTGACATTTTTATTTTCTCTTCACATGAAAGAACAAAAGCCTATCTTTATATATTAGCGATGTACTGTGCCCGATCCTCTATTGGAATATTCAGCACATCCATTGCTCTCTCAAGAGAGAATCCGAGATTTTCCATTATAGCCCTTAAAGATTCCAGCTTTCCTTCTCTCCGTTCTTCTGCTGCCCATTCTTTTAATGCCTGACACATGTCCTGTTTCTCTCCTTCCGCATTCTTCTCCTTTAGTCGCAAGAGTTCTTCTGATTTTGTAAATGCTGCAATTACATCATACGCATCTTCGTCCAAGTTCGCATAGCTTTCATCTGTTTCCAACAATTCCTTTAGTTTATTCTTATCCTTTGCGTATCTGATAAAGTCAAACACCTGCCGTAAATCCGAGTGATACATTTCTGTACTTTCCAGTTCCTTGATATTTAACAAATTCAATTTATAATTATTTACCATCCCCTGAAGTTCTTCCGGAATATTCTTAAAATCCATCAAGCCATGCAAATCTGTGCTTCCTTTCCATTCCTCTCCATAGTACAAAACAATCGTAATACACGGATGCAATTTCCCCCACTCAGGAAAACGGGATAAAAACTCTTCACTTGAAATCATTTCTCCCGATGCTGTCTTCTTTTCTGCATATTTTCTTACCGCTACCTCCTGACACTGGTATTCCTTTAAATCATATTCCATACATCGGAGCGGCATAAGATAATGTGTCTGCTTTTGATTTTCCACACCAACCACTGCAAAATTCGTTCCAAAGCTCGCTCTGCGGAACAAATCCCGGTATCTTGTATTCTTTTTCCCTTTTACTTTTGCAACCTTCTTATGATACCCTGTCTGTGTATCCAATACTGTTAAATCTTCTGCTTTTACAATCTGCTCCCCGCCAAAAGCAAAACCATTAATCAAATCCGCATAACGCTCATTGTCATCTAAATATCGTTTTAAAATCTCGTCTTCTGACATAATCCTCCTACCTAATTTTCTTATTTGCAGGAGCTGAAAACTCCTGCCTTATTTTCGGGTCTAAAGCATGAATTTCCAGATACACTTTATGAAATATCAGAATGATATATCAGACGTTAAAGAAATATGCCTTGTCTGTATTATAGCATATTTGATGGTACATCTCAATTCCCATAGCTCCACTCCATCCATATCTTTCTTTTTGAAAAACCCTTTATTTATGCGCTCTTCCAGCCTTAATGGCATCAAAAAACGCCGAAATTTTCGTGAAACCTCACTAAAATTCCGGCGTTTTTCTGTTTACTTTGCACAACGTATTTGGGATTATTTTACAAATCTATTTTCCCAAAGAAAATCTATATGTTCTTTTTCTCATCTTCCAAATTATTTAGTGCATATTCACAGGCCTGAATAACAAATCCCGAAAAAGTTACATTAATTTTCTCCACAAGTTCCAAAGGGAAACGAATTGTTTTGTTCTCTGTTTCTTTTCTATCCGGTTTTATCCTAAACGCCACACTACCACCTCCTTGTATTATCGTATTGCATTTTATCCATTTTATAAGCATCGCATTTTGCATTGCATTCGTATCGCAGACCATGCACTCTACATGTTATACTGAATAAAATAGCGACAAATAAGTTAAGGAGGTCCTTATGAATGATAGAAGCTTTAATTTACAAAACTTTGACTATGATTTAAAAAACGAAGACCCAATGTTCCGAGATTGCGGAAAAGATTCTTTATACAAATTCTTATTATATAAAGAAAAGGCATCGTCAATAAACTTTGACTGTGATAGATGTGCTTATATGAAAAGAATATACTCCCTGCTATGGGGATTTAATTATAATATTCCTGATAGTTTTCAACAAATTCAGGTTGGTGATGAATCTATCCTTATGGGAATGGACACAATGAATTCTCTTTGGAACATTTTAAAACACACATTGAATCGTTACTGTAAAGGAGAGTTGCAGAAAGAATTCAAAATTTCAGAAGTACATACAAAACACATAGGATTACTTATTGCAAACTATGATATTTTAAAACGTATGCTGATTTCCAGATTATCACGTGCAACTTTTGATAAATTCGTTTTACTTGCTCAACTAACCCATACTATTGGAAACATGCTTCTCGTTCCAAAAATTATCGAGCCTTATATAAAAGACGGAACAACATTTAACAACTCTTACGTGATTTCCTGGAGGCATGCGATGACTTTCATTATACATTAAAATAATCTGGCACGTTCGCAAAGAGGCTTTGAACGAGAAAAAAACATGCCATGGCTTCATGCTCAATTGTCCTGACTCTCAGCGGATAGATGTACGTATCCCGGCGAACATACCGCAAGGTATGATTCGATGGGGACGTACAGATGTCCGAGGAGCGGAATGGACAAGAGCGTGAAACCATGGCATGTTATTCGTTCAAAGCCTCTTTCGCTATTACTTATCTACAGAAAACTTATACACCGTCATCGTGGAGTACTCTTCATATGCCTTCAGCACAGAACTCTGAAAGAATTCCTTTTCATTACATGCATCCGGATACAGCTGTGTCTCGAAGCAGACGCCTTCACGCTTTAAATAAACCTTGCCGCCCTTACCGGTAGCCTTGCCATCGATAAAGTTTCCTGCATACAACTGCATGCCAGGAAGGTCTGTGAAGATTTCCATACGTCTGCCGGACTTTGGATCGTAAAGGCTTGCTACGTATTCCACATCCTCACCGGTATTGTTAAGAACATAGTTATGATCATAGCCGCCTGCCTGAGTAAGAGGCTCATAATCCGCATCAATTCTGTCACCGATTCTCTGTTCTTCTCTAAAATCCATCGGAGTACCTTCTACCGGACGAAGCTCACCGGTCGGAATGAGAGTGTCATCCGTTGGTGTGAAATAGTCCGCATCGATAAATACTTCGTGGTCTAAGATAGTGCCGGAATCATGACCTGCCAGGTTAAAGAAGGTGTGATTGGTTAAATTCACCACGGTATCCTTATCAGAAACTGCAAGGTATTCAATAGCCAGTTCATTCTCTTCTGTCAATGTGTAGGTCACGGTAATATCAAGGTTTCCAGGGAAGCCCTGCTCCATATCCGGGCTCAGACGGGACAGCTCAATGCTTGCCTCACCCTCTTCATTAAAGCACTCCACTTCATACATGAAGTTGTTGTAGCCCTTAAAGCCGCCATGCAGGTTGTTTGGACCATCGTTCTTATCCAGTTCATACTTTACTCCATTGATAGTAAAGGAAGCATTTGCAATACGGTTTCCGTTTCTTCCGATGAACGCACCGTAATAGGTGCCGTTTTCATCATAACCCTTTACATCATCATAACCTAAGGAAACATCCGCCATCTTTCCATCGCGGTCCGGAACGATAATATGTACAATCGTTGCACCGTAATCCGTTACGGAAACCTTCATACCGTTTGCATTTTCCATTGTATATAAGGTTGCCGCTTCTCCATTCTTTGTTGTGCCAAAGCTTGTTTTTGTAATCTTCATGGTAATCTCCTCACCTTCTCCAAAATTTCTTTGCTTTTATTTTACACGATTCTTATCTTTTTATCAATCTACATCTTGCTTTCTATTATGCAATTATTTGCATCCGGCCCGTTCTCACATTCTTACCTCTGCCGGCTCTGTTTTTCTATTCCTGCTGCCGCGCCAAAAAATCGTAAATCACACGGTAATAGTCATTTTCTATTACCTGCAGTGAAATCTCGAACTTGTTCTTTACATAGGCAATGCAAGCATCAATATATGCCTGGGATACTTCAGATTTATCCACCAGATACTTTATCTTTCCGGTAGATGTATCATATTTGATTTTATCTGTAATAAAGCTCTGATTATACAGCATTGCCACATGGAACGAATTCGGGTCCAGAATATCTGTACCGGCAAGAAGCCTCGAATCATATTCCACGCCAAACAGGTTCAGAAGCGTCGGAATAATATCCACAGAGCAGCAAGGCTCATCAATCACTATCGGTGTCTGGATTCCGGCATTGTAACAGATAAAGCAGTTCTTATACCTTCCGTATGTAGCCTCCACGCTTCTGCCGTTGAATGCAGCAAGCTCATTAAACTGAGCAGTGGTAAGACCATACGGATCATGGTCCCCCGTAAGCACAATCAAGGTATTTTCCAGACATCCGGCTTCTTCCAATCCCTTCAGAAGCTCTGTCAGCATATTCTCCAATTCCAGATTGGTTGCATAATATCCTTTGACAGAACCAATGGTATCCAAGGTGTCTACAATTTCTCTGTTTTCATACACCATTGGGCTCTTGCTGTGCTCCGTATCGTCAATATCATAATACGGATGATGTCCGCTGTAGGTCATGTAATAAGCATGGAACTGCTTTACATTGCCGTCTTCATCTACATTCTCCAGATAATCCGGCATGGTCTGCAGAATCGTCTCCTCATCCGAATTTGGACGTTTCCAATTTGTTGTATACACAAGACGGCCCTTGGATGTGAACTTACCGCCAATATAAGCGTAGTCCAGAAAACGCATCAAATCATATCCCATATTCGGATGTGTCTCATTTCTCTTATAGTAGCTTGCCTCATTGCTATGATAGCCAAAGGTATCCGCTCCCATACTCTTAAAAACGTTCCCCATACAATACGGCAGATATTTGTTTGCCGAAAGCATAAAGGTCGAATTTGCCTTCAGTTCTGTATTGGTTCCCACGGTATTCGGCATCAGACCGGTACAAAATGCATACTCTCCATTTGTCGTCACGGCCTTAAAGGTTCCATAGAAATTAGTAAATACAAACCCATTTGTAGCAAGCTTGTACAGTGTCGGGGTCAGTGTCTCGTTAATCATATAGGCACTGAAACTCTCCGCGCAAATCATAATCAGGTTATAGCCCTCAAACATACCGGTATATTGATTTACCGATGAGCCGGTCTGGCTGTTTACATAGTTATGTATCGCAAGAAGCTTTTCATCAGTCTCCTCGGCAATCAGCTTGTCATAGTCAATCTCCAATACATTTTTTAACTTTGGCGACGGTGTCGGTGTTGGCGTATTGGTTGGCGTTGGGGTATTGGTTGGTGTCGGCGTATTGGTCGGCGTCGGAGTCGGTGTCGCGGTCACATCCGGTGGCAAAGTCGGCTCCGGTGTCGGGGAAAGTGTTGGTGTCGGAGATAATGTTGGTGTCGGGGAAAGCGTTGGCGTTGGGGAAAGTGTCGGTGTCAGACTCATGGTAGGTACCGGTGTAGACTTCCCACCAAGCAATTCAGACATATCTGCCTCCTGAAACGCATTCGTTGCCGGCGAACTCCGTTTCACTAACATATCTCCCGCTTCCATACCAAAGGACGTAAAGATGCCGAAGTTTTCCATATTGTTATCTAAAATTCTTGGGTATTGATGATACATATTGATTGGACTGTAAGCGCCGTTTCCGCCAAGATACAGACTTCCGTAGGCAACACCATAAAGCCCTGCTGCCGTAAGAAGCCCCACAAGACACGACATAAGCTTTTGTCGTTCTGTCTGAATCACAAAGAATACCGCCACAGAAAACGCTGCAGTAAGACAAACTAAAAACAAAAGCTTCGGAACATTGCTGATGATGGCATCTCTCATTTCCGTTCCAAAGTTTTCTGCCACATCCGCTCCCATCGAAATTTTGTTAATCTCCATATAAGTTAAAAATACACTGGAATAACACACCTGTACACCGGTCCAAATCATGCCAAGCGTCATTGTAACAGTGCTTAAAATACCATTTACAAGCTTAGGAAACAAAGAGTACAAAGAGGCAAAGAAAAAACCAAACGGCAAGACAAACAAAACCGGGTAAGCAAGACGCCCGCTTACTGAAAACTCCTCCGTAAAATGAAACCATAGCTCCAGCACAATGAAATAGCCCGACATTAATACGCTTTGAAATAACAGTCTTAACAAACTCGTTTTTTTCATGGTTGCTTTTCTCCTTTGTCTCCTGTTTCTCCCTCTGTTTTTCAAAAATCAGTTACTCTCATTTTACACGATATCATGGTTCTTCGCAATGAAAATGTGGGGGTTGTTAATTCGCAAGGAGGATTGCTAATTCGCAAACCGCAGCTTCGCTGCTTTTCCGCTGCTTACGCAGCTAGTTTGCTCATTGGGGTTAGGTTGAAGAAAAGGCAGTAGGCGCTCTCGGACAAACGCGTTTGTCCAGAGACGCCCTCTGCCTTTTCGTAAAAATGCTTCGCATTTTTTTCGTATCCTTCTTCCGGTTCCTGTTCGTCGACGAGTTCTGCAAAAGGCGTCAGCCGGGCGTGGGCTTCGGCGAAAAAGAAGCGGCAAGCACTCCGAGAGTGACAGCTGTCGTTCGACGCGGAATAATAGCCGGGCATAACGCAAAAAAGCTCACAGATTGTACTGTGAGCTTTTCTCTCAATTCCGTATTACAATATAACTTATTTCCGTATAAAAATTATGACAATTTATATATTAGAAAAAGGTACACTGAAAAACTTTCTTGATTAGCACTTTGTTACGTTTGTAGCCTGAGGTCCCTTAGCGCCTTCAACGATTTCGAACTCTACTTCCTGGCCTTCTTCTAAAGACTTGAAGCCTTCCATGTTAAGACCGGAATAGTGTACGAATACATCGTTACCTGCTTCGTCACAAATGAAACCGAAGCCCTTCTGGTTGTTAAACCACTTAACTGTACCCTTATGCATGTGTATTTCCTCCGAAATAAATTAAAATATAGTGTTCTCCCCTGACTCTCGTCAGATTTACACTAAAAGTAGTGTACCATTCTTTTTTCAAAGTGTCAAACAATTTTATAAATTTTTTTGCATTATTTTTCCGAATCAGTAATTCCGATGCCAAGCTCCTCCAGTTGCTTTGCCTCTACCACATTCGGAGCATCCGTCATTAAGCAGGAAGCGTCCTTTACCTTCGGGAATGCAATTACATCACGGATGGTATCGCACTTTGCCATCAGCATGATTAAACGGTCAAGACCGTAAGCCAGTCCTGCATGAGGCGGAACACCGTACTTGAACGCATTTAAGAGGAAACCGAAACGCTCATACGCATCTTCCTTTGTAAAGCCAAGCACAGAGAACATCTTCTCCTGTACATCGCTCTGGAAAATTCGCACGGAACCGCCACCGATTTCACAGCCGTTCAATACGATATCATAAGCCTTTGCGCGAACCTTACCAGGATCGGTATCCAAAAGCTCCAGGTCTTCATCCATCGGCATCGTAAATGGGTGGTGCATTGCCACGTAACGGTTTTCTTCTTCGGAGTACTCAAGCAATGGGAACTCGGTTACCCATAAGAAATTGTACTGGCCCTTGTCTAAGATATCCAGCTGTCTTGCGATTTCTAGACGCAAATTACCAAGCACATCCCAAACTACTTTATTCTTATCCGCTGCAAAGAAGAGTAAGTCACCAGGCTCACCATCCATAGCTGCAACGAGATTCTTTAACTCATCCTCTGTCATGAATTTTGCAAAAGAAGACTTATAATTGCCATCCTCTTCAATTGCAAGATAAGCAAGGCCCTTTGCACCATAGGTCTTTGCAAAATCAACTAATGCATCAATTTTCTTTCTTGGCATTGCAGCCTGTCCCTTTGCGTTAATACCGCGAACAGAACCGCCATTTGCAAGAGCTCCCGTAAATACGCCAAAGCCGCAGTTGGCCACGATATCGGACACATTTTTAAGCTCCATGCCAAAACGTGTATCCGGCTTGTCAGAACCGTAACGGTCCATCGCATCCTGCCATGTCATTCTCTGAATCGGGAGCTGTACCTCCACACCGATTTCAGCAAACATTCTCTTTAACAGTCTTTCGTTTACGGAAATAACGTCATCTACGTCAACGAAGGACAATTCCATATCAATCTGAGTGAATTCCGGCTGTCTGTCGGCACGAAGGTCCTCATCACGGAAGCACTTTACAATCTGGAAATAACGGTCATAACCGGAGCACATTAAGAGCTGCTTAAAAATCTGCGGAGACTGTGGCAGCGCATAGAAGTTGCCCGGATGCACACGGCTTGGTACAAGATAGTCTCTGGCACCTTCCGGTGTACTCTTAGTTAACATTGGCGTCTCAATCTCAAGGAAGCCTTCATCAGCCAGGAACTGTCTTGCTGCGGTCGCTACCTTACTTCTTAAAATCATATTCCTCTGTAAATCCGGACGACGAAGGTCAAGATAACGGTACTTTAATCTTAATTCGTCCTTGGTCTTAGAATCCTCTTCGATTGGGAACGGAGGAACCTCTGCTTCAGATAAAATACGTAATTCCTTTGCACGGATTTCGATATCACCGGTTACAAGATTTTCGTTCACTGCACCGGAACGCTTGGTTACTTCACCAACTACTGCAATCACAAATTCACTACGAAGCTTTTCGCCCTTTGCAAAATTTTCTGCACCGCAATCTGCCTCTTCTAAGATAATCTGTAAAATACCGGAACGGTCTCTTAAATCTACAAAGATAATACCGCCCTTATTTCTGCTTTTCTGTACCCATCCCATCACGGTGACGGTTTCCCCGATGTTCTTATTCGAAACCTCGGTACATCTGTGGGTTCTTTTCAGACCTTTCATTGCTTCTGCCATAACTTCCTCTTTCCCGGCTTTCTGCCGTATGTTTTTTTACCTAATAAGAACGTCTTATGAATTCACTGTTTCATCCATACTACGCTTGTTTTCATTAATCTGATTTGCAAAATCGATGACTTCTTTAAAGCCCTCCGAATGAAACACCGTCATAAACTCCAAAAAGATTTTCATATCAAAGGTTTTGACGTCATCAATCATCATCTCCATTGCCGCATTGACATCAAAGCCCCGACGGTACGGCCGGTCGGAAATGAGTGCTGCAAATACGTCGCATATCCTCAATATTCTCGCTTCCAACGGAATCTTTTCTGCCTTTAATTTTTTCGGATAGCCCGTTCCGTCGTAATTTTCATGATGGTAATAAACTGCATTCAGAATTTCCTCCGGATACCCACACTGTGCCAGCATTTCCCTGCCCAGCTCCGTATGCATCCGCATATATTTCACTTCCTCAACATGCAGCGCTTTTTTGTCTCTGCCGTATAGGTTTTTACTAAGCCGAAGCTTTCCAATATCATGCACATATGCCGCTACCAGCATCTGCTCCTGAAACTCCACCGGATACCCCAGCTGTGTGCAAAGACGCTTTACCAGCATACCAACCATCTCACCGTGGTAGGTGCTGTCAATCACATCATCCTCCATCAAATCCGTCAGTTGTACTTTTTCCAGAATATCTGTAATCAACTGTCTGGCATTCGACATGGCATTCCTGCCCCTTTCTATAAATATTCCCGGTAATTTAAAAGGAATTCCTGCTTCCTTCCAATCATCTCATCGATCCTCTCAATGTAATCCTTTACGCTCTTTACATTTTCCACGCGTTCCAGACGGTTTGTTCCTGCAAAGTTAAACTTTGTGGAGCCTCCGCTGCCAAGCGCCAGAATCGTATGATGCTCTTCCATAATTAATACGTTGTACAAGCCCTCTTTTCCCGGTCTTGCATAACCGATGTTCTCTAAATTATCCGACATGTTTTTCTGCCGGTACAGATAATACGGTTCGTACCCCTCTGCCCTTGCATACTCCTGACAGATACGCATCATTTCCGTCGTTTCCTTCGAGCGCATCTCCCGGTAACGGTCCATCTCAGCGTTTAATCTTGCTGCCCTCTTAATGGCAAGTGTATGTACCGTTAAGCTGTCCGGAGACAGCTTTCTGATTTCCGTAAGCGTTCCTCTGACATCCGATGCATCTTCCCCTGTCAGACCTATAATCAGGTCCATGTTGATATTATCATGTCCACACTCCCTTGCAAGTGCAAACGCTTCCTTAATCTGCTCTGTCGTATGGCGTCTTCCGATGACATCAAGCGTCTTTTGCTGCATGCTCTGCGGATTAATGGAAATACGGGTAACACCCTCTTCCTTTAATACCATTAGCTTTTCCTTTGTGATACTGTCCGGACGACCTGCCTCCACAGTCCACTCACGCAGATACGTAAACTCAAAGGTTCCTTTTATCTTACGAAGCAGTCTTCTTAACTGGTCTGCCGAAAGTGTAGTCGGAGTGCCCCCACCGATATAAATGCTGACCAGCTTCTTTTCCGGAAAACACGTTCCTGCGTATTCTATTTCTTTAAACAATGCCTCCAGATACGGCTCCACATACGCCTCATACTGCTTTAACGAATACGAGCTGAACGAGCAGTACAGACAGATACTTGGGCAAAACGGGATACCGATATAAATACTGTAGCTGTCCTTATCCTCAATGCCGTAAAGAAGCTTCTGCTCCTTTTCTGCTACCTGAATACAGAGGTCTGTTTTTTCCCCCGAACAAAGATACTCCGTTTTGAAATATTTTGCAATACTTTCTTTGCTTTCTTTTTCAAAAAGACGCTCCAGAGCCTGCTTGGTCGGACGGATTCCCGTAAGTGTCCCCCAGGGCAATGTCTTTCCGGTCACTTCCGATAATAAATGATACAGACTGCGGTGCAGATAATTCCGATACATCCGCCGGTCCGGAGTTCCCTCATTTTTATATACTCCCGGAATCAGCTCAGAAAAATCCTCTTCCTCCTTCACTGTCTTTCCATCCAAAGAAAACGCAAGAGAAAACCGCTCCGGCAAAAGAGTCAGCAAAAGTACCTTTTCTGCCTCACCTTCGGGTTCTTCTCCACCTCCGATATACAGTTCCTCTTCCGGGAAAAAGGACTTCACAAGCGGACGGATGTCCTGCTCGTAGTCCTCCCCTGTCATTCTGATTTCTATCATAAACTACAATAAATCCTTTATCTGAAACTTACATTACATATGGATTGTGACGTTGTTCTGCTCCAATGGTTGTCTCTTCCCCGTGTCCAGGGAGTACCAATGTGTCCTCCGGCAATACAAACAGCTTTTCGCGGATGGATACCTGAAGCTGTGCCGGCTTTCCTGTCGGCAAATCTGTCCGTCCGACACTACCGCAAAATACAGTATCTCCCGAAAACAACACACCCTCTTTTTCGCTGTAATAGCAGCAGCTTCCCACTGTATGTCCCGGTGTTGCCAAAACCTTTAGCTCTCCACCGACATAAGGCACGACCTGTCCGTCTAAAAACAAATCATCCGCTGAGATTCCGTAAGGTGCGGCATAAAAAGACGCTGAACAGTTTTTTAGCGGGTCAGAAAGCAACTCTTCCTCTTCAGCAAGCAGGCAGACCGGAATATGGTATTCCTTCCTAAGCGTATCTGCTGCCAGCATATGGTCAAAATGTCCATGGGTTAAGAGCACCGCCTCCGGCATCAGATGAAACTTTGCAAGCACCTCCGCAATCCTCTTTGGCTCTGCTGCCGGATCAATAATGACTGCCTTTTTACTTTCTTCATCATATGCAATATAGCAATTGGTCCTGAGCATGCCAAGAACCAGACGTTTTATTTCCATAACGCTCTTCCTTTACAATCTTCTCTTAGCCTGTCGTTCTCACAACATCAATAATACTTTCCACATTTCTGATTTTGGAAATTAAAAAGCTTAACTGTTCCGAACCATGCACCTCAAAACCAAGCGTTAACGTCACCGTTCCCTGCTTGCTCACACGGCTGTTGACACTTAAGATATCTACCTTATTCTCCGTGAGTATCTTTGTAATATCAAGCAGGACACCGCTACGGTTATTTGCAAAAATATTGATTTCCGCAAAATAGAGGTCTTCCTTTTTATCCTCCAGACGATTCCATTCCGCAGGAATAAAACGGATGCGGTCCTCATCCGGTGCATTAATCACATTGACGCAGTCCGTTCTATGAATGGACACACCTCTTCCCCGTGTCACATAACCGATAATCTCATCGCCCGGTACCGGAGAACAGCACTTGGAAAAATGCACTGCCACGTCATCAATTCCCTGCACCATAATGCCGCTCTTTGCTTTTACGGTAATCGGTTGCTTTGTTTCACGAACCTCGTTGATGGATTCTAAAATCTTTTCATCGGTCAGTTCTTTCTTTTTCTTTTTATTGTACTCTTCCTGCAGACGGTTAATAATCTGGCCTTCCTTCAGAGCACCATGCCCCACCGATGCCAAAAGTGCATCCCAGTCGCGGAAGCCATACTTACGCATACATACTTCCATAAACTCGGTTTTCATTAAGTCCGAAAGCTGTAACGCCTTTGTCTTACAGTAAGCTGCCAGCAAATCTTTTCCGTGCTGTATGTTATCTTCCTTTAACTCTGATTTGAACCACTGGTTGATTTTATTCTTTGCCTGGGTACTCTTAACGAGCGATAACCAGTCACGGCTCGGTCCCTTGGAATTCTGGGACGTAATGATTTCCACCCTGTCACCATTTTCAAGCACATGGTCAATCGTAACCAGCTTTCCGTTCACACGCGCACCAACCATCTTATTGCCGACCGCACTGTGAATGGCATATGCAAAGTCCACCGGGTTTGAACCTGCCGGCAATGCCTTTACATCACCGGTCGGTGTAAAGCAGTACACGCTGTCCGAGAATAAATCGAAATCATTTTTCAGACCGCTTAAAAATTCCTCGCCGTCCGACATATCCTTCTGCCATTCCAGAATCTGACGAAGCCATGCCAGTTTCTCCTCTTCGTTTGCAGAGGACTTTACACCGTTCTGTGCTTCTTTGTATTTCCAGTGCGCAGCAATACCGTATTCTGCCGTACGATGCATCTCAAAGGTACGGATTTGGATTTCAAACGGAGTTCCGTTCGGACCGATGAGTGTCGTATGAAGTGACTGGTACATATTCGGTTTTGGCATCGCAATATAATCCTTGAAACGTCCCGGAATCGGTTTGTACATTTCGTGGAGAATACCAAGCACCGCATAACAGTCCTTTACATTATCCACAAGCACACGGACCGCAAACAAATCATAAATCTGATCCAGTGTCTTGTTCTGATTTTTCATCTTTTTATAAATACTGAAAAAGTGCTTGACTCTTCCGTCTATCTGCGCATCAATGCCCGCCTCTTCAATCTGCTCTGCCACATTGTCAATAATTCCGGAGATAAACTCTTCCCTGTCTTTTTTCCTGAGTGCAATCTTTTTGCCAAGGTCCTGGTAGACCTCCGGCTCCAGGTACTTTAAGGACAGGTCGTCTAACTCTATTTTTATTTTAGAAATACCGAGACGCTGCGCCAGCGGTGCATAAATATCCATCGTCTCTCTTGACTTTTCCTGCTGCTTTTCCGGTTTCTGATACTGCATGGTACGCATGTTGTGGAGACGGTCAGCAAGCTTAATCATAATCACACGGATATCCTTTGCCATCGCAAGGAACATCTTACGCAGATTCTCTGCCTGAAGCTCAATCTTATCCATCTCATAGTCTAACTGTGTTAACTTCGTCACACCGTCTACCAAAAGAGCAATTTCCTCGTTGAACTCTCTCGTCAAATCTTCCAGTGAATACGC